>NZ_JBKBTV010000031.1:0-54791 GCF_046291265.1 Acidovorax sp. | reverse complement strand
GTCGGGTTACGCTGCGCTAACCCGACCTACGCGACTTGAAATACCACATACCCGTTCGGGCTGAGCCTGTCGAAGCCTGGCGCAGCGCTTCGACAAGCTCTGCTTAAACGGTTCATTTGCATAAGCCCAGAAGAAAACGCAACAACAAGCGACACCGAGACAAAACACCATGGACTTTGAGCTCTCCGAAGAACAACGCGCCTTTGCCCAGACGGCCCGCGACTTTGCGCAAGCCGAGTTCGCGCCCCACGCGGCGTTGTGGGACGCAGAAGGCATCTTCCCCAAAGAGGCCATCGCCAAGGCGGGCGAACTGGGCTTTTGTGGCCTGTACGCGCCCGAGGCCGCCGGTGGCCTCGCCCTGCCCCGGCTGGACGCCACGCTCGTCTTCGAGGAAATGGCCGCCATCGACCCCAGCACCACCGCCTTCATCACCATCCACAACATGGCCACCTGGATGCTAGGCACCTGGGCCACACCCGCCGTGCGCGACCACTGGGGGCCGCTGCTGACCACGGGCGAAAAACTCGCGTCCTACTGCCTGACCGAACCCGGTGCAGGGTCGGACGCCGCCTCGCTCAAGACCCGCGCGGAGCTGGTGGGCCACGAATACGTCATCAACGGCAGCAAAGCCTTCATCAGCGGCGCAGGCGCCACCGATGTGCTGGTGCTGATGGCGCGCACCGGTGACGCGGCATCCGGCGCGGGTGGCATCAGTGCCTTTGCCGTACCCGCAGACGCCGCAGGCATCACCTACGGCAAGAAGGAGCACAAGATGGGCTGGAACAGCCAGCCCACGCGCACCATCAGCTTTGACAACGTGCGCATCCCTGCCGACCACCTGCTGGGCCAGGAGGGCGAAGGCTTCAAGATCGCCATGAAAGGCCTGGACGGCGGGCGCATCAACATCGCCACCTGCTCGGTGGGCGCGGCGCAAGGCGCGCTCAACGCCGCGCAGCAATACATGCAGGACCGCAAGCAGTTCGGCAAACCCATCGCCAGCTTTCAGGCCCTGCAGTTCAAGCTGGCCGACATGGCGACCGAGCTGGTCGCCGCCCGCCAGATGGTGCGCCTGGCTGCCAGCAAGCTGGATGCGGGCGCCCGCGATGCATCCACCTATTGCGCCATGGCCAAACGGTTTGCCACCGACGTGGGCTTTACCGTGTGCAACGAGGCCTTGCAGCTGCACGGCGGCTACGGCTACATCCGCGAATACCCGCTGGAGCGCCTGGTGCGTGACTCCCGCGTGCACCAGATCCTGGAAGGCACGAACGAAATCATGCGGGTGATCATTGCGCGGCGGATGCTGGATGGGGATGCCACGGAGGCCATTCGGTAGTAAATACTCCTGTTTTTATAGCTGCTAGCGCTTATCCATCAAGCGCTAGCGGCCAATTTTTCTCAAAACCCATGCCCGCCCGCCCCCTGTCCGATAAAACCCTGCACCTGATCGACGCCGTGCGCACTGCGCTCGCGCACCGCAGCGACGTGGAAGAGCGGACCATGTTCGGCTGCTACTGCTTTTTTGTGGACTGCAAGCTGTGCATTGGCATCAAAGGCGAAGAGCTGCTGGTACGCCTGCCACCCGACCGCCATGGCGAATTGCAGGAGATGCAGAACACGCGTGAGCTGTCGCCCGGCGGCGGCATGAAGGGCTACTTCTGGGTGGAGCCCAACGGCTACACCACGCGTGCGCAGTGGAGCTTCTGGCTGGAAGAAGCACTGGCCTACAACCCGCTGGCCAAGGCTTCGCCGCGCAAGAAGAAGACAACAAAAAACGCCCCGGCTGCGGCCAAGAAAGCGCCCGCCAGCACGAGCACCAGTGCCAAGCCGAAGAAAAAAGCCACCGCCAAAAAGCACAGCATCTTCGAAGCCGACGACTGATCTGCCCTTTCCATCGCCCTCCCCGGAGCCCACCACCATGCCCCTTCGCATCGTCCGCCTTGGCACCCCGCGCGCCGCCGGGGAAGGCACCCGCATCGGCACCGTGCGCCGCCCGCCGCGTGGCGTGCCCAAGGCAGAGTTCGCCAGCCGCGACTACTACGACGTGTGGTACCCACTGCTTGCGCCCACGCAGGAGCTGATGGCCCAAGGCCAGCAGGCCCAGACAGAGAAAGAGTGGGAGTCGTTCGTCAAGCAGTTCCGCAAAGAACTGGCCCAGCCCGAGGCCAGCCGCACGCTGGACCTGCTGGCCGCACTATCGCACCACAGCGCCATGTCGCTCGGCTGCTACTGCGAAGACGAATCGCGCTGTCACCGCTCGGTGCTGCGCGCCGAGCTGGCCAGCCGTGGAGCAGACATCCGCCCCTAGATTTCAAGCCTTTTTGGCCTCTAGCGCTTGATGGATAAGCGCTACCAGCTATCAAATTCATATCAAACCCACACACCTTCCCTTTCACCATCACAACGTCATCCAGGAGCAACACAGCATGAAAATCGCATTCATCGGCCTCGGCAACATGGGCGGCCCCATGGCACACAACCTGCACAAGGCAGGCCACGAAGTGCGCGCGTTCGACCTCTCGCAGCCCGCCCGCGACAAGCTGGCCGCAGACGGCGTGCCCATCGCCACCGACGCCAAGGCGGCCGTGGCAGGCGCCGAAGTCGTCATCAGCATGCTGCCCGCCAGCCAGCATGTGGAAAGCCTGTTTTTGGGCGCGGGCGACCTGCTGGCCCAGCTGCCTGCGGGCACGCTGGTCATCGACTGCTCCACCATCGCAGCCGCCACCTCCCGCAAGGTGGCCGACGCCGCCAAAGCCAAGGGCGTGGCCTTTATCGACGCACCCGTCTCGGGCGGCACCGGTGGCGCCATTGCAGGCACCCTCACCTTCATGGTGGGCGCCGACGCAGCCGACCTGGAACGCGCCCGCCCCGTGCTCGAAAAGATGGGCGCCAACATCTTCCACGCTGGCAGCGTGGGCGCGGGCCAGACGGCCAAGATCTGCAACAACATGCTGCTGGGCATCTTGATGGCAGGCACCAGCGAAGCCATTGCACTGGGCGTAGCCAACGGCCTAGACCCCAAGGTGCTGAGCGAAATCATGCGCCGCAGCTCGGGCGGCAACTGGGCGCTGGAGAAGTACAACCCCTACCCCGGCGTGATGGAAACCGCGCCCGCCAGCAAGGGTTATGCGGGGGGCTTTGGCACCGACTTGATGCTGAAAGACCTGGGCCTGGCGCAAGAAAATGCGGCGGCTGTGAAGGCATCGACTCCCCTGGGCGGCTTGGCCCGCAACCTGTATGCGGCGCACAGCATTGCAGGGCATGGCGCGGAGGATTTCTCCAGCGTGATCAAGATGGTGCAGAAAAAGGCTTGATAGGTAGGGCTACGCCCTTTGCGGATGAGAACGGGCGCTGTAGCATGTCGTTACAGCGCCCGTGTGGTTTTTCATCCGGGGTTTTTAGGTTTGACTAATCGGAGGGTTGGATGAATTTGTCTGGGGGAAGCGATGTCAGAATTTTTTATCCGACCCACGCTGCGGTTGCGGTGTCGTCCATTTCTAGTTAGATCACTCAATGACTATCAATAGCTCAGAGATCGGTATCCGGTTTGCAGCAATCGCGACAGATGCATTCAATTTTTCATTTTCCGACTACTCAAAAAGTAATAATGGCCGAGTTCTTTATGGGTTGCTCATCGATATCGAGCGCAATCGACTAGAGGACCTGTTCGGCAATCCCCCCTTGGCACTCATTGACGCTGTTAATAGCAAACCAATCCTTGATTGCAAGGCTGGCTATAGAGTGGATGTCGGCAAGGTCTTCCCTCAAGCGAACGTCAACGCTGATGTGCTTTTGCTATCTAAAGACGCATTGGCATATCCTGACCGGACGCTAGAAGCTCTGATGTTTCACGAGTGTTGTCATCTGATCATTGATTCAAACAGCATTGGAAAACTAGAACATTTTGACCCTAAGGCGTCTTATCACGGTGAAAAGCTCTACAAGAGAACAGATACTGAAAACGAGCACATCACCAAGCACTCACCTGAGTTTTGCCGTCTGCTGGCTGGCGGCGCAGAACGGTTGTGTTTAGCTCGTCCGGATACTTTCCGTGATCGCTGGGATGTAATCAATGAGGCAATGCGTTTTGATCTGCGCACATGACCTAACAATCGGTTGCAGCCGACAGCCCGCCGTCGGCGGGTCTGCGGCTGAACCTAGGCGTTAGGGTCGTTAGGGCTCTCAGGAACGCCGCCATGCCTGTCTACTTCATCGCCGAAAATGAGAACGACGATCACAGTTCATTGCGCGTAAAGATTGGGCGCACCAAAGATATACAGGTTCGGCTACGCGCCTTGCGAACAGGTAGCCCATACCAGCTCAAGCTAATGGGCTGGATTGAAAGCGACGACGACAAAGAATTAGAGTTCGCACTTCATGGGCGATATGCCGATCAAAGTATTCACCTCGAATGGTTCTATCTCCAGCCTGAAGACGTACTTACCGAACTGAAGTCGCATGGCGTTTGCGCATATATCTCTACCGAAGAAAACACCTTCGAGATCATGTCTCGCGACAAAGATGGAGTACCGGAATACTACGGCCCATGGAAGTGGGCGGATGTCGACGATTCAGAGTTTTGCCCCAAATGCGGATGTAGCTGCGGACTTCAATATAACGAGAACTACGGAACTGAGCGCTGTTTGAAATGCGGGATCATTTATGAATACGAAGAAGAACCGAGAGAAGAGCCCTAACCCTGCGGTCAACACGGCCCTTGCGCATAAGGCCGCGCAATCCCGGTTACCTTCACGTTGGGAGGCTGGGAGACGCACAGCGGCGCACCTCGGATCCGTCCTTAAGATTTATCTTTTCTGATAACCCAATGAGCAACGTCAATATCCGGCGAGCAATCGAGAACATTCGGTCGAGCACCACCGTCTACACGCCAATCGTAGAGACCGTGGTCAACGCCATTGAGGCGATCGAAGCCAAAGATGAGGCAAACGGCACAGTCGAAATCAGAGTCCGGCGCTCACCGCAGTCCGAGGTCGACGATGGCGAGTCTAAGATCCTCGACGTATCAGTGACGGACAACGGCGTCGGATTCACTGACGAGAATCGAAACAGCTTTGACACGCTTTACAGCGACCTCAAAATCAAGCAAGGGGGCAAGGGATTCGGTCGATTTACATGCCTAAAGTACTTTGATGACTTGACAGTTGAAAGCTGCTATTTTGATGAAGCCTTCAAGAAGAGAACCTTTTCTATGGGGAAGGGCCAGGAGATCATCGTCAATGAAAAGGTGGTTGAGAGCGGAACTACGACTACGGGCACAACTGTTACTCTTACTTCAGAGAAGTCTGGCTCTCTTCATCGAAAGTTGTCCACGATGGCGCGTGGACTTGTGGAGATACTGCTTCCGTACTTTATAACCAACGGCTACAAGTGTCCGACGATTTCTTTGTCCGAGGCCGATGGAAGTGAGTCGATTATTCTGAATCAATATCTTGAAAGTGCAGGGGCTGTTATCCAAGAACTCGCGCTTGCAGACAATAATTTTAGCCTTCAAAGCAATGCGGGGCCGCAAACCTTCATTGTCCGAGTATTCAAGTTGCTCTACCCTAGAAATAAAATTAGCAAGGTTAGCCTTGTCGCCCATAAACGAGAGGTGACGGAGACTTCCCTGCAAAGTTACGTGCCGGAGTTTGCGGATGAGTTCGTGGAGAACCGAGATGACGCCGAAGAAAAACGTCGAAACTACATCTTGAAGGCATACGTTTTTAGTGTCTACCTTGATGCGAATGTCTCGCTGGAGCGAGGCGCCTTCGAATTCCAAAAGGAAAACGATCTCAACTACGGGATATCGCAGACAGATATCGAAGCCAAGGCCGCTGAAGTTACGAAGAGCGCAGTTGCAGATCAAGTGATGTCGCGCCAAGAGAAGAAGAAGCAGCGCATTCAGTCCTACGTTGAGGATCAAGCACCTTGGCACAAGTCACTGGTCCGTACTCTAGATGTGACAGCATTCCCCACCAACCCTTCCGACGCTGAACTCGAAGCGTTACTCCAAAAAGAGAAGTTCAAGCAAGAGATAAAAGTCCGAGGTGAGGTGACTGCACTTCTGAGTTCGGCCACCGCAAGCGAACTCTCTGTAAATGTGGCGGCAGTCGCAAGCAAAATATCTGAGTCAAGCAAAAATGATCTTGTGCACTACGTCGCACTTCGAAAGCAAGTCCTCGATATCTTCAAGCGTAGCCTCGAACTAGACATAGAAGGTAAATACTCTTCCGAAACCGCCGTTCACGACATTATTTTTCCCACGAAATCCGATGATCTGCTGACTACATACGAAAATCACAATCTCTGGATACTTGACGAACGTCTTACCTTCACAAGCTACGTAGCGTCCGATCTGCCTCTAAATGGGGGCGTGAGCGAGAGACCTGATCTCCTGGTATTTGACCGGCGCATTGCGTTCCGAGTCGAAAACGAGACAAGCAATCCGGTGATCGTTTTTGAGTTCAAGAAGCCAAACCGAGACGACTTTGTCAACCCTTCTTCAAAAGAAGATCCCGTTGCTCAGATCGTCAGGTACGTGAATAGCATTCGCGAGGGCCGCTACCGCACTCCGCTTGGACGAAAGATCAACGTCGAGACCAATACGCCGTTCTATGGTTATGTGGTGTGCGATTTATCTGCGAAGGTAGAAAAGTGGCTCTTGACGGAAAAGAACTTCACTCCGATGCCAGACAAGCGCGGCTGGTTCAGTTGGATCGGGAACATCAACCTCTATATCGAGGTACTCAGCTGGGACAAGGTCCTGCGTGATGCAGACATGCGCAATCGGGTCTTCTTCCACAAGCTGGGCATTTAGCGGTCGGCGCGCAGACGCGCAAACCCTCCTTCAAGCGTACGCCTGACGACGCCGCTTAAGTTAAACGCTAGTCCGCACCTCTACCAAAGCGCGTTCGGGTCCATGGTCATATTGGCATCTGACGACTACGCCCGATAGAACCTTGGCGCGGATGTACTCTCGCGCCATGCCCCTCTCTCCCACTCCCACGCTCTGGATTCTCAAAACCGGCGATGCCCTGCCGTCGCTGCGGGCCGTGCACGGTGACTTTGAAGACTGGATTGCACACGGGCTGGCTCTGCACAGTAACCTCCCGGCGCTGCCCGTGCGCACCCTGGATGCGCGCACCGACACACCGTGGCCTGCCATGGAGACCGTGGCGGGTGTTGTGGTCACAGGATCGCCCGCCATGGTGACGGACCGCGAACCCTGGAGCGAGCGCGCCGCCGCGTGGCTGGCGCAACTGGTGGCCGCACAGGTGCCGGTGCTGGGCCTCTGCTATGGCCACCAATTGCTGGCCCACGCGCTGGGCGGCGAGGTGGCGCGGCACCCGGGTGGGCTGGAGATTGGCACCGTGGCCATCCGTCAGTTGCCAGCAGCCGCAGGAGATGCCTTGTTTGGCGGCCTGCCTATTGAATTTGCAGCCCATGTGGTGCACGAACAATCGGTGCGCCGCCTGCCGCCCGGGGCGGTGGCCCTGGCGGCCAACGCCCACGAAGCCCACCATGCGTTTCGCGTGGGCCCCAACGCGTGGGGCGTGCAGTTTCATCCGGAATTCAGTGATGCCGTCATGCGCGACTTTGTGCAATGTTTTGCGCCATCACTGCAGAGCGCTGGTGTGGATGTCGACGCCTTGCAGCAGCAAGTGCAGGCCACGCCCCACGCTGCCAGCCTGCTCGCACGCTTTGCGCAGCTGGTGGCGGCAGAGCATTGAAAATATGAGTGAAAAGTGGCTCTAGCGCTTATACATCAAGCGCTAGTAGCTATCAAAACAATAGTTTTGAGTTGGCGAGTTTGAACTTCAAAAACACCCGTTCGGGCTGAGCTTGTCGAAGCCTGGTGGAGCGCTTCGACGGGCTCAGGGTGAACGGCTTCAAGTGGGTTGCCCGAAGTGGATTGCCCACTCAATCACTAAGAGCGGCTAACAAAACTCAGCGAAGCGGTTCTGGCTAGGCGCTGCGTCGCAGGCAGTACGGGCAGTACGACAAGACGCTGCAACGACGCCAGAAGAGTTTTGTTAGCCGCTCTAAATCAGCCACCACGGGGCCGCAGCACCATGCGGTCACGGCCCATTTCCACGTCAAAGTGGCGCAAAAAATTCTGCCCCAGCAGGGCATCGTCGTCGCTGCGGCCCGTGTAGCCGGTGCCCACCCGCAGGCCCGATACCGCGAGCGAGCGCACCGTGACGGAATCTGACGCAATCACCCGCCCCTCGCGCGGGCCGTTGGCGGTCTGGAAGGTGATGGGGTCACCCCCTTGCAAACCGGCCTCGCGGGCCAGCGCCTCGGTCACGCCCACCAGGCTGGCGCCGGTGTCCACCAAAAACATCACGGGCACGCCGTTGACACTGCCCGCCACCCGAAAGTGGCCGTCGTGGTGGCGGGGGATCACCACCGCGCCATCGGCCGTCACGGTGACGCCTTTGGGTTTCATCGCGTACTGCATCGCAAAGTACAGCGCGGCCATGACCACCAGCCAGAACGCCAGAATGCCCAGCGTGCCCATTCGCATCAAGCGGCGCGTGGGCTGGTCGTTGTTGGCGGGCGGTACGGGGTGGGGTTGGTTGCCCATGCGGAGGATGGTGGGTGAAGAAGGGAGAAAGGGCAGAAAAATCGCGGGCGCTCAGCCTGCGGCGAACACGGATGCGCCCAAAGATTACCCAGCCGTGGATCATAGGAGGCGCGCCGGAACACCCTGGCAGGCTGTGGTCTTCACCAGCCTTGGGTGGCGACCAGGCTGTGCAGAAACTGCGCCTCAAACACCGCAGCGGGCACCGGTTTGCTGAGCAAATAGCCCTGGATTTCGTCACACCCGAGCAAAGCCAGCATGCGGGATTGGTCCTCGGTCTCCACCCCTTCGGCCACCACCTTGAGGCCCAGAGAGTGCCCCAGGTTGATGATGGTGGACACCAGCGCCAGCCCCTGTGGCCCGGACGACAGGCCGGTGATGAAGGACCGGTCGATCTTGAGTGTGTCCACCGGCAGCCGTGCCAAGTAGCTCAGTGATGAGAAACCGGTGCCGAAGTCGTCAATGGCAATGGTGATGCCCATGTCGCGCAGCGCATGCAGGCTGAGCGTGCTTTGCTCTACGTCGTCCATCACCATGCTTTCAGTGATCTCCAGCTCCAGCCCCGCGGCCGCGTAGGCATCAGCGGCAATCGCATTGCGCACCTCGGCGATGAAGCCACGGTGCCGCAACTGCAAAAACGACACGTTGACCGCCACGCGCACCGCCAGCAGTCCGGCCTGTCGCCAGCGCTGGTTGTCGGCCAGCGCCTGCCGCAGTGCCCAGCGGCCCACGTCGTAGATCAGCCCCGTTTCTTCGAGGATGGGGATGAACTGGCCTGGTGGCACCAGGCCGCGCTGGGGGTCGTTCCAGCGGATCAGCGCCTCGGCGCCTGCAATGGCGCCGCTGGCCAGATGCTGCTTGGGCTGGTAGTGCAGCACAAACTGGCCTTGCTCCAGCGCCTCACGCAGGCGGCCCTCCAGGCTCAGCGCCTCGGCCACCCGCGTGTTCATCTCGGAGGTGTAGAACAGCAGGCTGTCGGCCGACGCCTTGGCCTTGTACGTGGCCGCCTCTGCATTGCGCAGCAGGGCCTCCGCGTCCATCCCATCCATGGGGTACAGGGCTACACCCGCCTTCGCAGCCATGCGCAACTCGGTGTCGCCCAGTGCAAAAGGCGCGTCAAAGCACATCCGCATCAGGTGGTCCACCGCTAACGCCACCGCACCCGCATCACGGGGGTCGGGCACGGCAATGCCAAAACTGTTAATGCCAATGCGCGCCACGTCGTACGCATCGCCTGCGGCCTGCTGCAGCCGCTGCGCTACCTGCTTGAGCAACTCGTCGCCCATCTGGCGGCCCAGCGTGTCATTGACGATGCGAAACCGGCTGATGTCCATCAACGCAATGCCCAGCACCGCCTTGGCACCCTCGCGCGGCCGCAGGTGCTGGCCACACCGCTCCAGAAACAAGGTGCGGTTGGGCAGGCCGGTAATGTCGTCGTAATAGGCCAGGTAACTGAGCCGCTCTTCCTTGTCGAGGTGGTCCATGGCAAAACCGATGTCGCCCGCCAGCTCAGTCAGCAGCCGCATCTCGGCGTCGTCAAAAAAACCGATCTCGTCGGCAAACAACGCCAGCACACCCACCACCTCGTGGGCCACCAGCAGCGGCAGCACGGCCATCGAGGCTACGCCACGTTCTGACAGCGTCTCGGGCAGCCGGATGCGCGGGTCGCGCAGGATGTCATCGCACACCACAGCCCGCCGCGTGCGCACCACCCCAGCGCTCAGGCTCTCGCCGGGTGTGGGCTCGGGGTGCAGCCCAAGACGGTTCTCCATGTGCGCAAGGAAATCAGCCTGCGCGCCCGCCAGCGCCACGGGCACCACCTTGTTCAACGCGTGGTCCACCCGGCCAATCCAGGCAATCTGAAACTGCCCATGCTCCACCGCCACACGGCAGGACTCGCGGAACAGTTCAGCGCGTTCGTGCACCCGAACAATCAGCGTGTTGATCGCGCTGAGCATGGCGTACACGCGGTTCAGGCGTTTGATCTTGCGCTCGGCCTCGCGGCGCTCGGTAATGTCCTCGCCCAGGCTGGCCACACCGGTCACCTCGCCCCCCACCGAACGCAACACCGTGTTGTTCCAGTGAACCAGACGCCGCTCTCCCGTGCGGGTCAAAATTTCGTTGTCGTAGTGCCAGGCCGAAGGCCGGTCCGCCAGAACATCGGCAAATACGTCGTGTACGTCGGTCACGTCGGGCGGCAGAAACAGCGAAAACCAGTTGTGCCCAAACACTTCGTCGCGTTGCCAGCCGGTCAACCGCAAGAGGTAGTCGTTGCAATAAATGATGCGACCTTCACTGTCCAGCATCAGCGAGATCATCTCGACCTTGTCGAGCATGTCGTTAAAGCGGCGGTCGCTTTCGTGCAGCTCTTGCTCGGCCTGCTTTTGCTGGGTGATGTCCTGAATGGTGTTGAACCAGCGGTGCGGTTCGCCCTGCCCGACCTCGCCCTCCAGGGGCTCCATCACCTGCCGCAGGTGCAAGAGCTGCCCATCCGCACGCAGCAGCCGGTAGGTGAAGTCCAGGCGCGCGCCTTGGTGGGAGGCTTCCAGCGCATGGTGCCGAAACATCGCACGGTCGTCCGGGTGCACCAAGGCCAGCCAGTCACGCGCAGATTGCGGCATGTCTTGGTCAGACAGCCCCAGCATGTCGGGCAGGGTGTCGAGCCAGCTTTCAAACGCTCCATCGGGGCCGCTGATGACGTGGGCAATTTTGGCCAGCGCCTGGGCCCGGCGCAGGCTGGCTTTGCTGGCGCGCAGGGCATCCATGGCGCGTTGCCTCTCCTGCACCTCGACCTGCAACTGCTCGGCGTGGCGTTGCACCTCCTGGTAAAGGCTGCCGTTTTCATAGATACGTCCCACCTGGGCGCCCAGGATGGACAGGATTTTTTCGTCTTCAGCGCTGAAACCGTCGGCTCCGAGCTTGTTGGCCAGGCAGATCCAGCCGTACGAAAAAGACAGCGAGGTGACCGGCACCATCAACGCGGTGAAAAGCGGCGGGTAGCCCTGGGGCAGGCCTATCGCCTCGGGTCGACCGCTGGCGTCTGCCCAGCGCTGGGAGCGTCGCTCGGCCCGCAAGGTGCCCAGCAGGCCGTGTGACACCACAGGGGTTGCCAGCCGCTGGGTGCGCTCTGCGTCCAGCCCGCTGGTGCACACAATGGGGTCGGCGCTGTGTTTGCGCGCAATGCACAGCACCGCATACTGCGCGCCCACCAAGTCACGCGCACCCCGGCACACATTGGCCAGCAACACCTGCGGGTCGCGTTCGGAGGCCAGTTGCAGGTTCAGGTCGGTCAGCGCAGCCAACCGGAAGTTCATGGCCTCCAGTTGCGCCACGTTGCCCGTGAGCTTGTCGGTCATCAAACGCAGGTGCTGCGTCTGAAAACTGTGCTCCAGCACCAGGGGTGACGGCGCAGGTGCCTGTGCCAGCGCCTGGTCGATGGCGTCCAGAATGTCCTGTGGCTCGCAGGGTTTGATCAGCACCTGTGTCACCCCGCAGGCCAGCGCCAGATTGCGCGCCTCCAGCTCGCGGTAGTGGGCGCTGTAGAAAACCACCTGGGTCTGCGCGATGGTGGCATCGGCGCGCAACTGGCGCACAAACTCGTAGCCGTCCATGGTGGGCATCAGGATGTCGGAGATGACCAACTGCGGGCGCTCTGCACGCACCAGCGCCAGCGCCTCGGCGCCGTCAGACGCCTCCAACGCCTGGTGGCCACCGTGACCGATGAGCGTGACCACCAGCGCCCGGTTGGCGGCGAGATCATCTACGACCAGGATCTTTGCCATGCTGTCTTGTGTTACGCCGTTCGGCCACCGCTTGGCCCGTCAACCGACGTGAGGCGTCGGCGCGTAGCCGGTGCCCAGAAACACTTCAATCTGTTGCACAAACGTTTCGGGGGTAATCGGTTTGGACAGGTGATCATCAAAGCCCATTTCCAGCGCCTTCTCCCGGTCGCCGGGCATGGAGAACGCCGTGACCGCGACCAGCGGAACCCGGTGCCACTTGGGGTGAGAGCGCAGGGTTTGTGCCACCTGGTAGCCGTTCATGATGGGCATCTGCAGATCGCACAGGATGAGGTCGTGGGGCTGGGACAGGGCCAGCTCCAGCCCCACGGCCCCGTTTTCGGCAGCACGCACCGTATACCCTGCCGCTTCGAGCAGGTAGGTGACCAGCAGGCGGCTGGCCTCGTCGTCTTCAATCACCAGAATGTTGGCGGCTATCATTCGCGGGGCTCCGGCAGTTCGAGGGTGAAGGTGCTGCCCTGCCCCTCGGTGCTTTCAAAGTGAATGCGCCCACCCAGGGCTTCGGCCAGTTTGCGGCTCAGGTGCAGGCCCAGGCCCGTGCCCTCGTGGTGGCGCCGGTCGGCACTTTCGACGCGCGAGAAGGCTTCAAACAGTCGGGTCTGGTCGTCGCCTGGGATACCCGGCCCCGTGTCTTGCACACACAAAACAACCGTGCGGCCACCGGCACGCACAACATCGTCCTGCAGCGTCAGATGAACGCTGCCCTGTTGCGTGAACTTGATGGCATTGCCCACCAGGTTGATGAGAATCTGACTCATCGCACGCCGGTCGGTCTGCAGCAGCACAGGCACTGGCGGAAGATCTGATGTGAACCCCAGCGCCTTGCGCGTGGCGTCGGGGCTCAGCGTTGCAACCACCTCCTCCACCACCGCGCGGCAGTCCACCATTTCAAGATTCAACGCCACCTTGTTGGCGCCCAGCTTGGCCACGTCCAGCAGATCGTTGATGAGCGACAGCAAATGGCGCGCACCCGTCTGCACGATGCGAAGCTGCTTTTCCTGCTCGGTGTTCAAAGGCCCGGGCAGCTTCATCAACAAGGTGCCTGTAAAGCCGATGATGGCGTTGAGCGGGGTGCGCAGTTCGTGCGACATGCTGGCCAGGAAACGGTCTTTGACGAGGGCCGCGTTCTCCAGCTCCAGGTTTTTTTCGCGCAGCGCCTGCTCGATGCGTTTGCGCTCGGTCACATCGCGGATGGCGCTGGACACAAACAGCCCTTCCTCAGTCTCCAGCGGGCTCAGGCTGATCTCCACCGGAAACTCGCTGCCATCCTTGCGCAGACCATGCAGCTCCAGCCCGGCGCCCATGGACCGGCTGCGGGGTTGAGCAAAAAAACTGCCGCGGTGCGCCGGGTGCGACCCACTGAACCGCGCGGGCACCAGCAGTTCGATCTGCTGGCCCAGCAGCTCGTCACGGCTCCAGCCAAACAGCTTCACGGCCTGGGAGTTGACGAGCACAATGCGCCCCTCGCGGTTGACGATGACCATCGCGTCCGGCGCGGCCTCCAGCAAGTCCTTGAATTTTTGGTCCGCCTTTTTGCGGTCGGTGATGTCGCGGATCGCGCTCATCACCATGGTGCCCTCTTCGGTCTCGATGGGGCTCAGGCTGATCTCCACCGGAAACTCCACGCCGTCCTGGCGCAGGCCGTACAACTCCAGCCCCGCACCCATGGTGCGGGTGCGAGGCTGAGAAAAAAAGCCGCTGCGCCGCCCGACGTGCGCACCGCGGTACCGCTGGGGCAGCAGCACCTCCACCGGCTGCCCCAGCAGGTCCGCCCGCTGGTAGCCAAAGACGCGCTCGGCCTGCGAGTTCACCAGCACAATGCGACCGGTGACGTTGACCATCACGGTGGCGTCTGGCGTGGATTCAAGCAAGTCCCGGAACCGCGCTTCCAGCAGCTTGGCGTCGCGCAGCACTTTGAGCTGGGTGACATCTTTTTTGCTCGACAGGAAGTACAGCACCTGCCCGTCGGCATCGCGCACCGCCTTGGTGGAGACGTTGACATGCACCAGGGACCCGTCTTTGCGGCGGCGCACCGATTCATGCACAGCGGTCCCCAAGCGCATCGCCTCGGCGCGAATGGCCGCTTCTTCATGCGCACGGTCGGTGGGAACAATGAGGTGAAGGATCGAGCGCCCCTTGGCTTCGGCCTGAGCGTAGCCAAAGATTCGCTCAGCCGCGGGGTTCCACTCCAGCACCACACCTTGCGGAGACAGCACCAGCAGGGCATCGGGGTTTTGGTCCCAATACGCCGCAGAAAAGTCAGACGCCATTCAGTTCTCTCCGTGTGAGCCCCACCCAAGGCGCGGACATGGATCAATGCACCCGTTCAGCAGGCCCGGACTCCGCTCGCGTGGCGGCGACGGAGTGGCATCGCAACTTGCACGCCACTGCACTCAGGTCCAGATTCAACGCGTACAGCCCCGGTCGTATCGCTCGCAGGCGCAAAGCAGAGCGAGCCCAACCGCCCTCTAGTGCAAACCATCTTAGGCGGTAAGAGCAAAAAACATCAAGCGGCAAATGGCAGCAGTCATCCGTCACGCTGGTGGACGCCTCGCCACGGCCAACTCACCAAACGAGCAAAGCGCAATGACGGTGGGAATGGGAGGGCGCAGTACACGGTGGCAGCCATTTGATGAGTGCCCTGGTTCAACGCTGTTGCGATGGGCCGCCTTTGGCCACCGTGCCTTTGAACTTTTCAGTTGGCCATGGCGCAGGCCCCCCAATGTGGTTGCGACGGCATCGCTTTGCTTTGTATATAAAAGCCTTCCGACGCAGACATTGATTTCCCTACAATCGCAACCGACCAAAGCCTGGCGTCAGATATTTTCAGCCCTGATTTCGGTGCAATGGGAGCCATACCAAAGCCACCATGAAAACAACCACGGGTTGATCTATGAATTTCATAACCAAGACGCTTCGTTTCTGCTCTTACCCAGTCACTGCCCTCATCTTGGCTGGCAATGCCCACGCCCAGGTTGAGTTACTCACCAATCGTGACTTTTCTGGAGGACTGACCAACTGGACGTTAGCGCCAAGTACCAGTGGCAGTGCGGCCGGCACCTGCAGCTACAACGCAGACGCTGCGCCTGGCACCGAAACATTGACGGGCGTCGCGGGGTTTACGCCGTTAACGGGCACCCAGATTGCGCTGGGGAGCATGAGCCTGACTGGTATTGGTCGCAGGAGCTGCGTTTTGTACCAAGACGTTGCGATTCCAGCAGGGGCAACAACGGCAACATTTGCAGGCGATTTAGGTATCAAAAGTGTGAATGGCCTTGCACCCGGAGATCAAGCTATTTTTATCGGTATGTATTCAACAGCCGATGTTCCAAATCTTAATGTGTCAACAGCCCTCGCTGGCACCGCACGGCTGGTTGTTGGTGGTGCCTCTACCAGCCCAAATTTGGCAACATTTACATCAGCTACTTGGAACGTGTCCACCTTAGCCGGAACGACTGTGCGGCTGGCAATCATCAACGGCATGCAATCTACCGTCGGCGGTACAGGCGCGTTTGTGCCGGGGGCGAACAGCGTCATTGGCGGCAACAACCTAAGTTTTCGCGTGGTGGTACCGGTTGCCCCCGCAACTGTTGCCAATATCCCAACCCTTTCACAATGGGGCTTGATCATCCTTTCCGCCATGTTGGCGTTATTGGGCATTGCTTTTAAACACCGCCGCTCGCCAAAACTGCGCTGAACCACTGCACACAAGAGCACCAACTACTGCTTACCCGAATGCGCACACTGTGCGCCTCGGTCGGCATCGCTTGGCGGCACAAGCTGCTGCGGATGCTCGACGGGTTAACGGAACCTTACGAACTTCTTCGAAGCCGCATAGCCCTTCATAGCGGGCGACCGCATCCGCAGCTTGATGATCGAAACGCGTTCACATGTTGTCGATCATCACCTGCCCAAAGCCCGAGCAGCTCACCTGCGTGGCGCCGTCCATCAGGCGTGCGAAGTCGTAGGTCACCTTTTTGGAGGCTATCGACTTTTCGAGCGAGCTGATGATCAGGTCGGCGGCGGCGGTCCAACCCATGTGGCGCAGCATCATCTCGGCCGACAGGATTTCGGAGCCCGGGTTCACATAGTCCTTGCCCGCGTACTTCGGGGCCGTGCCGTGTGTGGCTTCAAAACAGGCCACCGAATCGGACATGTTGGCGCCCGGCGCGATGCCGATGCCGCCGACCTGCGCAGCCAGCGCGTCCGAGATGTAGTCGCCGTTGAGGTTGAGTGTGGCCACCACCGAGTATTCGGCCGGGCGCAGCAAGATCTGCTGCAGGAACGCATCGGCAATGCTGTCCTTGATGGTGATCTCTTTGCCCGTCTTGGGGTTCTTGAGACGGCACCAGGGGCCGCCATCGATCAACTGCGCACCGAACTCCTTCTGCGCCAGGGCGTAGGCCCAGTCACGGAAGCCACCTTCGGTGTACTTCATGATATTGCCCTTGTGCACGATGGTCACGCTGGGCTTGTCGTTGTCGATGGCGTATTGAATGGCCTTGCGCACCAGGCGCTCGGTGCCTTCGATGGACACCGGCTTGACACCCAGGCCGGACGTGTTGGGAAAGCGGATCTTCTTGACGCCCATTTCTTCCTGCAGGAACTTGATGAGCTTCTTGGCCTTGTCGGACTCGGCTTCAAACTCAATGCCTGCGTAGATGTCTTCCGAGTTCTCGCGGAAGATCACCATGTTGGTCTTTTCGGGCTCCTTCAGCGGCGAAGGCACACCCTTGAAATACTGCACGGGGCGCAGGCAGACATATAGGTCCAGCTCCTGGCGCAGCGCCACGTTGAGCGAGCGGATACCGCCGCCCACGGGCGTGGTCAGCGGGCCCTTGATGGACACCACGTACTCGCGCAACACCTGCAGGGTTTCTTCCGGCAGCCACACGTCAGGGCCGTACACCTTGGTGGATTTTTCACCGGCGTAGACCTCCATCCAGTGGATCTTCTTCTTGCCGCCGTACGCCTTGGCCACCGCGGCATTCACCACCTTGATCATCACGGGCGTGATGTCGAGACCCGTGCCGTCACCTTCGATGAAAGGGATGATGGGCTGGTCCGGCACATTCAGGGACATGTCGGCGTTGACGGTGATCTTCTGGCCTTCGGCGGGCACCGTGATGTGCAGGTAGCTGGTCATGGGGTTGTCTCCGGGGAATCTGAAACGGGCAGCAGATGGGCCAAGCGGCCCAAAGCCGAACCATTCTAATGAGAAAAAATCGCAGCTCCGACCCTGTCGGCCACCGCCTCCGCACTTGCTGCGACCCCTCAGATGACACTTGGCGGAATGCATCAGAATCGCTTTTACCCGCGGGTGATCTGATGAACTTGTCGCCCGATCTGCACTCCCTTCTTTGTTCCTCGTCTTCCTACCCCCGAAAACCATGGCCATGACCGCATCTTGCCCCGCCACAGCCGCACTGGCGCCCATGCCCTCCACCCGCATGGCGCGTCGCACCAGCACCCTGTCAGTGGCCGCGGTGCTGACCGTGGCGGGTTTTCTATCCGCAGGCAGCGCCGCCGCGCAGGAAGGCCCGCAGCTGAACCTGCAGCGTGTGGAGTTGACCGCTGGCATGCACCGCATCGACGCGCAAGTCGCACAGGCCCCGCAAGAGCGCCAGACCGGGCTGATGCACCGCAAGGAAATGCCCCAGCACGAGGGCATGTTGTTTGTCTTCGAGCAACCCGCGCAGCAGTGCTTCTGGATGAAAAACACCCTGCTGCCGCTGACGGCAGCGTTTGTGGACGACGACGGCACCATCGTGAACCTGGCCGACATGAAGCCGCAGACGCTGGATTCACATTGTTCGACCAAGCCGGTGCGTTATGTGCTGGAGATGAACCAGGGCTGGTTTGCCAAGAAGGGCATCAAGGCAGGCGCCAAGCTGGGGGGCGCGCTGTTCAGTCGCAAATGAGAGCAGGCCTTTCACTATCATTTGAATAGCTACTAGCGCTTTATCCATAAGCGCTAGAGGCCAAAAAGACTTGATTTTTCGTAGGCCTCAGACTTGCCTCAAAACCGTTCGGACTGAGCTTGTCGAAGTCAGGGCGCTTTCTGCGAACAGCCCTTCGACAGGCTCAGGGCGAACGGTCTATCTGAGGCAGCGACCTCATCAGGCAAAACGGTTTCAGATCCACAAAAAAAACGGCCCATGGGCCGTTTTTTGTTTTGCCGGTTCCACCCAGTGGCACCAATGGCACCAGTCACACGAGCGGGTTTCGCTCATGCCTGGAAGACCGATCAGGCGAAGTTGCTTTCAGCAAACTTCCAGTTCACCAGGCTCGAGAGGAAGGTCTCGACGAACTTCGGGCGCATGTTGCGGTAGTCGATGTAGTACGCGTGTTCCCACACGTCCACGGTCAGCAGTGCCTTGTCGGCGGTGGTCAGCGGGGTGCCTGCGGCGCCGGTGTTGACGATGTCGACGCTGCCGTCGGCTTTCTTCACCAACCAGGTCCAGCCGGAGCCAAAGTTGCCCACGGCGGACTTCACAAACGCTTCCTTGAAGGCTGCGTAGCTGCCCCACTTGGCGTTGATAGCATCAGCCAGCGCGCCGGATGGCTCACCGCCACCTTGGGGGGCCATGCAGTTCCAGAAGAACGTGTGGTTCCAGATCTGGGCTGCGTTGTTGTAGATGCCGCCGCTCGACTTCTTGATGATCTCTTCGAGCGTCATCGCTTCGAACTCGGTGCCCTTTTGCAGGTTGTTGAGGTTGACCACATAGGCGTTGTGGTGCTTGCCGTGGTGGTACTCCAGGGTTTCCTGGCTGTAGTTCGGCGCCAGGGCGTCGATGGCATAAGGCAGCGGGGGAAGGGTGTGTTCCATGTGGTGTTTCCTCGTGGTTTGAAATTCTGGGATGCCATCCGCAAAACCCTGGGGGAGCAATGCAGCCGGGCACAGCGCGAGGAGGCATTGTAGAAAGATCGGGTGACCTGTGCAGGATCGGGGCGGCACTCGCTGACGAAAGTCGCAGAAAGCCCCAGAACACGCCGCTGTCCTACAGCAAGGCCGCGGGGGCGACCCGCACCCGCTCAGCTACAAGCCCCAGCGCCCCTGGCGTCAGAGCAGCCGCGGTTGTCCCACCGTCACATCCACCGTGCCGTCTGCCAGGGTGGCACGCAAGGCATCACCGGGCTGGGCCTGTCGGACGCTGGTCACCGCCTGGCCCCCGGGGTCGGTCAACAGGGCATAGCCCCGCTGCAACACCAGGCGCGGGTCCAGCAGCTCCAGTCGCAGCGCAGCGCGGTCAAGTCGGTCTGCCTGGTCCACCAGGTGCCGCTGCAATTTTTGAGGCAAATTGGCCTCCAGCGCTTGCTGTGATTGGGCTAGTCGCTGCAATTTCAATAGCACACCATGGTGCATGCGCTGCGCCAGGCGGGCCAGTTGCATTTGCTGGCGCGCCACCAGACCCGAGGGGCGGCCCAGGCGAGCTGCGGCCTGGTCCAGCCGTTGGTGGCGTGCATCCAGCTGGCGCTGCACCCCGTCGCTGATGCGGCCAGCCACCAGCGCGAGCGCCCCCAGCCACACATCGCGTGGCTGCGCCACCAGTTCGGCCGCAGCCGTGGGCGTGGGCGCGCGCAGGTCAGCGCAAAAGTCAGCAATGGTGAAGTCGGTTTCGTGCCCGACCCCGCTGATCAGCGGCACCGGGCTTTGCACGATGGTGCGCGCCAAGCGCTCGTCGTTGAAGGCCCACAGGTCTTCGATGGAGCCACCACCACGCACCAGCAGAATGACGTCGATGGCTGGTTTTTGAGTCAAATCGGCCCCTGGCGCTTGTCCTGCCTGGGCCAGTAGATACAGTTTTGATAGCGCCGCAATGATGGAAGCCGGTGCGACCGCGCCCTGCACCTGGGCGGGCACCAGCACCACCGGGATGTGTGGCACGCGGCGGCGCAGCGCCGTCACCACGTCGTGCAGCGCGGCCGCCCCGGTGGAGGTCACCAGGCCAATCCCGCGCGGCTGCAGCGGCAGCGGGCGTTTGCGGGCGGTGTCGAACAGGCCCTCGGTTTCCAGCTGCGCCTTGAGCCGCAAGAACTGCTCAAACAACGCGCCCTGCCCCGCCCGCTGCATGCTTTCGACGATGAACTGCAGATCGCCGCGTGCCTCGTACACCCCCAGGCAGCCCCGCACTTCCACCAATTCGCCATCGCGCGGCGAAAAGTCAAGCAGGGTGGCGGCGCGGCGGAACATGGCACAGCGCAACTGGCCGTTCGCGTCCTTGATCGAAAAATAACAATGCCCGCTGGATGCGCGCGAGAAGCCCGTTATCTCGCCGCGCACCGCGACAGGATTGAATCTCGCCTCCAGGGCATCAGCAATGGCGCGGCACAGCGCCCCAACTTCCCACACGCGGGGCGCCACAGCGTGGCCTGGGCGCTCAAGCATGAGGCGCGGCGCGCCTTTGCGCGGTGTGAGAAAGGCGAGTACTCCACAGAAGCGACCGAGCGGACGCAGGGCTGAGCGTGGATACCAAAACCGGCTGCAAAACACCAGAGCACGTGCAAGTCATTGATTTATATGCGTTTTTCATTGCTCAATTTTTCATCAATCTGTTGCAAGCACGGCGTGGCGCCACTTTGGGACGTTGTTGACGTGGGTTGCCCACAAAGTTATCCACAGTTTTTGTGGGTGAGCAGCCCCGCGCATCGGGCGCACAGCAACGTAACGGTTTGTGACGAAGTGGCACCCAGAAGCTGGGCCATAATCGCCGATTGCTTTCATCTGCGCGGAGAGAGATTTGCTGTCCATCATACAAGCCGCAGGCTGGCCGATCTGGCCCCTGATTGCGTGTTCCATCCTGGGAATGGCGCTGATTTTCGAACGTTTTGTGGCCCTCAAAACGGCCCGCGTCGCCCCCCCCAAACTGCTCGACGAAGCCATCACGGTGTCGTCCAAGTCGTTGCCCACGCCAGACGTGGTGAACCAGCTGGCCCAGAACTCGGCGCTGGGCGAGGTGCTGGCCACCGGCCTGCGCACCCTCAACAGCAACCCCCAGTGCAGCGAGACCGACTTGCGCTCGGCCATGGAAGGCGCCGGTCGCGCCGTGGCCCACCGTCTCGAAAAATACCTGGCTGCCTTAGCCACCATCGCATCGGCAGCGCCACTGCTGGGCCTGCTGGGCACGGTGATCGGGATGATCGAGATTTTTGGCTCGCAAGCGGGCACGGGTGGCATGGGTCAGGCCATGGGCGGTGGCAACCCCGGCCAGTTGGCGCACGGTATTTCGATTGCGCTGTACAACACCGCGTTTGGCCTGATCGTGGCCATCCCGGCGCTGATTTTCTGGCGCTACTTCCGCGCCCGGGTGGATGCCTATCTGCTGACGCTGGAACTGGCCTCCGAGCAATTCGTGCGCCACATCCTGCGCCTGCGCAAGGTGAAGTGAGGCGAGCCTTTCGCCTTCCGCATCATTCGGCCCCTGCTCTACCGAAACTTTGTCCATGAACTTCAGCCCCCGGCCCAAGGATGAGCCCGAGATCAATCTGATCCCGTTCATCGACGTGTTGCTGGTGATCCTCATCTTTTTGATGCTGACCACCACCTACAGCAAGTTCACCGAACTGCAGCTGACCTTGCCCGTGGCCGACGCTGAGCAACAGCGCGATCACCCCAAAGAGGTAATCGTCTCCGTGGCCGCTGACGGCCGCTACGCCGTCAACAAAACCGGCGTGGACGGCAAAAGCGTGGACGCCATCGCCCAGGCCTTGCGCACGGCTGCCAGCGCGGGCCGCGACAGCGTGGTGATCATCAGCGCAGACGCCATGTCGCCCCACCAGTCGGTGGTAACCGTGATGGAAGCCGCGCGCCGCGTGGGTCTGACGCAGATCACCTTCGCCACGCAGTCGTCGGCAGCGGGCCGCGCCGCCAGCCGCTGACGCACATGGCTGCCTCCGGGCCGCAGCCGCCCTCTGCGCCGTCGTCTTCGGCACCGCCTTCCTCCTCGGCCCCCCCTGCCCCGGCACCTTCTGCGTCGCGCGGCCTGCAACGGGTCTGGCAGACGCGTGGATGGGCCGCCTGGGCGCTGTGGCCCGTTTCGCTGGTGTACGGTGCCCTGGTACGGACACGCCAAGGCTTGTACCGGGCCGGATGGCTGCAGTCAGAACACCCAGGCCGCCCCGTCGTGGTGGTGGGCAACGTGATCGCCGGGGGCGCTGGTAAAACCCCTGTGGTGATTGCGCTGGTGCGGCACCTGCAAGCCCGAGGGCTGCGCGCCGGCGTGATCTCCCGCGGGTATGGGCGCAGCACCACCGACTGCAGAGCCGTCACGCCCGACAGCCCCGCCAGCGAGGTGGGCGATGAGCCCGCTTTGATTGCGCAAAGTTTTGCCACGGGGCCATCAGGCGTTGGTGTCCCGGTGTTTGTGGCCCCCCAACGCATCACCGCCGCACGCGCCTTGCTTGCGGCCCATCCCGACACCGATGTGATCGTGTGCGACGACGGCTTGCAGCACCTCGCCTTCAAACGCGATCTCGAAATCTGCATCTTTAACGACCAGGGCATCGGCAACGGATTTTTGCTGCCTGCCGGACCACTGCGTGAGCCTTGGCCACGCACGGTGGATTGGGTGTTGCACGCGGGCGGTAACGTGCCTGCCCCAACAAAGAACCAAGCTCCTGCGTTTGGCATGCAGCGCGATCTGGCGTACTTCGCCCTTCGGTCCGACGGAACCCAGGTGCCGCTGTCCCAACTCCACGACCAACCGCTGCACGCCGTCGCGGCGGTGGCGCGGCCCGAAGACTTCTTTGCCATGCTGCAGGCCAAGGGTTTGACGCTGGCACAGACAGAGCCCCTGCCAGACCACTATGATTTTTATAGCTGGAAGCGCTTATCAGATAAGCGCTACACCCTGATTTGCACCGAAAAAGATGCCGTGAAGCTGTGGGCGCAGCACCCCGACGCGCTGGCCGTGCCTCTGCAGGTGCTGATCGACCCCGCGTTCTTTGTGGCCTTGGACGCGCGCCTGGACAGATGCCTTGCCGCGGCGCCAATGCCGCCAACGCCGCCAACGCCGCCGCTATCATCCCCTTCTGCCTGAACGACCCCTCCCGGAAAGCCTGCCACCATGGACCCCAAACTGCTCGAACTGCTGGTCTGCCCCGTCACCAAGGGCCCGCTGACCTTTGACCGCGATGCACAAGAACTTGTCTCCCGCAGCGCCCGGCTGGCTTACCCGGTGCGCGATGGCATTCCGGTGCTGCTCGAAAACGAGGCCCGCACACTGACCGACGAGGAACTGGAGCAGTGACCCACGCGGCCCACAGCGGTACAGCCGGAGCCACCCCCGCCCCCCTGTTTACCGTGCTGATCCCGGCACGCATGGCGTCCAGCCGCCTGCCGGACAAACCCCTGGCAGACATCGCCGGCCAGCCCATGGTGGTGCGAGTCGCCCGGCGCGCTGCCCAGAGCGCAGCGGCCCGCGTGGTGGTTGCCGCCGACGACGCCCGCATTCTGCAGGCCTGCGCCGATCATGGTGTCGAGGCGATCCTGACCCGTGCAGACCATGCCAGCGGCAGCGACCGCCTGGCCCAGGCGTGCACCGATCTGGGGCTGGATGGCGACGACATCGTTGTCAACGTGCAGGGCGATGAGCCACTGATGGACCCTGCCCTCATCAATGCCGTGGCCGCCCTGTTGCCCGCCAGGCCCGAAGCCAGCATGGGCACCGCAGCGCACACCATCGCGTCCCTGGCGGACTACACCAACCCGAATGTGGTGAAAGTGGTGCTGGACGCGCGGGGCTTGGCCCACTACTTCAGCCGCGCGCCGATCCCGTTTGCGCGCGACCTGCCGGACACCGCATGGTGGCAAGGTGCCGCCCAGGCCGCTGCGCCCGGTGTGGCCAGCCTGGCAGGGTTCACGCCGCTGCGCCATGTTGGCATCTACAGCTATCGCGCGCGCTTCTTGCGGCAATTTCCGTCGCTTGCGCCTGCCCCAACCGAAGCGGTCGAGGCGCTGGAGCAATTGAGGGCACTGTGGCATGGCCATCCGATTGCCGTGCACCTGGCCGCCGCAGCCCCGGGGCCCGGCGTGGACACGCCCGAAGACCTGGAGCGGGTGCGCCGTCTTTTTGGCTGAACGCGGAAGGGCTGCGCCGCGCATCGGCCAGCGTCGTCACACAGGCGTGTTTCAGTGGTCCTAGCGGTGCGCGCGTGTAAGTGAACGCAAGGTGTCACATGCTATCCTCGCCCGCAACGAGAGCACCGCATCCCGGGCGCACAGAACGGCCTAGTGCAGTGTTTTACGCTGGATGGCACGTACAAAAAGGATGGATTTTTGATCGTGGCAAGGCGCAAACCACAGCGATACCGGGCGGTATCGCGAGGATTTTGCAACGCAGCCATGGTCGAAAAGACGCTTTTTTGTGGCCAGACCGCGTGAAAGACTGCACTGTTTGCCCTTCGAGCGTCCCCGCCAGCGGCGCCAACCGATTTCTAACCTTCGAGGACATCCATGAGACTGATTCTGTTGGGCGCGCCTGGCGCCGGAAAGGGCACGCAAGCCACGTTCATCTGCCAGAAATACGGCATCCCGCAAATCTCCACCGGCGACATGCTGCGCGCAGCGGTCAAAGCGGGCACGCCCCTGGGCCTGCAGGCCAAGGCCGTGATGGATTCGGGTGCGCTGGTCAGCGATGACATCATCATCGGCTTGGTCAAGGAACGCATCACCCAGCCCGATTGCGCTCACGGATTTCTGTTTGACGGTTTCCCCCGCACCATTCCCCAGGCCGATGCGATGAAAGCTGCGGGCGTCAAGCTCGACTACGTGCTCGAAATCGATGTGCCCTTCGACGCGATCATCGAACGCATGAGCGGCCGCCGCTCACACCCTGCCAGCGGCCGCACCTACCACGTCAAGTTCAACCCACCCAAAGTGGATGGCAAAGATGACGTGACGGGCGAAGAACTAATCCAGCGCGAGGACGACAAGGAAGAAACCGTGCAAAAGCGCCTGCAGGTCTACAGCGACCAGACGCGCCCCCTGGTGGACTACTACAGCAGCTGGGCCAAGGCCGAACCTGCAACCGCCCCCAAGTACCGAGCCATCAGCGGCACGGGCACAGTGGACGAAATCACTGCACGCGCCTTCGAGGCACTGGCCGGCTGATCCAAAGCTGGCAACCAGCGGCACGCCCGCACTCAACAAAAGCGACGCACTTCAGAGGTGCGTCGCTTTTTTGTTTGCAAGGGACATGAAGAAACCCACTGCTCGTCGAAAGATCACATCAAGCGGGACCAGAGCGGAGTGCGTAGGCCTTGCCATCCACAAACAGGTATTCAGCGCGCAGCACTGCGTCGCCTTTTTCCTCACGCAGGGTAAAACCCACCACCGACACTGCTGTGCCGGGCTTGATCTCTTGCACCTGCCAGGCCTGCATGCGAGTGAGCGGTGCCAATTCGATCTCCCACGTCCGGTCTTTGCGTGTGGGCAAGACGGTTTTGGCCAGCAGGGCTTTGCCGTCCACGGGTGATGTCTGGGCGGGGACCGCCCGCTGCGCCAGATCGGCAGGCAGCTTCAGGCCCGCGGGCAACTCCAGTTCCAGCTCGGCATGCGGGTTCTGCCAGCGCACCTTGCGCACCGTGCCTTCCAGATAAATAGGGCGCTCAGGGTCAAAGCTGCTCCAGCCATGGTGGGCGCGGGCGCCCAGCGGCAGGGCTGCTGCGAACACAAGCAGGTGACGACGTTGCAGGCTCATAGCGGTTCTCTCCTTGCTTAGCTAAACATAGGCAATCCAGCGGCCACACACCACCACGGCCAACCAGACCACGGTAGATGCCAGCATCTGCGCACGGGCCAGACCGTCCAGACGCGCCAATGACCCGCGCCCATGGAACCACGCAGCGTTGCAGCCTGCAAGCATTAACAACAGCATCTTCAAGGTGAATACGCGGTTGCTGAGCAGCTCGGCAGGCTGCGTGGCAAACATCAACAAGCCAGACGCCGCCACCAGCCCAAAACCACACAGCGCGACCGAAAGGCTCAGCCGGGCCAGGTCTTTGACCGGCAGCGCCGCACCGCGGCCAAACACCCGCAGCTCCAGCAACACCAGGTTCCCCAGCAGCAGCGCAATGCCCACAATGTGCACCACCTCCAGCGCCGGGTAGGCCCAAACATGTGTCTTGAGAGAGGCAAACATGCGAAGCGCCGGTTTCTAGCGAAGGAGGTTCAACATGAGGGTGATGCGCGCCTTGACGGGAGACAGGCCCTGCGAGTCCCGCAACAGATCACCCGGCTTGGGCAACACCTGCCCCTCGGGGCAGCGCGTGGCCCGAACCACAGCCACACCCGCGGCCTGGGCATGCACCAGCGCTGCTTCAAGACGCTGGTGGATCGTGCCGTTGCCCGTGCAGGCCACCACCAGACCCTGCACCCCATCGCCCACCAGCGCATCGACCAGAGAGCCGGTGGCTCCCGCATGGCTGACCACTATTTCCACGCGGGGCCAAGAATCGATATTTGCTATATTTTCAATAGCTATTAGCGCTTTACCATCAAGCGCTAGAGGCCAATTTTGCGTAAAACGCACTTGGCCTTCCTCCACAAACCCCAGAGGACCCACGTCCGCCGACGTGAACGCGTGCACGCGGTACGGATGCACCTTTTGCACGTGCCGCGCACCGTGCACCTCACCCGCCGCCACTGCGAGCACGCCCGCGGCGCCAAGCGTCATCGCTACAGCAACGGCATCGAGCAGGTTCTGCGGGCCGTCGGGCGTCAACGCGGTGGCCGGGCGCATGGCACAGGTCAACACCACAGGTTTGCGGGCATCGAGCACTTCGTGGAGAAACCAGGCCGTTTCTTCCAGCGTATCGGTGCCATGGGTGATGACAATGCCCCGCACCTCGGGGTCTTTCAAGTGGTGGGCACAGCGCAGAGCCAAGGCCCGCCATACCTCGATGTCCATGTCCTTGCTGTCGATCTGCGCCACTTGCTCAACCAGCAATTCGCCCGCCATCGTTTGCAAGCCTGGGACCGCGTCCAGCAATTGGGCCACCCCCACCTGGCCCGCGGTGTAGCCGATATTGTCTCCCGCCTGCGCAGAGGTGCCCGCAATCGTGCCACCTGTGCCCAAAACCACAATTTTTTGCCCACTCACTTGCGCACTCCGAAAAACTGGTGAAAAATACAGTTACTGGATTAAAAAACAGTTGTTCGCCACTGTAACCGCCTCCACCGGAAACCACCATGCTCGACAACCCCAAACTCACCGCCCGCCAGCAACAGATTCTGGATCTCATCCAGACCGCCATTGCCCGCACCGGTGCTCCCCCCACCCGCGCTGAAATCGCAGCCGAACTGGGGTTCAAGTCGGCCAATGCCGCCGAAGAGCATTTACAGGCCCTGGCCCGCAAGGGCGTGATCGAACTGGTCAGCGGCACTTCGCGTGGGATCCGCCTGCGCAGCGACACTGTTCGCTCCATCAATGCGGCACGTGGCAACCAGTTCCACCTCCCCATTCCGGGCTTGTCGCAGTTGGTGCTGCCCTTGGTGGGGCGCGTGGCGGCGGGCTCGCCCATTCTCGCGCAGGAACATGTCGACCAAACCTACAGCGTGGAAAACAGCCTGTTCCAGCACCGGCCTGATTACCTGCTGAAGGTGCGTGGCATGTCCATGCGCGATGCGGGCATCATGGATGGCGACCTGCTCGCCGTGCAATCCACCCGCGAGGCCCGCAATGGCCAGATCATCGTGGCCCGCTTGGGAGACGACGTCACTGTCAAACGCCTGCGCCGCACCGCAACCGCCATCGAGTTGTTGCCTGAGAACCCCGACTACCCGGTGATCGTGGTCCAGCCCGGGGAGCCTTTTGAAATTGAAGGCCTCGCCGTCGGACTGATCCGCAACACCATGCTGATGTAGTCCATCCCTTTTTGTTTGCTGCACCGCAGGTGGCGGGCGTTTGGCGTGTCTATGGTCTATTGCCGTTCATACGCCAGCCCTGCGGTGTTGCTTCGCCTTGCAATCCTGCCTATGTCCAACCCCCGACCTTCGGAGTTTTCACATGGGAATTGCTTTGTCCACCCTCACCCTCTCTACTTTGCCCGCCCCGCTGCGTACTTTGACCCGCTGGTTGCAGCAGGCACTGCGCCTGGAGACAACAGGTTCTCCCCATCGCAACGCTTCCGCAACAACGTCTTGCGCCGATTCATTGCGCGATCACGCCACGCCCCACCGCCATGCGACCGGGGGTGATGCCACAGCGGCTGCGAATCATCGTCCTGCTTTGCCCGCAGGCCATCGCCCATTGCGGGGAAACTGGCCGTTCAATGTCCGCCCTCCGGTCACCGCAGCCGATGCGCCGACCCGGCCGCACACAGTGGCGACAAGGTCGTTTCTCCCGGCTTCGTCGCCCGCAAGCCGCAGAGACACCTTTTTTGCATCGCTCGCCACAGAGGGACATGCACACCGGCCTGCCAGAGTGTTCCGCGGGGTGTCCGACGCGGGCGCTGGCCGACTTGTCATCGCAGGCCGCATGGCCGATGTGTGCGCAGAGCTGGACCGGATGGCGGCGTCCGAGGGGCTGCGAACCCAGTAAGAGGGCGGAAGGCCGGTTGCCAACGCCCGGAACGTTTGCGTCAAGCGCCGCATTGCGCGCAAATTGAGCCTGCCTTGCGGAGAGTTCTCTTTGCACAGTTCCGCTTTTGATCTTTCTGTGTGGGGACATGTGTTGGGCGTGGCAAGTCCGCATCGAGCGCAAATCAACACTCCGTCACCAAAAGCGAGACGTTTTGCGGGGGTGCAGCACCATCCGGGGCGGTGCGGCTTTCGTCGCCAAGGCACAATGTCGGGATGAATATTGTGATCCTCGACGACTACCAGGATGCAGTGCGAAAACTCCACTGCGCCTCCCGGCTCGACGCATATACCGCCAAGGTTTACACCAACACCGTCAAAGGATTGGGCCAGCTCTCTGTGCGGCTCAAAGACGCGGACATCATTGTGTTGGTCAGGGAGCGCACGCAGATCACCCGCCAATTGGTAGAGAAGTTGCCTCGCCTGAAGCTCATTGCCCAGACCGGCAAGATTGGTAGCCACATCGATGTAGCCGCTTGCACCGAGCGCGGTATTGCGGTGGCGGAAGGGGTCGGCTCCCCCGTGGCGCCCGCTGAGCTGACCTGGGCGCTGGTCATGGCAGCCACGCGCAGGTTGCCGCAATACATCTCCAATCTCAAACATGGCGCCTGGCAACAGTCAGGATTGAAGACCGCCTCCATGCCACCCAACTTCGGACTGGGCAGCGTATTGCGCGGCAAAACGCTGGGTATCTGGGGGTATGGCCGCATCGGGCAACTGGTAGCGGGCTACGGACGAGCGTTTGGCATGAATGTACGGGTGTGGGGCCGCGAGGCTTCTCGCGCGCAAGCACTCACCGATGGCTACCAGGCGGCCACGACGCGCGAGGAATTCTTTGCGCAGTGCGATGTGATTTCGCTGCACCTTCGGCTCAATGATGAAACCCGTGGAATCATCTCGCTGGAAGACTTGTCGTGCATGAAGCCCACATCGTTACTGGTCAATACCTCCCGTGCGGAATTGATTGAACCCGATGCACTGATTGCAGCCCTCAACCGCGGTCGCCCCGGCATGGCAGCGGTGGATGTGTTTGAGAGTGAACCCATCTTGCAAGGCCATGCCCTTTTGCGGCTCGAGAACTGCATTTGCACGCCCCACATTGGGTACGTTGAACAAGACAGCTATGAGCTGTACTTTGGCGCCGCCTTTGACAACGTCATCAACTTCATCAAGGGCACTCCGACCAATATCGTGAACCCCGGCTCGCTGCAGGTACGACGGTAGGATTTTTCACCACAGGCTTTGCTCTTTTGACTCGCGCTGTGCCGCAGTTCTGAGAGGAAGTGATATCTGCGCACGGTCGATGCACCAATAAAAAAGGCTTCCCGAAGGAAGCCTTTTTTGCAGCTGCAACAGGGCACTGGAGTGCTCTGTTGAGTGAAGCGCTCTATTACAGAGGCGTCTTCTTGCCATCCTTGTAGTTATACAAGGTGATGGAAGGATTCTTCATTTCGCCGTTGGGTTCGAAGGCGATGGCAGAAGTCACGCCCTTGAAGTTCGACTTGGCCAGCTCGTTCACATACACCTTGGGGTCCACCGAGTTGGCACGCTTCATGGCGTCAACCAGCAGGAACGTGGCGTCGTAGGTGTAAGGGCTGTAAACCTGGAACTGGTTAGGGTACTTGGCATCGTACTTGGCCTTCCAGGCCGTACCGCCAGGCATCTTGGCCAGCGAAGAACCGCCTTCAGCGCAGATCACGTTGCCCAGGGTCTTGGCACCGGCAGCCAGCTTGGCGATTTCCGATGTGCAGACGCCGTCACCACCGAAGTACTTGACGTTGCCCATGCCCAGCTGTTCCATCTGGCGCAGCATAGGGCCGGCCTGTGGGTCCATACCGCCGTAGAACACAGCGTCAGGGTTCTTGGACTTGATGGCGGTCAGGATGGCCATGAAGTCGGTGGCCTTGTCGGTCGTGAACTGCTCGTCCACCACCTTCATGCCCTTGGCAACTGCTGTCTTCTTGAACACGTCTGCCACACCTTGGCCGTACGCAGTACGGTCATCGATGATGGCAACGGTCTTGAGCTTCAGCGTGTCCACAGCGTAGAACGCCAAACCAGCGCCCAGGGCGTTGTCGTTGGCAATGATACGGAACGTGGTCTTGTAGCCAGGCTTGGTCAGGTTGGGGTTGGTCGCAGCGCCCGTCACCATCGGAATACCGCAGTCGTTGTAGACCTTGGATGCAGGAATGGTGGTCCCGGAGTTGAGGTGACCTACAACGCCAGCAACTTTGGAGTCGCACAGCTTTTGTGCAGCGGCCGTGCCCTGCTTTGGATCGGCGGCGTCGTCTTCGGCTTGAAGTTCAAATTTGATCTTCTTGCCACCGATGGTGACGCCTTGAGCGTTCAACTCTTCAATGGCCATGCGGGCGCCATTTTCGTTGTCCTTGCCGTAGTGGGCTTGGGCGCCGGAAACCGGAGCCACGTGGCCGATCTTGACCACCTGCTCTTGTGCAGAGGCCACACCAGCAGCAGCCGCGATAGCAGCAACCACGGTCAGTTTCAACTTCAATTGCATATCAATCTCCAGTAAAGATAAACGCTGAGAATGTTCTTGTGTCTCAACGCAGGCGAACATATCGCAATTTACGGGCCAGATCATTAGGGAACACGATTAAATGCGAGGGAAACCACAGGGGAATACCCTGTCATCCCTTTGACGCAGGGGGCGCACCACTCGCCAATTCGTCTGCAACGGCCTCGTAAACCGCATGCCGAACCACCGATTCGATCTCTTCTCGCAGGCGCGGAAGCACTGATCGGGTTTGTTCTTGCACCACTGTGGCGATCGCTTCGCGCAAGCGCTGGTCCAGCACCACATCCACACGCTGCATCACCCTGTGCACCATGTACTCCTCCATGCCTTCGGGCATGGGTCGGGCCGCCACAGGCGCCGCAGTCATTGGAGCGCTACTGCTTGCACTTACGCCAAAGGTTGATCCGGACCTCGGGGGGAGTGGGGGCCGAGGCGCCTGCGCGGGTGGCATTACCGGCGAAGGTGCGGCCGCCAAAGGCCTTGGGGCAACCGCAGCAGCCATCACCGGAGACGCGGCCACGGCTGGCCGCGCGACCAGTGGCGGCGGCGACGACAGTGTTGGCCGAGGCGACACAGGCGTCGCCGCAGGAATCTGCCGCGCCAATGGCGGCGTTGAAGGTTGCGCCGCGGGCGTGGCAGGTGCAGCAGGTGTCACCGGCAGCGAAGACACCCGCGCAGCCGCTGGTGGCGACATCACCGTCGTACGCAGCGTCTCTGTGGCGGCGGGATTTACGGGAACGGTATTCGGCGTCTGCACCACTTCGGTGAGAGTGGGTACAAAACGCGGGGGGGTTCGAGGAGGCTGCGACATCAGTTCGCTTTCAGCACCAGATCGTGGCGGGTGATGGCATAGCCGCGGGATGCATAGTGTTTCCACCGCGCTCGTGCCGCACTGCGATCCGCTTCATCCTGTGCGCTCACCACTTCGACCAATCGGTCAAACCGGCCAAACCCCTCAGGAACCTCCGCATTCAAATTCAACAACACCTCGTGGTGCGGGGAACGACGCGCGTCTACCGCCAGCAACACCGGAGAGACATGGATCATTTCCTCGTCCGCGTCGTCACGGCAATGGGCCACAAAATCTAGCGGCGCCAAAGTCCAGAGCATTCGGTCCAAGGCCTCCAGCATCTCTGCAGGTCCAGCAATCACCAGCCGAGCGCCACTGCGCTGCACTTTGCGAGCAAAGCGACACGCGTAGGCTAGCTTGTCTGGCGCGTTGAAGTGGAAAGCGACCTCAGTCATGGTGTGGCCCCGGCCCCATAGCGGTCAAACAGCCTTGGCCCGAGCGGGGCGTTTTGCTGCTGGCTTGGCCGCAGCGCGCGGTGTCGGCACTTTGGATTGGTTCAGGAGGTACTGCACCAGGAGCCCCACAGGGCGGCCGGTAGAGCCCTTGGCGGCTCCGCCCTTCCATGCCGTGCCCGCTATGTCCAGATGGGCCCATGGCATGTCACCCACAAACTTCTGTAAAAACTTGGCTGCCGTGATCGAGCCGCCCGCACGCCCCGCCACGTTACCCATGTCCGCAAAATTGCTCTTGAGGCCGTCGGCATAGTCATCGTCCAGCGGCATGCGCCAGCAGAGGTCCTGTGCTTCGTTGCCAGCGTTTTGCAGTGCAGAAGCCAGTGCATCGTTGTTGGCAAACAGCCCGCTGCGCACGCCGCCAAGGGCGATCACGCAGGCGCCAGTCAGTGTGGCAATGTCCACCACCGCGGCAGGCTTGAAGCGGGCCGCGTACGTCAACGCGTCGCACAGAACCAGGCGCCCTTCTGCATCGGTGTTGAGAATTTCAATGGTCTGGCCGCTCATGCTGGTCACGACGTCACCCGGCTTCACCGCGCGACCATCGGGCATGTTTTCGCATGCGGGGATCAGTCCCACCACATTGATGGCAGGCTGCAGTTCACCCAGCGCGCGGAACACGCCCAGCACGCTGGCGGCGCCACACATGTCGAACTTCATTTCGTCCATTTCGGACGCAGGCTTGATGGAGATTCCGCCCGTATCGAACGTGATGCCCTTGCCCACCAGCACCACGGGCGCCTTGTCCTTGGTCGCGCCGTTGTAGCGCAGTTCGATAAAACGCAGGGGCTCCTCCGAGCCACGCGCCACGGCCAAAAATGCGCCCATTTTCAGCCGCCCCACTTCGGCGGGGCCCAGCACCTTGCACTGGATTCGCGGCAGCTTGGCCAGCGTCTTGGCCGCATCGGCCAGCAAGGTGGGTGTCGCGTGGTTGGCTGGGCGATTGCCCCATTCGCGTGCAAACTCGACCCCAGCGACCAGCGCCACCCCGTTGTCAAAACCTTCGCGCGCATCGGTCGCATTGGGCACCCCGACCACACAGCGGTTCAGGCTGCGGGCTTCCACCTTCGACTTGGTGCTGGTGTACACATAACTGGCTTCCGCCACCGCCTGCACCAGCGCACACACGGAACCTGGTTTGACGGCTCCGGCAAAACACACCACCACGCGCTTGGTCTGGGGCGCCCGGATCGCAGCGCCCACGGCCAACACCGCTTGCCGCGCTGCGCGTGCAGAACCGTCACCAGCACCCACCAGGACCACCCGGCGGGCCGCTACCGCGGGCGCTTGGTACATCTGCAGATGTTTGCCCGCCTTGACAGAAAGATCTCCATTCTTGAGCGCCAACGCGGCCAATGCCGACAACGCATCCTGCCCGGGCTTGAAGCCCTCCGGAATCAGCACGACCAAAAGGTCGCATTTTTCGGAGGCAGCCGCTGCCAGTTCAAGGGTCTTGAGATCAAAGTTCATAATCGGTGTTTTCCTTTTGAGCGTGCTATGCACTTTCACAGTGCACTCAAAAGTGCATAGCAAGCTCTTAGCCAATGTTATTCGATTCATCCATCCGCAAAGAGCTGGCCCGCAGCTTCGGCGCGACGCTCGTGGTGCTGGTGACTGTGGTCATGACCATGATGCTCATCCGCACCCTGGGTCAGGCATCCAAAGGCAGTGTCAGCCCTTCTGACGTCATGCTGGTCATGGGTTTCACCGTGCTCGGGCAGTTGCCCACCATTCTCAGTCTGAGCCTCTTCATCGCCGTGGTCGGCACCCTGTCGCGCATGTACCGCGACAGCGAGATGGTCATCTGGTTCGCCAGCGGGCGCGGCCTCATCAGCCTGCTCAAGCCCCTGGTGCGTTTTGCCTGGCCCGTGATGGCGGTCATCGCCGTGCTGTCGCTGTTGGTGTGGCCCTGGGCCAATTCGCAGATTCAGGAACTCAAAACCCAGTACGAGCAGCGCAGCGACATCGACCGCATTGCGCCGGGAGAGTTTCAGGAGTCCAGCAACGGCAGCCGTGTGTTCTTCATCGACAAGGACACACCTGACACCCAGGCTGGCAACAACATCTTCATTGCCGCCACCGACGGTGTGCGCGAATCCGTCACCTCCGCACGCAGTGCCCGGCTGGAGACACAGAACGGCGAGCGCATGGCTTTGCTGAGCGATGGTCAGCGGCTGGAAACCTCGCGCGACAAACCCGGCGTCAAGATCAGCGAATTCGTCGAATACGGCACCCGGATCGGATCGGCCCCCACAGGCTCGGCGGAAGAACTCTCCGTCAAGACCCGGGCCACCCACGAACTTCTGATGCAACCCCTCCCTGCCTACCGTGCAGAACTGGGCTGGCGCCTGGGGCTGGCGTTCGCCGCCCTCAACTTTGTGGTGCTGGGCTTGGCCGTGGCCAGCGTCAACCCACGTGCCGCGCGCAGCACCGGGCTGGTGTTTGCGCTTTTCGGCTTCATCGTCTACTACAACCTCATGACCCTGGGGCAAAGCTGGGTCGGCGCGGGTCGGCTGGGGCTTGTCAGCTTCATGGTGATGCTGCACGGCGGCATGCTGTTGATGTCGCTGCTGGTGCTGGCGGCACGGCACAACCAATGGACGGTGGCCAGCCTCTGGCGCGCCAAGGCACCGCGGCCGCCCAGGAGCCCCGCATGAAAACCATCCGCCGCCTGATCCACCGCGAAGCCCTGTTCGCCGTGACCTTTGTCACCGCGGGCTTCCTAGCCCTGTTCTTCTTCTTTGACCTGGTGGATGAGCTGCGCTGGGTGGGACGCACCGGTGCCGACGGCTACCAGCTGTCGCACGCCTTTTTGTTTGTGGTGCTCAGCATTCCGAGCCACCTTTACGAGCTGCTCCCCATCACGGTGCTCATTGGCACCATCTTTGTGATGGCGCGCCTGGCCCAAAGCTCGGAATTCACCATCATGCGGACCAGTGGCATGGGGCCATGGCGGGCGCTGCGCACGCTGCTCACGCTGGGCGGGTTCTTTGTGTTGCTGACCTTTGCCATCGGTGACTATGTTGCGCCCTGGACGGACCGCGCCGCCCAACTCGTCAAAGTGCGATACCTTGGCAGTCTGACCACCGGCGCCACGGGGGCCTGGCTCAAAGAGCGGCAAGAAGACCGCTCCTATGCGGTCAACGTGCGCGCGTTGACCACTGACGGTGGCATGCTCGGCGTGCGCATTTTCGAGTTTGACGCCAAAGGTCGCCTCGCCTCTCAGACCCGCGCAGTATCGGGTCAGTTTGGATCCGACGGCGCGTGGGAGCTTGAAACCGTGCAGCGCAGTCGTTTCGAACAACGCGGCAACGACGAGGCGCGGGTGGAACACCTCGACGCCCCCACCCTGCAATGGCCCACCCGCATCAGTGCGGACATGGTGGCCGCATCGCTGCTCAAGCCAGACCGCATGGCCACCATTGACTTGTTCCAATACATCATGCATCTGGGCGCCAATGGCCAGTCGTCTCAGCGCTACGAGATCGAGTTCTGGCGCAAGGTGTTTTACCCGCTGAGCTGTCTGGTGATGGTGGTGCTGGCCCTGCCCTTTGCCTACCTGCATTTCCGCTCGGGCGGCATTGCGGGCTATGTGTTTGGCGGCGTCATGGCGGGCATCAGCTTCTTCCTGCTGAACAACGTGTTCGGCTACGCAGGCAATCTGCAGAACTGGTCGCCCTGGCTCACTGCCGCTGCGCCGGGGCTCATCTATTCCGTGCTGTCGCTAGCGGCCTTTGGCTGGCTGGTGCTTCGCCGGTAAAAATTTTTAAGCCTTTTTGGCCTCTACCGCTTATGCAGCAAGCGCAAGTAGCTATCATTTTGTTCGCACACGGCTCTCGTGATCCACTCTGGCGCGTGCCGCTGGAGGCGGTTGCCGCGCGCATCGCCGCGCAGCAGCCTGGCCGGCCGGTCCTTTGCGCCTACCTGGAACTGTGCACTCCCTCGCTGGCAGATGCCGCCCGGCAACTCGCCGCACAGGGCGCCACGCAGGCCACCGTGGTGCCCATGTTCCTGGGCACGGGCAAACATGCGCGTGAAGACCTACCCTTGCTGGTGCAGGACCTGCGCGCCGCCCACCCCGGCGTTCAATTCCATGTGCAAACCGCCATTGGCGAAGACCCGCGCATGACCGCATTGATGGCAGAAATCGCCTGCGAGGCGCCCCAAAGCTGACGGTTCCGCTGAAATCTCTTAGACACTTGCAGCATAATGATGCAACTCTTTAGGCGATATCAGATATGAACCTGCATCAGTTCCGCTTCGTTCAAGAGGCCGCCCGCCGCAACCTCAACCTGACCGAAGCCGCCAAGGCCCTGCACACCTCCCAGCCGGGCGTGTCCAAGGCCATCATTGAGTTGGAAGAAGAACTGGGCGTGGACATCTTTGCCCGCCACGGCAAACGCCTCAAGCGCATCACCGAGCCCGGCCAGCACGTGCTCAAAAGCATCGAAGTCATCATGCGCGAGGTGGGTAACCTGAAGCGCATTGGCGAGCAGTTCAGCGCACAAGACAGCGGCACCCTCAGCATCGCCACCACCCACACCCAGGCCCGTTACGTGCTGCCCGTGCCCGTGGCCCGCCTGCGCGAGGCCTACCCCAAGGTCAACATCAGCCTGCACCAAGCCACGCCGCACGAAGTGGCGCGCATGGTGATTGATGAAGTGGCCGAAATCGGCATGGCCACCGAGTCGCTGGCCGACTACCCCGAACTCGTCACCCTGCCCTGCTACGAATGGCAGCATGTGCTGGTGGTGCCCAACGACCACCCGCTGACGCAAAAGGAACGCATCGGCCTGGACGACTTGGCCCACGAAGCGCTCATCACCTACCACCCCTCCTTCACCGGCCGGGGCAAGATCGACCAGGCCTTTGCGGCCCGCAAGCTGCAGCCGCGCATCGTGCTCGAAGCCATCGATTCGGACGTGATCAAGACCTATGTGCGCCTGGGCCTGGGCATCGGCATCGTGGCCGAAATGGCCATGCGCGACGACCCCGTGGGCGATCTGGCCGTGCGCCCCGTGGGGCACCTCTTCGGCCAGAGCGTGGCCCGCGTTGCCTTCAAGCGCAGCGCCTATCTGCGCAACTTCGTCTACAAGTTTGCCGAACTGCTGAGCGACCGCCTGAGCCGCGACCTCATCGCCCGCGCCATGACGGGCCACGTCAACGATTACGAACTGTGACTGCGCCGTAAACCGCCTGCCCCTGAAACACCTTTGACTTTTACGTTGTTGCGCCATGACCCAAGCAAATGCCACCGCACGCACCCCTGCCTTCCCCAGCAAGCTCCCCAAAGTCGGCACCACCATCTTCACCGTGATGTCGGCCCTGGCCACCGAGCACAAGGCCGTCAACCTGGGCCAGGGCTTCCCGGACTTTGAATGCGCCCCCGAGCTGGTGAATGCCGTCACCCAGGCCATGCAAGCTGGCCACAACCAGTACCCCCCCATGCCCGGCATCCCCGCGCTGCGCGAGGCCGTGGCCCACAAGATCGAAGCGCTGCACGATCGGGCCTACAACCCCCACACCGAAATCACCATCACGGCCGGTGCCACGCAGGCCATCATCACCGCCATCCTGGCCATCGTGCACCCGGGCGATGAGGTGATCGTGCTCGACCCTTGCTACGACAGCTACGTACCCAACATCGACCTGGCCGGTGGCAAGGCCGTGCGCGTGCCACTCACGCCCGGCACCTTCCGCCCCGACTTCGGCAAGATCAGCGCCGCCATCACCCGGCGCACCCGAGCGATCCTCATCAACAGCCCGCACAACCCCAGCGCCACCATCTGGACGGCCGAGGAAATGCGCCAGCTCGAAGACCTGCTCGCCCCCACCGACATCCTGCTCATCAGCGACGAGGTGTACGAGCACATGGTGTTCGACGGCGCCGATCACCAGAGTGCCGCGCGCTTTCCGGGCCTGGCCGCACGCGCCTTCATCGTGTCGAGCTTTGGCAAAACCTTCCACGTCACCGGCTGGAAGGTCGGCACCGTGGCCGCCCCCGCAGCGCTGACGGCCGAGTTCCGCAAGGTGCACCAGTTCAACGTGTTCACCGTGAACACGCCGGTGCAGCACGGCCTGGCCGCCTACCTGCAAGACCCCACGCCCTACCTGCAACTGCCCGCCTTCTACCAGGCCAAGCGCGATTTGTTCCGCCAAGGTTTGGAGGGCTCGCGCTTCAAGCTGCTGCCCAGCACCGGCAGCTACTTCCAGTGTGTGGACATCTCAGCCATCAGCGATTTGAACGAGGCCGACTTCTGCCAATGGCTCACCCGCGAGGTGGGCGTGGCGGCCATTCCGCTGTCGGCGTTTTATGGCGACGGGTTTGACCAGCGCGTGGTGCGGTTCTGCTTCGCCAAGAAAGACGAGACCCTGCGCGCGGCGCTGGAGCGGCTGCGCAAGCTGTGATCCGCAGGGCCTTTTGAGGTCCTACCGGGTCTGCCGCGCCAACCACACCCCGGCAACCGCCAGCGCCATGCCCACCAGCGCCCAGCCGCTGAGCGTTTCACCAAACATGGCCCAGGCGATCAACGCGGTGGTGGGCGGGGTCAGATAGAACAGGCTGGCCACGTTCACTGCGCCGCCCCGGCGGATGAGCAGGTTCAGCAGGCTCACCGCACCCAGGGACAACACCAGCACCAGCCAACCCAGCGCAAAAACGAATTCACCTGTCCATGACACGGCCATGGATTCGGTTGCGTACGCCAACACGGCCATGGCAACGGCGCACGGCAGGTACTGGATGACTGAGCCCGTGCGCAAGTCGAACGAGGGGCAAAACCGCTTCTGGTACAGCGTGCCCGCCGTGATGCCCAGCAGCGCGATCACAGCGGGCAGCAGCATTCCCCACAAAGCGCCAGCAGGGACCGTCGCCACCTTGCCCGCCACCACCAGTGCCACGCCGGTAAAGCCCAGTGCCAATCCCACCCACTGCGCAGGTCGCACTTTCTCTCCCAGCAAGGCGCCCGCAACCAGCGCGGTCAGCAGTGGTTGCAGCCCCACCACCAGCGCCGTGATGCCCGACGGCAGTCCATGCCCAATGGCCACAAACACCCCGCCCAGGTACACGCCGTGCACCAGCAGGCCCGACACCCCAATGTGCAACCAGGCACGGCCTGCCGGTGGCCAGGGCGCGCGCGCCACAGCGACCACGGCCAGCATGAGCACGATGACGATGGCAAATCGCAGGGCAAGAAAGGTCAGGGGCTCCACATACGGCAGCCCCAGCTTGGCCCCGATAAAGCCCGTGCTCCAAAGCGCCACAAAAAGCAGAGGGATGAACGAATCGAGCGGACTGGAAGCGCTGGGACGGGGCGGCGTTGCCTGAGTCATGGAGGATTGAAGCGAAATATCGGATAAGGATGATCGCACCTTGCGAGCACCGTTGCTCCAGGCCAGCACGCTCGCCCTACAGCGGCCCACGATGGGTGCCAGCAGGCCCGAGCAGGTAGCACGCTACGCACGGCGTTCAGCCGCAGAAACGCAAAGCGCCAGAGCACAAGTCGACAAGTCAGTGGTCCGCTCAGAAAATATTTCAGTGAAATATGCCTCTAGCGCTTATTCATTAAGCGCTGATAGCTACTCTATTTGTAGCAATTAGCAGACTACTTCAACGCCCGGCCCAGCCCCTGCCCTCCGGAACTTGATACGTTCTTGATACCCCGACCCGCACTCTTGCACCCATCTTGATACGGTCGTTCCTAGCATCGGTCCATGTCTCAAGGAGGACGATATGGACTGGATATTTTTGGCGGTGGGAGGCCTGCTCTGGCTGGCCGTCTATGGGCTGGCAAAGGGCTGCACGCTGTTGCAACGGCAGGCACAAGGGGGGCGGTCATGACCAGCGGCTGGATGATTCTGGCGGCCGTTTTGGCTGCCGCCCTCTTGGTGTACCTGGTCGCCGTGCTGCTGCGGCCGGAGGACTTTTCATGAGCACCGGTGCATGGCTGCAATTGGCAGGGTTCATGGCCCTGCTGCTGGCGCTGGCCTGGCCGCTGGCGCGCACTATCGACGCCGTGATGGCGGGCCGTTTTGCCCTGGGGCGGCGGCTGGAAGGGCCGCTGTTCAAGCTGGCCGGTGTGCGGCCCGATGAGGAAACCGGCTGGCTGCGCTACGCGCTCGGGCTGCTGGTGTTCAATGGCCTGGGCGTGCTGGCGGTGGTTGCGCTGCAGCGCTGGCAGGCCGTGCTGCCGCTCAACCCACAAGGCATGGCGGCGGTGTCGGCCGATTCGGCCTTCAACACGGCGATCAGCTTTGTCACCAACACCAACTGGCAGGGCTATGGCGGCGAAAGCAGCATGAGCTACCTCACGCAGATGCTGGCGCTGACGGTGCAGAACTTTCTCTCAGCCGCCACGGGCATGGTGGTGGTGGTGGCTCTGGTGCGCGGGTTTGCGCGCCACGCTTCGCAAAGCATTGGCAATGTGTGGGTGGATTTGACCCGCGCCACGCTGTGGGTGCTGCTGCCGCTGTCGCTGGTGCTGGCTGTGGTGTTTGCGGGCCAGGGCGTCATCCAGAACCTGTCGCCTTACACCGAAGTGCAGACGCTGGAGGCCGTGCAGTATGAAACGCCCCAGCTGGATACCGCAGGCCCGCCCGTGCTGGATGCGCAAGGTGCCCCGGTGATGGTGCCCACCACCCAAGCCACCCAGACGCTGGCCATGGGCCCGGTAGCTTCGCAACTGGCGATCAAGATGCTGGGCACCAATGGGGGCGGCTTTTTCAACGCCAACTCGGCCCATCCGTTCGAGAACCCTTCGGCTGCCAGCAACCTGCTGCAGATGCTGGCGATCTTCCTGGTCCCCGCCGCGCTGTGCCTGGTGTTTGGCCGCATGGTGGGCGACGAGCGCCAGGGCTGGACGATTCTGGCCACCATGAGTCTGCTGTTTGTGGTGGCGGTGGTGGCGGCAACCACTTTTGAGCAGCAGGGCAACCCGCTGCTGGCCTCGCTGGGGGTGGACCAGGCCGCCAGCGCCCTGCAGGCCGGTGGCAACATGGAAGGCAAGGAGACGCGCTTTGGCATCGCCACCTCTGCCCTGTTCGCCGTCATCACCACGGCGGCCAGCTGCGGTGCGGTGATTGCCATGCACGACAGCTTTACCCCGTTGGGCGGCATGGTGCCGATGGTGCTGATGCAGATGGGCGAAGTGGTGTTTGGCGGCGTCGGCTCTGGCCTGTACGGCATGCTGGTGTTCGCCATCATGGCCGTGTTCATTGCCGGGCTGATGATTGGCCGCACGCCCGAATACCTGGGCAAGAAGATCGAGACGCACGAGATGAAGCTCGTGTCCATCGCCATCCTCATCACCCCGCTGCTGGTGCTGCTGGGCACGGCCGTGGCGGTGATGAGCGAGGCGGGCCGCGCTGGCCTGGCCAACCCGGGCGCGCATGGGTTCAGCGAGGTGCTGTATGCGCTGTCTTCTGCCGCCAACAACAACGGCAGCGCCTTTGCGGGCCTGTCGACCAACACCCCGTTCTACAACACGCTGCTGGCCGTGGCCATGTGGTTGGGGCGCTTTGGCGTGATCGTGCCTGTGCTGGCCATGGCCGGTGCCCTGGCCGCCAAGAAGCGCGCCACCGCTACCGACGGCACCTTGCCCACGCACGGCCCGCTGTTTGTCGCGCTGCTCGCTGGTGTGGTGCTGCTGGTGGGCTTGCTGAACTATGTGCCAGCGCTGGCGCTGGGCCCGGTGGTCGAGCACCTGGTGCTTTGGCCACGAAGCTGAAGACTTCATCCAGCGCTCCACCCACCGTTCGGGCTGAGCCTGTCGAAGCCAGGGCACGCGCTGTGCAGCCCTTCGACAAGCTCAGGGCGAACGGTTCAGTGGTGCATTCAAAAAAGTACGTCCGTCTAGCCACAGCACTGAAGACCGCAGTGTTCTCCCACCCAGCCGTTCGGGCTGAGCCTGTCGATGCCGGGGCACGCGCTGTGCAGGCCCTTCGACACGCTCAGGGCGAACGGTTCGGGAAAGCATTCAAAGAAGAAGCCCCATGAGGAAATTGCCATGAGTCGCAAAACATTGACCCTGTTCGACCCCGCCCTGGTGCGCCCCGCGCTGCTGGAGGCTTTCAAGAAGCTGGACCCGCGCGTGCAGTGGCGCAACCCGGTGATGTTTGTGGTGTACGTAGGCAGCGCCTTCACCACCGCACTGGCCGCCAGCAAGCCCGAGGGCTTCACGGCAGCAGTCGCCCTGTGGCTGTGGTTCACGGTGCTGTTTGCCAACTTTGCCGAGGCCATGGCCGAGGGCCGCAGCAAGGCGCAGGCCGCATCGCTGCGTGGTCTGAAAAAGCAGACCTGGGCCAAGAAGCTCGATGGCCAGTTTGACCGCAACACCCCACGCACCGCCATGACCTGGCTGCCAATGGAAGCCAGCAACCTGCGCAAGGGTGATGTGGTGCTCATTGAAGCAGGCGACGTTATACCGGCCGACGGCGAGGTGATCGACGGCGTGGCCTCGGTGGACGAGAGCGCCATCACGGGCGAATCGGCCCCGGTGATCCGCGAATCGGGCGGCGACTTCTCGGCCGTGACCGGTGGCACCCGCGTGTTGTCGGACTGGATGGTGGTGCGCGTGGCCGTGAACCCCGGCGAGACCTTTGTGGACCGCATGATCGCCATGGTCGAGAACGCCAAGCGCCACAAGACGCCCAACGAGATCGCGCTGACCATCCTGCTGGTGGCGCTGACCATCGTGTTCCTGGGCGTCGTCGTCACGCTGCTGCCGTTCTCCATGTTCAGCGTGCAGGCCAGCGGTGCGGGCGAACCCGTGAGCCTGGTGGTGCTGGTCGCCCTGCTGGTGTGCCTCATCCCCACCACCATCGCTGGCCTGCTCAGCGCCATCGGCGTGGCGGGCATGAGCCGCATGATGCAAGCCAATGTGATCGCCACCTCGGGCCGCGCGGTAGAAGCCGCAGGCGACGTGGATGTGCTGCTGCTGGACAAGACCGGCACCATCACCCTGGGCAACCGCCAGGCCAGCCAGTTCATTTCGGCCCCGGGTGTCACTGACGCTGCCCTGGCCGATGCCGCGCAGCTCGCCTCGCTGGCCGACGAAACGCCCGAGGGCCGCAGCATCGTGGTGCTGGCCAAGCAGAAGTTCAACCTGCGCGAACGCGACATCGAGGCCATGGGCGCGCAGTTTGTGCACTTCACCGCCCAGACCCGCATGAGCGGGGTGGACCTGCAAGGCACGGGCAGCCAAGCGCCGCGCCTGCTGCGCAAGGGCGCGGCCGACGCCATCCGCAAGCATGTGGAGGCCCTGGGCGGGCGCTTCCCCACCGCCGTGCAGACTGCGGTGGACGACGTATCGCGCCGCGGAAGCACCCCGCTCGTGGTGGCCGATAGCGCCCATGTGCTGGGCGTGGTGGAGCTCAAAGACGTGGTCAAGGGCGGCATCAAGGAGCGCTTTGCCGAACTGCGCCGCATGGGCATCAAGACCGTGATGGTGACGGGCGACAACCGCCTGACAGCCGCTGCCATAGCCGCCGAGGCGGGTGTGGACGACTTTCTGGCAGAGGCCACACCCGAGGCCAAGCTGCAACTCATCCGCAGCTACCAGGCCGCAGGCCAGCTGGTGGCCATGACCGGCGACGGCACCAACGACGCCCCCGCATTGGCCCAGGCCGATGTGGCCGTGGCCATGAACACCGGCACCCAAGCCGCCAAAGAGGCGGGCAACATGGTGGACCTGGACAGCAACCCCACCAAGCTCATCGAGATTGTTGAAACCGGCAAGCAGATGCTGATGACACGCGGCTCGCTCACCACGTTCAGCATTGCCAACGACATCGCCAAGTATTTCGCCATCATCCCGGCGGCCTTCGTCACCACCTATCCGCAGCTGTCGGCGCTGAACTTCATGCACCTGACCAGCCCTTCGTCGGCCATTCTGTCGGCGGTGGTCTTTAACGCCCTGATCATCATCTTCCTGATCCCGCTGGCCCTCAAGGGCGTGGCCTACCGCGCCGTGGGCGCTGCCGCGCTGCTGCGCCGCAACCTGGCCATCTACGGGCTGGGCGGCATGGTGGTGCCGTTCATCGGCATCAAGCTGATTGACATGGTGCTGGCGGCTGCTGGGCTGGCGTGATGGCTCTCACTCTCGCCCCGCCCGTTCGGGCTGAGCCTGTCGAAGCCAGGCCACGACGCGAACAGGCCCTTCGACAAGCTCAGGGCGAACGGGGTTGCATGACCAGCCTGCCCCGAATATCAACACCCACACCACCCGTTCGGGCTGAGCCTGTCGAAGCCAGGGCACCGTGCAAACAAGCCCTTCGACAAACTCAGGTCGAACGGTCAATCAACCCATGAATCTGGAGAACCAATCACCATGACGCAATCCTCACTCCCTGCCACCACTAGCCAAGGCAGCATCCTGCGCCCTGCCCTCACGCTATTCGCCGTGCTGTCTCTCATCACCGGCCTGCTCTACCCGCTGGTCGTCACCGGCGTGGCACAAACCGCGTTTTCGCACCAAGCCAACGGCAGCCTCATCACCCAGGGCGGCAAGACGGTGGGCTCCGAACTCATCGGGCAGTCCTTCACCCAACCCGGCCACTTCTGGGGCCGCCCTTCGGCCACTGCGCCTATGCCCTACAACGCAGCGGCATCGGGCGGATCGAACCAGGGCCCCACCAACCCGGCGCTGGCCGAGGCCGCGAAAGCCCGCATCGAGGCCCTGCGCGCTGCCGACCCCGGCAACACCCGCCCCGTGCCTGTGGACCTGGTCACCGCCTCGGCCAGCGGACTGGACCCGCAGATCAGCCCCGCCGCGGCCGACTACCAGTCAGCCCGCGTGGCAAAAGCCCGTGGCCTGCCGCTGGCGCAGGTGCAGGCCCTGGTGCAGCAGCACACCGAAAGCCCCTGGCTGGGCCTGCTGGGCGAGCCGCGTGTGAACGTGCTGGCCTTGAACCTCGCACTCGATTCGCTACCAAAACAATAGCTGCTTGCGCTTGATGAACAAGCGCCAGAGGCCAATTTGACTAAAAATTGACGGATACACTGTCCCCATGCAGGATCGCCCCGACCCCGACGCGCTGCTCCAGCGCATCCAGCTTGAGCAGGCCCAGCAGCAGCGCGGGCGGCTCAAGGTGTTCTTTGGTGCCTGCGCGGGCGTGGGCAAGACCTTTGCCATGCTGTCGGCCGCGCGGGCGGCGCAGGCGCAGAGCCTGCCCGTCACCATCGGCGTGGTCGAGACGCATGGCCGCAGCGACACCGAGGCGCTGACCGCGCACCTGCCCCGCCTGCCGCTGCGCGCCCTGCCCTACAAAGACCGCACGCTGCCCGAGTTTGACCTGGACGCCGCCCTGGCCTGGGGCGCAGAGCACCCCGAGGGCCTGGTGCTGCTGGACGAACTGGCCCACAGCAACGTGGCCGGTTCGCGCCACCCCAAGCGCTGGCAAGACGCCGAAGAGCTGCTGGCCGCAGGCATCGACGTGTGGTCCACGATGAACGTGCAGCACCTGGAGAGCCTGAACGACATCGTGAGCGGCATCACCGGCATCCGCGTGTGGGAGACCGTGCCCGACCAGTTTTTTGACGCCGCCGACGAAGTGGTGGTGGTCGATCTGCCGCCCGATGAGTTGCTGGCACGCCTCAAAGCTGGCAAGGTCTACCTGCCCCAGCAGGCCGAGCGCGCCGCCGCCAACTTTTTTCGCAAAGGCAACCTGCTGGCCCTGCGCGAACTGGCCCTGCGCCGCACCGCTGACCGCGTGGACGACGAAATGCGCGCCTACCGCCGCGCCAGCACCACCACCGCCGAAGCCGTGTGGCCCAACCGTGAAGCCCTGCTGGCCTGCGTGGGCACCGGCGACAACGCCGAAAAAGTGGTGCGCAGCTGCGCCCGCCTGGCCGCCCAGCTCGACCTGCCCTGGCACGCCGTGCATGTCGAGACACCCGAGCAACAAGCCCGGTCAGCCACGCTCCATCCTCCCGTGGAGCGCACGCTGAAGCTGGCGCAGCAGTTGGGCGCCACCGCCTGCACGGTGCTGCCCGCCGCCCAGGCCGCCCCTGCACTCGTGCGCTACGCACGCGAACACAACCTGGTGCGCGTGGTGCTGGGCCGCAGCACGCGCCGCTGGCCCTGGCAGTCCACGCTGGCGGATCAGGTGGGCCAGCTTGCAAGCGACCTCGACCTTCTGCAGGTGGGCACGCTAGCGGGCCGAACGGGCAGCACCACCCGCACCGACCGCGCCAAGCCCACCGCCAGCGCAACCCCGGCCGCCACACGCCCGCCCTTCTGGCCCGGCTACATCGCGGCAGCCCTGGCCTGCTGTATCGCCGCCGTGGTGGCCACACCGCTGGCCGATGTGCTGGAGCTGACTAACATCGTCATGCTGTTTTTGCTGGTGGTGGTGGGGGTGGCGCTCCGATTCGGGCGCGGCCCGGCCATCATGGCGGCGTTTCTGGGTGTGGGATTTTTCGACTTTTTCTTTGTGCCGCCCCGCTTCAACTTTGCGGTGAGCGACGCGCAATACATCGTCACCTTTGCCGTGATGCTGGTCGTGGCCCTGGTGGTGGGCCAGCTCACCGCCGGGCTCAAGGTGCAGGCCGAGGCCGCCACCGAGCGCGAGCACCGCGTACGCAGCCTGTACGACATGGCGCGTGATCTGTCTGCCGCGCTGCTGCCCGAGCAGGTAGCCGAGATTGGCGCACGCTTCATGACCGGCGAGTTCAGCGCAGGCAGCACGCTGGTGGTGGCCGACGACAACAACCGCCTGCAGATACTGCCCGGTGGCACCGCCCCGGTGGACCTGGCGGTGGCGCAATGGGCGTTTGAGCGCGGCGAACCTGCGGGCCGGGGCACGGACACCTTGCACTCCAGCCCCACGCTGGTGCTGCCCCTGAAGGCACCCATGCGCATCCGTGGCGTGCTGGTGGTGGCCATGCCGCAGGGCCAGGTCCCGGGCGTGGAGCAGCGGCGTCTTCTCCAAACCTGCGCATCGCTGCTGGCCATCTCGCTCGAACGCATCCACTACATCGACGTAGCGCAGAAAAGCACGGTGCAGATCGAGTCCGAACGCCTGCGCAACTCGCTGCTGTCGGCCATCTCGCACGATTTGCGCACGCCACTGGCCTCGCTGGTGGGCTTGGCCGAATCGCTGGCCATGGTGCAACCGCCCCTGCCCCCGCAGCAGCAGGGGCTGACCGAGGCCATCCAGCAATCGGCCCAGCGCATGAGCGCGCTGGTCAACAACCTGCTGGACATGGCCCGCCTCGAAGCGGGGGCCGTTCAACTGAACATGGCCTGGCAGCCGCTCGAAGAAGTGGTGGGCAGCGCGCTGGCGGCCAGTGCCTCGGCCATCGCAACGCACAAGGTGGACGTGCACCTGCCCGACGACCTGCCGCTGCTGCAGATCGACGCGGTGCTGATGGAGCGCGTGCTGGTCAACCTGCTGGAAAACGCCGCCAAGTACACGCCTGTCGGCACCGCCATCCACATCAGGGCTCAGGCCCAAAGCGATGCGGTGGCATTGACCCTCACCGACGAAGGCCCCGGCCTGCCCAAAGGGCGGGAAGAGCTGCTGTTTGAAAAGTTCGAGCGCGGCGCCCGCGAAAGCGCCACGCCCGGGGTGGGCCTGGGGCTGGCAATTTGCCGCGCCATCGTGCAGGCGCATGGCGGCAGCATCCGGGGCGATACGATCATCAACGCCCGAGGCCAGGCCACCGGCGCGCGCTTTACGCTGCTGCTGCCACGCGGCACACCGCCCACCGACCTGGGCGGCGACGCCTCTGTTTGACCCCTTCGCCTCTACACCATGACCGACCTGCCCACGCACATCCTCATCGTTGAAGACGAAGCCGATATCCGCCGCTTTGTGCGCCTGACGCTGGAAACCGAAGGCCACACCGTGCACGAGGCCGCTACGCTACAGCGCGGCCTGATCGAGGCCGGTACCCGCCGCCCCGACCTGGTGGTGCTGGACCTGGGCCTGCCCGATGGCGATGGCGTGGATTTGATCCGTGACCTGCGCACCTGGTCGGCCATGCCGATCATCGTGCTCTCGGCCCGCAGCGCCGAGGCCAGCAAGATCGCCGCACTGGATGCGGGAGCGGACGATTACCTCGTCAAGCCCTTTGGTTCTGGTGAGCTGATGGCCCGCGTGCGCGCCCAACTGCGCCGCAGCCAGCGGCCGTCCGGAGCCGATGCGACGCCCGTCATCCAGTTCGGCGACATCACCGTGGACCTGACCCGCCGCAGCGTGGAGCGCCGCACGGGGGAGCAAGGCAGCGAGGCCTTGCACCTCACGCCCATCGAATACAAACTGCTCACGCACCTGGCCTCGCAGCCCGACCGCGTGATCACCCACCAGCAACTGCTCAAGGCCGTGTGGGGGCCGGGCCATGCCGAAGACACGCACTACGTGCGCGTGCACATGGCCAACCTGCGCAAGAAGGTGGAACTCAACGCCTCCATGCCCCGGCATTTGGTAACGGAGGCGGGAATTGGGTATCGGTTTGTGCCGTAGACCACCGACCTACCGAATGTCACGCCTTCAGGCTGTGCACCGCAACGCCCGCTCGCCCGCCACGCGCAGCCGCTCCTTCAGCGATGCGGGCGCGAGCACCTCGAATTCGACATCGAGCGCCATCAGCCAGTAGACCAGCGAGTCGTTGGCTGCGCACACCAGCTGGCACCGCAGGCCCTTGTCCAGCGTGGACACCACGCCCGCAGACTTCGGGATGCGGCGCGACATCACCGCATACGGCGCATGCAGCACGACGCGCGCCTGCTCGGCATGGGGTGGCGCCGAGATGGAGCGTGACACATAGCCCTTGAGATCGCCCCCGTCGGGCGAGGTGCGGGGCGTGAAATGCGCACCCACCTCGGGGTCGCCCACGATGCGGTCGATGCGGAAGGTGCGCCAGTCGCTGCGCACCCGGTCCCACGCCACCAAGTACCAGCGCTCGCCGGTGTGCACCACGCCCTGCGGCTCAACCGAGCGCTGCGCGCTGCGGCCCCGGGCGTCCTCGTAGCTGAACTCGGTACGCAGCTGGTCCCGGCAGGCCCCTGCCAGCGTGGCCAGTACCGAGGCCTCTACCACGGGCCCGGTGCGGTCGAGCGGCAGGATGGCAGATCGCAGCGCGTCCACCCGCTTGCGCAGGCGTGCGGGCATGGCCTGCTCCAACTTGACCAGCGCGCGCAAGGCCGGTTCTTCAATACCGCCCACCGCGCCCGCTGTGGCGGTGCGCAGCGCAATCGACACCGCCAGCGCCTCGTCATCGTCCAGCAGCAGCGGCGGCAAGGCCTGCCCGGCCCGGAAGGCATATCCACCCGCCACGCCGCTGCTGGCATGCACGGGGTAGCCCAGCTGGCGGAGGCGGTCGATGTCGCGCCGCAGGGTGCGCGGGTGCACTTCCAGACGCTCGGCCAGTTCCGGCCCCATCCAGTGGTTGCGCGTCTGCAGCAAGGAGAGCAGCCGCAACAGGCGGGTAGATGACGTGAGCATGGTGCGACTGTACTGTGCATTGAGGGCCGAAACTGTCCGCAATGGTTCTTACAGTGGCACCACCTTCTCTTCCCCAACCCCAAGGAGCTTTTTATGTCCATCGTCCTCTACTGGCACCCCATGTCCAGCGCCAGCCCCATCGCCTGCGCCCTTGTCGAACTGGGTGTGCCCCACGAACGCGTGAAGGTCGACATCCGCACCGGCGAACAGCGCCGCCCGGAATACCTGGCCCTGAACCCCAATGGCAAGGTCCCTACCCTCACCGTGGAAGGCGCCCCCATGTTTGAGGCCCTGGCCATCCACCTGTGGCTCGGCCACCGCTTCGGCATTGAGCGTGGGCTTTGGCCCGCTGCGGGCACGCCCGAGGCGCTGCAGGCCCTGTCGTGGTGTGCTTGGGGCTATGTGACCTATGGCGCGCTGGTGGGCCGCCTGCATGTGGCGACACAGGGCGAGGAAGTTTGGCGAAGTGCCGCCCAAGCCGAAGCCACCATGCGCGGACTGAGCGAACTGCTGGCGGTGCTAGACGCGCGGCTGGCTGCGCAGCCCTGGATGCTGGGCGCCGACTATTCGCTCGTGGACCTGGTGGTGGGGTCGGTGCTGGGCTACAGCGTGTACCTGGGCGCCCCGGTGAATGACCACCCGCACGTGAAGGACTGGCTGGCGCGGGTGCAGGCGCGCCCGGCGATGCAGATCGAGAGCTGAAACGCGCCCCACCGCCAAGGCGATGGGGCGCTGGGGCGCTACAGCAGCACGATGTCGTACTGCTCTTGTCCCATCGCGCTCTCGGATTGCAGCGAGATCGGCTTCTTGATGAAATCCGAGAGGCCTGCCAGATGCTGGCTTTCTTCATCTAGAAACAGCTCCACCACCCGCGGCGAGGCCACCACGCGGAACTCGCGGGGGTTGAACTGGCGGGCTTCGCGCAAGATCTCGCGCAGGACGTCGTAGCACACGCTGCGCGCGGTTTTCACGCTGCCCTTACCCTGGCAGGCTTCGCAGGGCTCGCACAGCATGTGGGCGAGCGACTCGCGGGTGCGCTTGCGCGTCATCTCCACCAGCCCCAGTTGCGAGAAGCCGCCCGCCATGGTCTTCACCCGGTCGCGGGCCAGCTGTTTTTTGAACTCCGCCAGCACGGCCTGCTGGTGGTCGTCACGCACCATGTCGATGAAGTCCACGATGATGATGCCGCCCAGGTTGCGCAGGCGCAGCTGGCGCGCAATCGCCTGCGTGGCCTCCAGGTTGGTCTTGAAGATGGTGTCGTCGAAATTGCGCGCACCCACATAACCGCCGGTGTTCACGTCGATGGTGGTGAGTGCCTCGGTCTGGTCCACGATGAGGTAGCCGCCGGATTTGAGATCGACCCGGCGACCCAGCGCCTTGGCCACTTCTTCGTCGATGGAGTACAGGTCGAAAATCGGGCGCTCGCCCTTGTAGTGCTGCAGCTTGCCCACGGCAGCGGGCATGAACTCTTGGCCAAACGCGCGCAGGCGCTGAAACTGCTCCATCGAATCGATGCGAATGGTCTGCGTGTGGTCGCCCACCAGGTCGCGCAGCACGCGCTGCAGCAAATCCAGGTCCTGGTGCAGCAGCGACATGGCGGGCAGCTTGAGCGATGCCTCCTTGATGCGCGCCCAGGTCTTGCGCAGGTAGGCGATGTCTTCGGCCAACTCTTCGTCGGTGGAGTCTTCGCCATTGGTACGCAGGATGAAGCCACCACCGCCTCCAGTCGATTTGTCGCCCACCAGCGCCTGCAGCCGCGCACGCAGCGCATCGCGCTCGGCAGGTGGAATCTTCTGCGACACGCCCACGTGGTCGTCCTGCGGCAAAAACACCAGCAGGCGCCCGGCCACGCTGATCTGAGTGGACAGGCGTGCGCCTTTGGTGCCAATGGGGTCCTTGATGACCTGCACCATGAGCGACTGGCCCTCGAACACCTGCTTTTCAATCGGCACCTGCGGCTCGTTCTTGCGGGCGAACGCGGGCGGCTCGCCATCGGGCTGACGCTGCCACACATCGGCCACGTGCAAAAAGGCCGCACGCTCCAGGCCGATGTCGATGAAGGCCGACTGCATGCCCGGCAGCACGCGTGAGACCTTGCCCAGATAGACGTTGCCGACCAAACCCCGCTCCAGCGTGCGCTCCACGTGCAGCTCTTGCACTGCGCCATGCTCCACCACGGCCACGCGGGTTTCCTGGGGGGACCAGTTGATCAGGATGTCTTGTTGCATGGCGTTGTTGTTGTCTTTTGTTGTTGTCGCCTAGATGGCGAAACCTGCCGCGCGCAATAGCTGGGCCGTCTCGTACATCGGCAGCCCCATGATGCCCGAATAGCTGCCTGCCAGGTGCTCCACGTACGCCGCCGCCCGGCCCTGAATGCCATACGCCCCCGCCTTGCCCAAGGGTTCGCCGGTGGCCACGTAGGCGTCGATCTGCGCGGGCGTCATCGCGGCAAAGGTGACGCGCGACACGGACAGCGCCGACAGACGCTTGGGGCCCACCTGCAGCGCCACGGCCGTGAGCACGCGGTGCTCATGCCCCGCCAGTTCGCCCAGCATGCGCGCGGCATGCGGCGAGTCGTCGGGCTTGCCGTAGATGGTGCGGCCCAGCGCCACAGTGGTGTCGGAACACAGGATGGGCGCATCCGGCAACCCCCGGCGGGCACGCCGCGCCACGGCGGCGTCAAGCTTCAGGCCGGTGACACGCTCCACATAGGCGGTGGGCGCTTCGCCGGACAAAACCACCTCGATGGCTTCAGCGTCTTCGGGCTCGTCACCGTCCACGTTGGGCAGCAGCAGCTCGTGCCGCACGCCCAGTTGTTCGAGCAGTTGGCGACGGCGCGGGCTTTGGGAGGCGAGGTAGATGAAGTCAGGCATGAACAGATTTATAGTCAAAATCGGCTCCAGCGCTTATCCATCATGCGCCAGTAGCTATCAATAAAATAGTAACGCATGCAGCACGCCCGCTTGTCAGCACCTCACTCGCGGTGGTAGGGGTGCCCGGCATTCACCGACCAGGCGCGGTACAGCTGCTCGATGAGCAGCACGCGCACCATGGCGTGCGGCAAGGTCAGGTCAGACAGGCGAATGCGTTCGTGTGCACCCTGGCGAAAGGCCGGGTCAAGCCCATCAGGGCCGCCGATGACAAGTGCCACATCGTCGCCGCCCAGCTGCCAGCCCTTCAGGCGCTCGGCCAGTGCCTTGGTGGTGAGGTTGGTGCCACGTTCGTCCAACGCCACCACGCGCGTGCCACGCGGGATGGCCGCTTCAATGCGCTCGCGCTCGGCCGCAAACAGCGTTTCCAAAGTCTTGGAGCCGCGCGGTTCGGTCTTGACGGCTTTGAGCTCGACCTTCAACTCCGGAGGAAACCGCTTGGCGTAGTCGTCGTACGCCGTCTGGGCCCAGTCGGGCACGCGCTGGCCCACGGCCACGATCAGCAGTCTCATGGCAGATCAGGCGCGGTGAGCGGGTACGGTGGGTCGTCGATGGGCCGAGGAAGCACCGATCACTTGCGGCCTGGTGCCCTCTTCGCTGCAGGCTTGGCAGCTGCGCCGCCACGTGTGGAGGTGGGCTTGGCACCGGTCTTGGCAGCGGCAGCGGCTTTGCTGCGGGGTGCCGAGGGCTTGACCACCACGGTCTTGATCGGTGCCTTGGTGGCTGCGGGCTTCTTGGCTGCAGTTGTTGGCTTTGTAGTCGTTTTGGCCGGTGCGGCCTTGGCAGTGCTGCTGCTTTTTGCGGGGGCCTTGGTTGGGGCTTTCGCAGATGTTTTGGCAGGTGCTTTTGCTGTCGTCTTGGAAGCAGGTTTTGCAGCAGATTTGGCAGGAGCGGCTGCGGGCTTGGCGGCTGTTCTGGCGACGGCCTTGACTGTTGCCTTGCCCGACCGGGCGGCTACGGTAGGAGCCGCCGTCTTTTTGGCAGGCGCCTTGCCAGCAGCCTTGGCGTCCGACTTGGCAGCCTTCTGGGCCGACTTCTTCTCGGCCAGTTCGGTGGCGGCGCTGGACACAGGCTTGGCTGCACCCAGCTTCAGGCGCACCGGCGTATCGCCCCACAGTTCTTCCAGGCGGTAATACTGGCGGATGGCGGGCTGCATGATGTGCGCCACGGCGGCGCCGCAGTCCACGATGATCCATTCGCCGTTGTCTTCACCTTCGATGCGTGGCTTGGTGAAGCCGGCTTCTTTCACCGCGTCGCGCACGCTGGCGGCCAGGGCCTTGGTCTGGCGGTTGGAGGTGCCCGATGCCACGATCACCCGTTCAAACAGCGGCGAGAGATGCTCGGTGTTGAAGACCTGGATGTCTTGCGCCTTGACGTCCTCCAGGCCATCAACGATGGCGCGCTGGAGTTTGGAGACGTCTTTTTTGGCGGCGGTTTCCGATTTGGTGGAGGTGGTCATCAGGCGGTGAATAGAAAGAGAATGGAATCAATATAGCGTGCAACGCAGCGCGCAACCAGTAGGGCTGCGCCTTGGGTGTTGCGCCGGTGTTGCGCTTTGGCGCTGCGGCAGTTTGAGGTGTTTTTGGCCTCTTGCGCTTGTGTGAAAAGCGCGGGC
>NZ_JBKBTV010000030.1:0-56349 GCF_046291265.1 Acidovorax sp. | reverse complement strand
TCCCCCCAGGGGGACGCCCCCAGTGCGGCGGGGCGGCCCTTGCGCGGGGGCACTGGTCGGGCCGCGCCACTTTCAGGTGCTGGTGATCATGCTCAGCGCGCCTTCTTTCCACGGCACGCCTGCGGGCTCGCCCAGGTCCCAGAACAGCCCGGCCATCACTGCCAGACCTTCGCGCGCTACGGAGCCGAGCAGGTGCTCATTGGGCGCATGCTGGGCGCAGGCGGGGTACGAGTGGGGCACCCACAGCGTGGGCAGTCCCAACTGGTCCGCAAAGATGTCGTTGGGCAGCGAACCCGCCAGGTTGGGCAGCAAGGTGGCGGGCTGCCCGGCGCTGGTTTGCAGCGACGCCAGTGTCCAATCCACCCAGGGGTTGTGCAAATCCAGCCGCGTGGCGCCACACACCATGCCCAGGGTGATGGCCACCTCGGTAAAACCGTGGGCGTCCAGATGTTCGCGCAAGATGGTTTCCACATTGCGCCAGTCGGTGCCCACCACAAAGCGCAATTGGCAATGCGCGACCGCTTGCGAGGGGATGGCATTGATCGGCCGCTGCGCATTGCCCGCGCCCAGTGCCAATATTTCCAGCGTGTTCCAGCCGACCAGTTGCTCGGCGGGTGTGAGGCCCGGTTCGCCCCAACCGGGTGTCAGCGCGGGGTCATCGGCGCCGGTACCAATGGTCACGTCTTTCAGGGCGGTGCGCAGCTTGGCGGGCACCGTTGGAGGCAGCAAGCCCTTGACCAGAATGCGGCCCTTGGCATCCACCAGTGTGGACATGGCATGTGTGAGCACTGTGGCCGGGTTGGCCAGCACACCGCCCCAGTTGCCGGAGTGGTACGCCTTGTCGCGGCTGCGCACGGTGAGCGAGAAGTTGATGGCACCGCGCGAGCCCAGGAAGAGCGTGGGGCGCGCGGCGTTCACGCGCGGGCCGTCGCTGGCCAGAAACAGGTCGGCTTTCAGTGCATCGCGGTGCTGTTCGCAGAAGGCGGCCAGGCCGGGGGAACCGGCTTCTTCGCCCATTTCCATGAGCAACGTCACGTTGTAGCCCAGGCGGCCACCCCGGGCTTGCAGCGTGTGCGCCAACGCCGAGAGACTGACGGTGTGCTGGCCTTTGTTGTCGGCCGTGCCACGGCCGTACCAGCGTTCGCCCTCAATGGTCAGCTCCCAGGGCGACAGGCCTTCGCGCCAGCCGCTGTCCTGCCCGTTGACCACGTCGCCATGGCCATAAGTCATCACGGTGGGCAAGGCGGGGTCTTCTACCCGACGGGCCAGCAGCAGTGGGCCGCCCTTGGGGTCGCTGTTGTCGAGCACTTGGCAGTCGAAACCCAGCGGCTCCAGCCAAGGCACGATTTCATCGGTCAGGTACGCGCGCAGCGCGGGGGGAACCTGCCCGGTGTCACTTTCGGTGCGCCAGGCCACACGGCGGCGCAGGTCATTGGCAAACTGGCCATTGTCGAAGTAGCGGTGGACGTTCTGGATCAGTTGTTCTCGGCTCATCGTGCTCTCCTTGGCATATGTTGGTTGGGGTTACTCCACCACGATCTGCGCGCGGTGGGCCAGCGCGCGGTAGCGACCGATTTCGTCTTCCATGGTGGCATGCATGGCTTTGGGGCCGACAAACACGGGCTCCATGCCTTGTGCGCGAATCTGTTCTTGCAGATGGGTGTCGCGCATGGCCGCCTCCACTTCTTTGCCCAGCTTGTCCACGATGGCGGCTGGCGTGCGGGATGGAGCGGCTATGGCGTACCAGCCGTCAAACGCTGCCCCTGGCAGCTTCAACTCTTGCACGGTTGCCACGTTGGGCAGTGCGCGGGCACGCTCGTTGCCCGCAATGGCCAGTGCGCGCAACTTGCCTGCGCGCACATGGGGTGCGGCGCTGGCCACGGTGTCGATGGCGAACTGGATCTCACCGCCGATCAGTCCCATCATGGCCTGCGCGCTGCCCCGGTAGGGCACGTCCTGCAGGCGAACTCCCGCGGCTTGCTCCAGCAGTGCGCCGACCAGATGCGGGGCTGAGCCTGAACCGAAGGTGGCGTAGTTGATGGTCTTGGGCGCAGCCTTGGCGGCTGCCAGTAGTGCGGTCATTTCCTTGTAGGGCGAGTTGGCGCTGACCACGATCACCAGCGGTGCGCGGGCAACGATGGCCACAGGCGCCAGGTCCTTGAGCGGGTCGTACGGCAGCTTGGGCCGCAGCGCTGCGTTGACGGTGTAGCTGGTGGAGCCCGACACCAGCAGGGTGTAGCCGTCGGGCTCGGCCTTGACGACGCTGTCGGTGCCGATGATGGTGGAGGCGCCAGGTTTGTTATCTATCACCACCGGCTTGTCCAGCCGCGCCGACAGTTTCTGGCCCAGTGCGCGTGCCACGGCGTCGGTGCCACCGCCGGGCGGGAAGGGCACCACGATACGTACCGTGCGCTGCGGCCATGGTTCGGTAGGCGCCGCCGTCTGTGCGTGGGAGACGCTGACCGTGCTGGCGAGTGTGGCCAGGGCAACGGACAGCAAAGAGGCTCGAACAAGGCGTTTCATGCGGACTCCAGAAGTTGAGGCCTGCGGTGATAGGCGCGTCGCAAAAACGGCGCCCCGGTCACACACAGCCATGGGTGAATTGGAGCCCTTAAACATGCAAGATGGAAGCCGGTTTACCATTGCTCTGAATAGAGATTTGGCAACTGATCATTGCCTTTTTGTTTACAGCCTAAATATGAACGTTTCACTGCTCAGCCTGCCCCTGCGTTACTTTTTGGAGGTGGCGCGCACGGGCTCCGTCAATCAGGCGGCGCAACGCCTGCATGTGGCTGCATCGGCTGTCAGCCGCCAACTGGGCAAGCTGGAGGACAGCCTGGGGGTGGTGCTGTTTGAACGCCAGGCCCGTGGCATGGCACTGACCGAGGCGGGGGGCCGTTTGATGGCCCACGCCAGCGCGCACGATGCGCAGGCTCTGGAGCTGGTAGAGCAACTGCACGGCCTCTCGGCCCAGGAGGCTCTGCGTGTGCGTGTAGCCTGCACCGAAGGTTTTGCCGCCAGCTTCATGCCGCTGGTGATGTCCAGCTTTCGGCAGGTGGCTCCCCAGGTGCGGCTGCAGTTGCAAGTGGCTTTGCCGCAGGAGGTGTCGGCGCTGGTGGCTCGTGGCGAGGTCGATCTGGCGCTGAAGTACAGCGTGGCACCCGAGAAAGGCTTGCAGGTGTTGCATTCCGCCATTGCACCGATCTACGCCATCATGCCCGCCCAGCACCCGCTGGCCCGCCAGCGCAGCGTGAGTGTGGCAGATGTGGTGCGCTACCCGTTGCTGATCGGTGCCAGCGGCATCACGGGGCGGCAGTTGTTTGACCTGAGCTGCGCCGTGCAGGGCCTGCGCTATGTGCCCGCGGTGGAAAGCAATTTTTCGTCGGCGCTGCTGCCGCTTTTGAGCGGACAGGATGTGGCGCTGGCCAGCTACCTGACCGCCGCGCGATGGGTCGAGGCGGGCCTGCTGGCGGCGCGACCTTTTGACGAGGTTCAGTTGCAGCAGCGTCGGCTCCAGGTACTGGCGGTGGAAGGGCGAGAGCTTTCGGCGTTGGTGCGGCAGTTCACGCAGGCGCTGGTGTCCGCCATTGAGCAATATGGCAAACGCAAGGTGGGACGGCGCAAGGCAGCCGGTGGACCTGCGGCCGTGGTGCTTTGACTTTGAGGCGAGTCGGCCTCTTGTGATGTCTTGCAAATGGAGGCGCGCACAAATGGATACCATTCGCAGCCTACCCAGATCACACCATGGCCAAGAAAGAACATATCTCCGAGACCCAAGCGACCCAGCTGCTCAAGGCGAACAAGGTGGCATTCACCGAGCACCCCTACGAATACCTGGAGCACGGCGGCGCAATGCACAGTGCCGAGGTGCTGGGGCTGGACCCGTTTACCGTGGTCAAAACATTGGTCATGCAGGACCAGGACGCCAAGCCGTTGCTCGTGCTGATGCATGGCAATCGCAAAGTCTCCACCAAAAATCTCGCACGCCAGATTGGCGCCAAATCGGTGGAGCCTTGTGCCCCCGAGGTGGCCAACCGCCACAGCGGCTACCTGGTGGGTGGCACGTCGCCGTTTGGTACGCGGCGCGCCATGCCGGTGTACATCGAAGCCAGCATTCTGGAGTTGCCGTGCATCGCCATCAATGGGGGGCGCCGGGGCTTTTTGGTGCAGCTGGACCCGCAGGTGTGTGTGCAGCTGCTGGACGCCAAACCGGTGCATTGCGCACTGGCAGAATAGGCCGCCGCGAAAGACAGTCCGCTGTCCCCCTGATTTTGAGGAGTTGCTTTGACCGCTGTGTATCCCATCCTTGCCACTGTGGCCGCCTATTTGCTGGGCTCGTTGTCGTTTGCCGTCATCGTGACGCGCGTCATGGGCCTGAACGACCCGCGCACCTATGGCAGCAAAAACCCCGGGGCTACCAATGTGCTGCGCTCGGGCAACAAGGCCGCCGCCATCGTGACGCTGCTGCTGGATGCGATGAAAGGCTGGCTGCCCGTTGCGCTGGTGATGTGGTTTGGGGAGCCTTATGGCCTCAACGATGGCACCGTGGCGATGGTCGGGCTGGCTGCGTTTTTGGGGCACCTGTGGCCGGTGTTCTTCCGCTTTGAAGGCGGCAAAGGCGTGGCAACGGCCCTGGGGGTTCTGCTGGGCATCAGCGTGTGGCTGGGTTTGGCCACCGCCGCCACGTGGCTGATCATCGCCTTCTTCTTCCGGTACTCGTCACTGGCCTCGCTGGCGGCTGCCGCATTTGCACCGGTGTACTACCTGTTGGTGGATGGTGTGGTGTGGTATGCCGAGGGCACGATTGCAGCAGCCATCGTGGTGATGGCGCTGCTGCTGGCCTGGCGCCACAAAGAGAACATCCAGCGGCTGATTGAAGGCAAGGAATCACGCCTTGGCAGCAAAAAAGCGAAACCAGGCGCAGAAGCCGCAAGCGGCAAACAGTCGAAGTAATCCGACGGTGTTCAGGCTCAAAGCGAGCCTGGCCCCGTCGTCACGCCGCGCACCCCGGCGCTGTGCTGGGCGGCGTACAAGCCCAGCCGCACCATGGTGCGGTGATTGAGCTCCAGGCTGACCGAAGCGCGAGCCAGCGCTGACTGAATGCGGGGTTTTCCACTGGCCGTTTGGTACAGGTTGGGCTGGGCGCGGTGCGTGCCCGTGCTGTCCAGCAGGCTGGCCACCAACGGGTGGTTGGCCTTGTCGCTGCGGCGCAGAACAATAGCGGTTTCGCCGTTGTCCAGCTTCACAAACGTGCCCGGCGGGCAAAGCCCGATAGAGCGCACCAGTGTGTAGCTCACCTCGTCGCGCTGGTCGATCTCTTGCCCCACGATGGCGCGCACGGAGTCAGTGGCACTGCGACCCACGCGGGATTTGCGCGGGCTGATCATGGCGGCGTAGCGGTCGATGGTGCCCAGGATGCGCGTCAGGCGGTCCTCGGGGTCCTGGTCCGCCAGTGGCACCCTGTCAGACACGCAGGCATGGTGTTGTCCCACCACGTCCAGCCACAACGCATCGGTGATGAACAAGCGCTGCAGCAGCACCAGGCTGTCCTCGGGGTGGCTTCTGATGGCTTCTTGCTGGGCGGCGTTTGGGCGCTCCCGTTGTTCGGCCAGCTCATCCTGCAGGCGGGTCATGCCAATGTTCATCGTGAGCGCTGCGCGCACGAGGCTATCGCGCTCGCGCTGGGGCAGTTTCAGCTCAATTGCCATGATGTGGCACAAGGTGCCGCACACCAGCGCGTGCGATGCGCTGTAGCCCACCGTGGAGGTGGAGGCCAGCTGGAACATCAAATACAGCGCCGCATCGATGTCATGCGCCACCAAGTCTTGCAGCCAGCCGTCAAACTGCCGCACCTTGGCCGAAAAGTCCTGCACCTGCAGGGGACGGGACAGCAAGACCGACAGCGCCGACTCCAGGTCGGCCCAGAGGCTGAGCAGGTCTTCGTACTCGCCTTCGGTGCGGTGGTTGCCGGAGCTGGGTTGAGCGGACATGGCAGGTCAGTTGCGTTTTTCCAGCACCATCTGGTCGTTGATGCGGGTCATCTGGAATTGCGTCAAGAAGCTGTTGCCGAGCAGTACATACGGCATGGGCTGGGGCGTGATGATGGCCTCGACGCCCAGCACCTCTACATCACCCAGTCGCACCGAGTCCAACTTGATGCGCCAGCCTTGGGCCACGCCATTGGCGGTGTTCATGCGCACGGGCTCTGCGCCCTGGTAGTTCAACCCCATGCGGTCGGCATCTGTGCGGCCGATCGCGATGGTGGATGCACCCGTGTCCACCATGTACTGCATCACGCGGCCATTGATGGTGCCGCTGTTCACAAAATGCCCGCGGCTGTCGGCCATCAGGATGACGCGTTTGCCACTGCTGCCACGGGCGCCCACACTCACGGGCGCTTCACCCAGCCGCAAGGTACGCCGCGCGCCGTTGACTTCAACGGTGGCTTCTTCTTTGGTGACGGCAATCACCTTGACGCCTTGGTACTCGTCCCCCGCACCCACCGCCTTGGGTGGGTTCGCATCCACCACCAGCAAGGCCTTGCTGCCCAACATGCCTGCCAAAGCTACGGCCTGCGCGTTGGCCCAGGATGGAGCGAGAGACAAAGCGGCCAGCGCGGCCATGGCAAAGGAGTGAGTTGTCATTGATCGGTGGCGCTTTGCGCCCCCCACGTGCTTCGCGACTGGCGCGGCCCGGCGATGGACGCCAAGCAAGGGCCGCCCCGCAGCGAGGGCGTCGTCCCCCTGGAGGGGGAAGGCGCGAAGCGACTCAGGGGGTGCTCCATCTCAATCGCGAAAATTGTCGAACGACAGCGGGACGTCCGTCACATCCTTGCGGATCAGAGCCATGGCGGCCTGCAGGTCGTCGCGCTTGGCGCCGGTGATGCGCACCTTGTCCTCCTGAATGGCCGCCTGCACCTTGAGCTTGCTTTCCTTCATCATTTTCTGAATCTTCTTGGCCAGCTCGCTCTCGATGCCGCTGCGCACCTTGATCACTTGTTTGACCTTGTCGCCGCCCATCTTCTGCACATCGCCCATGTCCAGAAAACGCACGTCCACGTTGCGCTTGGTGAGCTTGTTGCGCAGCACGTCTTCGATCTGGGTGAGCTGAAACTCGGCATCGCCCACCATGGTGATTTCCTTGTCCTTGATTTCAATGCTGGCGGAGGTGCCCTTGAAATCAAAGCGGGTGGTGATTTCCTTGACGGTGTTTTCCACCGCATTTTTTACTTCAACCAGGTTGGCTTCACAAACGGTGTCAAAAGATGGCATGGGAGGGCTCTCAATCTCAGGGAAAACGGGGGTGGTTCGCAGGCCGCCCACAGGGGCGGGTGCGACAATCGGACCAATGGTAGTCGAGAAAAACGCCCCTTTACAGCCCTGGAACACCTTTGGCATCGCTGCGCGCGCCCAAACCCTGGTGCGCGTGCAATCCGTGTCCGATCTGTTGACTGTGTTGGCCGACGCACAACTGGCCCCAGCGCCCAAGTTTGTGCTGGGTGGCGGCAGCAACATCATCCTGACCGGTGATGTGAAGCCCCTGGTGCTCAAGATGGAGATCAAGGGCCTGCGCCTGGTGGACGACTCTCCCAAGGCGTGGGTGGTGGAGGCGGGTGCTGGCGAGGTCTGGAACGACTGCGTGGCCTGGACGCTCGCCCAAGGGTTCCCGGGGCTGGAGAACCTGGCTCTGATCCCCGGCACGGTGGGCGCTTCGCCTGTGCAGAACATCGGCGCATACGGCGTTGAGCTGCAAGACCGCTTTGAATCCCTGGACGCTATCGATCTGCTCACCGGCCAGCCCTTTACGCTGGATGCAGCGCAATGTGGTTTTGGCTATCGGGATTCGGTGTTCAAGCATGCGCCTGCGGGCGGCCAAGAGGTGGGTGATCTGCCCCGCGGCATGGGGCTGGCGGGCAGGGCGGTGATCACGCATGTGCGCTTTCGGCTGCCCAAGCCCTGGAAGCCGGTGCTGGGTTACCTCGACCTGGAACGCCGCCGTGTGGAAGCCGGGGTGGAAAACCCCAGCGCCGAGCAAATCTATGACTGGATCTGCGACATCCGCCGAGCCAAGTTGCCCGACCCCGCCGTGGTGGGCAACGCCGGCAGCTTCTTCAAAAACCCCACGGTGTCGCCTGACCAGTGCGCCGACATCATCGCGCGCGAGCCCAAGATCGTGCACTACCCCATGCCCGACGGCAGCATCAAGCTGGCAGCGGGCTGGCTGATCGATGCCTGCGGCTGGAAGGGAAAATCCATCGGCAAAGCCGGCGTGTATGAAAAGCAGGCGCTGGTGCTGGTCAACCGGGGGCAGGGCGCCGACAGCGTGACAGGTGGCGAGGTGATGACACTGGCCAAGGCCATCCAGACGAGTGTGTACGAACGTTTTGGCATCCGGCTGGAGCCCGAACCGGTGGTCGTTTAGTGGTCGTTTGGTCGAGTGGTTCGGTGGGCGCAGACCGCACCACCATGAAAAAAGCCACCCGCTGGGTGGCTTTGCTCATTTTTTAATAGCTGTTAGCGCTTGCTGCATAAGCGCTAGAGGCTGTTTCGATCTAAAAATAGATGGTCTGAAGCGCTGGGCGATCCCAGCGTTCCATTCCGTCGTCTCCGCTTACTTGCGGTCGTTTTCCAGCTGCGCCAGGGCGGCATTGCCCCCCAGCGACAGCAGGCCAGCGCGCGAGTACACGCCCAGCTTGTCGCGTGTGTCCACGATGTCCAGGTTGCGCATGGTCAACTGACCAATGCGGTCCAGCGGCGAGAACGGCGCGTCTTCGACCTTCTCCATCGACAGACGCTCGGGGTGGTACGTGAGGTTGGGCGACTCGGTATTGAGCAGCGAATAGTCGTTGCCACGGCGCAATTCCAGCGTCACGGTGCCGGTCACGGCGCGGGCCACCCAGCGCTGGGCGGTTTCGCGAAGCATGATGGCTTGCGGGTCGAACCAGCGGCCCTGGTACAGCAGGCGGCCGAGCTTCAGGCCATTCATGCGGTACTGCTCGATGGTGTCTTCGTTGTGGATGCCGGTCACCAGGCGCTCATAGGCGATGTGCAGCAGGGCCAGGCCGGGGGCCTCGTAGATGCCGCGGCTCTTGGCTTCGATGATGCGGTTCTCGATCTGGTCGCTCATGCCGATGCCGTGGCGGCCACCGATGCGGTTGGCTTCGAGGATCAACTCTACGGGGTCGCTGAACTCCACGCCGTTCAGTGCCACGGGCTGGCCTTCTTCAAAGCGCACCGAGACTTCCTCGGCCTTGACGGCGACGTCTTCCTTCCAGAACGCGACGCCCATGATGGGGTTCACGATGCGGATACCGCTGGACAAAAACTCCAGGTCCTTGGCTTCGTGCGTCGCGCCCAGCATGTTGCTGTCGGTGCTGTAGGCCTTCTCGGCGCTCATCTTGTAGCCAAAGCCGGCTTGCGTCATGAACGCCGACATCTCGGCACGGCCGCCCAGCTCATCGATGAACAGCTGGTCCAGCCAGGGTTTGTAGATCTTGAGCGACGGGTTGGTCAGCAGGCCGTAGCGGTAAAAACGCTCGATGTCGTTGCCCTTGAAGGTCGAGCCGTCGCCCCAGATGTTGACGTCGTCTTCCTTCATGGCCGCCACCAGCATGGTGCCGGTCACGGCACGGCCCAGGGGCGTGGTGTTGAAGTAGGTCAGGCCGCCGGTGGAGATGTGGAAGGCACCGGCCTGCAGGGCGGCAATGCCTTCGTGGGCCAGCTGCGTGCGGCAGTCGACCAACCGGGCTTTTTCGGCGCCGTATTCCATCGCCTTGCGGGGAATGGCGTCGTAGTCGGGCTCGTCGGGCTGGCCCAGGTTAGCGGTGTAGGCGTAAGGCACAGCGCCCTTGAGCTTCATCCAGTGCAGCGCGGCGCTGGTGTCCAGGCCGCCGGAAAATGCGATGCCGACCTTTTGGCCGAGGGGGAGGTTCTGGAGGATGGTTGCCATGAAATGCTTTTAAAAAATGATAGCTGCTAGCGCTTATTGGATAAGCGCTAGAGGCCAAAAACAGTCAAATTTCGGCCGTCAATCTCAACCGAAGTGGCAGATGTAGTGATACGCCTCGGTCACGCGGATGTCGAACTTCGAGTTGCCGGGCACGCTGAATTGGTCGCCCGCCGCAGACTTCACCCAGGCGTCGGTGCCATCGAGCTTGTATTCGCACGAGCCTGCCACGCATTCCATGATCTCGGGCGCGCCGGTGTTGAAGGTCAGCGTAGCGGGCAGCACCACGCCCACAGACTTCTTCGTGCCGTCGGCAAAGGTGATGCCGTGGCTCACGCACTTGCCGTCAAAGTACACATTGGCCTGGGTCGTGACGGACACGCCGTCGATTTTTTCGGTGGTCATGGGTGCGCAGCTAGGGTTAGAGGAAACCCGAGATTTTAGGGCAGGGGGCCCAGCGTTCTTACAGGTGGATTCGAAGCCAAGCTTTGATGGCCGGTTTGAACTCAAAAAAAGAGCCCCGAAGGGCTCTTGTCTTGGTTTGTTTGCCGCCATCTGCCGATCACGAGATCAGCAGACTTGCTGGCATGAGGGCTTAGCGCCAGTAAGGGTTGCGGTGGTGCGGGTAGGGGCGGCCACCGTCATATCCGTACTCGATCACCGTGACGGGCGGCGACACATAAGTGGGATAGGTGGGTTGCTGGTAGACGGGCTGCGGCGGGTAGGTGGAGGTGACCACACCCGGCTGGCTGTAAACGCCTTGCGATGGGTAAGGGTCAGGTTGTGTGGAGTAGGTCTGCCCGGAAGGCTGCACGCTGACCGGGATCCAGCGACCCGGGTCGTACTGGGTGCGGGTGGTGTACTGGCGCCCGGCATATTCGTAAACCACGTCGTAGCCGACGGTGCGGTTTTCGTAATACGTTTCGGTCGTGCAGCGTTGCACGTTCTGGTATTGCGGCTGGCCACCTTCGATCTGGTTGCCAATCACGGCACCACCGATCAGACCTATGGCCGTGGCGGCGGCGCGGCCGCTGCCCTTGCCAACGGCATTGCCGGCTGCACCTCCAGCGATGGCTCCCATCACCGCGCCCGCACCGCTGGTGCGATTGCCGCTGTACACGGTTTCATTGCCACAAACCTGCTGGGGCGTGCCCACCTGCTGGACGACAGGCGTTGCCGACAGCACACGACCTTGTTCTTGGGCGCTTGCCAGCGTGGCGACAGCAGCGATGGCGGTAAAAATGACGATCTTTTTCATGGAGGAACTCCTTTGCGGGTCGGTACATAACGCACCAGACTGTCGAAAAGTTTAGGCCTGCCGCGTCAATTGCGGGCCCGCAAGCCGTAAATCTGCGTAAAGATTTGTGCGGTTTCTCCGGTCTTGGCGATCAATTTCAGGCTTTGCGCGACGAATCCAGCCAGATTTGCCATTGTTCAGGCGCAAATCCCACCGAAATAGCGGTCTTTCCCTGGTGCGTCCATTCCACCACCGGGCGCTTGACCACGCTGGGTTGGACTTGCATCAGAGCGCTGGCGCTCGCTTCATCGGTGACTGCGGCCTGGGTTTCGGCGTCCAGCTTTCTCCAGGTCGTGCCCTGGCGGTTGACGAGTTTTTGCCAGCCTGCCGCGGCCATCCACTCGGGGATCCGGTCCGGCGGAACGCCTTGTTTCTTGAAATCATGGAACTGGTGCTCCACGCCTTGTTCCGTGAACCATGCGCGCGACTTCTTCACGGTGTCGCAATTGGGGATGCCGTAGACGGTGATGAGTGAGGTTGTCATGCCGCGCATCATCTCCGAACTTTGGGGTGGGCGACAATTGCGGGCTGTATGCAAATCAAACCCCACACACTGGACGGCTGGCTTCGCCACTGCGAGCAACTGCACCCCCACAACATCGAGATGGGCCTGGACCGGGTCAGCGAGGTGGCGCGCCGCATGGCGCTGCGTTTTGAATGCCCCGTGATCACCGTGGCGGGCACCAACGGCAAGGGTTCGACCTGCGCCATGCTGGAGGCCGTGGCGCTGCAGGCGGGGTACCGCACCGGGGTCTACACGTCGCCGCATCTGGTGCACTTTGAAGAGCGGTGCCGTATTCACGGCGAGATTGTGAGTGCTTCAGATTTAATAGCGAACTTTGAAGCAGTAGAGAGCGCTAGAACCCTAAATGGCAACGAAGTATCGCTGACGTACTTCGAGTTCACCACCCTGGCCATCTTGCGGCTGATGAGCCACTCGAAGCTGGATGTGGCGATTCTCGAAGTGGGTCTGGGCGGTCGCCTTGACGCCACAAACATCATTGATGCCGACTGCGCCATCATCACCAGCATCGACATTGATCACATCGAATACCTGGGCCCTGACCGTGAATCCATTGGCCGGGAGAAGGCCGGCATCATGCGCACCGGCCGCCCCGTGATCGTGAGCGACCCCATGGCGCCCCATAGCGTGGCAGACCATGCGCTCGAGATTGGGGCGGATCTGTGGCGATTCGGGCGTGATTTCAATGTCTCGGGCGACAAGCTGCAGTGGAGCTGGGCCGGGCGAGGTCGGCGCTATGCGGGGCTGGCGTATCCGTCACTGCGTGGTGCCAACCAGTTGATCAACGCGTCGGGGGTGTTGGCAGCGTTGGAGGCGCTGCGCGACCGCCTTCCCGTGACCGCACAGGCGGTGCGCAACGGCATGGCCATGGTCGAGCTGCCCGGTCGTTTTCAGATCGTCCCGGGGCAACCCACCCTGGTGCTGGATGTCGCGCACAACCCGCATTCGGTGGCTGCGCTGACGGCAAATCTGGACGCGATGGGCTTCTTCCCCACCACCCACGCAGTATTCGGAGCCATGGCCGACAAGGATCTGGCCCCCATGCTGGCCAAAGTCGGGCCGCTGGTGGACCGCTGGTATTTCACCAATCTTCCGACCGCGCGCGCCGAAACTGCGGCAGCCCTGCAGCAAAAATGGAACGCAGTGCAGATGGTGGCGGGGGGGCGGCGCGATGTCACGTCCACATTGCACGCTGACCCCATGCAAGCCCTGCAGGCAGCCGTGGCTGCCGCAGACCCCGCTGATAGAATCGTGGTCTTTGGCTCGTTTTACACGGTGGGTGGTGTGCTGATCAACGGAACACCCCGCTTGCACGCTAAACATCTGGGCTGACAGAGCCGGTTTCAACAGGTTCTCAGGTCCGCACGAGTCTCTACTCCATGGCATTTTTCAAGTTTCGGTGGCCCGGTCAGAGTGAACAACAGGCCGAAAAACCGGTCAAGCGCTCGCGCTCTTCGCAGGCCGAGAGCATCGAGGTAATGCGTCGGCGCGCCCGGCATCGCCTGATCGGTGCCGCTGTGCTGGTGCTGCTGGGAGTGGTGGGGTTTCCGCTGCTGTTCGACACCCAGCCCCGGCCCATTCCTGTCGATATTCCCATCGAAATCCCGGACCGCAACAAGGTTGCCCCGCTGGTGGTGCCCGCGCCTGTGGCGGAAGCTCCGGTGGCTCCACCGGCCGCCTCTGCGGTGCCAAGCGCAGCGAACCAGCGCCCGGCGCCCGCGCGCAATGCCAACAGTGCAGCCGGCAGCGGTATTACCGATGGCGAGGAGCTTGTGCAAGGCGCGCGACCTGCCGCGTCCCGGCCTGCGCCTGCGGTGGCTGCAGCAGCACCAACTACGACTGCATCCAGGCCCGACGCAAGGCCTGAATCCAGGCCAGCCGTTGCTCCGGTGCCTGAACCTCGGCCCGTTCGGCCGGACGACGCAGCCCGTGCGCGGGCGCTTCTGGAGGGTCGCACTGCGGACGCTTCAGCGTCTGGCCAGGCAGAGGAAGGCCGATTCATTGTGCAGGTGGGTGCGTTTGCCGAGGCCGACAAAGCCCGCGAGGCCCGTACCAAGGTAGAACGGGCGGGGCTCAAAACGTATACCCAGGTGGTGGACACCAAAGATGGCAAGCGCACACGGGTGCGCGTGGGGCCTTTCACCAGTCGAACAGAGGCAGACAAGGCGGCAGCGCGAATCAAGTCGCTGGACTTGTCGGCGTCTGTCCTGACGCTTTAAAAAACACTGGCATCCGCACGCCGCAGAAGCTATCTCACTATGGCTGCGCTGGATTGGGTTTTTGTGGCGGTGTTGCTGGCGTCGATGCTGATCGGTGCGTGGCGCGGTCTGGTGTTTGAAGTGTTGTCTCTGGTGGGTTGGGTCGTTGCTTTTTTTGTGGCGCAGTGGTTTGCTTCCGATATGGCAGAGCTGCTGCCGATGGGTGAATCCGCAGGATCGCTGCGCTATGCCGCCGGTTTTGTGGTGGTGTTTGTCGCGGCGGTATTTGTGTGCGGATTTTTCGCGTGGCTAGGGAAAAAATTGGTGGACGCCATCGGGTTGCGTCCCGCAGATCGCACGCTGGGCGCTGCTTTTGGGGTGTTGCGCGGCATGGTTTTGTTGCTCGTAGTCGCCGTTGTGGTGGGCCTGACACCCCTGCAGGAGGCGCTTTGGTGGCAAGAGTCTCAAGCGGCTCCCGTGCTCTCAGAAATGCTCAGGGGCTTGAAACCGGCGTTACCGGAAGAATTTGGTAGGCATCTGCCTTCTTGATGTCGATGCGGCAGCGGCCAGAAGCTGCTGTTGTGTGATTGCCGCGGGGCTGTTCCCGCAAACGGATGGAATACAACTATGTGTGGAATCGTCGGCGTCGTCAGTCCAGCGCCCGTCAATCAGCTGATCTATGACGCCCTGCTGCTTTTGCAGCATCGCGGCCAGGATGCGGCGGGCATCGTGACCCAGCAGGGCCGCAAGTTCTTCATGCACAAGGCCAAGGGCATGGTGCGTGACGTGTTCCGCACGCGCAACATGCGCGCGCTGCCCGGCAATGTGGGCCTGGGCCAGGTGCGTTACCCCACAGCGGGCAACGCTTACAGCGAAGAGGAAGCCCAGCCGTTCTACGTGAATGCACCGTTTGGCATCGTGCTGGTGCACAACGGCAACCTGACCAACGCCCGCGAGCTGCGCACGGAGCTGTTCCAGACAGACCACCGCCACACCAACACCGACAGTGATTCGGAAGTGCTGCTCAATGTGTTCGCGCACGAGCTGGAGCGTTCCACGCGCGGCGTGCCCCTGCAGCCTGAAGATGTGTTTACCGCGGTGCGCGCCGTGCACAAGCGCATCAAGGGTTCGTACGCCGTCATCGCTCTCATCGCGGGCCACGGCCTGCTGGCGTTTCGGGACCCGCACGGCATCCGCCCGTTGTCCATGGGCCGCAGCCAGGACGGTACGGTGATGGTGGGCAGTGAATCGGTGGCGCTTGAGGGCACCTCGCAGGTGTTTGATCGCAACATCGATCCTGGTGAAGCTATTTTCATTACGCTGGATGGAAAGATTCACGCGCGCCAGTGCGCCGACAACCCTCAGCTCAACCCTTGTATCTTCGAGTTTGTGTATTTGGCACGGCCCGATTCGGTGCTGGATGGCATCTCGGTCTATCAAGCAAGGCTGAACCTGGGCGAGGCCCTGGCCAAGCGCGTGGTGTCCACCGTGCCGCCCAACGAGATCGATGTGATCATCCCGATCCCCGAGTCAAGCCGCCCCAGCGCCACCCAACTCGCGCATTTGTTAGGTATTCCGTACAGAGAAGGTTTTGTCAAAAACCGGTATGTGGGCCGTACCTTCATCATGCCGGGGCAGGGCGTACGCAAGAAATCGGTGCGCCAGAAGCTCAACGTAATCGCCAGCGAGTTCAAGGGCCGCAATGTGCTGCTGGTGGATGACTCCATCGTGCGCGGCACGACCAGCCGCGAAATTGTGCAGATGGCCCGCGATGCCGGCGCCCGCAAGGTCTACCTTGCCAGCGCCGCACCGCCGGTGCGCTACCCCAACGTGTACGGTATCGACATGCCCACCAGCAGCGAGCTGGTGGCCCATGGCCGCACGGTGGAAGAAATTCGCCAGGCGATTGGCTGCGACGCGCTCATCTACCAGGATGTGGATGGCATGAAAAAAGCGGTGGGTGCGCTCAACAGCTCCATCGTGGGGTTTGATGCCTCCTGTTTCGATGGGGTCTACGTGACCGGTGATATCACCGCCGAGGGCATTGCCCGGCTGAATGAAGGGCGTGTGGGGGTGGAAGAGGGCGAGGAAGATACGTCTCGCCTGGCACTTCCGAACGCACAAGAGGCTTGACCGCAGCGGGTTAAATGGCTTTGAGGGCTGTGGATGGCAAATGCCCCATCGTCTCTCCGATTGACTGAATTTTGAAGCTGGCCCCGCAAGGGGCCAGAACTTATTGTTATGACTGAAACCACTGCTTCCAATGCGGGCCGCGTACGGACCCGTTTTGCTCCGTCTCCCACCGGCTTTATCCACCTGGGCAACATTCGCTCGGCGCTGTACCCCTGGGCCTTTGCGCGGGCCACGGGCGGGGATTTCATCCTGCGCATCGAGGACACCGATCTGGAGCGGTCTAGCCAGGCGGCGGTGGACGTGATCATCGAAGGCATGGCATGGCTGGGGCTCGACCATGACGAAGGTCCCTTCTATCAAATGCAGCGCATGGAGCGCTACAAGGCCGTGCTGGCCGATCTGCAGGCTGCGGGCCATGTGTATCCCTGTTACGTGAGCGTGGCCGAACTCGATGCGCTGCGCGAGAAACAGATGGCGGCCAAAGAGAAACCCCGTTACGACGGCACTTGGCGCCCCGAAAATGGCAAGACCCTGCCGACTGTGCCCGACGGTGTGCAACCCGTGCTGCGTTTCAAAAACCCGCAGGGTGGCGTGGTGGCGTGGGAGGACAAGGTCAAGGGCCGCATTGAAATCAGCAATGACGAACTGGATGACCTCGTGATTGCGCGCCCTGATGGAACCCCCACCTACAACTTCTGCGTGGTGGTTGACGACATCGACATGGAGATCACCCACGTGATTCGTGGCGATGACCATGTGAACAACACGCCGCGGCAGATCAACATCTTCAAGGCGCTGGGTAAAGAGCCGCCTATCTACGCCCACCTGCCTACGGTGCTGAACGAGCAGGGTGAGAAGATGAGCAAGCGCAACGGCGCCAAGCCCGTCACCCAGTACCGCGAGGAGGGCTATTTGCCCGACGCCATGGTGAATTACCTGGCACGCTTGGGCTGGAGCCATGGCGATGACGAAATCTTCAGCCGCGAACAGTTCCTGCAGTGGTTCAACCTGGACCACCTGGGTCGCAGTGCGGCGCAGTTTGACGAAGCCAAGTTGCGTTGGGTGAACGCCCAGCATCTCAAGGTGATGGCAGATGACACTCTGGCGGCGCTGGTGGCGCCGCAATTGCAACAGCGGGGTGTGGGTGCATCAGAACTTGCAGACGGGCGCCTTCCCCGCATCTGCGCGCTGTTCAAGGATCGCTGCGACACCACGGTGGTGTTGGCCAACTGGGCGCAGGTGTTCTACGGTGACGTAACCCCGGTGGACGCCGAGCGTGCCCAGCACGTTACCGCGGCGATTGCGCCTGCGCTGCATGCATTGGCCGATGCGCTGGCGGTGTGCGAATGGGACAAGGCGTCCATCAGTGCGGCGTTCAAACAGGTGCTCGCAGCCCAGGGGCTCAAGATGCCCCAACTGGCCATGCCCGCGCGGGTTCTGACGGTTGGCACGGCCCACACGCCGTCGGTCGACGCTGTACTGGAACTGGTCGGACGTGAAAAAGTTGTAGCGCGTTTGCGAAACCACTAAAAATCTGTCTATAATTCAAGGCTCAGATGATGATGACAAACACAGTGTGTAGGTTGTCATTAAGTGGGGGTATAGCTCAGCTGGGAGAGCGCTTGCATGGCATGCAAGAGGTCATCGGTTCGATCCCGTTTACCTCCACCAAAGTTTGTTGATAGATACGGTTAGTTCCAAGGTTTTGACCCCATCGTCTAGAGGCCTAGGACATCACCCTTTCACGGTGAGTACCGGGGTTCGAATCCCCGTGGGGTCGCCAAGTTGTAGCGCTTGGTTTGTGTTGAAAGACACAAGCAAAAGCTGCCTGCCAGGAGTGGTAGTTCAGTTGGTTAGAATACCGGCCTGTCACGCCGGGGGTCGCGGGTTCGAGTCCCGTCCACTCCGCCAGTCATCCACCGCTGCAGTCGCAAGGCTGCAGCGGTTTTTTTATGTCTGCCAGATAGAGGTGGTTCCAACAACTACAACTGTCCATGCTGTGAAATTTACATAAAAATAGCCTCCAGCGCTTACTGGTAAAGCGCTAAAAGCTATAAATAAAATAGCAAATATGCTTAGCGCGGTGCCAGGCGGATGGCGCCGTCCAGGCGAATCACCTCGCCGTTGAGCATGTCGTTCTCAAAAATGTGCTTCACCAGCTTGGCGTAGTCCTGCGGCGTACCCAGGCGGCTCGGGAAGGGCACGCCAGCGGCCAGCGCGTCTTGTACTTCCTGGGGCATGCCAAACAACATGGGAGTGCCAAAAATACCGGGGGCGATGGTCATGTTGCGGATGCCGTTGCGGGCCAAGTCCCGGGCGATGGGCAAGGTCATGCCCACAATTCCGCCTTTGGACGCCGAATAGGCGGCTTGCCCGATCTGGCCGTCATAGGCTGCCACACTCGCCGTGGAAATCAACGCACCGCGTTCGCCCGTGGACTCTGGCTCGTTCTTGCACATGGCATCTGCGGCAAGGCGGATCATGTTGAAGCTACCGACCAGGTTTACGGTGACGGTTTTGCTGAAAACCGCCAATGCATGGGCGCCATTTTTGCCCACCGTTTTTTCTGCGGGCGCAATGCCAGCGCAGTTCACCAGTCCCATCAGCTTGCCCATGGACACGGCCTTGGCCACCACAGCCTGGCCATCGGCCTCGTTGCTCACATCGCACTTCACAAACGCCCCGCCAATTTCTTTGGCCACGGCTTCGCCTTTTTCAGCTTGCATGTCGGCAATAACGACGGTGCCGCCTTGCGCCGCGAGCATGCGAGCTGTGCCTTCGCCCAGGCCCGATGCGCCGCCGGTCACGATAAAAACCTTGCCCTTGATTTCCATGGTCTGTCTCCTGTAGTGACGTTAACGTAAACGTCAATTATCGCGTATCTGCCATGTGCGCTGCAGGCGTAAAAAAGCCCGGACTGGGCCGGGCTTTGAAAGAGGGCGGAAGCGAGAGAACGCTTATTGGAAGCCTACGCGGTCCAGCATTTGCTGCACCTTGGTCGTGTTGGCACCCACCGCGCTGATCGGGATGGTCTCGCTCTTGAAGGGTTGGCCACCCGTCATGGATTTGAGGGCGGGGTTGTCCAGGGTGACGCCCTTGGCTGCGGGCCACTCGTTGTTGCCGTTGGCAAAATAGTTCTGTGCTTCGGGGCTGGCGAGGTATTCCAGAAACTTGACCGCATTGGCCTGGTTCTTGGCATGCTTGGCTACGGCGCCACCGGCGATGTTCAGGTGCGTGCCCCAAGTTTCTTGGTTCGGAAACACCACACCGACCTTGTTCACCACGGCCACATCTTCGGGTTTGTTGGAGCGCATCATGCGGGCCAAGTAGTAGCTGTTGGTGACGGCAATGTCGCATTCTCCAGCTGCCACCGCCTTGATCTGGTCGGTGTCTCCGCCTTTGGGTGGGCGCGCCAGATTGGCCACCATGCCCTTGAGCCAGGCTTCGGCTTTTTGCTCACCCATGTGTTCGGTGACTGCACCAAACAGGCTCAGGTTGTAGGGGTGGGAGCCAGAGCGGATGCAGAGTTTGCCCTTGTTCTTGGGATCGGCCAGCGATTCGTAGGTGGCAACATCCGACTTCTGCATCTTGACCTTGTTGTAGACGATCACGCGTGCGCGGGTAGACAGGCCAAACCACGCGACACCTCCGTCTGCCGCAGGTGCGCTGCGCAGATTGGCAGGAATAGCATCGTTGAGCACCTTGGACTGGATGGGCTGGAACAAGCCATCGACTTCGCCCTTGTAGAGACGGGCTGCGTCGACCAGCAGGATCACGTCGGCAGGCGACGCAGAGCCTTCTGCCTTGAGGCGGGCCAGAATGCCCGCGTCGTCCGCATCCACGCGATTGATCTTGATGCCGGTCGCTTTGGTGAAACCAGAATACAGCGCTTCGTCCGTGGAATAGTGGCGGGCCGAGTAGAGGTTGACCACTTGGTCCTGGGCATTCACGGTGCCCGCAGTGGCGGCCAGAACACAAGCGCTCAGCAAGGCTTTCACGGTCTTCGACATGGATGCATCTTTCAAGGTTGAAACTGCGGCGATGATAAAGCAAACACGAATTATTCTTGTTAAAGTCTTTTTCGGAGCCCGGGTTTTGCCGAGGGAATTTGATCTGGCGCAAGGCGCCAAAACAGCTTCAGAAAACGTCAGGCAAAAAAAAGCCCGGTCGTAAAACCGGGCTTTAAAAGGATCCTTGAAACGGGGGTTTCGAGAGGATCCAAGGAGACAACTGGGGCGCTGTAGACGGTGTCTGCAGCGCGTGGGTTGAATTATCAGGGTATTCCCTGAACGCCACCTAGAGTCTGCACTCCAGATCGCGAGAAACCAACGGTGGGCTTAGCGCTTGCGGGGAGCCGCGGTCTTGGCGGCGTTGGCAGCAGTGCTGGCAACAGCGTTGAAGTTGGCTTCAGCCACGTCAGACGCTTGCTTGACGGCCTTTTGAACCGATTCAAAAGCGTTGTTGGCGGCAGAGACGGCGCTCTTCATCACGGCCACAGCGGTTTCGGAACCGGCGGGGGCGTTCTTGGCGGCGCTGTCTACCAGGTTGGTGAATGCCTTTTGTGCATCCGTTGCCTGGCCTTCGAAAGCCTTGCCGAACTCGGCGGCGGTGCCCGAAGAGATGTCATACAGGTGACGGCTGTAGGCAGCGGTTTTTTCAGCCAGGGGCTGGAACAGGCCAGCTTGCAGAGCCAGCAGTTCTTGTGCGTCCTTCACGCCCAGGAAAGCCTGGGTGTGGGTGGAGGCTTCCGACAAAGCAGCGCGCGAAGCGGTCACATTCAGTTCGACCAGCTTTTCGACGCCTTCGAAAGCCTTGGTGGTCAGGCCAAACAGGGTTTCGATGTTGGCTTTGTGGGATGCCAGGATTTGTTCTGCGGTCAGCGACATGTCATATCTCCTAAAAATGGTGCCCCAAGGGGCAAGGTGGCTTACAGACATCTGCGCTGGCCCTGACTCGGTAAAGTCATGTTGCAGTGCAGCATGGATCGAATTTTAGGGACTTGGTGCGGTATTGCAAGGGCTTTTTGTTGCGCTGCAGCAAATTAGGGGTGATCACCCAGAAACCGGGGCTTGCCACAATTGCGTCATGCAAGCCTTGATGAATGACGCACTGAATGCCTCGCTGAATGCGTATTACGCAGACCATTTTGTCCTTCCCTTGCCGGAGGGCCATCGGTTCCCCATGGCCAAGTACCGCTTGCTGCGCGACCGCATCAGCCAGCAACTGCCGGGCGTGGCCATGCAGGTGGCGCTGCCCGCATCTGACGCCGAACTGGCGCTGGCCCACACATCCGGCTACATCGATGCGGTTGCCTCCGGCACCTTGTCGCCAGCCGCTCAGCGCGAGATTGGATTCCCTTGGAGCGAGGCCATGGCCGAACGCGCGCGGCGCTCGGTGGGCGCCACGGTGGCCGCAAGCCGCGACGCGTTGGCGCAGGGCGTCGCGGGCAACTTGGCGGGTGGCACTCACCATTCCTATGCCGACAAGGGCAGCGGATTTTGTGTGTTCAACGACGTGGCGGTGGCTGCGCGGCTGATGCAAGCCGAATGGGCACGGGGGCAGGGCGGGCAGGCGAAACCGCTCAAGGTGGCGGTGATTGACCTGGATGTGCACCAGGGCAACGGCACAGCCCACATCTTTCAGACGGACGAGAGCGTGTTCACCCTGTCCGTGCATGGTGCGCGCAACTTTCCGTTTCGCAAGGAGCCCAGCGACCTTGATGTCGAACTGCCCGACGGCTGCAATGACGACGCGTACCTGCAGGCGCTGGAGCACGCGCTTGATGCGCTGGAGCAGCGGTTCTCGCCCGGTCTGGTGTTTTATCTGGCGGGTGCGGACCCGCACGAAGGCGACCGCCTGGGCCGCCTGGCCGTGACCCACGATGGCCTGGAGGCCCGTGACCGGCGCGTTTTTGACTGGGCGTGGCAGCGGCGCATTCCGCTGGCCTTCGCCATGGCTGGTGGCTACGGACGCGACCTGGAAGACACCTTGCAGGCCCAGCTCACCACCTGGCGGGTAGCGCTGGAGTACCACCAGCGCTGGCAGAATGTGCGGCCATGACATCGCCCGCCAGCACCTCCCCATCCGTCCCTTCGTCATCCAACCCCTCGCCTCTCGTTGTTCAGGCCCGCCCGGCCCCACAGCCCCGCAGCGCCTACCCGGTGTTTCGGCAAATCACCACGCGCTGGTCTGACAACGATGTGTACGGCCATGTGAACAACGTGGTGTATTACAGCTGGTTCGATACCGCGGTGAATGCCCACCTGATCGATCAGGGCGTGCTCGACATCCATGCGGGCGAAACCATTGGTCTTGTGATCGAAACCCAGTGCAACTACTTTGCGCCGCTGGCATTTCCGCAGACGGTGGAGGCAGGCATTCGCGTGGCGCGGCTGGGTGGCTCCAGCGTGCGCTACGAGGTGGGTCTGTTCGCACAGGGCGAAGCGCTCAGCGCGGCGGCAGGGCATTTCATTCACGTGTACGTAGACCGCGCGACGCGCCGGCCCGTGCCGGTGCCCGACGCGCTGCGCCAGGTGCTGCAGGCCCTGGTGGTCGCGGGCTGAGGCGTTACACCACGGATTTGATTATTTTGATAGCTGGTAGCGCTTACTGGATAAGCGCTAGAGCCTGTTTTGGATTGAAAAATTCTGCCCACACATGTGGCCGAGCTTGTGGCGCGCAGTCTGCGTGCGTGCCCTGCGCCGCAGCCCGTGATGGCCTACACTTTGCGGCTTTGTTGCCCCGCCTGCGGCCCGCAGACACCGCACGCATGTTCTGAGGCCAGCCCTGTCCATGATCATCACCAGCCTGCTCGACACCGACCTGTACAAGTTCACCATGATGCAGGTGGTGCTGCACCAGTTTCCGGGGGCGCAGGTCGAATACAAGTTCAAGTGCCGCAACCCCGGCGTGCAGCTGGCGCCGTTTGTGAACGAGATCCGCGACGAGATCCGTTCGCTGTGCAGCCTGCATTTTCAGGATGCCGAGCTGACGTACTTGCGGTCGATGCGCTTCATCAAGAGCGACTTCGTGGACTTTCTGGGGCTGTTCAAGCTCAACGAGAAGTACATCACCGTCACGCCGCAGCCCAACGGCGAGATCGACATCAACATCCGCGGCCCGTGGCTGCACACCATCCTGTTCGAGATTCCGGTGCTGGCCATCGTGAACGAGGTCTACTTTCGCAACACACAGAAGGTGCCAGACTTCCCCGAAGGCCGCCGCCGCCTGGATACCAAGATCAGCCAGCTGCAGGCCGATGGCTTGTCGGACCTCAAGATTGCCGATTACGGCACCCGCAGGCGCTTCAGCCGCGCGTGGCACGAAGAGGTGTTGCGCGTGCTGGTGGCCCGCCTGGGCACCGGCGACCGCCGACCGGGTTCGCCCGCGGGCCCGGGCCAGTTTGCGGGCACCAGCAACGTGCTGTATGCCATGAAGCTGGGCGTGACACCCCTGGGCACCATGGCGCACGAATATTTGCAGGCCTGCCAGGCGCTCGGCCCCCGTCTGCGCGACAGCCAAGTATTTGGGTTTGAGATGTGGGCCAAGGAATACCGCGGCGACCTGGGGATTGCGCTGTCGGACGTGTATGGCATGAGCGCCTTTTTGCGCGACTTTGACCTCTATTTTTGCAAGTTGTTTGATGGTGCCCGCCACGACAGCGGCGACCCGTTTGCCTGGGGCGAGCGCTTGCTGGACCATTACCGCAAGAACCGCGTCGACCCGCTGACCAAGACGCTGATCTTCAGCGACGCGCTGACGGTGCCGCGCACCATCGAGCTGTACCAGCAGTTCCGCGGCCGCTGCCAGCTGGCCTTTGGCATTGGCACCAACCTGACCAACGACCTGGGCAGCGCGCCTGCGCACGAGCCGCTGCAGGTCGTGATCAAGATGACCCGCTGCAACGACCAGCCCGTGGCCAAGCTGTCGGACACGCCCGGCAAAGGCATGTGCGACGACGAGAAGTACCTGGCGTATCTGCGCCAGGTGTTCGACATTCCTTCGACGCTGTAGCTGCGTGCGTGTTTGTGTGCCGTGGGGGCGCTGGGCCCGGCGGAATGAACGGGAGGGGCGTTGCGGTGCGTTGGCTCCGGCGCCTGGATGGTTTGAAAACTAGATGGAGACAAAACCCATGAAATTCTCGCGCGGCCTGGTTCTGGCCGGTCTTCTGGCGGTGATGCCTGGCTGGGCCATGGCGGCGGATATCGACGGCAGCACGCTGTCCGTGTTGTGGGGCGTGCCGTTTGCGGGCATCCTGCTGTCGATTGCGCTCATGCCGCTGTTGGCGCCCATCTTCTGGCACCACCATTTCGGCAAGGTCGCCGCCGCCTGGGGGCTGGCGTTTCTGGTGCCGTTTGCCATCACCTTCGGCCCGGGCGTGGCGGGTGTCAGTCTGGCGCATGCGCTGCTGGCAGAGTACATCCCGTTCGTGATCCTGCTCACCGCCCTGTTCACGGTGGCGGGTGGCATCTACATCCGTGGCAACCTGCATGGCAGCCCGGGGCTGAACACGGCCATCCTGGCCATTGGCGCCGTGCTCGCCAGCTTCATGGGCACCACGGGTGCGTCCATGCTGTTGATCCGCCCGCTGATTCGTGCCAACGACAACCGCAAGCATGTGGCGCACGTCGTGGTGTTCTTCATTTTCATTGTGTCCAACGCCGGGGGCTCGCTCACGCCGCTGGGCGATCCGCCACTGTTCCTGGGCTTCCTCAAGGGCGTGGACTTTTTTTGGACGGTGAGCCACATCTATCAGGAGACGCTTTTTCTGGTCGCCGCGCTGCTGGTCATCTTCTACGCGCTGGACTCCTGGTACTACCGCCGCAATGGCGAAACGTCCAGGGCCGACCCCACCCCCGACAGCCGAGCCATCGGCTTTGATGGCAAGGTCAACTTTGCGCTGCTGGGCGCCGTGGTGGCGCTGGTGCTCATCAGCGGCTTCTGGAAGTCCACCGTGGTGTTCAACATCGCGGGCACCGAAGCGGGTTTGCCCGGCATCGTGCGCGACCTGGGCCTGATTGGCGTCACGTTCCTGTCGCTGTGGCTCACGCCCCGAAAGGTGCACGACGACAACCAGTTCGGCTGGGCCCCCATGCAGGAGGTGGCCAAGCTTTTTGCAGGCATCTTCCTGACGATCATTCCGGTCATTGCGATGCTCAAGGCGGGCATCAACGGCCCCTTCAGCGCGGTGGTATCCGCCGTCACCCGCGCCGACGGAACGCCCGACCCGGCGATGTACTTCTGGGCCACCGGCGCGCTCAGTTCCTTCTTGGACAACGCGCCAACCTACCTGGTGTTCTTCAACACCGCGGGCGGTGACCCGGCCGTGCTGATGACCACACTGGCCCCCACGCTGGCCGCCATCTCGGCGGGTGCTGTGTTCATGGGCGCCAACACCTACATTGGCAACGCCCCGAACCTCATGGTCAAGGCCATTGCCGAAGACCGGGGCGTGAAGATGCCGAGTTTCTTTGGCTACCTGTTGTGGTCGTGCGGCATTCTGGTGCCGTTGTTTGTGGTGATGACTTTCATCTGGTTTAGGTAGTGAACAACCCCCTGAGCGGCTTTGCCGCTTCCCCCTTCTCTCATCGCTACGCGATGGGAAGGGGGACGCCGCCAGTGCGGCGGGGCGGCCCTTGCACGGCGGCCGCTGGCTTGGGCCGCGCCAGTTGTATGGTGCGCAGGCCTTATCAATACATCGGAGATTGAAGATTTATGAGCAAACCCCGCATCCTGGTCGCGCGCGCGATCTTCCCCGACATCGTGGACCGCCTGCGCCAGCACTTTGACGTTGAGGACAACCCCGAAGACGCCATTTGGAGCCCTGCCGAACTGGCCGCGCGCCTGGCCGATAAAGACGGCGCGTTTACCACCGGCAGCCAGCGCATCGACGCCGATTTGCTGACCGCCGCGCCGCGCCTCAAGATCGTTGCCAACATGGCCGTGGGTTACAACAACTTTGATGTCGACGCCATGACGGCCGCGGGCGTGCAGGGCACCAACACGCCCGATGTGTTGACCGAAACCACCGCCGATTTCGGCTTTGCGCTGCTGATGGCCACCGCACGCCGCATGACGGAAAGCGAACATTACCTGCGCGCAGGCCAATGGACCAAGTGGAGCTACGACATGTTTGCGGGCAGCGACATCCACGGCAGTACGCTGGGCATCATCGGCATGGGGCGCATCGGCCAGGGCATTGCCAAACGCGGCGCGCATGGTTTTGGCATGAAGGTGATTTATCACAACCGCTCGCGGCTGTCGGCAGAACTGGAAGCCGAATGCAAGGCCCGCTATGTCAGCAAAGAAGAGCTGCTGCGCACTGCAGACCATGTGATGCTGGTCGTGCCTTACAGCGCGGCATCGCACCACACCATCGGCGCCGCCGAGCTGGCGCTGATGAAGCCGACGGCCACGCTGATCAACATTGCGCGCGGCGGCATTGTGGACGACGCTGCGCTGGCCGTGGCCCTGCGCGAGCAACGCATTGCCGCTGCAGGCCTGGACGTGTTTGAGGGCGAACCCAGCGTGCATCCCGACCTGCTGACCGTGCCCAACGTGGTGCTGACCCCGCACATCGCCAGCGCCACCGTGTCCACACGCCGCGCCATGGCCGACTTGGCGGCCGACAACCTGATTGCGTTTTTTGATGGCCGTGGCGCGCTGACACCGGTGAACACGCCTGCCGCCGAAGCCGCCCGCGCGCGCACGCTGACATCGAAAATTTGAATGAAATTGGCCTCTAGCGCTTATCCATAAAGCGCTGATAGCTATAAAAATAATAGTAACCAGCCTTGACTACTGACACGCTTGTATTGCTGGCCACCTTGGCTTTGGTGGTGATTTTGCTGGTGGTTCTGCTGGTGCGGCGGTCTGCGGTGGACCTGCCGCCCGAATGGCTGGCGCGCCTGCACGCCGTGGAGAACACCACGCGGGCCACGCAGCTGGCGGTGGCCAAAAACGATGGCGCCATGGATGCGCTGGCCAAGCAGCTGGGTGGTTTTACCCAGACCACCCAACACACACTGGAGGCCTTGCGCCACGCCGTGGACGAACGCCTGGCCCAGGCGGTAGCCGAATCGCGCAATGGCCGGGCCGAGCTGCTGGCCGCGTTTGGCGTTTTCGAGGCGCGGCTGGAGCAGCGCCAGACGGCGCTGGATGCGTCGATGGCCCAGCGCTTTGACGGCTTGCAGCAGGCCGTGGCGGGACGGCTGGAAGAAAGCAGCAAGGCGCTGCTCGCCCACCTGGCGCAGGGCCAGGCCGACTCGGCCGCTGCGCGCAAAGAGCTGTCAGACACGCTCATCGGATTTCGCACCGAACTCACCGCCACCACGGGCGCGTTGGCCGCAGAAAGCGTCAAGTCCCGCGAGGCCATGGGCGAAAGCGCGGCGCTGTTTGAAAAGCGCATCCAGGAGCGTTTTGAAGCGCTGCAGGCCACGACCCGCGTCACGCTCGACTCGCTCAAGGGCGACATCCAGACGCAGCTGGGCAGCATGTCCACCGCACTCAAAGACCAGCTCGAAGCCAATGGCTATCAGATCAAAAACCAGTTCTCGGTGCTGCAAGATGCTGTGTCGCAACAGCTCGCCGGGCTGGTGCAAGGCAGCCAGCACAACGCCGAACAACTGCGCACCGCGCTCAACGAGCGGCTGGGCGCCATGCAGGCCGACAACGCCACCAAGCTCGAAGAAATGCGCCGCACCGTGGATGAAAAACTGCACGCTACGCTGGAGCAGCGCCTGGGCGAATCCTTCAAGCTGGTGAGCGACCGGCTCGAACAGGTGCACAAGGGCCTGGGTGAAATGCAGACCCTGGCAGGCAGCGTGGGCGATTTGAAGCGCGTGATGACCAACGTGAAATCGCGCGGCACCTGGGGCGAAATGCAGCTGGGCGCGATCATCGACAACGTGCTCACGCCCGACCAGTTCGCGCGCAACGTCAAGACGGTGCCGGGCAGCGACGAGTTGGTGGAATTTGCGATCCGGCTGCCCGGCAAAAGCGACGAACACCCAGTGTGGTTGCCGATTGATTCCAAGTACCCGGTGGAGCAGTACCAGCGGCTGATGGACGCCCAGGACGCGGCCGACAAGCTGCTCATCGCATCCGCTGGCAATGCGTTCGAGACCTCCATCAAGCTCGAAGCGCGAAAGATCTTTGCCAAATATGTCTCGCCGCCGCACACCACCGACTTTGCCGTGCTGTACCTGCCCACCGAGGGCCTGTTTGCCGAGGTGATGCGCCGCCCGGGTTTGGTCGAAGCCGTGCAAAACGACTGCCGCGTGATGATCACGGGCCCAGCCAACCTGGCGGCCATGCTCAACAGCCTGCAGATGGGCTTCAAGACCTTGGCGATTGAAAAGCGCTCGTCCGAGGTGTGGAGCCTGCTGGGCAGCGTGAAGACCGAATTCGCCAAGTTTGGCGACGTGGTCGAAGCCACCAAAAAATCCATCGACGCTGCCGCCAAGAAGTTTGACGAGGTGGGCGTGCGCACCCGCGCCATCCAGAAGCGTCTGCGGGACGTGCAGGACTTGCCCGCGCCCGACAGTGCTGTCCCGTTGGCGGGCCTGCAGGCCGACGCGTTGCCGGGGTTGGACCCCGAGGACGACCTGCCGTGAACTGGGCGCTGGCCCGGTTGATCCTTGGGCAAGTCTGCATCCACGCCTGCATGGCGGGCATGCGCCTGGCTGCGCCGCTGCTGGCGCTGCGTGAGGGCTACAGCGCGGCGGCCGTGGGCGTGTTGCTGGCGCTGTTCGCGTTGACGCAGGTGTTTCTGGCGCTGCCTGCAGGGCGGTATGCGGACCGCCATGGTCTCAAACGGCCCGTGGGGTATTCGGTGGCTCTGGCCGCAGCGGGCGCCGCACTGGCGTTGGCTTTGCCCATTTTCCCGGTGTTGTGCTTGGCCGCACTGATGACCGGGGGCGCCACCGGCGCTGCCACCATTGCGCTGCAGCGCCATGTGGGCCGCGCGGCGCACGACGCCACCCAGCTCAAGCAGGTGTTCAGCTGGCTGGCCATTGGCCCTGCGGTGTCCAACTTCATTGGGCCGTTCTGCGCGGGGCTGATGATTGACCATGCAGGCAGCGCGGCGGGTAGCACCGAGGGCTATCGCGCCGCGTTTGCGCTGATGGCCATCCTGCCCTTGCTGACTTGGTTTTGGGTGCGCGACACGGTGGAGCTGCCGCCAGTGATTGCCGCGGCAGGCGGCCCGCCCCAGCGTGCGTGGGATTTGATGAACGAGCCGCCGTTTCGCCGCCTGCTGATCGTGAACTGGCTGCTGTCATCGTGCTGGGACGTACACACCTTTGTGGTGCCGCTGCTGGGGCACGAGCGCGGTTTGTCCGCGTCGGTCATCGGCTCCATCCTGGGCGCGTTTGCCATTGCGGCCGCGGTGATCCGCGTGCTGATGCCGATGGTGGCCGAGCGCCTGCGCGAGCGGGTGGTGGTCTCCGGTGCCATGGTGGTGACTGCCGTGTTGTTTGGGGTGTACCCCTTGCTGAGCAGCGCCCTGGGCATGGGGCTGTGTTCGGTGCTGCTGGGTTTTGCGCTGGGCTCTGTGCAGCCCATGGTGATGAGTTTGCTGCACCAGATCACGCCGTCCCACCGCCATGGCGAGGCGCTGGGCCTGCGCCTCATGGCCATCAATGCGTCCAGCGTGCTCATGCCCATGCTGTTTGGTACCGCGGGCGCGGTGATGGGCGTGGGCGGGCTGTTCTGGGTGGTGGGCGCCTCGGTGGGGGCTGGGGCGCGCATGGCTTGGCGAATGGGGCCTGCAAGCAAGGTCGACACACACCATTGATGTGCCCTTGATCGGGTTTTGACCAGTGCCGTGGTGCCGGGGCAGCTGTTGCTGCGCCGCTGATAGGGCAAATGGGGGGTGAGCAAAAGGGTCGAAAAGGAGTAAATTCCCGGGATCGACAAGGGGGGCTGCTATGCGCATTCAAAGGGTTTTACGGCCTGCACGGCACCTGTTACTGGTGCCATTGCTGTGTATGGTGCCTTGGTCGCTCAGCCATGCCGACGATCTGGTGAACCAGGCGCAGTCCTTGGTGCAGCAAGGCGACGCCCTGCGGGCATTTCAGTTGCTGGACGCACAGGAGTCCCGCCGAGCCGGCGACCCGATATTTGACGAGGCCATGGGCCGTACCGCCTTTGCCGCACACCAATACAGCCGGTCGATCATGGCCTGGGAGCGTGTGGTGGCCGCACAGCCAGACAATGCGGTCGCCCAACTGGAGCTGGCCCGGGCGCTGCATGCCGTTGGCGACCGCAAAGCAGTGCTGGCGTTGTCTGAGCAAGCGCGCGCCCGCGCCATTCCTGTGGACGCCGCGCTCAGCATTGACCAGTTTTTGGTGTCTTACGACCGCATGGGCCACGAAGGGCGGTCCACGTGGAAAGGGTACGTGGATGTCACGCTGGGCCGCGACTCCAACGTGAACGCCGGGCCCGGGCTGAACGCCCCCGCGCTTTCACCGCCCGGGACACCTCCCTGGACGCTTCAGCCCGGTGCCGATGGACAACGCGCCTCGTACGCGGCCTTGTCGGGCAATGTGCGGGGTCGGCATGTGCTGGATGCGCGGTGGTCCCTGATTGGCGCCGCAACGGCTGAGGTGCGCGGGCACTCCAACGCCGGCAAGCCCCATGACAGTGACCAGCTGGATGTGAATGCCGGGGTGGCCTACCGCATAGAGCGCCACGAATGGATGCTGAGCGCACAAGGCGCTACGTACCGGTTGGACGGCGACACCCTGCGCAACATTGGCGGCGTGTTGGGCGAATGGATTTACCGCATCGACGGATTCCGCCAGTGGGACACGTTTTTGCAGGTGCAGGGGCTGCGCTACCCCACACAAACGCTGCGGGACGCGCGCCGCACGGTGGGTGGAACCTCCTACATTCACGTCCTGCGCAATGGCAGTCTTTTTTATGCAGGGCTCTATGCCGGGCAAGAGGCGCCCAAGGCCACCGGGGTGGACAACCTGGGGCACGACCTGGTGGGCCTGCGGGGTGGGGTGCAATGGGCGATCAGCACCCAATGGGCTGCTTTCACGCACCTTAACTACGAGCGACGCAATTACGGAGCGGTGGATCCTTTCTTTGGCGTCACGCGGCGTGACCGGCAGGCGCATTGGGTGCTGGGGGCATCGTGGCTTCCGGCCCCGGGGTGGCGGATCACACCCCAATGGGCGTTGACGCGCAATGACTCCACATTGCCCATCACCGACTACGACCGCCGTGTTTTTTCCGTCACCGTACGGCGTGAGTTCTGAGGGAGTCCGTGATGCAGCAATCCAATTTTCCTTCTTCCCGGCTCGCGCTATGGATGGCCATGGTGGCCGCCTGGCCCGTGCAAGGGCTGGCCGCCGCCGGGTCCGTGCAGTTCGCGACGGGGGATGTGCAACTGCGCCGTGGTGCTGTGGTGGCAGCAGCCACGAAAGGGTCCGAGGTAGAAAGCGGCGACGTGGTCGTGACGGGTGCGGGCGGCCGTGCGCAAATCCGTTTCTCGGACGGCGGCCTGGTGGCGCTGTACCCGGATTCGCAATTCACCGTGACCCGCTACGCTGATACGGGCGACCCGGCCCAGGAGAATTTTGCGGTCAGCCTGCTGCGAGGCGGCATGCGCGCTGTGACGGGCCTGATCGGCAAACGCAATCCGCAAAACTACAAGGTCACCACACCAACGGCCGTGGTGGGCATTCGCGGCTCGGCCTTTTTGGTGGCGTTCAATGACCAGGGTGAACTGGTGGTGTCCGGGGAGCAGGATGAAATCGAGGTGTGTACCGAGGCAGGCTGCGTGGGCGTGAAGGCCGGTGAATCGGTGCGTGTGGTGTCTAGCAGTCAATTGCCGTTTTACACCCACACACGGGCCGTGCTGCCGTTGCCACCGCCACCCGTGCCGTTTGCCGCGGGCGAGCAAATAGGCGGTGGTGAACGGGTAACACCGGACCCCACGGTGCCGGAGCCGCCGCCTGTCCCCGTGCCTCCACCCCCACCAGCGCCCTCTGTGCCAACGCCTGCACCAGTGCCGGTCCCGCCACCAGGGCCATTCGATCCGTCTGTGCCTGCGCCGCCGCCGGTCACAGGTACACCCACGCCGACCACTCCGCCCACAACACGGCCTCCAGGTCAGACAACACCGCCCACCACGACGCCACCGCCCACTGCGGCACCGCCTACGACGCCTCCAGTGGTGCGGCCGCCCATTTTTGTGTTGCCACCCATCGTGCGGCCCATTTTTGTGCTGCCGCCGATCGCGGTTCCTCCGCCACCGCCCATCATCCGCTGAGCGGTTTCAATGGGCGGGTGGACAGGCGCTGCGGATCACAGTTGGTAGAACGACTTGATCAGCTCCCACGCTTCCTGCGGGTCATCGGTGTAGTGGAAGAGCTTCAGGTCTTGGGCGGAGATCGTGCCTTCTTCGACCAACACCTCGAAGTTGACCAGGCGCTTCCAGTAGTCCGTGCCAAACAGCACGATGGGCACGGGCTTGGCTTTTTTGGTCTGCACCAGGGTGAGCACTTCAAACAGCTCGTCCAGCGTGCCAAAGCCGCCGGGGAAGGCCACCAGGGCCTTGGCGCGCATCATGAAGTGCATCTTGCGCAGTGCAAAGTAGTGGAACTTGAAGCTCAATGACGGTGAAATAAACCGGTTGCCGCTTTGTTCGTGGGGCAGCGCAATGTTCAGGCCCACGTTGAGGGCGCCCATGTCATGCGCGCCGCGGTTGGCGGCCTCCATGATGCCGGGGCCACCGCCGGTGCAGATGTAGATGCGGTCCGCCGGCGGCTGGTGTTCGCTGTGTTTGGCCACCACCCGCCCAAACTGGCGGGCCAGGTCGTAGTAGCGGGCGTTGCGCACGGCCTGGTGGGCGCGTTGCAGGCGGACTTCATCGCCGCTGGCTTCGGCCTCGGCCAACTGGGCGGCGGCTTCGTCGGGCGCCACAAAGCGGGCGCTGCCGTACACCACCACCGTGTTTTCAATGCCTTGTTCGGCTTGGCCCAGGTCGGGCTTGAGCATTTCCAGCTGAAAGCGGATGCCCCGCGTCTCGCGGCGGAGCAAAAATTCCGGGTCGGCAAACGCAAGGCGATAAGCGTCGGCGTGCAGTGGGTTGCCGCCCGCCGCATGGCTTTGTAGTTCTGCCCAGGCATCGGCCAGACGGCTGTCGTTCAGTTGGGTGTTGGCTTCCATGGAAGGCTCGCGGTGTCAGTGGGGTTGAAGAAGAAGAGGAGGAGGGGCGAAGCGCAAAACCGCGAAGACGGGGAAGGCAGGTAGGGACGTTTTGCAGGGTCTTCAGCGGATTGCTTCGAATGCAGGGAGAGAGCGGTTTAATACGAAAATGGCCTCTAGCGCAATTCCATCAAGCGCGGGATGCTATCAAATATGAAGCGGTTTGCAAGCCCAGCACGGTCAGGCCGAGGGAGCCCACCAAATGCAGGGCGGTGGTGCCCACGGCCGCAAGGTAGCGCTGCGCCATCAGCATCTGCACCACTTCGGCAGAAAAGCTGGAGAACGTGGTGAGGGCGCCTAGAAACCCGGTGACCAGTGCCAGGCGCCACACGGGGTCCAGCTGGGGCATGGCGTGGAACGTTGCCACGCACAGTCCCACCAGATAGCCGCCGATGAGGTTGGCCGCCAGCGTGCCCCAGGGGATCGTGCCGCCGGGGCTGAGCCACAAACCCAGGCGCCAACGCGCCAGCGCGCCCACAGAGGCACCGATGCAGATGGCGAGGACGTTCAGCATCGGGCGATTGTCGCTGAAAGAATGGCGGCTTCTGAACCGCTTCGTGTCCTCCCCTGGTGGGAAGACGCCCTCGCTGCGGGCTGCCCCTGTTGGCGTCCCGCCGATGGGCCGCGCCAGGTTTCAGCGCGCCGACATCTGCTGCGGCAGCCAGGTGACGATGCCAGGGAAGATGTAGATCAGGGCCACAGCAGCGCACATCAGCAAGAACATGGGCAGCGCGACCTTGGCGATCCAGGGTAGCTGGCGCCCGGTCATGCCTTGCAGCACAAACAGGTTAAAGCCCACGGGGGGCGTGATCTGTGCCATCTCGACCACCAGCACCACAAAAATGCCGAACCAGATCGGGTCGATGCCTGCGGCCTGCACCGTTGGCATGAGTACACCCATCGTCAGTACCACCATGGAGATGCCATCCAGGAAGCAGCCCAGGATGATGAAGAAGACGGCCAGTGCGGCGATCAGCTGCGCCTGGTTCAACCCCAGCGAGGCAATCCATTCGGCCAGATGGCGGGGCAGCCCGATGTAGCCCATGGACAGCGTCAGAAAGGCGGCGCCCGCGAGAATGAGCGCGATCATGCAGTACAACCGAGTGGCACCCATGAGCGAGTCTTTGAATGTGCCCCAGCTCATGGAGCCTTGAACGGCTGAGAGCACCAGGGAGCCGACTACACCCACTGCAGCGGCTTCGGTGGCGGTTGCAAAGCCCGTGTAGATCGAGCCCAGCACCGCGGCAATGAGCAGCACCACCGGGATCAGGCTTCGCGACTCGGACAGTTTCTCTGCAAAGGTCATGCTGCGGTCCGCGGCAGGCACCTGGTCGGGGTTGCGCAGTGCCCAGACGATGATGTAGCCCGAAAACAGCGCTGCCAGCAGAATGCCCGGCAGCACGCCGGCAATGAACAGCTGCGAGATCGACACCTCAGCCGATACCCCGTACACGATCATGATGATCGATGGCGGGATCAGCAGGCCCAGCGTACTGGCGCCAGCGAGCGTGCCGACCACCATGTTCTCCGGGTAGCCGCGGCGGGTCAGCTCGGGCAGCGTCATCTTGCCGATGGTCGCGCAGGTAGCGGCGCTTGACCCCGACACCGCTGCAAAGATGGTGCAACCCACCACGTTGGTGTGCAGCAAACGCCCTGGCAGCAACTGAACCCAGGGCGCCAAGCCCTTGAACATGTCTTGCGACAAGCGGGTGCGAAACAGAATCTCGCCCATCCAGATGAACAGGGGCAGGGCCGTGAGCGTCCAGCTCGATGCCGACCCCCAGATGGTCACCGCCATGGCATCACCCGCGGGGCGCGAAGAGAACAACTGCATGCCGATCCACGCCACGCCTGACAGCGTGAGCCCGATCCACACACCGCTGCCCAGAATCAGGAACAGCGAAAGCACCAGCAAGCCGGTAATGGCGAGATCACTCATGGTCGGGGGCCTGCAGGGTGTGGGTTGGTGGTGTTGATTGGGGAGCGGCGAGGGGCAACAGGCGACAGGCCATGGCGCAGCGGTGCGCTTGCAGGGGCATCATTCATTGCGCAGTTGCTCGTCGGGGTTGTGGCGCGTGCGGCGGCCCAGCAGCTCCAGCACCAGCTCGTCCACAAATGCCAGCGCCAGCACCACCGTGCCCAGCGCCATCGCAATCTGCGGAATCCACAGCGGGGTGGCGTCGCTGCCGGTGGAGATGTCGTGGAACTCGTGCGACTGCCACGCCAGCTTGCAGCTGTAGTAGGCAAACAGCACGGCCAGCAGGGTGGCAATGCCCAGCGACCAAATCTCAAAACCCTGCTTCCAGCGGCCCTTGAGCGCGTTGAGCAGCAGCGTCACACGGATGTGCTCGCCGCGCTTGAGGGTATGGGCCAGCGCCAGAAACCCGGCGGCGGCCATCAGATAGCCTGCATAGGCGTCGGTGCCCGGCACATGAAAGTTCAACTGGCGGCTGAGGATGGACAACAGCACCATGCCCAGCAGCCCCACCATGAAAAGCGCTGCCACCGCGGCAGCGCCGTCATACACAAAATCGAGCAATCGACGCATAAAACAGGCGGGTTTCTTTTTTTACTTGCGGTACGCGTCAATCAGCGCCTTGCCTTCGGGGCCGGCCTTGTCCAGCCATTCCTTGAGCATGGTGTCGCCGACCTTGGCCATGTCGGCCTTCAGTTGGGCGGGTGGGGCTTCCACGGCCATGCCATTGGCCTTGAGCTTGGCGATGGTGTCGGTGTTGACCTTGGCGCTGTTGGCCCAGCCGCGCGCTTCAGCGTCGGCACCGGCCTTGACCAGCGCGTCCTGCAGCGGCTTTTCCAGCGCGTCAAAGGCTTTCTTGTTCACCAGCACGGCGTTCTTGGGCAGCCAGGCCTGGGTGTCGTAGTAATACTTGAGGTGCTCGTACAGCTTGCTGTCCACGCCCGTGGCGCCCGAGGTCATGGTCGACTCGACCACGCCGGTGGCCAGCGCCTGCGAGAACTCGGCGGCCTGCACGGTCACCGGCTGCGCGCCCACCAGTTCGGCGATGCGTGCGGTGGCGGGGCTGTAGGCGCGCCACTTGATGCCCTTCAGGTCGGCAGCGCTCGTCAGCGGCTTCTTGGTGTAGATGCCTTGGGGCGGCCACGCCACGGCGTACAGCAGCACCATGCCTTGTTCGGCCAGCTTCTTTTCGAGGAAGGGTTTTTGGGCAGCGTAGAGCTTCTTCGAAGCGTCGTAGCTGTCGGCCAGGAACGGCAGGCCGTCCACACCAAAGAGCTGCCACTCGTTCTGGAAGTTGGCCAGCAGGATCTCGCCCATCTGCGCCTGGCCGCCTTGCACGGCGCGCTTGATTTCAGGCGCCTTGAACAGTGCGGCGTTGGCATGCACCGTGATCTTGAGCTTGCCGCCGGTGGCCTTGTCCACATCGCCCGCTAGTTGCACCATGTTCTCGGTGTGGAAGTTGGTGGCGGGGTACGCTGCGGCCAGGTCCCATTTGGTCTGGGCAAAAGCCGAGGTGACAGACAGACCAGCAACCAGGGCCAGGCTGAGTGCGGTGACGGGGAAGATTCGACGCTTCATGGGTGAGCTCCGCAGGGTTGGGTGTCAATGAATACGAGAGGGCACTGTATCGGAAGCCGATCAAATTGCGATAGGTGTTTTGCCTAAACGCTGACAAATTGCCAACGAATTGCCATCGACTTGCCTACAATGCCCCATGCATATCCCGTGCCAATGGCAGATCAACCTTGGATCGACCTCGTCATGAAATCCCAAGCCAAGCCCAAGACTGATTCCGGCCCCATCGTGTCGTCATCGCACCTGGTGTCTGCGCAGAGTGCGGAGATGAGCGAGTTTGAATTTGGCCTCATCGTGGCGGGCAACGCGTTTCACCGCTGGGTGGTGCATTGCATGGCGGCTGCAGGCCTCAAAGACCTGATGCCGCTGGATGTGGTGGTGCTGCACCATGTGTCGCACCGGGCGCGCGACAAACGGCTGGCCGACATCTGCTTCATCATGAATGTGGAAGACACACACTTGGTGAACTACTCGCTCAAAAAGCTGCAAACCCTGGGCGTGGTCGCCTCGCAAAAGAACGGCAAGGAAGTGACCTACGCCGCCACCGACTCGGGCCGCGCCTACGTGCAGCGCTACCGCGAGATTCGTGAAAGCTGCCTGATTGACGCGTTGAATGCCGACGATGCGCTGAACCGCGACATCGGTGAGTTGGCCCGCTTGCTGCGTGTGTTGTCCGGCATGTACGACCAAGCGGCGCGGTCTGCCGCATCGCTGTGACCGCTTCCACTCCTGTTGTTTGAAAATTTGAATAAAAAGTGGCTCTAGCGCTTATTCATAAAGCGCTGATAGCTATACATTGAATAGCATTGATATGTCCAACCAACCCAACCCCTTGTCCCGCTGGCAGTTCTGGATCGACCGCGGGGGCACCTTCACCGACGTGGTCGGCAAGCGCCCAGATGGCAGCTTGGTCACGCACAAGCTGCTGTCTGAAAACCCCGAACAGTACAAAGACGCGGCCGTGGCGGGCATTCGCCACCTGCTGGGCCTGAAGCCCGGCGAGGCGGTGACGCCCGAGCTGGTGGAGTGCGTGAAGATGGGCACTACCGTGGCCACCAACGCGCTGCTGGAACGCAAGGGCGAGCCCACGCTGCTCATCACCACCAAGGGTTTCAAGGACGCGCTGCGCATCGCGTACCAGAACCGTCCGCGTCTGTTTGACCGACGCATCGTGCTGCCTGAGCTGCTGTACGAGCGCGTGATTGAGGCACAGGAGCGCGTGGGCGCACACGGCGATGTGATCGAGCCACTGGACGAAGCCCACCTCAAGGAACGCCTGTGGGCCGCTTATGACGCGGGCCTGCGCAGCGCCGCCATCGTGTTCATGCACGGCTACCGCTACACAGCACACGAAGAAGCCGCCGCGCGCCTTGCGCGCGAAGCGGGCTTCACGCAGGTGAGCGCATCGCACGCCACCAGCCCCATGATGAAGCTGGTGAGCCGGGGCGACACCACGGTGGTCGATGCATACCTATCACCCATCCTGCGCCGCTATGTGGACCAGGTGGCCAGCGAGATGCCGGGCGTGCAACTGTTCTTCATGCAGTCATCGGGCGGGCTGACCGATGCCCAGGTATTTCAGGGCAAGGACGCGATCCTGTCCGGCCCCGCTGGCGGCATCGTCGGCATGGCGCGCACAGCCGGGTTGGCAGGTCACGACAAGGTCATCGGTTTTGACATGGGCGGCACCAGCACCGATGTGAGCCACTACGCGGGCGAGTTCGAGCGCGAGTTCGAGACTCAGGTGGCGGGCGTGCGCATGCGTGCGCCCATGATGAGCATCCACACCGTCGCTGCAGGCGGTGGCTCCATCCTGGGTTTTGACGGTGCTCGTTTCCGCGTGGGCCCGCAGAGTGCAGGCGCCAACCCCGGCCCGGCCAGCTATCGCCGGGGCGGCCCGCTGGCCGTGACGGATGCGAACGTGATGGTCGGCAAGATCCAGCCCGCGCACTTCCCGAAGGTGTTTGGCCATGCGGCCAATGAGGCGCTGGATGGCGATGCGGTTGCACAGAAATTTGCAGCAATGGCTACGCAGACCGGTCGGCAAGCCGAGGATGTTGCCCACGGCTTCATCCAGATTGCCGTGCAACAGATGGCCAACGCCATCAAGAAAATCAGCGTGGCGCGTGGTTATGACGTGACGCGCTACACGCTGCAGTGTTTTGGTGGCGCGGGCGGCCAGCATGCGTGTCTGGTGGCCGATGCGCTGGGTATGACCCGTGTATTCGTCCATCCGCTGGCCGGGGTGTTGAGCGCCTACGGCATGGGCCTGGCGGATCAGAACGTGATCCGCGAGCAGGCGGTGGAGGCCAAGCTGGCGCCCGAGGCGCTGGCAGGCGTTGAAGCCACGTTGGATCAGTTAGCCACCACCGCACGCACCGAGCTGGAGCGCCAGCAGTCGGGCAGCGGCACAGCCGTGGTGCATCGCCGCGTGCATGTGCGCTACGAAGGTAGCGACTCCGCGCTCATCGTGCCGTTTGGTTCGATGGCCGAGATCAGCGCCGCGTTCGAGAACGCCTACCGCCAGCGCTTCGCCTTCCTCATGCAGGGCAAGGGCCTGGTGGTAGAGGCCGTGTCGGTTGAGGCCGTGGTGCCCGGCGACGCGCCGGTGGAGCCGCGCCACGCACTGCAGCCCGCGCGCGAAGTGCCGCGCCGCAGCACCGTGCGCATGTACACCGGCGGTGTGGACGGCGTGGCCGCCTGGCACGACGCCGCCCTGGTGGTGCGCGAGGATTTGCGCCCTGGCGACGTGATCCCCGGCCCGGCCATCATTGCCGAGAAGAACGCCACCACCATCGTGGAGCCCGGCTGGGAGGCCGAGCTGACCGAGCTGGACCACCTGCTGCTCAACCGCCGCGTGGCGCGCGCCGTGCAGCATGCTGTGGGCACCACGGTGGACCCGGTGCTGCTGGAGGTGTTTAACAACCTGTTCATGAACATTGCCGAGCAGATGGGGCTGCAACTGCAGAACACGGCGTACTCGGTGAACATCAAGGAGCGACTGGATTTCAGCTGCGCGTTGTTCGACACTGCGGGCAACCTGATCGCCAACGCGCCGCACATGCCCGTGCATCTGGGTTCCATGGGCGAAAGCATCAAGACGGTGATCCGCGAGAACGCGGGTCGCATGCAGCCCGGCGATGTGTTTGTGCTCAACGACCCGTACCACGGCGGTACGCACTTGCCAGACATCACGGTCATCACGCCGGTCTACATCGCCGACGAGGCCGAGCCCACTTTCTATGTGGGTAGCCGGGGCCACCATGCCGACGTAGGTGGCACCACACCGGGCTCCATGCCACCGTTCTCCACGCGCATCGAGGAAGAGGGCGTGCAGATCAACAACGTGAAGCTGGTCGAGCGCGGCGTGCTGCGTGAGGCCGAGATGATTGCGCTGCTCGAAAGCGGCGAATACCCCAGCCGCAACCCGCAGCAAAACATGGCCGATTTGCGCGCGCAGATCGCTGCCAATGAAAAGGGCCAGCAGGAGCTGCGCCGCATGGTGGCCGAGTTTGGCCTCGGCGTCGTTCAGGCCTACATGCGCCATGTGCAGGACAACGCCGAAGAGTCCGTGCGCCGTGTCATCACGCGCCTGAAGGACGGTGCGTTCACGCTGCCGCTGGACAACGGCGCGCAGATCAGCGTGGCCGTGAAGGTGGATGCCACTAACCGCAGCGCCACCATCGACTTCACAGGCACCAGCCCGCAGCAGACCAACAACTTCAACGCGCCCACGGCGGTGTGCATGGCGGCGGTGCTGTATGTGTTCCGCACGCTGGTGGACGACGACATTCCGCTGAACGCGGGGTGCCTCAAGCCGCTCAACGTGATCATCCCGCCCGGCAGCATGCTCAACCCCAACCCGCCAGCCTCGGTGGTGGCTGGCAATGTGGAAACCTCCACCTGCATCACCAATGCGCTGTACGGCGCGCTGGGCCTGATGGCGGCGGGGCAGTGCACCATGAACAACTTCACTTTTGGCAGCACGCGCTACCAGTACTACGAGACCATTTCGGGCGGCAGCGGCGCGGGCGGTGTGTGGGGTGCTGATGGACAACTGGCAGGCGGTTTTGACGGCACCAGCGTCGTGCAGTGCCACATGACCAATTCGCGCCTGACAGACCCCGAGGTGCTGGAGTTCCGCTTCCCGGTGCGGCTGGAGGGCTACGAGATACGCAAGGGCTCGGGCGGCGCCGGGCAGTACAAGGGCGGTGATGGCGGCATCCGCCGCGTGCGTTTTCTGGAGCCCATGACGGCCAGCATTTTGTCCAACGGCCGCCACCATGGCGCGTTTGGCATGGCGGGTGGCCAGCCGGGGGCCGTGGGCATCAACAAAGTGGTGCGCAGCGATGGCCGGGTGGAGCTGCTGGACCACATTGGCCAGGCCGAAATGCTGCCGGGCGATGTGTTTGAAATCCACACGCCGGGTGGCGGGGGATTCGGCATCTCAGGCCAAAAATAATGGTCAAAATGGCCACTAGCGCTTATCCAATAAGCGCTAGTAGCTATTAAATCAGGAGTCCTGGGGCTCTGAAGGCGCTTGAGGGTGGCTCAGGCTGGGCGGCACATCCTGCCCCATTTGCCGTGCGCGGAACAGCGCGGCGCGCATCAGAAAGATCGACATGATCGGCACCGTGATGGCGACGAACACGGCGATCAGCAGCGCATGCAGCGCGAGGCTGCTGTCGGCCACTGAAAAGTACAGCACCGTGCCATGCATGATCAGCCAGCAGCCCAGCGTGGCGATGATGGCGGGCGCATGCACGCGTTCAAAAAACGTGGGCAGGCGCAGCAGGCCGGTGGAGCCCAGCAGCGCCAGCGCCGCGCCCGACAGGACCAGCACGGCGACGATGATTTCAAGCCACAGGGGCAAGACAGCTTCGGTCATTCGATCACCTCGCCACGCAGCAAAAACTTGGCCATGGCCATGGAGCCGACAAAACTGAACAACGCCAGCAGCAACGCGGCCTCGAAGTAATTCTTGCTGCCATACAGCAGGCCCAGCACCAGCATCACCAGCATGCCGCTCAGGTACATGCAGTCGAGCGCCAGTACCCGGTCTTGTGCAGACGGGCCTTTGAGCAGGCGGATCAGCGCGCAGCCCATGGCCAGGGCCAGCATGAACAAGGCGATGGGCAGGGCCCAGTCAAGCACAGGGGTCACGGTGGTGGTCATTCGAAAATCTCCATCAGCGGGCATTCATAGCTTTTTTTGACCTTGGCCACGATGCCCTCGGGGTCGTCCAGCTCCAACACATGCAGCAGCAGCATGCTGCGGTCCAGCGACAGTTCGGCCCAGGCTGTGCCAGGCGTGATGCACACCACCATGGCCAGCACGGCCAGGCCGTTGGGGTCGCGCAGGTCGAGCGGGATGTGCACAAACCCGGCGGGGTGCTTGCGGTGGGCCGGTGACAGCAGCAGCCGCGCGACGGAAAGGTTGGACAACACGGTGTCCTTGGCCACCGTGAGCGCGAGGCGCAGTACAGCGCCGGGCTTGCGGATGCGCACAGGCAGGGGACGCAGGCCTGCGGTGAGCAGCGGTATGGCAATGCCCATCACGCCGCCCAGCGCGAAGTGGCCCACGCTGAGGCTGCGGTTGAGCACCAGCCAGAGCCCCAGCAACGCCAGGGACAGCAAGGGGGCGGGCACCAGTCGCTGCAGCGGTCTGCGACGGGCGGGTTGGGCGGCGGGCTTGTCCACGGCTGCAGCGCGGGCGTTCTCTTGGCTTTCTTTGTGGTGGGGCGTCATGGTGTGCCGCCTTGTACAGGTGCCGCAGTGCCCTGCGCGGGTGAAGTGCTGCTCGGGGGCGGGGTGGGCACGGGGGCTGCCGTCATGATGGCGCGCACGTAGGTGGCGGGGGCATGCAGCGCGTCGGCGGTGGCCTGGGTGTAGCGCATCACCGCGCTCGCCTGCCACACCAGCGCCGCGCAGGCCACCAGCAGCATGGCAATCGGCAGGCCTTCCAGCACCAGCAGTTGGGGTGCTGCACGGCCTTGTGCGGACCAGAAATGGCGAATGCCCGAGCGTGTGAGCGCCAGCAGAGCGATGAGCCCCGAAACCACCAGCAAGGCCACCAGCATCCAGCCTGCGGCGCCCAGTTGAAAGCCGTTGGATGAGCCCAGCCCCAGCGGGTTGAGCAGCGCATGGATCATGGCGAACTTGCCCACAAAGCCCGGCAAGGGCGGCAGGCCCGCAATGATCAGCGTGCAGGCCATGAAGGCCAGGCCCAGAAACGCGGCGGCGGCAGGGATCACCTTGCCGATCAACGCTTGCTCCTTGTCGTCCAGGTTGATGCCGTCGGTGGGCACCAGGTCGGCCGAAAGAAAGGGGGCGTCGTCGGTCTGCTCGTAGGGTGCGAGGTTGGAGCCGTTGTTGCGCCAGCGGTCGATCAGGTCGCTGAGCAGAAACAGCGCACTGATGGCCAGCGTGGAGCCGAGCATGTAATACAGCAACCCGCCCGTGAGCAGGTTTTGCCCAAAGCCCACGGCGGCCAGCAAGGTGCCCGACGACAGGATGGCCGCGAACCCGGCCAGATGCCCCAGTCGCTGCGAGCCCAGCATGCCGATGGCGCCAAACGCCAGGGTGAGCATGCCGCCACCAATGAGCCATTGGCTGCCGAACTGCGCCGAATCACCGGCCTCTGCGCCAAACAGCAGCGTCCACAGCCGCAGCACGCTGTACACGCCCACCTTGGTCATCAGCGCAAACAGGGCGCCCACGGGGGCGGTGGCGGCGCTGTAGGCGGGCACCAGCCAGAAGTTGAGCGGCCACACGGCGGCCTTGATGAGAAACGCCACCGCCAAAATAGCTGCCGCTGCATGCAGCAGGCCACGGTCGGCCGGTGCAATGCCCGCCATGCTCTGCGCCAGGTCGGCCATGTTGAGCGTGCCGGTGATGCCGTAGAGCATCGACACCCCGATGAGGAACAGCGACGACGCGGCCAGATTGATGGCGATGTAGTGCAGGCCCGCCGACACGCGCGGCCGACCCGAGCCATGCAGCAGCAGGCCGTAGGACGCGGCCAGCATGATCTCGAAAAACACGAACAGGTTGAACAGGTCGGCCGTCAGAAACGCGCCGGCTAGGCCCATCAGCTGGAACTGGAACAGGGGGTGAAAGTGCACCCCCGCCCGGTGCCAGCGCGCGGCCGAAAACAGCACCGTGGCCAGCGCCACCGTGCTGCTGAGCACCAGCATCATGGCCGACAGCCGGTCGATGGCCAGCACGATGCCGTAGGGCGCGGGCCAGTTGCCGGGCAGGTACACGCCCAGGCTGGTCTGCACACCAGGCTCCTTGGCCTGCACCAGCAGCAGCACGGCCACCACCAGGCCCAGAAACGTCGCCACGATGTTGAGCGTGACCTTGGTGCGCTGGCGCTCTTCGCGCAGCAACAGCATCAGCCCGGCGGCCACCATCGGCAGCGCGATGGGCGCCAGGATGAGGTGTGGCATCAGCCCTTGCAGAAAAAATTCCATGGCTGTCATGGCAGTGCTCCATGGCGATGCGCGTGAAGCGAGCGCGCGCCAAGCCCGGGCAGCCGAGCTAGGGCCGCCCCGACGCGAGGGCTGCGTCCCCCTGCCCGCAGCGCGCAGCGCTGCGAGAGCGGGGGGAGGGCGCGAAGCGCCTCAGGGGGGTGTCCGAATTCTTTCACGGCATCTCCTGCGCGTCCTTGGCGCGGGCGCCGTCCACATGGTCGGTGCCCGACATGCCGCGCGAGGCCAGCAGCACCACCAGAAACAGCGCGGTCATGGCAAAGCCGATCACGATGGCCGTGAGCGTCAGCGCCTGGGGCATGGGGTCGGCGTAATGGGCTAGGTCCTGCGGCAGGCCGGGCTGCAGCACGGGTTCCTTGTCAATGGCCAGGCCCAGGCGCCCCATGCTGAAGATGAACAAATTGACCGCATACGACAGCAACGACAGTCCCATGATGACCTGGAAGGTGCGGGGGCGCAGCAGCAGCCAGACGCCCGAACCGGTAAGCACGCCAATGGCCAGGGCCAGTATCAGTTCCATGAGGTTTCTCCCCGTCCGTTGGTGGCGATGTCGCTGGCGTTGTCGTTGTCGTGTGCGGTGTCTGCCGCGTCGGCTTCGGCTGCATCGGCAGCGCGCGCATTGTTGTAGCGGTGGCTGCGCACCGATTGGTGGGCAATGCCGGTGAGGATGAGCAGGGTGGAGCCCACCACCAGCGTGAACACGCCAATGTCAAAGAACAGCGCGCTGGCAATGTGGACCTCGCCCAACACCGGCACGGTGAGGTGGGCGGTGTGGCTGGTCAGAAATGGAAAGCCCCAGAACAGCGCACCCAGGCCCGTTGCCAGAGCGGTGAGCAGCCCGATCCCGATCCACCGGCGCGGGTACAGCGGCAGATGCGCCTCGACCCACGAGGTGCCCGAGACGATGTACTGCAGCAGCAGTGCCACCGAAAACACCAACCCCGCCACGAAACCGCCACCCGGTTCGTTGTGCCCGCGCATGAAGATGTACATGGACACCAGCGTGGCAAACGGCAGCAGCAAGCGCACCAGCACGGCGGGGACCATGAGGTAGCCAATCGCGGTGTCGGCGGTCTGGCGCGGGTTGGCCAGGTCGGTGTCCACATCGGCGGGCAGGGCCCGTTGCTGCGGCGGCAAATCCATCACCTCGCGTGCAGGCCTGAAGCGCCGAAGCAGCGCATAGACCGTCAACGCCACGATGCCCAGCACCACGATTTCGCCAAAGGTGTCAAAACCGCGAAAGTCCACCAGCATCACGTTGACCACGTTGGTGCCACCGCCGCCAGTGAGCGCGTTTTCCAGAAAGAAGGTGGAGGTGCTGTCCGGGAACGGGCGGCTCATCATCGCGAACGAGAGCAGGGCCATGCCCGCGCCGGTGACCAGCGCCAAGGTCATGTCGCGGTAGCGGCGCAGCTGCGTGCGCTGCGCTTCGGCCAGTGTGGGAACCCGCAGGCTTTCGTCCCGGCGTGGCAGCCAGCGCAGACCCAGCAAAATCAGGATGGTGGTGACGATTTCCACCACGATTTGCGTGAGCGCCAGGTCAGGTGCCGAGAACCACAGGAAAGTCAGGCACACACACAGCCCAGACCCACCCAGCAGCGTGAGCGCCGCCAGCCGGTGGTACTTGGCCTGCCAGGCCGCGGCCATGGCACACAGCCCGCCGAGCAACCAGATGAGTGCAAAGGCGGGCGACAGCGGCAACTGGGCGCGGTCGCCAATGGGCAGTCCCCGTGCCCACAGCGGCAACACACCCGCCACCAGCGCGGCGCTCACCAGCCAGAGCATTTGCCACTGCAGGCGCCCGGTGCCCAGCAGGCGGCGGCCGCTGCGCCCGGCCAGGGACACCGCGGCCAGGAAACCTTCAAACAAGCGCTGGCCGTTGATGTGTTGCATGAGCGGCGGCGCATCGAGCGTGCCCCGCGCGCGGTGCCAGCGCAGCGCCGCGTACAGCGCTATGCCACCACCCAGCGCAATGAGGCTCATCACAAACGGAGTGTTGAAACCGTGCCAGACGGCCAGACTGTAGGTGGGTAACTCGCCCCCTACCACGGGCTTTGCGGCGGCTGCCAGATAGGCACCTACCGACCACGCAGGCAGTGTGCCCACCACCAGGCAGGCCAGTACCAGCAGCTCCACCGGCACACGCATCCAGTGGGGAGGCTCGTGGGGCGGGCGGGGCAGGTCGGTGGCGGGTGGGCCCCAGAACACGTCCACCGTAAAGCGCAGTGAATACGCCACGCTGAACATGCCCGCCACGGTGGCGGCCACGGGCAGCAGCCATTCCAGCATCGGCGTGGTGTTCACATACACCGTCTCCGCAAAAAACATTTCCTTCGAAAGAAACCCGTTGAGTAACGGCACACCGGCCATGGCCGCACTGGCCACCATGGCCAGGGTGGCGGTGATGGGCATCATCCTGCGCAGCCCGGACAGCCGCCGGATGTCGCGCGTGCCACTTTCGTGGTCGACGATGCCCACCGCCATGAACAGCGATGCCTTGAAGGTCGCGTGGTTCATGATGTGGAACACCGCGGCCACGGCAGCCAGCGGGCTGTTAAGCCCCAGCAGCAGGGTGATGAGGCCCAGGTGCGAGATGGTCGAATACGCCAGAAGTCCTTTGAGGTCGTTCTGGAACATGGCTGCATAGCCTCCCACGAGCAAAGTGCACAGGCCCGCGCCCCCCACCAGCCAGAACCATTCCTCAGTGCCCGCCAGTGCGGGCCACAAGCGTGCCATCAAGAACACACCTGCCTTGACCATGGTGGCCGAGTGCAGATAGGCCGACACAGGGGTAGGCGCCGCCATGGCGTTGGGCAGCCAGAAGTGAAAGGGGAACTGCGCGCTTTTGGTCAGCGCGCCCAACAGGATCAACACCAGCGCTGTCAGGTACAGCGGGTGCGCCTTGATCAGTGCGCCCGCGACCAGCACATGATCCAGGTCATAGCTGCCCACAATATGGCCCAGCACCAGCATGCCCGCCAGCATGGCCAGGCCGCCCGTGCCGGTGACCGTGAGCGCCATGCGCGCGCCACGCCGCGCATCCTTGCGGTGGTGCCAGTAGCCGATCAGCAAAAACGAGAACAGGCTGGTCAGCTCCCAGAAGAACGCGATCTGAATGATGTTGCCCGAGAGCACCACGCCCACCATCGCGCCCATGAATGCGAGGAAGAACGCAAAGAAGCGCGGCACTGGGTCGGCCGCCGACATGTAATAGCGCGCGTACAGCACCACCAGGCCGCCCACGCCCAGCACCAGCATGCAGAACATCCAGGCAAAGCCGTCCATGCGGATGATGAGGTTCAGCCCCAGTGCAGGCAGCCAAGCGATTTCCTGGCGCAGCACGCCGCCGTCTGCAATCTCTGGAAAGTAGAGCGCAGCCTGTACGGTGCAAAAGAGGGCAATCAGCCCCGCCAGCGTGGATTCGGTATTGCGGGCATTGGCGGGCAAAACCGCTGCCAGCAGGCTGCCGATGAAGGGGAGAAGAATGAGGGTGATCAGGGGCATGCGCGGGCAATTTTAGGCGGTGAAGATAAAAGCCTTTTGACTGCACGGCCCATGGTTTGAATGAAGGCTGTGCGGGGTGCAAAAAAAAAGCCCGCTGAAGCGGGCTTTGCGACTGCGTAGCGTGCTTATTTTTTGGTAGCAGCGTCTGCGGTTGTGGCGGCGGCAGGTGCCTGTGCCACGGGCGCTACAGCTGCAGGCTTGTCTTCTGTCTTGGCCTTGCTGGTAGCTGCCTTCTTGTCAGCAGCGTTGGTGTCCTTGTCCTTCTTGGCGGCCGCTTTGTCTGCTTTGGCATCCGCTTTTGCGACTGCGGCAGCGCTGAACTTCTTGCCGTTCACGGTCAGGCCTTCAGATGAAAACTTGGCCGCAGATTTTTCGCCTACGCCGCCTACGCGGGCGATGAAGTCACTCCAGTCCTTGAAGTTGCTGTTCTTGCGCTCGTCCAGGATTTTGGTGGAGAGGCTGGGGCCGATGCCCTTGATGCCGTCCAGCTCGGCGGCGGTGGCTTTGTTCACGTCCACCGCTGCAAACGCGGCGGCGGCATACAACAGGGTGATGATGAGCAGTATTTTTTTGAACACGATGGAACTCCCTCGGTGTGTAGATGGATGGTTTTTTTCGCAGCCAGACCCCGCAAAGATTCACTGGTTCTCGGACTGCGCGGCCATCTTATCTACGGCTGAGAAGGCGGTGTAGCCAGTTGTTTCAGCGGCTCAGAGCTCTTCGACGCGGCGTGCCGGGTAGCTGTCCCAGGTCTGGCAACCGGGGCATTGCCAGAAATGCTGGCGCGCCTCAAAACCGCAGGCCGCGCAGCGGTAGCGGGTGAGCGGCTTGACGGCATGGTCCAGCGCGCGCTGGATCTGGGGGTGGAATTCTTCGTGTTCCAGCTTTTCTGTGGCCAGCCATTTGGCTGCGGCCACCAATGACCGTTCCTTGTCCAGGTGCTGCACATAACGTTGCCGCGCCGTGTCGCGCGTGGCTTCGTTGGCGGACTCGATGGCAACGATGCTTTCCAGTACATCGAGCGAGGGGTTGAGTGTGTAGTGCGCCTGCAGGAGGGCTTGAACTTCGGGAAGTTCGCCAGTGGCCGTGGCGGCCTCGACCATCAGCGGGGCCGCCAGTGGCAACGCAGCGGGGTTGCGCTCGCCCAGTGTCTTGAGGGTGGACAACACGGCCGCAGATTGCCCCATGAGCCGCTGCAGGCGCGCCATTTCAATGCGTGCGCGTGCAGCATCGGGCGCCGCGGCCACGGCCTGGTCCAGCAGCGCCTTGGCGCCAGGCAGGTCACCTTGGGCGATGAGCGCCAACGCCTGCTCGCAGAGGTAATGCGCCTGGCGGGTGCTGAAGTCGCCCTGGTCAGCTGCATGCATCTTGCGGGCAATGGTGGCGGCGTGTGGCCAGTCGCGCGAGCGTTCGTAGATGGCCAGCAGTGCCAGGCGGGCCTGTGATTCAAAGGGGGTTCCTTCCAGGCGGTGCAAGGCATCTTCGGCCCGGTCGAGCAGGCCGGCCTTCAGGAAGTCGAGCGCCAGCGCATGCTGCGCACGCTCGCGGTCGGTGCGGCTGAGGTCGCCGCGCGACAGCAGGTGTTCGTGCACGCGCACGGCGCGGTCGTATTCGCCCCGGCGACGGAACAAATTGCCCAGTGCAAAGTGCAGTTCCGACGTGTCGGGGTCGTTCTGTACCGCCTCGATGAAGGCATCAATGGCTTGGTCCTGCTGCTCGTTGAGCAAAAAGTTCAGCCCTTTGAAGTAAGCCTTGGGTGCCCGGCGGTTCTCGGCACGCAACTGGCGCAGGTCAAACCGCGACGCCAGCCAGCCGAAAACAAAGGCGACTGGCAGGCCCAGCAGGATCCAGCTCAGGTCAAATTCCATGGACGGAGGGCAGGTCGGGAGGTGGAGGAGGGGCGGGCGTGGCGTTGGAAGTCGTGGCGGTAGCCGCAGGCGTCACGATGACCGCCTGCGCTCGGCGCGCGGCATTGCGGTGCTGCCACCAGCGAGGCACCATGCCCAGCGCCCCCACGGCCAGCCCTGCGGCAAAAGCGGTCAGGACCACCAGCACCAGTGGCGCGCGCCATTGCGTGCCAAAGAAAAAGTGCACGGTCGCGTCTTGCTGGTTGTTCAAGGCAAAAGCGAACAACGTAAAAAAAATGGCTGCCTTGAGCAGCCACAGGAGGTATTTCATCGGTCTCCCCAGTGGTGGGGCGATTCTAAGAGCTTGGGCCTGGCGGGTCGTAGGGCCAGCATCCCATGAGAATTTAGGTCAAATAGGCCTCTAGCGCTTATCCATAAAGCGCTATTAGCTATCATTTTTGAATAGAGGCGCCGCCTGCTATTCCTGACTTTTCTTCCATTTCGGCGGTGCGTTTGTCCACGGCTTCACGCAGGGCCTTGCCGGGCTTGAAGTGTGGCACCCGCTTTTCTGGAATGGCCACGGCCTCGCCACTGCGCGGATTGCGGCCCATGCGGGGAGGGCGGTGGTTGACCGAGAAGCTGCCAAAGCCCCGGATCTCGATGCGGTGCCCACGCACCAGCGCGTCCCCTACGGCGTCCAGAATGGTCTTGACGGCGTATTCGGCATCGCGGTGTGTGAGCTGGCCAAACCGTGCGGCCAGTTCTTCGACGAGGTCTGAGCGGGTCATGGAGTCTTGGGGCATAGGCGGGCTGCTGCGGCTGAATGAGGAGCGGGCGCCGAGGCGCCCGCGGTATGACCATATAAGGAGCCTCTGCACGAATCATCGCGTCGTGTGCATCTGCGGACTCGGGCGGTCTGCGTTGTTGCAAATGCTCGCAATAGCGATGGCTATTGCTGTGCTTTGCGCCTAGCAGCCCACCGCGATCCGCAGCGCACACTTTCCGCTCGATTGTGCAGATGCTCCTTAACGGGTCAGCGTTTTACTTTTCCGAGTTGTCCAGCTTGGCGCGCAGCAGGGCGCCCAGGCTGGTCGTGCCGGCGCTTTCGCGGCTCGATTGCTGGCTCAGGTTGGCCATGGCGCCTTGCTCGTCGATCATGTCCTTTTGCTTGATCGACAGCTGGATGTTGCGGGTCTTGCGATCCACATTGACCACCACAGCAGTGACTTCGTCGCCTTCCTTGAGCACGTTGCGGGCATCTTCCACGCGGTCGCGGGAGATTTCCGAAGCACGCAGGTAACCGATGATGTCTTCGCCGAGGTCGATTTCAGCGCCACGGGCGTCCACGGTCTTGACCTTGCCGGTCACCGTTTGGCCCTTGTCGTTCACGGTCACGAAGGTCGTGAATGGGTCGCCGTCGAGCTGCTTGATACCCAGCGAGATGCGTTCGCGGTCCACGTCCACAGCCAACACGATGGCTTCGACTTCTTGGCCCTTCTTGTAGTTGCGCACGGCGGCTTCGCCGGTTTCGTTCCACGACAGGTCGGACAAGTGCACCAGGCCGTCGATGCCGGCAGCCAGACCCACGAACACGCCGAAGTCGGTGATCGACTTGATAGGACCCTTGACGCGGTCACCGCGCTTCGTGTCCTGGGCGAATTCTTGCCATGGGTTGGCCTTGCACTGCTTCATGCCCAGGCTGATACGGCGCTTGTCCTCGTCGATTTCCAGAACCATGACTTCGACTTCGTCGCCCAGCGAAACCAGCTTGGCGGGAGCGATGTTCTTGTTGGTCCAGTCCATTTCAGACACGTGCACCAGGCCTTCGATGCCGGGTTCGAGTTCAACGAATGCGCCGTAGTCGGCAATGTTCGTGATCTTGCCGAACAGGCGGGTCGATTGTGGGTAGCGGCGGTTCACGCCCATCCATGGGTCGTCGCCCATTTGCTTCAGACCCAGCGAGACGCGGTTCTTTTCGGTATCGAACTTCAGGATCTTGGCGGTGATTTCTTGACCCGCGGTCACCACTTCGGAAGGGTGACGCACACGGCGCCATGCCATGTCGGTGATGTGCAGCAGGCCGTCGATGCCGCCCAGGTCCACGAACGCACCGTATTCGGTGATGTTCTTGACCACGCCTTGAACGATGGAGCCTTCCTTCAGGGTTTCCATCAGCTTGGCGCGCTCTTCGCCCATGGAGGCTTCCACCACAGCGCGGCGGCTCAGCACCACGTTGTTGCGCTTGCGGTCCAGCTTGATGACCTTGAATTCCATGGTCTTGTTTTCGTACGGCGTCAGATCCTTGATCGGACGGGTATCGATCAGCGAACCGGGCAGGAATGCGCGGATGCCGTTGACCAGAACGGTCAGACCGCCCTTGACCTTGCCGCTGGTCGTGCCAGTGACGAATTCGCCGGATTCGAGGGCCTTTTCCAGGCTCATCCACGAAGCCAGACGCTTGGCCGTGTCGCGCGACAGGATGGTGTCGCCGTAGCCGTTTTCGATGGAGCCAATGGCCACCGATACGAAGTCACCCACTTGGACTTCGAGTTCGCCCTTGTCGTTCTTGAATTCTTCCAGCGGCACGTAGGCTTCGGACTTGAGGCCAGCGTTGACCACGACGAAGTTGTGCTCGACGCGCACGACTTCAGCGGTGATGACTTCGCCTGGGCGCATTTCCGTACGCGTCAAGGATTCTTCAAAAAGGGCGGCAAAAGATTCGGACATGTGTTTCCTTGCCACAAACAGGATTCCAGTAGCACTATTGCTACTGTTTTTATAGCTGCTTGCGGTGGTTTTTTGCGGTGAAACCGCGGGTTAGGTTAAAGATCCAGACCACCTGGGCGCTGGCGCGCGAGAGGGGCGGTATGGGCCTGTTGCAAGGCCTTTCGGCTTGCTGGGGGCCAGATGATGAGAAATGGCCCCGCACTTTTCAACCCTGCGCAGGGACTGCGAAAGGTTGGCGCTCTTGCCACCAGGTAAGCACCTGCTTGACGGCTTCATCAATCGTCAAGGTGGAGTTGTCCAGGACCAGAGCGTCCTGCGCGGGCTTGAGAGGTGCAACGCTGCGGGTACTGTCCCGGGCGTCGCGCGCTTCCAGATCTGCGCGAAGGTCTTCGATACTAGCCGAAAAACCCTTTGAAATCAACTGTTTATAACGACGCTCGGCGCGGCAGGCGGCGCTGGCCGTCAAGTAGACCTTCAGCGCGGCTCCTGGGAAGATCACCGTGCCCATGTCGCGGCCATCCGCTACCAGCCCCGGCAGGCGCCGAAAGCTGTGTTGCAGGGCCACCAACGCCTCGCGCACCAAGGGAAGGGCCGACACGCGGGATGCATTCATGCCGGCTTCTTCGGTGCGAATGTCATCCGTCACATCGTCGCTGCCCAGCAACACCCGACCGCCTTCAAAGCGCACCGGCAGGGTCTGGGCCATCGCGGCAATGCGTGTTTCGTGGTCCGTATCGATGGCAAAACCCGCCCGCAGGGCGGCCAGGGCCGTGATGCGGTACATCGCGCCAGAGTCCAGAAAACGGTAACCCAGCCGCTGTGCAACCGCAGCCGCCACCGTGCCTTTGCCCGAGGCTGTGGGGCCGTCGATGCAGATCACCGGAATGTGGGCAGTTTCAACCTGAGCCACCGAGAACAAGGCTTCAAAATACTCCGGAAACGTCTTGCCCACGCATTTGGGGTCTTCGATGCGCACGGGCAGGCCCGCCGGGTTGAAGGCTGCGAGCGAGAAGCACATCGCCACGCGGTGGTCGTCGTAGGTGTGGATGCTGGCGGCTTTCCAGTCCTGAACCCGCGCGGGCGGCGTGACGCGAATGAAGTCCGCGCCTTCCTCCACAGTGGCGCCGAGTTTGCGCAGCTCCGCGGCCATGGCGGCGATGCGGTCGGTTTCCTTCACGCGCCAGCTGGCAATGTTGCGCAGCGTGGTGGTGCCTTCGGCATACAAAGCCATCACCGCCAGTGTCATGGCGGCATCGGGGATGTGATTGCAGTCCAGGTCGATGGCCTTCAGCGGCCAGCCCTGTCCGGGCGCGCCCCGCTGGATGTGCAGCCAGTTGGGGCCGCCGGTAATCACAGCGCCCATCGCTTGGGCCGCTTCGACAAAGCGGATGTCGCCCTGGATCGAATCCAGACCAACGCCTTGAATTTTGATGCCTTTTTGGCCCCTGGCGCCTGATGCTATTGCGCCAAGCGCTATGAAATAGCTAGCAGATGAGGCGTCTGCCTCCACATGAATATCGCCGGGCGATTGGTAGCGGCTGCCCGCAGCAATCGTGAACCGCTGCCAATTTTGGTGCTCGACCACGATGCCAAACCGCGCCAACAGCTGCAGTGTGATGGCGATGTAGGGTTTGGAGATCAGCTCGCCCACGACGTCGATCACGATGTTCTGGTTGCCAGCCGCCAGCGGCAGCGCCATCAGCAGGGCGGTCAGGAACTGGCTGGACACGTCGCCGCGCACGCGGATGGGGGCTGCCAGCGCCAAGGGCGGCACGCCGTCTGCGTGGGCAATGCGCAGCGGCGGATACCCGTCGTTGCCCAGGTAGTCGATGTGGCATCCGAGCTGGCGCAGCGCGTCGATCAGGTCACCAATCGGGCGCTCGTGCATGCGCGCCACGCCCGACAGCTCAAATTCGCCGCCCAGCAGTGCCAGCGCTGCGGTAAGAGGGCGCATGGCCGTGCCTGCGTTGCCCAGAAAGAGCTTGGCGGGCGACTGCGGAGTGTGGCCCCCCAGTCCGGTGATGCGGACCGTGCTGCCCGCTTCGTCCACGGTGCAACCGATCTGGCGCAGCGCATCCAGCATGACCCGCGTGTCGTCGGACGCCAGCAGGTCATGCACGGTGGTGGTGCCATGGCTCAGCGCAGCCAGCAGCAAGACGCGGTTGGAGATGCTCTTGGAGCCGGGCAGGTGAACTTCACCTCCAGCAGCGGCAAGCGCAGGGAGGTCGAGGAAAGCGGTGCTGAACATGGGCGAGGCTGAAGGAACAGAGGGGTGCGCGCGGATGCGGGCAAATGGGTTAGCGCGGCTTGGAGGTTCTCTGCGCCCCCATGCGCCAGTGGGCACGGGTTTCACTGGCCAAGGTCAACATGTCTTCCAGCGCCTGCGCATCGCCTTTTTCCATGGCTTGTTCCAGGGTGCGGAGCGCCTGCTGGAACAGTTTGGACTGGGAGATCAGCTCTTCGCGGTTGGACAACAAGATGTCGCGCCACACCTTGGGGTCGCTGGCTGCAATGCGGGTGAAATCCCGGAACCCGGGGCCTGCCAGGGACAGAAATTCGTCGCCGGTCGATTGGCCGGTGATGCTGTTCATCATCGCAAAGGCCAGTACATGCGGCAAATGGCTGACGGCTGCGAAGGCCGCATCATGCGACTCGGGCGACATGCTGGTCACGCGACTGCCCAGCGCCGTCCAGATCTCCTCGGCTTTTTGCAGCTGGGCCGTGAAGGTGCGTTCGGTCGGCGTCAGGATGACCTGGCGTCCGCTGTAAAGGTCGGCCTCGGCATGTTCGACGCCAGACACCTCGCGGCCGGTAATGGGGTGCGCAGGCACAAAAGAGCCCACCTGGTCGCGCAGTGCGCGGCGCGCGGCTTGCACCACATCGGCTTTGGTCGAGCCCACGTCCATGATCAGCATCTGCGGTGTTACCAGGTGCTTGATGGCCTTGAGCGTGGCCTCCGTGGCTGCCACAGGCACGGCGACCAGCACAATGTCGGCGCCCGCAACGGCCAGCAACGCGGATGGCGCTTCGACGTCGATCACGCCCATCTGGCGAGCGCGGTCGGTGGTGGAGGGCGACTTGCTGTAGCCCACCACACGCTTGACCAGTCCGGCCTTCTTCATGGCCAGTGCAAACGAGCCGCCCATGAGCCCGCAGCCGATCAGTCCCAGTTGTTCAAACATGGTGGCGGCTCCTTAGGATGACACGGGGTAGGTTCCCAGAACCTTGTAGAACGCGCAGAGGCTTCGCAGCTCCTCCAGAGCGCGCGCCACGTGGGGCTGGGCAGGGTGACCGTCAAGGTCGATGTAGAAGTAATACTCCCACTGGCCGGTGCGCGCCGGGCGGGACTCAAACCGGGTCATCGACACACCGTGGGCCTTCAGCGGCACCAGCAGATCGTGCACGGCACCCGGCTGGTTGGGGACCGAGACCACCAGGCTGGTGCAGTCCTTGCCCGATGGTGGCGGAGTTTGCAGCGTGTGGGGCAAGCAGATGATGGCAAAACGCGTGCGGTTGTAGGCGTCGTCCTGAATGGCGTGGGCCACGATGTGCAGGCCAAATTGGGTGGCGGCGCGCTCGCTGGACAACGCTGCCCAGCCAGGGTTGGTGGTGGACAGGCGGGCGCCTTCGGCATTGCTGGACACCGGGCGGCGCTCGGCATGGGGCAGGTGTTTGGTCAGCCAGGCCTGGCATTGGGCCAGCGCCTGGGGGTGGGCCATCACCACTTCAATGCCTTCGAGCGAGTTGCTGGTGCGCAGCAGGTTGTGGCGAACCAGCAGGCTGACTTCGCCCACCACATGCGTGGGCGTGTGCAGGAACAGGTCGAGCGAGCGTGTAACCACACCTTCAGTGGAGTTCTCTACGCCCACCACACCGTACTGCGCACTGCCTGCGGCGGTGGCGTGGAACACTT
>NZ_JBKBTV010000002.1:0-176346 GCF_046291265.1 Acidovorax sp. | reverse complement strand
GGGGGCTTTGTGCTGCTGGGACAGATTGCCGGCACGTACGAAATCAGCCAGATGACAGCAGTCGCCGCGCAGATCCAGGCAGACGCGCGCTACCCGGCGGCATTGATCTTGATTTTGCTGGGCTGTTTCACCAAAAGTGCGCAGTTCCCCTTCCACTTCTGGCTGCCGCAGGCGATGGCCGCGCCCACGCCGGTGTCGGCCTATCTGCACTCAGCCACCATGGTGAAGGCAGGGATCTTTTTGCTCGCACGGCTGACCCCGGTCATCGGCGGCACCGAGCTGTTTGTGGGAATCGTATCCACCGCAGGGCTTGTCACTGTCACCTTTGCCGCGTTCATTGCCATCTTCAAACACGACCTCAAGGGGTTGCTCGCCTATTCCACCATCAGCCACCTGGGGCTCATTGTTTTCCTCATCGGGTTGGGCTCGCCACTGGCCGCCGTGGCGGCGATGTTCCACATCCTGAACCACGCCAGCTTCAAAGCCGCCCTCTTCATGACGGCCGGAATCGTGGACCACGAAACCGGCACGCGCGACCTGCGCCAGCTCGGCGGTTTGTACCAGCTGATGCCCTGGACGGCCACGCTCGCTATGGTCGCAGCCGCGGCCATGGCTGGCGTACCGCTGTTCAACGGATTCATCTCCAAGGAGATGTTCCTCACCGAGGCCGTGGCGTTTTCGCAAGGTGGTGGCGGTTGGCATTGGCTGGTACCAGCCATGGCCACGTTGGCTGCTGTCTGCAGCGTGGCGTACTCGGCGCGGCTGGTGCACGACATGTTCTTCAACGGCCCGCCGCGCGACCTGCCCAACCCCCACCCCCATGAGCCCCCGCTGGGCATGAAGGCGCCGGTGGCGCTGCTCGTCACCATCTGTATTGTTGTGGGGGTGGTGCCATCCCTGGTGGCCGGGCCTATGGTGCTGGTGGCAGCCACAGCCATGCTGGGCACACCACCGCCCGAGTTCCACCTGGCGATCTGGCACGGGTTCAACCTGCCGCTGCTGCTCAGCGCGGTGGCGCTGGGCGCGGGCCTGCTGTTGTACTTCTGGCTGGCGCGCGACAAGCGCCTGCACAAGCTGGCCTCCGAAAACTGGTTTGGCGCCTTGACGGGATCCAACTTGTTCACGCGCGGTTCAGACCGGTTGTTCGAAGGTGCGGGCCGAATTACGGCTCTGCTGGAGACCGGCTCGCTGCAGCGCTATCTGGCATGGATGATCATGGCCTGCGTCGCAGCTGTGGCGGTGCCGGTGCTGTCCGGCCAAACGCCCGGCACCGGAAACCGTGAACTGCTACCGGTCAACGCGGTTGCCCTGGTGCTATGGGGTCTGCTGCTGGCTGCGTGTGTCTGGCTCATGCTCAAGCACCATGACCGGTTCCAGTCCGTAGTGGTCGCCGGCGTGATTGGCCTGGTCACTTCGTTGACCTTTGTCGGCCTCTCTGCACCCGATCTTGCGCTTACCCAGCTGACCGTGGATGTAGTCTCTACGGTGCTGCTGTTGATGGGACTGGCCTTGCTGCCCCGCCTGTCACCGCGGGAGTCTTCTGATGGACGTCGGCTGCGCGACGGCTCGCTTGCGCTGCTGGGCGGTGCGGGCATGGCTTGGCTGGCGTGGGTGATGCTGACGCGCGATCACGATTCCATTGCCTGGTACTTCCTCAACCAGTCTGCCATCGCGGGTGGCGGCACCAACGCGGTCAACGTGATCCTGGTGGACTTCCGGGGCTATGACACCTTTGGCGAGATCACTGTGCTGGGCATTGCCGCTGTGGGCGTGCTGGCACTGATGGACGGCATGCGCACCCGGCGCCCCACCACCGATGCCAATGGCGAGCCTTACACCTTCGCCGCCCAGCCGCTCATGTTGCGTGTAGCCGCCCGCGTGGTGCTGCCGCTGGCTTTGGTGGTCACGCTGTACATCTTTATGCGCGGGCACAACCTGCCCGGTGGCGGATTCATTGCGGGCCTGGTCACTGCGGTGGCTCTGGCGCTGCAATACGTCGCCATGGGCCAGACCCGCGCCGAGGCCCTGCTGCGGGCTGAAGGCGGGCGGCGCTTTGTGCGCTGGATCGGCATCGGCCTGGGTATTGCAGGGTTGACCGGTATTGGCGCCTTTGCGTTTGGCCAGCCGTTCCTGACCAGCGCCCACGGCCACCCCCACATCCCCATTCTGGGAGACATACCACTGGCCACGGCCGCCCTGTTTGACCTGGGCGTGTACATCACCGTGGTGGGCGCCACGCTGCTGACGCTGTCCACACTCGGGTCGGTCACCCGCGAGGGTGCGGGCAAGCTGCGCACGCCCCAACCCGCTAACGCCAACGCCGAAGCCGACGGAGTTCAACCATGATCATGAGCCTTGAATTTCTGGTGGCCACCGGCATCGGTGCGGTCACCACCACCGCTCTCTACCTGATCCTGCGCGGCCGGACTTGGCCCGTGATCCTGGGCCTGAGCCTGCTCGGCTACGCCGTCAACGTCTTCATCTTTGCCATGGGTCGCCTGTGGCAGAACGCAGCGCCCATCCTGACCGAAGGGGGCCGCGTGGCCGACCCGCTTCCACAGGCGTTGGTGCTCACCGCCATCGTCATCGGTTTTGCCACCACCGGGTTTGTGGTGGAACTGGCCCTGCGCAGCCGCCACGAAACCGGAACCGACCATGTGGACGGCCACGAGCCCGGACACCGCCCCACCACACCACCACGGGACGAGGCGGGATGATCGGCGAACTGTTGAATTCTTTCTTCGGCCAGCACCTCCCCGTGCTGCCCGTGCTTTTGCCGATGTTCACCGCGGTGGCATTGCTGCTCATTGGCGACGGCGGCGGGCAGTCCAGCCACGGAGGCACACAGTTGCGCGCCCGGCGCTGGGTCAGCATGACCTCCGTGATCTTCGGCGCTGTCCTGGCCTGGCGCCTTCTGACCGAGGCCGCGAGCGGACCCCTCACCGTCTACCCACTGGGCGCATGGCCCGCGCCGTTTGGCATCGTGCTGGTCATTGACCGCCTGAGCGCGCTGATGCTGGCACTGACGTGGACCATTGCCGCACCCGTGCTGTGGTACTCCACCGGTGGCTGGGACAGCCATGGGCGGCACTTTCACGCCTTGTTCCACTTTCAGCTCATGGGCCTGTCGGGCGCGTTCATCACGGGCGACCTGTTCAACCTCTTCGTGTTTTTCGAAGTGCTGCTGATCGCGTCCTACGTGCTGATGGTGCATGGCCAGGGGCGGGATCGATTCCGGGCAGGGCTGCACTATGTGGTGCTCAATCTGGCCGCCTCGGCACTGTTTCTGATCGGCCTTGCCATCATCTACGCAGTCACCGGCACGCTCAACATGGCCGACCTGGCGCTGCGCATTACCCAATTGGAGCCGGAACAGGCGTCCCTGCTCAAAGCCGGTGCCATGGTGCTGCTGGTGGTGTTCGGGCTCAAGGCGGCCATTGCGCCGCTCTACATGTGGCTACCCACCACCTATGCCGCCGCCAGTGCGCCGGTGGCGGCGCTGTTTGCCATCATGACCAAGGTTGGCGTCTACAGCATCATCCGCGTGCACGCCGTGATGCTGGGCGAGGGCGCGGGGCACGCCGCCTTTGCAGCCGCCCCCTGGCTGCTGCCCATAGCACTGCTCACTACAGTGCTGGGTGTTTTTGGTGCCCTGGCAGCACACAGCCTGGCGCAGTTGGTGTCGTACCTCACGGTGTCGTCGATCGGCATCATTCTGGCCGCTGTGGGCCTGTTCACCCCTGAGTCCATGTCAGCGGCGCTGTACTACACAGTGCACAGCACGCTGGTCATGGCAGCGCTGTTTCTGCTGGTCGAGCTGGTGGCTGCGCAGCGAGGCGCCGCAGGCGACCACCTGCAACCGGCGCCCCCAGTGGCGCAGCCCGTGGCACTGGGCTTGATGACGCTGTTGGGCGCCGCCTCTGCAGCAGGGCTGCCCCCGCTGCCGGGGTTTCTTGGCAAGCTGATGGTGCTGGAAAGCGCTGCGGCCACGCCGGCCCACACCTGGGTGTGGGCGGTGGTGCTGGGCGCTGGCTTTCTGACCCTGGTGGGCCTGGCGCGCGCGGGGGCCATCCTGTTCTGGAACGTGCTGCCGGGTCGCCCCGATGACTGCAGCGCGGGCAGCAGCGGCCGCCTCATGACAGCCACGTTGAGCCTGCTGGCGCTCAGCCTGCTGCTGGCCGTGGCCGCATCCCCCCTCAAACGCTACACCGACGCTACAGCCGCGCAACTGGCGGATCGCAACGGCTACGCCGACGCCGTGCTCAATGCGGTGGGCGGGTCGGCCGCGCAGACCACCCGGCCCTACCGCGGTGGCGAAGGCGAAGTGAAGCTACCCGGAAAGGCGGTTGCGCCATGAGCAAGAAACAACGCTGGCTGACACACCCGTGGCTGTCGGTGCTGCTGGCCGTTACCTGGCTCCTGCTGCAGCATTCCCTGTCTATGTTTCATCTGTTGTCTGGTGTGCTGATCGGCCTCATCGTGCCCCGGCTGCTGAAAGACTTTCTGCCCGACCCGCGCCGCCTGAACATGCGCCCGGCCGTGCGGCTGGGCGGCGTGGTGCTGTGGGACATCGTGGTGTCCAACATCGTTGTGGCACGCCTGGTACTGGGCCCCATGTCGCACCCCCAACCCGCCTGGGTCCCCGTGCCACTCACGCTGACCAACCCCACCGCCATTGCATTGCTGGCCACCATCATCACCACCACGCCGGGTACCGTGTCGTGCACCATCGACGAAGAGCGCAACGAGATCCTTGTGCATGCGCTCAACTGCGACGACCCTGCGCAGATGGCCGCCGACATCAAGGCTCGCTACGAAGCGCCTTTGCTGGCCATTTTTGAAGCGGTTGAACCCACGGCTGCCGCCATCCAAGGAGACCGCGCATGAACGCTGCCACCAGCATCCTTCCGCTCGCGCTGGACATCACCACCGCCGTCATGGCGCTGTCGTTTCTGCTGTGCGCATGGCGCCTCCTGCGCGGCCCGCAGTCCATCGACCGTGTGCTGGCCATCGACACCATGTACCTCAACGCCGTTGCACTGGTGGTGTTGCTGGGCATCCGCTGGCAGACCGCGCTGCTGTTCGAGGCGGCGTTGATTGTGGCCATGCTGGGCTTTGCATCCACCGTAGCTATGGCGCGCTACCTGAGCCGCGGCGACGTGATCGAATGACCGTGTGAATGACCTCTGACGCACCAGAAAGACATCCATGACCCTTCAAATCATTGCCGAATGGCTGGCCGCCGCGCTGTTGTTGATCGGCGCATTCTTCTCTCTCGTTGGTGTGATCGGCCTGGTTCGCCTGCCCGATTTCTTCATGCGCCTGCACGCCCCCACCAAGGCCTCCACGCTGGGCGTGGGTGGTGTGCTGCTGGCCAGCATGATCCTGGCCGCCGCCGAAGGCCGGATGGGCTTTGCCGAGCTGCTGATTACCCTGTTCGTGTTTGTGACCGCCCCCGTGTCGGCCAACCTCATGGCCCAGGCAGCGTTGCACCTGCGCGTAGGCGGGCGTGCCCCAACCCCGCCCGATGCGGTGCCGGAGCGTCGTCAGGGGTGAGTAAATTACTCAGTGCGAGGCCGAAGCACACCGGTTGCTCGCCGCCCCTCCACACTGAACACAGCGCTATTTGATCTCCAACTGCAACAGCGCCGGGATCAGGAAACAGCGTCCACAAAACCAAAAGCACTCATCGCGCAGTGCGTCACAACGCTCCCGGCTGCCACAAATGGGCCGCATCGCATCGCAATCGGTAGTACATCTGATTACGTTTTTTGCCGACAGCACAAGGAACTTCAGGGCTTCTGCAACACAGAATCCGGGCGCCACGCTTTGACCTGTCTGGTCTCTCGCGGGGCCAAGGCATCCGCCCACTGTTTTGCATCTTCCTCATTCCATGCACACCACATTGCTTGCGCCCCGCTTTCTGGGCATCGCTCCACTTTTACTGATCGCCTTACTGGGGTGCAGCCCGGCTTCAGACTCGGCCAAGACGGAGACTCCAGCAGCAGCCGTAGCACCCGCAGCTGCCACCGCGCCAGCGCCTTCGCCCGACAAAGCCGCAGAGCAAACGGCTCCTGCTGCACCTGACAACGTCAGCGCCAAGCTGCAGTCGTACATCACTTGCTACAACAAGCTCGATGGCCGTGCCCACCGCACCATCAACCGCTATTCCAGCTGGGTCAAAGACATGAAGGCGGGCCCTACGGGCAATGAAAAGGTGATTTACGGGCTCTACTCCCTCTTCAGCGACGACGTCAAAGAATGCGTGACGGAGTTTGAGCAAGCGTCTGCCCTGCGCCCGGCCCTGCCCGCGCTCGACTCTGCTGGCAAGGCGTACATCGCCTCGCTGGCGGCCACGGACAAGCTCGTGGCCGAGGCCTATACCTACTACGACCGCGAGAACTACAAGGACGACAAATTTGCCAAGGGCAAAGCCCTGCATGGCCCCCTGGCGGCAAGTTTTGAAAGTTTTGTGCAGGCCAGCACCGTCTTCTCCCAGGCGCTGGATGTGGAAAACGACAACCTGCTCAGCGCCCAGCTGGCGCACATCGAAAAGACCGAGGGCCGCAAGCTGCCCTACTACCAGATGGCGCTGATGGCCAAGGCCAAGCAACTGGCGGACGTGCTGGGGGATGAGACGTTTGATGCCGCCGCCGCAGCGCCCCGCCTGGAGGCGTTTGAGGCCATCACCGACGAAGCCATGGCCTTTGTGAAGCCGCAGAAGGACGCCCTGCCCATCGAGTGGCCAAGCTTTGAAAGCAGCGCGGAAGAATTCCGCAAGGCGTCCAAAGAGCGCTTTCGCCGCGTGCGTGACAACGTCCCCTACAGCACCGGCGAACGCTCGATGCTCAAGCCCGGGAGCGGCTGGATGGTGGACGGCAGCGCTGAAAAGCTGGTCAAGGCCTACAACGGGCTGGTGGACGCAAGCAACCGCATGTAGCCACTGAGGGGGCAGCGCCCCCTCACGGAACCACAGGCCGGGTGGCCGCTCCATGCGGCTCCCACATTTCTCCTCAATGGGTCTGCACAGTGCGTGCCATACCCACTTGCAGGAGAAATCCATGGCCCGCCTTTCTGCCCCCATCGCACCCACCCAAACCCCAGCGGCGCTGGTCGTCGCAACACCCGCCAACCGCCGCTTTGCGCTCAGCGCCCTGGGCTCGCTGGGGATGGCCACCCTGCTGGGCTGCGGGGGCGGGGGTGATACCGAAGCCACAGACAGCACGGGCACAGATACCGGCACCGGCACTGGTACAGGGACGGATACCAGCACGGGAACGGGCACCGGGACCGGCACAGGCACCGGAACCACCACCTGCTCGGTGGTGCCCGAAGAAACCGCCGGGCCCTACCCCGCGGACGGCTCCAGCGCCAGCAACTCCACGTACAACGTGCTGGCGCTCAGCGGCATCGTGCGGTCGGACATTCGGAGCTCCATTGGCTCCTCCTCCCAAGTCAGTGGCGTTCCCCTCAGCATCACCATCACGCTGACCAACACCCAGGCCAGCTGCGCGCCGCTGGCGGGGTATGCCATCTACCTGTGGCATTGCACACAGGACGGCAACTACTCGGTCTACTCGTCCAACAACATCGCCGACAACTACCTGCGCGGCGTGCAGGCCACCGACGCGAACGGCACGGTCACCTTCACCACCATCGTGCCGGGCTGCTACGCGGGTCGCATGCCCCACATGCACCTGGAGGTGTATCCCACGCTCGCTTCGGCCAACAACGCGCGCAACAAGGTCAAGACCACTCAGCTGGCCTTCCCCACCTCCGTGCTCAGCAGCATCTACAACAGCAATGCGGGCTACAGCGCCAGCGTGCGCAATCTGGCAGCCATCACGTTTGCCACCGACAACGTCTTCAGCGACGGCACCGACCTGGAGATGACCACCCTGCAGGCCAACAGCGGCGGTGGCTATGCCGCCAGCATTGCCATCTCGATCGCCGCCTGACCACCGTTGCACAGACAACCCCCTCTCAACCCCATCACCCGCGTGACCTGCCCCATGCCCTTGACTTGCACCACCCTCACCCGCCTGGCCCTGCTTGCCCTGGCCACCTTCGCCGCCCCCAGCTTTGCGCAACAAGACCGCCGCTCACCACCAACGCCGCCCCCCGAGGCCTACGCCGCCTGCGCAGGCAAAACCGAAGGCGCCACGGTCACATTGACCATGCCCGACGGCAAATCGCTGACAGGCACTTGCCGCACAATGGGCGGCACCCTGGTGGCCACGCCTGCCGGTGGGCCTGGCGGCCCCGGTGGAGCGGGTGGCCCACCGCCCGCCCGCTGACCCCCCATGCCTCCCCTGCGCTCCCTCGTCCCGTCGCCCCCTCTGACGCTGCACCGCAAAGCCTTCATCGCCCTGGCCGCGCTGCTGGTGGCGCTGCTGCTGATCTTTGCGGGCTTTTCTCGCCTGGGTTTGCAGCGGGGCCTCGGCCCCTATGTGGCAGAGATTGAACTGGCGCGCATGGACTGGCTGGCCGAGCGCTTGCAGTCCCACTACACCCAGACGGGCGGTTGGGACCGGCTTCGCACCCAGCCTGGGCTGTGGGGCGAGCTATCGCACCCCGGCTCGGGGCAGCGCAGGCCGGGCAGTCAGCGCACCGGCGGCGACCCTACGCCACCCACTGATGCGCGACCCCAAGGGGGAGATGCACCGTCTTCGCACACAGGCCCGCCGCCCTACCCATTCGGAGGCAACCGTGGCCCCATCGTGGGTGGTGGCGACTACCCACCACCACCGCCGCCACCAGCACCGCCCGAAGGCCGACTCGGCGACTCCCGCAACGGGCCCTCACCGCCTCAGCGTCACCCCGACGACCTCTTCCCGCGCCTGGGCTTGGTGGACCCGCAAGAGCGCGTAGTGGCAGGCACAGCCCCACAACCCGGTGGCGCCCGCCTGGCGCTGCGCGGCCTGGATGGCCAGACCATCGGCCACCTCGTACTGGCACCGCCCCAGGGCGTGCGCAGCGAGGCCGACCAGGCCTTTCTGGCCCAACACCTTGGTTTTGTAGCGTGGACGGGCCTGGCTGGCCTGGCGCTGGCGCTGCTGCTGTCGGGCTGGCTGGCACGGCGTTGGCTGGCCCCGGTGGAGGCGCTGGCCACGGGCGCACGCGGCATTGCCCAAGGCCACCTGCACACCCGCGTTGCCGTGCAGGGCAACGACGAGCTGGCCCAACTGGCCCGCACCTTCAACACCATGGCCGAACAGCTGAGCAGCATCGAGGCCAGCCGCCGCCAATGGCTGGGCGACGTGGCCCACGAGCTGCGCACGCCCCTGGCCGCCATGCGCGCCGAGATCGAAGCCGTGCAGGACGGTGTGCGCCCCTTTGACGACAAAACCGCCCTGCGCCTGCACCGGCAGGTGATGCGCCTGATCCAGCTGGTGGGCGACCTGCGCACCAGCCTGGACGCCGCAGGCACCGGTGCGCCGTCGGCCCAGGTGCCCGTGCACCCGCTGTCGCTGCTGACCGAGGCGCTGGCGTCCATGCGCCCACGCCTGGCACAGGCCTCCATTCACGTAGACACCGCAGGCCTGAACCCGCTGGCCACGCAGTCCCCCCCGCCGCTGGTGCGGGGCGATGCGCAGCAGCTGCACCAGGTGTTTATGAATCTGCTGGAAAACAGCCTGCGCTACACCGACGCGGGCGGCCTGCTGCACATTTCGGCGTGCGAAGCGAAATCGCCCGACGGTGTACCCAATCTGCAAGTGCGACTGGACGACAGCGCACCCGGCGTGCCCGCGCACGAACTGCCACGCATCTTTGACCGCCTGTACCGCGCCGAAACCTCACGCAACCGTGACCACGGTGGCTCGGGCCTGGGGCTGGCCATCTGCCGCGCCATCGTGCTGGCGCACGACGGCACGCTGACGGCCGAAGCGTCCCCCCTGGGTGGCCTGCGGATCACGCTGGCGCTTCCCCTTCTCGAAAACTCTGCACCATGAGCCACCGCATCCTCGTTGTTGAAGACGAACCCGACATCGCCACCATCGTGGTGGACTACCTGCGCCACGCGGGCTACACCGTCGAGCACCAGGCAGAGGGCCGCGCAGCCCTGGCCAGCATCGTTGCCGCGCCACCTGCGCTGACACTGCTGGACATCATGCTGCCCGGCATGGACGGGCTGGAAATCCTGCGCCAGGCACGGCGCCACACGCACCACCCGATCATCATGCTCACGGCCCGCGTCGAAGAGGTGGACCGCCTGATCGGGCTGGAGCTGGGCGCAGACGACTACATCTGCAAGCCCTTCTCGCCGCGCGAGGTGGTGGCCCGCGTCAAGGCCGTGCTGCGCCGCGCGGCCACGCCAGATGCCGAAACGCCCGCCCTGGGCAGTGCCACAGCCCCCGCGCTTCAGATGAGCGACGACCTGTGGCAAGCCACGCTGCACGGCGTGGCGCTGGGCCTGACGCGGCGCGAGTTCCGGCTGCTCAAGGTGCTGGCCCGCCAGCCGGGCCGCATCTTCTCGCGCGCACAGTTGCTCGACCAAGCTTATGACGACACGCTGGATGTGAACGAACGCGCCATCGACAGCCACATCAAGAACCTGCGCAAAAAACTCAAGGGCGCCAGCGGCGACGACACGGACTGGATCCGGTCGGTATATGGCGTGGGCTTTGCGCTGGAGCCCGCAGGGCACGGTTGAGGCGCTTGTCCACCAGCGCAACGCGCACCTACTACTATTTTTATAGCTATTAGCGCTTATCCAATAAGCGCTAGAGCCTGTTTTTACTTAAAACTCTCCAGATACACCCACTCTGCGCTGACGCGGCGCGGGGCAATGCGCTGTGTGCCACCAGCGCAGAGTCGATGCGGCAGATGCAGCAGCGCATTCTGAAATGTGCCTGCCGTCTCACCACTCCCGTTGAATCACACCTACACCCACCGCGCCAGCGCGCCGGTGCAATCAGGAGCGTCACGACCGCCTTCAACTACACAGTCAATCCTGCCTGTTGGCCCGCACCCATTGCACCGCCCATGCCCTCATCGCGCACTGCTCCTCCACCTGCTTCACCACCGACCACCACCCACCCTCGGCCCACACCGCTGCCGGGCGGGCTGGTGTATGTCAGCCCCACGCTGCCCGGCCTGGCGCGCGTGCGCAGTGGCGAGAAGAAGTTTCGCTACCGCCAGGCCGACGGCCAGTGGATCAAAGACCCCGGCGAAATCGACCGCATCAACCGCCTGGCCATTCCGCCCGCCTATACCGATGTGTGGATCTGCCCCCTGCCCCACGGCCATCTGCAGGCCACAGGGCTCGACGCACGCGGGCGGCGCCAATACCGCTATCACCCGGAATGGCGCCAGCAGCGCGACGAAGGCAAGTTTGAACACATGCAGGCCTTTGGCCGCGTGCTGCCGCGCATTCGCACCCGCGTGGCGCGCGACCTGGCCGCGCACCGCACCGGCAAGCCGCTGACGCGCACCCTGGTGCTGGCCACGCTGGTGCGCCTGCTGGACACCACGTTTCTGCGCGTGGGCAACGAGGAATACGCCAGCAGCAACCGCTCATACGGGCTGACCACGCTGCGCACGCGCCATGCACGGCTCAAAGGCAGCCAGCTCAGGCTGCGCTTCAGGGGCAAAAGCGGCGTGCAGCAAGAGGTCGAACTGAACGACCCGCGCGTGGCCCGCGTGGTGCGCCACTGCCAGCAACTGCCGGGGCAAGAGCTGTTTCAGTACGTGGACGAAGACGGCACGCCGCGCACCGTGGGCTCCAGCGATGTGAACGACTACCTTCGCGAGATCACCCACACCGCCTCCGGGGCCGAAGGCGAGCACTTCACCGCCAAGGACTTCCGCACCTGGCACGGCACCACACAGGCGCTGGAGCTGACGCGGCTGGCATGCACACCTAGCGATGCGGCCGACATCCACGTGCGCTACAGCGCCAAAGCCATCCTGACCGAGGTGGCGCGGCAGCTGGGCAACACAGCCGCCGTGTGCAAAAAGTCGTATGTGCACCCGGCTGTGCTGGACCTGGGCTCGCGCCTGGCGTCTGACGCAGGGCCCGGCATGCAGGAGGTGTGGGACCGCATTGGCGGCACGGCGTCCCCAAGGGGCTTGAGTGCGGCAGAGCGGCGGCTGCTGACCTTTCTGCGCCAGCCCCGCAAACAAGGCAAACCGGTCAAGCCACGTACAGCGGGCGCGCAGCGCGCACCCGCAAAACCCTAGCTCGCCATCACCACCGGTACGCTGCCGACAAGGTCGCCGTGCGTGGGTTGCCGTCGCGGCAATTGGCGCCGTTGCAGATCAAAAACTGCTTGTCCAGCAGGTTGCGCACATTCAACGCCACCCGCCATGGCCCGTCTTGCCAGGCCACCATGGCATCGACCACACCATAGCCCGGCACACGGTACGCATTGGCCGTGCCGTCCACCATGTCGCCGGTGTAGCGCAGGCCCGTGCCGACGGTCCACGCGGGCAGGCCCCAGGCGGCCAGACGATAGTTGCCCCACACCGAGGCCTGGTGGTAGGGCACCTCGGCCGCGCGGCGGCCCACTTCTGCTGGCCGGTTGCTGCGGGTGATGCGACGGTCGGTGTACGCATAGGCACCCACCACCTCCAGATGGCGCGTGGCCTGGCCGCGCACTTCCAGCTCGGCCCCACGGGACCGCGCTTGGCCGGTCTGCACGTTGAACTGCGGGTTGGCCGGGTCGGGCGTGAGCACGTTGTCCTGGCGCAGGTCGTACACAGCAGCAGACAGCAGCAATCCACCCTCGCCTTGCGGCTGCCAGCGCACACCCACTTCAAACTGCTCGCCTTCGGTGGGTTTGAAGCGCCCGCCCTGCGCATCGGTGCCGCCCTGCGGCTGGAACGACTGGCTGTAGCCCGCAAACGGTGCCCAGCCGCCGGGGACCAGGTACACCACGCCCACGCGGCCCGTGAACGCATCGGTGCGCTCCACCGACCACGGCGCCGCCGTGAAGAACGGGCGCGTGCGGTAGTCGCTCCAGTCGTGCCGCAGGCCGGCCAGCGCCACCCAGCGCTCGCCCAGCTTGATCTGGTCCTGCACATACAGGCCCGCCTGCCAGCGCTGCGATGTGGATGAAAACGCCAGCGGCGCCGGGGCGCCGGGCACCGCGCCGTACTGCGGCTGGTACAGGTCCAGCGGGGCCAGCGTGCGGGCGTACCACTCGGATTCGGACCGGTACCGCGTGTAGTCCACCCCGGCGATCAGCGTGTGCTGCACGTCGCCACTGCGCCAGCGCTGCTGCCAGCTGGTGTCCGACGAAAAGCCCCGCACACGCTCGAACTCGTCGATGGCGCGGCGCTGCACCCGCGTGGGCACGGCAGCGTCCGGCGTAGTGTTGGTAAAGAAGATGTCGGCTTCGGAATCAAAGAACCGCAGGCCTTGGCGCAAGGTGGCCTGCTCGTTCACCTGGTGCTCGAACAGCGCGGTCAGGCTGGTCTGGTCGACGTCTTGCCGGTCATAGGCAGGCTCGCCCACAAAACGAAAGCGTGCGATGCGTTGGCCCCCGGGGCCTGGCAGCAGCGTGCCCGCCTGCGGCAGCGGGTACGAATACCCCAATCGGCGCTTTTGGTGTTGCATCAGCAGCGTGAGCGACGTGGCCGCCGAGGGCTGCCAGCGCAGCGCAGGCGCAATGTAGACGTTGTCGTCCTGCAGCGGGCGCACGGGCGTGTCGCTGTCGCGCGCCAGCGCGGTAAGGCGCCAGGTCCAGTCGCTGCCCGGCGCCACGGCGCCGCCCAGGTCCACGCCGATCTGCTTGTGGCCGTAGGTGCCGACTTCGGCCACCACCTCGCGCACCGCGTCAGCCGTGGGGCGCTTGCTGACCGTGGCCAGCACGCCGCCCGGGGCGGACATGCCGTACAGCACCGACGCCGCGCCCTTGACCAGCTCCACGCGCTCCAGGCCATAAGGCTCTTGTTTGCCTGAGGCCCAGGAGTTGTCGGACACTTTGAGGCCGTCGGCAAACAGGCTGCCGTTGCGCGCATCGGCCCAGAAGCCACGGCTGTAGATCGCGTCGTAGGAGCCGCTGTAGCCCGACACCGGGCGCACGCCGGCCGAATATTCAAACGCCTGCTCCAGGTCGCGCACGCGCTGCACCTGCATCTGGTCGGCCGTGACCACGATGATGGTCTGCGGCGTCTCCAGGATCGGTGTGTCGGTCTTGGTGGCGCTGGCGCTGCGTTTTGCGACCCAGCCACGCACGGGGCCGGTGGCGGTTTCAACCTCGGCCTCGGCGGCCACGCGCACTTCAGGCAGTGCGGCAGCGCCGTCGGCCGGGGCGCGCTCCAGCACCAGCGTGGCGCCGTCGCGCCGCATGCGCAGGCCGCTGCCGCGCAGCAGCTCGGCCAGAGCTGCATCGGGGTTGCGTGCGCCCTGCACCGGCTGGGCACGGCGGCCCTGCACGAGGTCAGGCGGGTACACCAACTGCACGCCGGACTGGCGCGCAAACTGCGCCAGCGCATCGGGCAGCGGCTGGGCCGCAATGTCAAACGCCGCCGTGACGGGCGCGACTTGCGCTGCGGCCGTTGGCGCGTGGAGCGATGACACCACCGCCAGCACGGCGGCAGCCAGTGCGTGGCAATGAAAACGGGTGGAAGGCTTTAAGAGCCTGTTGACAGTGGAATAGCCCGGGGTGCGGGGCTGTGGTCGGGTCATGGTGAAGTCCTTTCACCACTACAACGAATGGGCGGGGCCATTTCCTGAACGGGATGGGAAGAAGGGATACCGAAAGCGAGAAAACCCATCAGTATCAAAACAATAGCTACCAGCGCTTATGGAATAAGCGCTAGAGGCCAATTTGACTATAAATTCACTGCACGGATGGTTTGCTGACTCCGCCAAGTGCCTGCCGCATCCAAGCGCCAGACTCCCCCATACGCTCACCGCGCCTGGACCTGCCACTGCCCCGCCACCAACCGCACCTGCACCGGCACCACGGCAGGCAGGGCCCGCACAAAGTCCTCGGCCTGCGCAATGCGCACCTGGCCCGACAGGCGCAACGCGGCAGCATCCGCATCAACCGACACAGCACGCGGCAGGTAGCGGCGCAGGCGCTCTACCGCATCGGCCAGCGGTGTGTCGGCAAAGGCCACCACACCATGCCGCCAGGCTGCGGCCTCGTGGATGGGCGCGCGGGACGGCGGCAAAGGCTCGCCGGACACCACGTGCAGCGTCTGGCCGTCGACCAGTTCGCGCGTGGCGGTCATCTGCCCATCGCGTCCAAGCGACTGCACCCGCACGCGGCCCTCTTCCACCTGCACCTGCACATCCAAGCCGCCAGCGCCACGCTCCACGGCAAACCGCGTGCCCAGCACCGTGACGCGCACGGCGTTGCCGTTCGCGTCGGCGGGCACGTCCACCACAAAGGGCCGGTCCACATCGCGCACCACGTCGAAAAACGCTGCCCCCGCCAGCAGCGTCACCCGCCGCTGGCCTGCGTAATAAGCCATGTGCACGCGGCTTTGCGCATCCAGCGTGACGTGGCTGCCGTCGGGCAGCGGTTGGCGCAATGTTTTGCCGTGGCCCGTGCTGGCCACCTGCTGCCAATCGGCCACGGCCAGGCGCCACCAGCGCCATGCGCCCAGCCCACCGGCGACGCCCACACCCGCCACGCCCAGCAAGGCGGCCAGTGACCGGCGGCGACCGGTGCGCCGCGCTGCACCTTGGGCAGCGACAGCCGCTTCCGGCGCGCGGCCTGCGGCGTGCCAGTGCTCCATGGCAGCCTGCACGCGGTCCATGGCCAGCATCATGTCGCGCTCCACCATGTTGCGCGAAATGCCGTATTCAGCCGCCAGAGCGCCCTGATCTTCGCCATTGACGCGGTGGCGCAAAAACACCTGCCGCGCCCGGTCAGGCACGGTGGCCAGCGCCGCTTCCAGCACGTCCACCGCTTGCCGGTACATCAGTGACTCGCAGGCATCGGGCACGTGCTGGGCAGCGCCCATGCTGCCGATGCCGCCCTGCTGCAACGCGTGTGTCTGCGCGTGGCGCGCCACGACACCCGCATGGCGTTGCCGGTCAATGACGAGGTTGCGCGCCATGGCAAACACATAGGCCCGCGCTTCGCCGTCGCACAGCGCGGGCTGCTCGCCGCGCAGGTTCATGTCCGCCAGGCGCACCCAGGTGTCGTGTGCCACGTCGCGCGCCTCATCGGCGCTGCCGGTGCGGTGCGAGAGGTAGCGCAGCAGGTCGCGGTAGCTGTCGCGAAAGCTCGTCAGCAGCGGCGACGAGAGCGTGCCTGTGCCCATGGTGTGCGGCCCCGGGGTCTGGCGAAATCAGCGGCCCACCATGTTGCCCGGCACCACCCACTGGTCGAACTGCTCGCCCGTCACATGGCCCGAGGCGACGGCCGCTTCGCGCAGGCTGGTGCCTTCCTCGTGCGCCTTCTTGGCGATGAAGGCCGCCTTGTCGTAGCCGATGTGGGTGTTGAGCGCCGTCACCAGCATCAGCGATCGGTCCACCAGCTCGGTGATGCGCTCGCGGTTGGGCTCGATGCCCACGGCGCACTGGTCGTTGAAACTGACCATGCCGTCGGCCAAGAGGCGCACGCTCTGCAGGAAGTTGTGCGCCACCATGGGGCGGAACACGTTGAGCTCGAAATTGCCCGAGGCACCGCCGAAGTTGATGGCCACGTCGTTGCCGAACACCTGAGCGGCCAGCATCGTCACCGCTTCGCTCTGCGTGGGGTTGACCTTGCCGGGCATGATCGACGAGCCGGGCTCGTTCTCGGGGATGCTGAGTTCGCCGATGCCGCTGCGTGGGCCACTGGCGAGCCAGCGCACGTCGTTGGCGATCTTCATCATGCTGGCGGCCAGGGTCTTGAGCGCGCCATGGGCGTGCACCAGGCCATCGACCGAGGCCAGGGCCTCGAACTTGTTCGGTGCGGTGACGAAGGGCAGGCCTGTGAGGCGGGCCAGTTCGGCGGCGGACTGCTCTGCATAGCCCTTGGGGGCGTTCAGGCCCGTGCCCACGGCGGTGCCGCCCAGGGCCAGCTCGTACAGGTGGGGCAGCGCTGCGCGCACGTGGCGCTCGCCATGGTCGAGCTGGGCCACGTAGCCCGAGAACTCCTGGCCCAGCGTGAGCGGGGTGGCGTCCTGCAGGTGGGTGCGGCCGATCTTGACGATGCTGTCGAAATCCTTAGCCTTCTGGTCCAGCGTGGAGCGCAGCTTGGCGATGGCGGGCAGCAGCCTGTGCGTGAGCGCTTCCACAGCGGCCACATGCATGGCAGTGGGGAACACGTCGTTGCTCGACTGGCTGCGGTTCACGTCGTCATTGGGGTGCACCAGGCGGCCTTCGCCGCGCTCGCCGCCCAGGATCTCGCTAGCGCGGTTGGCCAGCACTTCGTTGACGTTCATGTTGGTCTGCGTGCCCGAGCCCGTCTGCCACACCACCAGCGGGAACTCTCCGGGGTGCTTGCCAGCGATCACCTCGTCGGCAGCGGCCACGATGGCGTCGGTTTTCTTCGCGTCCTGCAGGCCCAACGCCTGGTTGACCACGGCCGAGGCGCGCTTGACCTGGGACAGCGCCTTGATGATCTCCCGCGGCTGCTGCTCGCCCGAGATGTCGAAGTTCTGCAAGGATCGCTGCGTCTGCGCGCCCCAGAGCTTGTCTGCAGGGACTTCAATGGGGCCAAAGGTATCGCGCTCGATGCGGGTGGTCGTCATGGCTGGCAGTTCTCCGTCGTCAACTGAAAGAAACACCCGCCACGGGAAGCGGCAGACCAACACGTCAGCGGCTTTCCAGGGTCACGGGCAAGCGGTCAAGCATACTTGAAACAAAAACCATTCTCATTTAACAACCGTTAAAACCTCCAGGCTCTCCCAGGCTGATGCTGGGCATCCCAACGTTTGACTGGTTTGCCTAGGCCCCACATTTCTTTAGCACCCCCATGCCAACGAAGGTTACAGCTTGTTTCATAAAATCGGACAATTCGTGCGCGATGCGCGAATTTACCCAGCGATGCGGGCACTGAACCCGTAAGAACGTGTTGCCAGCGCGTTCCCAACCTTGCCACCTCGCGGTATGGTTGTCCCCCACCGCCTGCGGCGGGCCCCTCTTCCCTTTTCTTTCTGTTCCGCATGTTCCCCGAAATCGCACCGCCGTCGCTCGGCTTCATGCCCTCCAGCCACGACCCGCTGGTGGTGGCCGCCTCGTTCGTGATTGCGGTGCTGGCGTCTTTTGTCACGCTGGACCTGGCGCGGCGTGTGCGCACGTCCCAGCGCCGTATTGGGCTGACCTGGTGGTTGGCGGGGTCGCTGGTGATGGGCACTGGCATCTGGGCCATGCACTTTTTGGGCATGCAGGCATTTCGGCTGCCCATCGCGCTGGGCTACACCGGCTTGATGACGCTGCTGTCCTGGGTGGCGGCCGTGGGTGCATCGGCGGTGGCGCTGGGCGTGGCCAGCTTGCCGCGGTTTCGCGCGGGGCAACTGGCGGTGGGCGCGCTGGCCATGGGGGGCGGCATCTGCGCCATGCACTACATCGGCATGCAGGCCATGGAGATGTCGATCGCCATCGTGTGGGACTGGAAACTGGTGGCACTGTCGGTCGCGGTGGCGGTGCTGGCGTCTGCTTCTGCCCTGTCGCTTTTTCATCTGCTGCACAGGGTGAACAACACGCGGCGGCCGCTGTACCAGGCAGTTGCGTCGGTGGTGATGGCGATTGCGATCTGCGGCATGCATTACACCGGTATGGCAGCGGCCAGTTTTCCGGAAGGCAGCGTGTGCCTTAGCGCCAATGCCCTCGGAGGCCCGGGCCTGACCGCAGTGATCATCATCGCCACGGGCATGCTGCTGATCAGCACGTTGTTCACGTCCATCCTGGACGCCCGCCTGCAAAGCACAGCGCGCTTGCTCACCCAGTCGCTGCAAGAGAGCAACGCCAAGTTGCAAGACGCCAACGCTGAATTGCAGCAACGTGCGTTTGCCGATGCGCTGACTGGGCTGCCCAACCGCCTGTTGTTTGAAGACCGGTTGATCCATGCATTGCTGCGCCTGGAGCGCGCCAACCACCACCGCGTCGAAGAGCGCCTGGGGGTGCTGTTTGTGGATCTGGACGGCTTCAAACCCATCAACGATTCGTTTGGGCACGCCGCAGGAGATGCCATCTTGATGGGAGCCGCCGACCGCCTGCGCGCCGAAGCCCGCGAGAGCGACACGGTGGCCCGCGTGGGGGGCGACGAGTTTTTGATGTTGCTCGAAGACGTGAACAACACAGCCGACTGCATCGCCATCGCCAACCGCGTGCTTGCCGCCCTGTCACAGCCTTTTGAAGTGGCGGGCAAACAGGTGCAGATTGCATGCTCGATCGGTGTGGTGGTGCACCCCGACCACGGGGATCGCCACAAACTGGTGGCCAACGCTGATGCGGCCATGTACGCGGCCAAACGGGCCGGAGGCAACTGCTATGCGCTGTTCGAGCCCCACATGGGTTCGGACGCGTCCGACCAGCTGGAGCTGCAAAATGACCTGCGCCAGGCGATCAAGCGGGGCCAGATGTCCTTGCACTACCAACCCAAGATCGACGGCAAACGCGGGAGTATCAATGGCGTAGAGGCGCTGCTGCGCTGGAACCACCCAGAACGTGGCATGGTGAGCCCGCTGGACTTCATCGCCCTGGCCGAGCGCTTTGGCATCATCAACCAGCTGGGCGCGTGGGTCATCGACGAGGCCTGTCGCCAGATGGCGGACTGGGCCCGCAGCGGCATGCGCATGCGGGTGGCCATCAACCTGTCGGTACACCAGTTGCGCGAAAGTGGGTTGGCCGAACGCATTGGGGCCGCGTTGACGTTCCATGGGGTGGACGCGTCACAACTGCTGTGCGAGATCACGGAATCGGTTGCCATGGAAGACACACAGGCCACGCAGCGTGCGTTTGAGGGGCTGGCCAACATTGGCGTGTTTCTGTCCATCGACGACTTTGGCACGGGCTATTCGAGCCTGAACTACCTGCGCCAATTGCCAGCCAAACAACTCAAGATCGACCGCAGTTTTGTGAACGACCTAGAGCACCAGGAAGACGCACGTGCCGTAGTGCACGCGGTGGTTCGGCTGGCGCATGCGCTGGGGCTGCGCGTGGTGGCCGAAGGCGTGGAAACCAGCGGCCAGCGCGATATTCTGCTGGCCATGCGCTGCGACGAGTTGCAGGGCTTTTTCTACGCCCGCCCCATGCCGCCAGACACCTTGCTGTCCTGGGCACAGGGCGACAAACCCGACGGCTCAGCAGACTTCGCGCCTTCGGTGATCGGTAGCCTGGGCAACTTGTAGAACACACGCAGCGGGGCCCCGCTGGCCCAGCGGACAGGACTACAGCGATTGCGGAAACGGCTGACACGCCAGGCACTCGCGCACGCTAAAAAATGGGTTTCCAACAAACCCTGGAGGCCCCATGCGCATCACCCCACTCCCCCAATCCGAGATCGACGAGGCAGAACGCAAGGTGGGCGCGATCCTGGACGAGTTGGAAGATGACATCCATTCGGACGTGAAAGACATTGACCTGGAGGATGTCATTGAAACCGACAAGGACAGCGGCAAACCCACCCTGCATCAATCGGTGGAGATCACGGTCGAACCGCGCGCACAGCGCAAGTGGATCAAGTGAAGGGTCCGGCGATTTGACGGTTTGGTAGTGCCGCTGGCACGCGTCCGGCCTCACAGCAGGGATCTCCCACGTTTCCGCATCCAGTGACTTGGGGCGGACCTGTCATTTGGAGATCAGCCCAACGGGCACAGCCCCGCATCAGCGTGGTGCAAGGCAGGCGGCGATAATTGCCGGGTTTGTCCTTCTCTAAAAAAACCCCACCATGACCACGACCATCCGGTACAACGATCTCGTCGAGTCCGTTGCTGCGGCGCTGCAGTACATCTCCTACTACCACCCCACCGACTACATCGCCCATCTGGCCCGCGCCTACGAGCGCGAACAGAGCCCGGCGGCCAAAGACGCGATTGCCCAGATCCTGACCAACAGCAAGATGAGCGCCACCGGCCAGCGCCCCATCTGCCAGGACACCGGCATCGTCAACGTTTTCTTGAAGGTGGGCATGAATGTGCGCTGGGAGGGTTTTGATGCCGACAGCGACGGCAAGCCCTGCAGCCTGGACGACGCCATCAACGAAGGCGTGCGCCGCGGCTACAACCACCCCGACAACACGCTGCGCGCCAGCGTGGTGGCCGACCCGCAGTTCGACCGCAAGAACACCAAGGACAACACCCCCGCGGTGATCTTCACCGAGATCGTGCCCGGCAACACCGTGGACATCACCGTGGCGGCCAAGGGCGGCGGCTCGGAGAACAAGTCCAAGATGTACATGCTGAACCCCAGCGACAGCGTGGTGGACTGGGTGCTCAAGACCGTGCCCACCATGGGCGCTGGCTGGTGCCCGCCCGGCATGCTGGGCATCGGCATTGGTGGCACGGCAGAAAAAGCCGTGCTGATGGCCAAGGAAAGCCTGATGGACGACCTCGACATGTACGAGCTGCAGGCCAAAGCCGAAGCCGCCAAAACGGGTGGCCCCGCACTCGACAAGGTCGAGGCCCTGCGCCTGGAGCTGTTTGAGAAGGTCAACGCCCTGGGCATTGGCGCCCAAGGCCTGGGCGGCCTGACCACGGTGCTGGACGTCAAGATCAAGATGTACCCCACGCACGCGGCCAGCAAGCCGATTGCCATGATCCCCAACTGCGCCGCCACGCGCCACGCGCACTTTGTGCTGGACGGCTCGGGCCCCGTGTACCTGGACCCGCCGAGCCTGGACCTGTGGCCCAACGTGAACTGGACGCCTGACTACAATAAGAGCAAGAAGGTGAACCTGGACACCCTGACCAAGGAAGAAGTGGCCAGCTGGAAGCCCGGTGACACGCTGCTGCTGAACGGCAAGATGCTGACCGGCCGCGACGCAGCGCACAAGCGCATCCAGGACATGCTGGCCAAGGGCGAAAAACTGCCCGTGGACTTCACCAATCGCGTGATCTATTACGTCGGCCCCGTGGACCCCGTCAAGAACGAAGCCGTCGGCCCCGCAGGCCCTACCACCGCCACGCGCATGGACAAGTTCACCGACATGATGCTGGAGCAAACCGGGCTCATTGCCATGATCGGCAAGGCCGAGCGCGGCCCGGTCGCCATCGAAAGCATCAAGAACCACAAGAGCGCCTACCTCATGGCCGTGGGCGGCGCCGCCTACCTGGTGAGCAAAGCCATCAAGACCGCCAAGGTGGTCGGCTTCGCCGACCTGGGCATGGAAGCCATCTACGAATTCGACGTGGTCGACATGCCTGTGACCGTGGCCGTGGATTCGGGCGGTACCAGCGCACATATCACCGGCCCGGCCGAGTGGCAAAAGCGCATCGCCACGGGTGAATTCAAAGGCATCGGTGTGGCGGCCGCCTGAGTGACTGGGGTCTGATACCGCCAACCCAAACTACCCGCGCCAGCACCATGATTGGTCTGGGTAGTGTTGTGCGTTCTGCTGCCTACTCGCCCTCAGTTTCCCGCCCATTTCACGTTGCGATCACCCTATGAACCCGGCACAGCAGCCCATCGGCGTTTTTGACAGCGGTGTGGGCGGATTGAGCGTTCTGCGCGCACTGAAGGCGGAGCTGCCCCACGAACGTTTTGTGTACCTGGCCGACAGCGCCAACGCACCTTACGGCGAACGGGGCGACGCTTACGTGGGTGCCCGCACACACGCCATCACCCGGTTCCTGCGGGAAAAGCACCACATCAAAGCCTTGGTGGTGGCATGCAATACCGCCACCGCAGCCGCGATCCACGAGGTACGCCACAGCCACGCTGATCTGCCCCTGGTGGGCCTGGAGCCCGCCATCAAGCCAGCCCTTGCGGTGACGCGCACAGGGCATGTGGGAGTGGTCGGCACGCGGGGAACGCTCACGAGTGCCAAGTTCGGCAAGCTCATGGCTTCACTGGCAGGCCAAGCCCATTTTGTGGTGCAGCCCTGTGACGGTCTGGCCCATGCCATCGAGCGCAGCGTGGCTCAACCTCTGGCAGCCCCCGGCGCTTCGCCTGGAATCTCAGCAACACCCCCCATCAGTTCAACCACCGAGACGGGTGTGTTGTGCGAGCGGTATGTTCGCGCCATGGGCGCGTTTGGCAAGGGGCCCGGCCAGATGGACACCCTTGTGCTCGGCTGCACGCACTACATCTTTGTGGCGCACGAACTGCGCGCCCTCGTGGGGCCTGATGTCACGTTCATTGAGACCGGCGAACCGGTGGCACGGCAGACGCGTCGATTGCTGGAGACGGCAGGACTGTTGAACGGGGACGGCCTGGGGGCGGGCGGGATTTCGATGGCTTTGCCCAACGCTTTAGGAAAAAGTGACCCCGCGCCCTGCAGCGTCCGCCTGCTCACGACCGGCCCTTTGCCGATGCTGCAAGCGGCAGCACAGCGCTGGCTCGACCTGCCCCCAGATTGCTGCGAAGCCGTTTTGGTGCCGTAGTTTGAATCAAATAGGGCTCTAGCGCTTTACCATCAAGCGCATATAGCTACCAAATACATAGCAAAAAACGCTAGCCGAGCCGCTGCTTTTCAGCAGGCTCCGTACCCCAAAGGCGCTCGCCCGCGTGCTCCATGTGGGTGAGATAAAGGCGCAGGTCAAACTCATACTGGTGGTACTGCGGCTCCATGTGCGTACAAAGCTGGTAAAAGGCCTTGTCGTGGTCCTTCTCGCGCAGGTGGGCCAGTTCGTGCACAACGATCATGCGCAAAAACTCGTCGGGCGCCTGCTTGAACATTGCCGCAATGCGAATCTCGTGTTTGGCCGCCAGCCGACTGCCCTGCACACGGGATACGGACGTATGCAACCCCAGCGCATGCCGCACCACGTGGATCTTGTTGTCGAAAAGTACCTTGTTGACCGTGCCTGCATTGCGCAGGTAGCGCGACTTCAGCGTCTGTGCGTAGTCGTACAAAGCCTTGTCGCTGCGCACCGCGTGCGCCTGTGGATACTTGCGTTGAAGCACGGCTCCCAGACCGTCAGACGCGAGCAGCTCACGTGCCTGATCCTGCAAGGACTCAGGGTAGGAACGCAAATAAGGAAGGTCGGATTTCATGGGCTGGAAACCACACAGGCCGTACAGCCCGGAACGTTGTGCCCCGGAGCAGCGTCAACGGTGTGAAAAACCGACGCAGCGCCGACTGCACGAAGGCCAGATCAGTGCAGATGGCGCGGGCGACGGCCACCGCCGCCACCATGGCCACTGCCAGAGCCACCAGAGCCGCGGGGCGGCTTGCCAATTTCAAGGGAATTGACCAAAGCGTCAAAACGCTGGCTGAACAGCTTGTCAATTTCGGTGACAACGCCACCCAACTCGGCACCGTCAAAATGACGTTCCATCATGTTGATCACGTCTTGCACCAGCAAATCACGCTGCACCTGCATGATGGCTGCTGGCGTGGGCCCTACGAACAGCATGACAAAGTCATCGCGCGACTCGGTGCTCTGCCCTTCTTCGTCTTCATCAAAGTCGGTGTCGTAGAAGGTCACTTCAATGGCGGCACCTTGCTCGGCCAGCTCATTGAGGCTCATGCACATCTCGTCGAGCGACTGGCGAAAGTCTTCATCGCCACGCACCGTCCAACACATCTGCAGCAGATGCTCCTGCGCATCGAACTTGATGCCAGGCTCCTCTTCATAGGCGCTGGCGGCGCCATCGGCCAGCGAGCGGGCACCAGCATAGGTCCAAAGGGGTTTGAGCGCCTCCTGGATCTGGTCAAAACCGGCATCGGCGCGCAGCTGAACCTGTCCGTGGACGTGGATTTCGAAAGGAGCGTTGTAACTTGACATGATTGAATCGTAGTGGTGCCCCGAGCCGGGGTCGAACCGGCACGCCCCTTTTCAGGAAAGCGGCGGATTTTAAGTCCGCAGTGTCTACCAATTTCACCATCGGGGCGCCGGCTGCCCAGCGCACACCTGCGTCGCAGCGTAACCCGGGCTGCGCACGCGCGCAATGCCCTGTCGCTTCTGTGGTCACAAGGGTGTAGATTACAAACCCACTCGCCCTGCGCCTCCAAGAAAAAAGGGAAGCCGAAGCTTCCCTTACAAATTTGGAGCGGGAAAAGAGTCTCGAACTCTCGACCTCAACCTTGGCAAGGTTGCGCTCTACCAACTGAGCTATTCCCGCATTTTCTAACCCTTCTGATGCAAGCATCAGAGCGAATCAGTAAGCCTCAAATTATATCGCTATTTTTTGGCTCATACGATTGCAAACCAAAAAACTTTATCACTCAATGCCACCCTTTTACGATCCCACGAGGCTACTTCCGAGGAGGCAGAACCAGATGGCGATTGCGACCGTATCTGGAGGCGCGGTCCGGAGTCGAACCGGACTAACCGGATTTGCAATCCGGGGCATAACCGCTTTGCTACCGCGCCAAAATTTCATTGTCGTTTGAAAAAAAAGGGAAGCTATTGCTTCCCTTTTTTCAAACTGGAGCGGGAAAAGAGGCTCGAACTCTCGACCTCAACCTTGGCAAGGTTGCGCTCTACCAACTGAGCTATTCCCGCATTTATCGAAGCCTTACATTCTACAACGTTTGCTGCGATGGAATGAATTGTAGCGCATTTTTTGAGACTTCAAAGAAATTTTTGCCTCAATGTTTCAGGCCATCTGCAGATGCCGAAGTGGTCGCTGATTTGTCTGCAGCGGCGGCCGCTACGACCGCAACTTCTTCATCGGTCAGCGGTACCGGTTTGCTCTCCAGCGCTATCTCCAGCACCTTGTCGATCCAGCGCACCGGAACGATTTCCAGGCCACTTTTGACGTTGTCCGGAATTTCCTGCAAATCCTTGACGTTCTCTTCGGGGATCAAGACCGTTTTGATGCCGCCGCGCAATGCCGCCAGCAGTTTTTCTTTCAACCCACCAATGGCCGTGACTTCGCCACGCAAGGTGATCTCACCCGTCATGGCTACATCACCACGTACAGGAATACCCGTCAGCGCAGATACAAAAGCTGTCGTCATTGCCGCGCCCGCACTGGGACCATCCTTGGGAGTCGCTCCGTCTGGAACGTGAATATGAATATCACGCTTCTCAAACGCCTCATCCTTGATACCAAGAAGCCGTGAACGGCTGCGCACTACAGTGCGCGCGGCCTCCACAGATTCCTTCATCACATCCCCGAGCGACCCGGTACGCGTGATGACACCCTTGCCAGGCATGGCTGCCGCTTCGATGGTGAGCAAATCGCCACCCACCTCTGTCCACGCCAAGCCGACCACCTGGCCGACCTGATTCTGCGCCTCGGCACGACCGTAGGTGTACTTACGCACGCCCAAAAAGTCAGGCAAGTTATCTGCAGTGACAACAACTTGAGGTTCAAGCTTCTTGAGTTGCAGGCCCTTGACCACCTTGCGGCAGATCTTGGACAACTCGCGTTCCAGTGAACGCACACCCGCTTCACGCGTGTAGTAGCGCACCATATCGCGCACGGCGGGCTCGGTGATGTTGAGCTCTTCATCCTTCACGCCATTGTTCTTCAACTGCTTGGGAAGCAGGTACTTCATGGCGATGCTGGTCTTCTCGTCCTCGGTATAACCCGAAAGGCGGATCACTTCCATGCGGTCGAGCAGGGCCGGCGGGATGTTCATCGAGTTCGACGTGGCGACGAACATCACGTCGGAGAGGTCGAAGTCCACCTCGACGTAGTGATCGCCAAAGGTGTGGTTCTGCTCGGGGTCCAGCACCTCCAGCAGCGCACTCGACGGGTCGCCCCGGAAGTCGGTACCCAGCTTGTCGATCTCATCCAGCAGGAACAGCGGATTGCGCGTGCCCACCTTGGAGAGGCTTTGCAGCACCTTGCCAGGCAGCGCGCCGATGTAAGTACGGCGGTGCCCACGGATCTCGGCCTCGTCGCGCATGCCGCCCAAGGCCATGCGCACATACTTGCGGCCAGTGGCCTTGGCGATCGACTGGCCCAGCGAGGTCTTGCCCACGCCAGGAGGGCCCACCAGGCACAGGATGGGCGCCTTCACCTTGTCAACACGCTGTTGCACTGCAAGGTACTCAAGGATGCGGTCCTTGACCTTGTCGAGGCCGAAGTGGTCCTCGTTAAGCACACCCTCGGCATTGACAAGGTCGTGCTTGATTTTGGTCTTCTTGCTCCATGGCAGGTTGATGAGCACGTCAATATAGGTGCGCACCACGGTCGCCTCGGCAGACATGGGCGACATCAGCTTGAGCTTCTTGAGTTCGCCCTCTGCCTTCTTGCGCGCCTCGGCGGACATTTTGGCGAGTTTGATCTTCTTTTCGATCTCTTCGATGTCGGCGCCTTCGTCGCCCTCACCCAGTTCCTTCTGGATGGCCTTGACTTGCTCATTCAGATAGAAGTCGCGCTGGTTTTTTTCCATCTGGCGCTTCACACGCCCACGGATTTTTTTATCGACGTTCAGGATGTCGACTTCACGATCCAGTTGCTCGAACAGGTTTTCGAGACGCGCTTTCACATCGGACAGATCCAGCACCACCTGCTTGTTCTCCAACTTCAGCGGAAGGTGGGCCGCAATGGTGTCGGCCAAACGGCCAGGATCATCGATGCTGGAGATCGACGTCAATATCTCAGGCGGAATCTTTTTATTGAGCTTGACGTACTGGTCGAACTGCTGCATCACAGCGCGGCGCAAAGCTTCGATTTCACTGGGCTTGTTAGCTTCCTGCGTGGCCTCGACTGGCGTGACCGTCGCCAAAAAATGCGTCTCAGCATCTTCGATGGAAGACACCAAGGCACGCTGCTGACCTTCGACCAGCACTTTCACCGTGCCATCAGGCAGTTTCAGCATCTGCAAGATCGTGGACACGCAGCCCACGTCAAACATATCCGAGACGGAGGGCTCATCTTTGGCGGCTGCCTTCTGTGCAACCAGCATGATGCGGCGATCAGTCTCCATGGCCATCTCAAGCGCCTTGATGCTCTTGGGGCGACCCACAAAAAGCGGGATAACCATGTGGGGGAACACCACCACGTCACGCAAGGGCAACAGCGGCAGGTCAATAGGGGTGGCTGGCAGGGGGGTATGTCCGGACATGGAAATCCTCAAAGTGCTCTGTGGAATATGGTCCACATGTGGGGATTTTCAACCCTTGCATGCAGCCGCACTGCCGCAAGGGTTGATGGGACAGGGGGCGCCTCAGGGCGCCCGTTCCAGTCATCTCAGGCCTTTTTGGCCGCTTCGCGGTAGACGAGCAGCGGAGGCTTGTTTTCTTCGATGGTGGACTCGTCCACCACCACTTTTTCGACATTGCTGGTATTGGGCAAATCGAACATCGTACCGATCAGGGATTGCTCCAGGATGGAGCGCAGACCGCGGGCACCCGTCTTGCGGGCAAGCGCCTTGCGGGCAATTGCCTTGAGCGCCGCAGGACGGATCTCAAGATCCACGCCTTCCATGGCCAGCAATTTGCTGTATTGCTTCACCAGCGCATTCTTGGGCTCGGTCAGGATCTCGACCAGCGCGTCCTCGCTCAACTCGGCCAGCGCCGTCACCACCGGCATGCGCCCCACCAGCTCAGGAATCAGACCGAACTTGATCAGGTCCTCGGGCTGGATCTCGGTGAACACCTCGGTCAGCGAACGCTGCTTTTTGCTTTTGACGGAGGCACCAAAACCGATGCCCGATGCCTCGGTGCGGTTCTCGATGACCTTCTCCAACCCCGCAAACGCGCCACCGCAGATGAACAAGATGTTGGTCGTGTCGATCTGCAGAAAATCCTGGTTAGGGTGTTTGCGCCCGCCCTGCGGAGGCACGCTGGCCATGGTGCCTTCGATCAGCTTGAGCAACGCTTGCTGCACGCCCTCGCCCGACACGTCGCGCGTAATGCTGGGGTTGTCGGATTTGCGCGAAATCTTGTCGATCTCATCAATGTAGACAATGCCACGCTGCGCACGCTCGACTTCGTAGTTGCAGCTTTGCAGCAGCTTCTGAACGATGTTCTCCACGTCTTCGCCCACATAACCGGCTTCGGTCAGCGTCGTGGCGTCGGCCATTACAAATGGCACGTCCAGCATCCGTGCCAACGTTTGTGCCAGCAGCGTCTTGCCAGAACCTGTGGGGCCAATCAACAAGATGTTGCTCTTGGACAACTCCACATCATCCTTGTGGGCCTTGTCCTTGTGGCGCAGACGCTTGTAGTGGTTGTACACCGCCACCGCGAGCGTGCGCTTGGCCACATCCTGGCCAATCACATAGTTGTCGAGGTTGGTCTTGATCTCTATCGGGGTGGGCAGATCACTGCGGCCTTCACGCGCCAGATCACCGGCCGGCAGCTCGTCGCGAATGATCTCGTTGCACAGGTCAATGCACTCGTCGCAGATAAAGACAGACGGGCCAGCGATCAGCTTCTTCACTTCATGCTGGCTTTTGCCGCAAAAAGAGCAGTACAGGGTTTTTTCGCTGGAAGAGCCTTTTTTCTCGGCCATGGGGGCAATGCCTTGCTTGTTACGGAAAGTTGTCGGGATGATAACCAAATAAAAAACGGCGTCTTCCGCAATGGAAAACGCCGCCGCGTGAGCTTTTGGCTATCAGGCGCGCTTGCTGATCACCTGATCGACCAAGCCATATTCCTTGGACTCTTCGGCCGACAGGAAATAGTCGCGCTCAGTGTCGCGCTGGATTTTTTCCAGCGGCTGGCCTGTGCGTTCGGCAAGGATCTTGTTCAGCTGTTCGCGGGTCTTGAGGATCTCGCGGGCATGGATCTCGATCTCGGTCGCCTGACCCTGCATGCCGCCCAGCGGCTGGTGGATCATGACCTTGGAGTTGGGGAGCGCAAAACGCTTGCCCTTGGCGCCAGCAGCCAACAAAAACGCACCCATGCTGGCCGCCATGCCGGTGCACAGGGTGGACACATCAGGCTTGATGAAATTCATGGTGTCATAAATCGCCATGCCAGCGCTGACGGAACCGCCAGGGGAATTGATGTAGAACGAAATATCCTTGTCGGGGTTTTCGCTCTCCAAAAACAACAACTGCGCCACCACCAAGTTGGCCGTCTGGTCGTTGACCGGTCCCACCAGGAAAATCACGCGCTCCTTGAGCAGGCGCGAGTAGATGTCATAGGACCGCTCACCGCGGCCTGACTGCTCGATGACCATGGGGACCATGCCCAGGCCTTGTAATTCCAATGCGCTCATGTTTTCTCCAGACAAGCAGGTACTGTACCCAGAAATGAATTGGGGCTTGTGCACGAAAGCACAAGCCCCTGGTGGACTCCTCGACAACCAACCGCCTTAGAAAAAGCGCTGGTCATCGTGGCACGGGCTATCAGCCCTGTTGCGCCATCAGTTCGTCGAACGATACGGCCTTTTCAACCACCTTGGCTTTGCTCAGCACAAATTCGGTCACGTTGTTTTCGATCACAACGGCCTCAACGTCCGCCAGACGCTGACGGTCACCAAAGTACCAGCGCACGACGTCTTCGGGCTTTTCGTAGCTGGCAGCCAGCTCGTCGATGTGAGCCTTGAGCTGCTCGGGCTTGGCATGCAGCTCGTTGGCCTTAACCAACTCAGCCACGACCAGTCCCAGGCGCACGCGGCGCTCGGCTTGGGGGCGGAACACGTCTTCAGGGATCTCGGCCTTGTCGGCGTCCTTGATGCCGCGTTGCTTGAGTTCGGCGCGCGCGCCTTCCAGCAGGCGGGCGATTTCAGATTGCACGCTGGCGTTGGGCAAGTCCAACTCGGCCTTCGACACCAGGGCGTCCATCACAGCCGCCTTGTTGCGGGCCAGCAGACGGAACTTGACTTCGCGCTCCAGGTTCTTCTTGATGTCAGCGCGCAGGCCGTCCACAGAACCGTCGGCGATACCCAGCGACTTGGCCAGAGCGTCGTTCACTTCAGGGAGGTGAGCGGCTTCGATCTTCTTGATGGTCACGAGGAAGTCAGCGGTTTTGCCGGCGACGTCCTTACCGTGGTATTCAGCAGGGAATGCCAGGGGGAAAGTCTTGCTTTCGCCCGACTTCATGCCGCGCACTGCGTCTTCGAATTCCTTGAGCATCTGGCCTTCGCCAACCAGGAACTGGAAGTCTTCGGCCTTGCCGCCCTCAAAAGTCTCGCCGTCGATCTTGCCTTCGAAGTCGACCGTCACGCGGTCGCCGTCTTGTGCAGCAGCGTCCATGGCGCGCTGCGCAAAGCTGCGGCGCTGCTTGCGCAGGATGTCGATGGTCTTGTCGATGGCCGAATCGGTCACTTCAGCAGACAGCTTTTCGACTTCAGCGTCAGCCAGATCCGCGATCTTGACTTCAGGGAACACTTCGAAAATCGCGTCGAACGTGACTTGGCCTTCAGGAGCGCCTTCCTTTTCGGTGATGCGGGGCTGGCCGGCAACACGCAGGTTGGCTTCGTTGGCCGCCACGGCAAAGGCTTCACCGACCTTGTCGTTCAGCACTTCGTACTGCACCGAATAGCCGTAGCGCTGGGCGACCACGGTCATGGGGACTTTGCCAGGACGGAAACCGTCCATCTTGACCGTGCGTGCCAAGCGCTTGAGGCGCGTGTCGACTTCGGACTGGATCAGGGTAACGGGCACGCTCAGCGTCATCTTGCGCTCGAGCTTCTCAAGGGTTTCAACAGTAACGGCCATGGCTATTCCTCTTATGAATGTGGATCGTGCTGGCTGCAGCGCAGCAGCGCCGTGTTCCGCAAAGTCTCACATGGGTGGTGCGCGGGGCGGGACTCGAACCCGCACAGTATTGCTACCGTCAGGACCTAAACCTGGTGCGTCTACCAATTTCGCCACCCGCGCGGTTCTACAAACAAACAGGCGGCAAGCTGAGCTGCCGCCTGTGTGAAATCGGTCAACCTTCTATTTTACCTGATGCGGGCACCCACCCTATCAAACGCCACCCAGAACCTCTGGCGAAGGTCGCTTGACGCGGAACCACGCGGCATACATTGCGGGCAGGGCCAGCAGCGTCAGCACCGTGGCAACAATCAGCCCGCCCATGATGGCGACAGCCATCGGGCCCCAGAACACGCTGCGTGACAACGGGATCATGGCCAGCACGGCAGCCGCAGCGGTCAGCACGATGGGGCGCAGTCGCCGCACGGCCGATTCCACAATGGCGTCCCAGGCTGGCACTCCCCGGGCGCGGTCCTGCTCGATCTGGTCGATCAGGATCACCGAGTTGCGTTGGATCATGCCCATGAGCGCGATCACACCCAGCAGCGCCACAAAGCCAAAGGGACGGTTGAGCAAAATCAGCGCGCCAGCCACGCCTGCGAGCCCCAGCGGCCCGGTCAGAAACACCAGCATCGCGCGGCTGAAGCTGTGCAGCTGCAGCATGAGCAGCGTGAAGGTGATGAAAAGCATGACCGGAATGCCTGCCGCAATCGAGGCTGACCCCTTGGAGCTTTCTTCGACAGCGCCCGCCACTTCAATGCGGTAGCCCGTCTGTCCCGCTGCATGCCACTTTGCCTCGATCTCCTTGAGCGCAGGCAGCAACGCAGCCGTCACCGTGGCGCCTTGCAGGCCTTCCGTCACGTCGCCCTGCACCGTGATGGCGTAGTCGCGGTTTTCGCGCCACATTACACCGGGCTCCCAGGTGAACACGGGCTTGGCGATCTGCGTGAGCGGGATCGACTTGCCCGACGCCGTAGGCAGATAGGCATTGGCAATGTCCGTGATCGCGTTGCGCTCGTCCAGCGGCTGGCGCAGCACAATGTCGATCAGTTTGTCGCCTTCGCGGAACTGCCCCACCTGTGTACCCGACAGGATGGTCTTGGACGCCTGGGCGATGGACTGGCTCGTCACACCCAAGGCGCGCGCCTTGGCTTGGTCAACCTCCAGGCGCAGCACCTTCACGGATTCGTTCCAGTTGTCGTTCACGCCACGCATGTCGGGGTTCTTGCGGAGCTCTGCTTTCACTTCGTCAGCGCGCTCGCGCAGCACCAGCGGCTCAGGTCCGACCACCCGGAACTGCACGGGGTATGGCACCGGCGGCCCGTTGGGCAGCAGCTTGACGCGGCCGCGCACCTCTGGGAACTCCTCAGCCAGCAGCGCAGGCAGTTTCACGCGCAGCGATTCGCGCACCTTCAAGTCCTTGGGCACCACGATGAACTGCGACACATTGCTCTGCGGGAACACCTGGTCCAGCGGCAAATAGAAACGGGGGACGCCCGAGCCCACCCAGGTGCTAACGGTGTTCACGCCCGGTTCGGACAACAAACGCTGCTCCACCCGCTTGGTGACCGCTTCATTGCCCGCAAAGGAGGTGCCTTCTGGGAACCAGACATCCACCATGATTTCCGGACGGCTTGAGTCCGGGAAGAACTGCTGCTGCACCTGGCCCATGCCCACAATGCCCAGCGCAAAGGTCAACACCGTCGCACCAATGGTCAGCCACCGGTGCTCCACACACCAATTCACCAAACGGCGGAAGGTGCGGTAAAACGGGCTATCAAACACTTCATGCGGGTCGTCTGCGATGCCTTGGTTGGCTTGGTTGGCCTGCGCGGCCAGCACATGCGGCGGCGAGCTTTCAGCCCCCACGCTCGCCACTGCGTGTGCTTCGCTGCCCCCCAGGGGGGCGTAAGCCGCCTTGGGGCGGCCCGGCGGCGGCTTAAGCAGCAACGTGCCCAGGTACGGCACAAAGTACACCGACACAATCCAGCTGAGCACCAGTGCGATCACCGTCACCGCAAAGATGGCAAACGTGTATTCGCCCGTGGTGGACTTGGCCAAACCAATGGGCAAAAAGCCCGCTGCGGTAATCAGCGTGCCCGTCAACATGGGCATGGCCGTGATCTCGTAGGCAAAGGTGGCGGCGCGCACCTTGTCATAGCCCTCTTCGAGCTTGAGCACCATCATCTCGACCGCGATGATCGCGTCGTCCACCAGCAGGCCCAGCGCAATGATCAGCGAGCCCAGCGAAATCTTGTGCAGGCCAATGCCCCAGTACCACATGGCCAAAAAGGTCACGGCCAGCACCAGCGGAATGGTGATGCCCACCACCAAACCGGGGCGCGGGTCGATGTACCAGCGCTTCCACAGCGGCTGGTTGCCGGGCCGCTTGTGCAGCCCCAGCGCAATAAAGCTCACCGCCAGCACAATGACCACGGCCTCGATCAGCACCTTGACGAACTCGTTCACCGAGGTGGACACCGCCTTGGGCTGGTCTTGTACGTTGACCAGCTTCACGCCGGCAGGCAACGAGGACGCAATGCGGTCCGTGGTTGCGTGCAGCGCCTTGCCCAGCGCGATGATGTCGCCGCCCTTGGTCATGGAGACCCCGAGCGCGATCACTTCCTGCCCTTGGTGGCGCACCTTCACGGTGGCCGGGTCTACGTAACCGCGCTTGACTTCTGCGATATCCCCCAGACGCAGTTGCGCACCCGATGGCCCGCGGATCGGCATGGCGCGCAGGTCTTCAATCGCGTTGAATTGCCCTTCCACACGCACCTGCACCTGGTCCTGCGGCGTCTGGATGGCGCCCGCGCTTTCAACCGCGTTCTGCTGGCCCAGCTGGGCCAGCACCTGGTTCATGTCGAGGCCCAGTTGCGACAGGCGCTTTTGCGACATCTCGATGAACAGCTTCTCGTCCTGCGCCCCGAACAGTTCCACCTTGGCCACGTCGGGCACGCGCAGCAGTTGCTGGCGTGCATCGTCGGCAAACTGCTTGACTTCGGCGTAGCTGAAGCCTTCGGACTCCAGCGCGTAGATCACGCCATACACATCACCAAAGTCGTCGTTGAAGAACGGCCCCTGGATGCCCGTGGGCAAGGTGTAGCGCATGTCGCCCACCTTCTTGCGCACGCTGTACCAGACGTTGGCCACCTCGCTGGCCTTGGACGAGTCCTTGATCTGGAAAATGATCTGCGACTCGCCGGGCTTTGAATAGCTGCGGATCTTGTCCGCGTACGGCACCTCTTGCAGCGTGCGCTCGATCTTGTCGGTGACCTGCTCTGCCACCTGCTGCGCTGTGGCGCCGGGCCAGTAGGTGCGCACCACCATGGCGCGGAAGGTGAACGGCGGGTCTTCGTCCTGCCCCAGCTGAAAATAGGCTGCAAAGCCCAGCAACATCAGCACCACCATGAGGTAGCGCGTGAGGGCCGGGTGGTCGAGCGCCCACTTGGAGAGGTTGAACCCCTCTTTGGGTTGTACTTGCGTCATGGTCGACCTCAGTTCGCAGTGGACGCTGCAGGTGCCGCAGCCGTGGCAGCGGGCACGACGGGCGCAACAGGCGCGGTCGGCGCATCTGGCATTGCTACTGGATTAATAGCTGTCTGCGCTTTACCAGAGGGCGCTGAGGCCAATTTTGGCTGATAAATTAACACCTTCTGCCCTGGCGAGAGCACATGCACACCCGTGGCCACCACCTGCATGCCCGGGGTCAGGCCCGCAGCCACCACGGCTTCGTTGCCGTCGGCCGTGGCAATCTGCACCACTTGCGACTTGATGGTGCTGCTGGCCGCGTCGTACACCCAAACTGCGGTGGACTGGCCCTCTTGGCGCAGGGCGCTGGTGGGCAGCTTGATGGCGGCGATGCCCGCATGGCTGAGCGCCTTGGGCGTGACATACACCGTCGAGCCCAGCGCGGGGGCATCGGCCCCATCAATGGACACCTTGATCTGGAACGTGCGCGTCGCCGCATCGGCGCTGGCCGCCACTTCGCGCACGCGCCCCGTCAGGTTGGCGCCGCCAGACCAGCCGCGCACCGCCACTTCAGAACCCTGCGTGATCTGCGCCACCTTGTCCTCGGGCACCGCAAACACCACATCGCGGGGGCCGTCCTGGGCAATGCGCACCACGGGCGTTCCGGCCGACACCACCTGGCCCGGTTCGGCATCAATCCCCGTCACGACGCCAGACACATCGGCCACCAGCGTGGTGTAGGTGGCCTGATTGCCTTGCGACGACAGCTGCGCGCGGGCCTGGTCCAGCGTGGCCTGGGCGGCTTTCAGCGTCGCATCGCGGCGCTCCAACTCCGCGCCGCTGATGAAGTTCTGGTCTTTCAGTGCCTGGTAGCGCTTGTAGTCAGCAGCCGCCAAGTCACGCTGCGTGGTGGCCGAGGCGAGCTGGGCGCGGGCAGCGTCAGCGGCCAGTTGGTAGTCCTTGGGGTCCAGCTGGGCCAGCACCTGCCCGGCCCGCACGCGCTGGCCCAGCTCGGCCTGGCGCTGCACGATCTTGCCCGCTACGCGAAAGCCCAGACGCGATTCCACCCGTGCCCGCACCTCACCCGAATACTCCAGGCTGGACTGCAAAGCACCCACGCCCACGGTCAGCAACTTGACGGAGCGCACGGGCTCCTCGGGCGGTGCGGGGCGCGAGCAGGCGGCCAGCACCGCCGCGGTGGCCAGCACCAGCAAAGTCCGGCAGTGCCGTTGAAAAGGCCGCGAGGCGGAGGGTGTGCGCATGGGAAATCCGGTGAATAAAGAAGGGCTACAAGGAAGCTGCAGGGGCTGCACGCAAAACGCAGGCACGAATGCCTGCGCTGTAAGGTCAGCCTCCTTGTCCCTGATTGAATTGGCTTTTTTGATTACTGACTGACCGGTTAGTAATCTATGAGAAGCCCCCCGCCTTGTCAAGCGACAATCCGGGGTGTGAACGACCGACCCCGCCCCCCTACACCCGAAGTACCGCCCGCAGCCGCCCCAGCCGCCGCAACTTCCGCGCCACAGCCACCCCAACATGGCGCTGCCACATTGGCCGCTCCTGTCACCCATTACGAAAACTTTCCCGTCGCATCGGTGCTGTGCCCCCCGCACCTGCGCCAGCCCATCGCGGCCATCTACGGCTTTGCCCGCACGGCCGACGACATTGCCGATGAAGGCGACGCCCCGGCCGCCACCCGCCTGGCCGACCTGGCCGACTACCACGCCGACCTGATGGCCGTCGCCCAGGGCCAGCCGCCCTCACCCCGCTGGGCCAGCGTGTTTGTGCCGCTGCAAGCGGTGCTGCGCAGCCACCAGTTGCCTGTGCCGTTGCTGGCCGACCTGCTCAGCGCGTTCGCCCAGGACGTCGAAAAAACCCGCGACGCCGAGGGCTACGCCGACCGGGACGAGCTGCTCGACTACTGCCGCCGCTCCGCCAACCCCGTGGGCCGCCTGCTGCTGCATCTGTATGGCGTGACGGACGCGAAAGCGCTGCAAGAAAGCGACGCCATCTGCACCGCGCTGCAGCTCATCAACTTCTGGCAGGACCTCTCCGTGGACATCCCCCGCGGCCGCCACTACCTGCCCCGCGCCGACTGCGCCGCCCACGGCGCCTGCCAGGCGGAGTTGCTGGCCCTGCGCAACACCCCCGAGAACATCCGCCTCATCACCGGCTGTGCCCGCTGGGCCCGCGCCAGCATGCAAACCGGCGCGCCCCTGGTGCACCGCCTGCCAGGCCGCGCGGGGTGGGAGCTGCGCTTGGTCGTGCAAGGCGGCCTGCGCATTCTGGACAAGGTCGATGCCCTTAAAGGCGGCAGCCTGCACACCCGCCCGCGCCTGCATGCGTGGGACTGGTGCGTGATGCTGGGCCGCGCGCTGGTGATGTAAGAAAGATTCATGGGCCACAAGGCGCGCTGACATCCGCCTGGGCCTGGGTCATGAATTTCAAGCCAAATTGGCCTCTAGCGCTTATTCATCAAGCGCTAGTAGCTATCAATTTCTAAGCATTCCATCGCTTTCGGCGGCGCATGGACACGCCCCGAAGCAGTGGCAAGGCAGGGATAGCGCGCATGGCACCGTCTTTGCAGCAGGCTAGTCTTGCGCCCATTGCGGGGAACCAGCCGCCCGAGCCTACAAGGCCCGATACATATAACAACAACAACAACAACATCCGCAACCGCTACCCGTGGCGGGCCAGGAGGGCTATCCGTTTGACTGCCAGACAACTTTTCAAAACCCTCCAGTGGGGGCTCATCCTTTTCTGCCTGGTCTTTTCCATCGTCGGGGGCGTGGCCGCAGAGCGGGTGCTGGACGTGCTGCAGTGCCAACCCCACGCCGACCCCGCACTGCGCTCGTGCTCGTGGCTCACCAACCCGATTGCGGTGCGGCTGACGCCTTTTCTGTCTGCGGGCAGCATCGTCGACTACCCTTTTGTGCTGCTGACCCACTTCTGGGGACTGCTGCTGGTGTGGGGGCTGGCGCTGGTGGCCGCACGCTGGGCAGACCGCCACCCCGCCGCAGCGGCTGCGCTGTTGCAGCAATGGCTGCCGCGCCGCATCAACGCCACACAGGCTGACGTACTGCGCTGGAGCGTGACTGGAACCTTCTGGCTGCTGTTGGCAGGGTTCATCGTGTTCTGCCTGGCACTGGGCGTGCCCATTGTGGGCAACCAGAACGCGCGGGCCATCATGGAAAGCCTGGGCTGCTCGCCCGGCACGTTCGACCCCTTCTCATCGCCCTGCATGAAAGCCCCCGGCTTTTGGACGCCCCGGCTGTCCCTCTACTTCATCCCCCTGGCGGGGCCCCTGCTGGCGCCGGTGTGGCTGGTGATGGGGTTCTGGGATGTGCTGCTGGGCTGGCTGGCATTGATCGGTGCCACGTTCGCCCTGAAATCGCATCTGTCGCAGCGGGCCAACCCGCCCTCCCGCCCCCACCCCTCGGCCCACCCAATGCGCCGCCCCTGAGAGCCCCACCATGTCCGTCAGCGTTTTCGACCTCTTCAAGATTGGCATCGGCCCGTCCAGCTCCCACACCGTGGGCCCCATGATTGCCGCGCGGCAGTTTGCCTGCCATTTGCGCGACACGCTGGGCCTGGCCGCCGTGCACCAAGTCACCGTGGAGCTGTTTGGATCGCTCTCGGCCACTGGCGTCGGCCACGGTACCGACAAGGCGGTGCTGCTGGGCTTGGCGGGGCATGAGCCTGATCGCATCGACCCCGACCAGATCACCCCCGCGATTGCAGACATCCGCACCCGGCAAAAGCTGGCGCTGCTGGGCGAGCACCTGGTGCCGTTTGTCGAAAAGGAGCACCTGCTGTTTCGCCGCAAAAGCCTGCCGCTGCACCCCAACGGCATGGCGCTTCATGCGTTTGACGCGCAGGGCGCCGAGATCGCGGCGCGCGAGTACTTCTCGGTGGGCGGCGGTTTTGTGATTGATGCGGCGGGCGAGCGCGTGCTCAACGCAGCCGCACACGCGCAGCCAGGCGCTGCAGGTCACGCCCAGGGCTTGCCCCATCACTTCCGCACCGGGGCTGAGTTGCTGGCCCAGTGCCAGGCCACCGGCCTCACCCCCGCGCAACTCATGGCCGCCAACGAGCAGCACTGGCGCAGCCCCACCGAGCTGCGCCGCCAGCTGTTGGCCATCTGGCACACCATGGCGGGCGCCGTGTTGCGCGGTTGCGCCAGCACAGGCACCCTGCCCGGCCCCATGAACGTGCGCCGCCGCGCGGCCGACCTGCACAAAAGCCTGACCACCCAGTCCGAAGCCGCCCAGCGCGACCCGCTGTCGATGATGGACTGGGTAAACCTGTACGCCATGGCCGTCAACGAAGAAAACGCCGCCGGTGGCCGCGTGGTGACCGCCCCCACCAACGGCGCCGCGGGCGTGATCCCGGCCGTGCTGCAGTACTACGTGAACTTCTTGCCCGGTGCGGACGAGGACGGCATCGCCACCTTTTTGCTCACTGCAGGCGCCATCGGCATCATCTACAAAGAGAACGCGTCCCTGTCCGGCGCCGAGGTGGGCTGCCAGGGCGAGGTCGGAGTGGCCTGCTCCATGGCCGCAGGCGCGCTGGCAGCCGTGATGGGCGGCAGCCCCGAGCAGATCGAGAACGCCGCCGAGATCGGCATGGAGCACAACCTGGGCATGACCTGCGACCCCGTGGGCGGGCTGGTGCAGATTCCCTGCATCGAACGCAACGCGATGGGCGCCATCAAGGCGATCAACGCCGCCCGCATGGCACTGCGTGGCGACGGCCAGCACGTGGTGTCGCTCGACAAGGTCATCAAGACCATGATGCAGACCGGCGCGGACATGAAGAGCAAATACAAGGAGACATCGCGCGGGGGGTTGGCGGTGAATGTGGTGGAGTGTTGAGGGAACCCGAGCGCCGTCAGCCTTGGCCTCTCCGTTCGCCCTGAGCCCGTAGAAGGGCTGCCCAGATGCGCCCCGGCTTCGGCAGGCTCAGCCCGAACGGTTGGCGGATGAGCCACCTTGCAAAACGAAAATCAAGCCAAAACACGCGCTAGCGCTTATTTCATAAGCGCTAGCAGCTATCAAATTTGAAGACCGTACCAATATTTACGCTACCCCGCGCACATATCTGCAATGGAGCCCACACAGCGACTCCGCTGGGATACTTGGCGTTTGGGGCTAAAAGCAAACATTGACTTGAGGGGAGTACCGACGGGATGGGTCTGGATGGGCTTCGGTGCTGCATTGCTCTGGATGGGGTGGGATGCCTTCGGCACGATCAAGACAAAGCACCTCTCCAGCCGTGAGATAGCGGAGCGGGTTTATGGTGCTGGCGCTCCCGAACTACCTGAGCATCTTGAGCTTCGCGCAAGAACGAGGTGGCTCATTCAAGGCTCGTCGCTTGCCTCGCTCATGGGGCTCGTCTTCTGTGCTTGCGGACTGGCATGTATCGTTGGCGGCGTCGCGCTTATCTTGGAGTAGCGTGCCGTGTCCCATGTTCGCGTCGGACCCCGTGTGCCAGCACAATCAGCCGAGCCGTGAGGCCGAACTCGGCCAGGAGCAGCCAGTGAGGACGGCTGAAAGCGGACGCTCAACAATGTTGCTGAGTCGCTGACGGAGGCTTGCCGACGGACGTTGGCTCGAGCAACCGGTTAACTATCGCCTTTCAAAGCGACATCCGAATCTTTTAAATTAAGGTCGGACTCGCTGAGAAGTATCTAACGCAGCTGCCTTTACCGTAAGTTGCAATCCAGTAAGAAGCTCCGCCGTACGTGCGGCCGCCAATGCATCGGCGTTCTTGTAATGATATTTCTCGTTTCCGAAATTCGCCGGAGTCAAGGGTACGATTGGTGTCAACGCATTATCCTCCATATCGAACAATGCAAATTTTATCCAAACCCATGGCTGGTAATTGGAGAACATACTGCTGGCGTTATATCTAATAACCACTTCATCGATCTGAATCACCCATCTTGTTGTTATGGATTTTCGATCAAACGAAGGAATATGTGTCCTAGCATCCAGCCGTTCCCCTCCAAGAGAAGGCACCTCAATCGATGGTAAGCCTCTGATTTTTAGAGCCTCTGCAAAGGATTTTTTAAACAGTGCGAACAATTGCTCCCTATTTTCAGGAGAATTTATGGCCGCGAAACGTGCTTGGTTAGCCTCATTTTTCTCTTTTGTTGCTTCATCTATTGCAGCCCCCACTAGACCCAGAGACACGCCGGCACCCGTGATGAGGTGGACCCCGACAGGCAGCGCGTTTTGCCGATATACGACCGTGATTTCTTTTTCATTTCGAAGTTCGGACGGAACCGATGCGCAACCTGAAAGTTGAAGCATGCTCAAACCAAACAACACTCCAACCAGCGGTTTCCAAATTTGACAGAGCATGATTTCCTTGATATTTTGGTAACTGTCGGATTTACGCCTTGCTTTTATTAATCAAAAGCGCGAAAAATCCATATCTCAAATTAATTCTGCGATGGCTAACGTTTACCATGAGCGGGAATAGCAGGCTTGCCTGTTAATCTCCGCTCGATTGACAATTTAGAGCTCATTGTCACGATTTTCCCCCAGTGTTCTGGAAGTTCTCAGGGAAAGGCCGACTGCGATGCCGAGCGCGATAGATATCAGAAGGCCTGCGACGAAGTACCCGTAGTCGATGCGTCCGCGAAACATTGAGCTGGCAACAACCATCAGTACGAGACACATGCGCAAGTGCAAGCTCATAGACACGGTCCACGTGAACCGTTGAGGCTCGAGCACTGCAACCACCACCAGTACGGCAACGAGGAGCACAAAGATAGCAGCCTGAACGTGAACCGAAACGGGCACTGGCATGGATGGGGGCAATAGCGCAGCCAACGCTAGCACCGTCCATCCAACCAACAAGGCAACTCGAACGCCGTTTCCGATGCTTGTCACTGCGAGGCTCTCCGTTATGAGCTTCTAACTATATATAGCTTGCCAGTTGGCAAGCACCGGGCACTGAGGCAGCGAGGTTTGGACGGCAAGCCAGCGGGTAGTGACCCAACGGCAGCTTTGGGGTAGTTTTTTCCAACGGCGACTTAGGGCGCAAAGCGGATGAATTTCGCTAATGTGCTTCGGCGAGGATCGGCAGCATCAGGCGCCGCAGCCGAACATCAGGCGGCAGCAGATGTGGCCAGGCATCCGGCGGCTCGCACCACCAAAACTATAAAAACAATAGCTATCAGCGCTTATCCAATAAGCGCTAGAGCCCAAAAACACTTCAAATCCGCTCACCCCGCCGGGCACGGCGGGCCATGGGACAATTCCGCCCCATGACACCGCAGCAGTACGTACAGCAAAAAGCCGTGGCCTCCGGCAGCAGCTTTTATTACGCCTTTCTCTTTTTGCCAGCGCCGCGCCGCGCGGCTATCACGGCGTTCTATGCGTTCTGCCGCGAGGTGGACGATGTGGTGGACGAAGTGACGGACCCCGGCGTGGCCCGCACCAAGCTGGCCTGGTGGCAGGCCGAGGTTGCTAAGGCCTACGCGGGCCAGCCGACCCACCCCGTAATGCTGGCTCTGATGCCGCACACCGCCGACTACGGCATTGAGCAGCGCCATCTGCAGGCCGTGATCGACGGCTGCCAGATGGACCTGGAGCAAACGCGTTATCTCGACTTTGCAGGCCTCAAAGGCTACTGCCATCTGGTGGCGGGCATCGTGGGCGAGGTCACTGCGCGCATCTTTGGTCAGACTGATGAGCGCACCACCCAATACGCGCACACGCTGGGCCTGGCGTTCCAGCTCACCAACATCATCCGCGACGTGGGCGAAGACGCCATGCTGGGCCGCATTTACCTGCCGGTGAGCGAACTGCAGCAGTTTGACGTGAAAGCGCATGAGATCTTGAAGCGCACGTATTCCGACCGGTTCACGGCGCTGATGCGGTTTCAGGCCGAGCGCGCGCACCGCTTGTACGACGAGGCTCTGGCCCTGCTGCCTGACGCCGACCGCCGCGCGCAAAAGCCAGGCCTGATGATGGCCAGCATCTACCGCACCTTGCTGCGCGAGATCGAGCACGAGAACTTTCAGGTGCTGCACCAGCGCATCCGCCTGACGCCGCTGCGCAAGTTCTGGCTGGCGTGGAAGGTGCAGGCGCTGGGGCGCATGTAACCGCGCAATCCACACCCCTCACGCCCACACCCATGGCCTTTTCCCTATTGCCCGCGTACCGCCCTGGCACCCAGCCCACGGTAAGCCGCGTGCTGCCTCTGCAGCGCATGGCAGCCGCAGCCCTAGTGGTTCTGATGGCGCTGGCACTGGCGGGCGCCGCCCTGCCCGCGCATGCTTTCCTGGGGCTTCTGGGCAAGGCGGCCAGCGGTGCAGGCAAGGCGGCGGCAGGCACTGCGGGCAAAACCGCGGGTGTGGGTGCGGCAGCTGGCGCCGCCACGCTGGCCGACGACGCAGCGCGTGTGGGCGGCAAAGCGGCTGCGGTGGATGGTGCGGTGCCGCCGGGCAGTGGCGCGCTGGCAAGCAGCGTCAATGCGGCCCTGCCCCCAGAGGTTGCGATGTACTTGGCCAAGCCCGCGGCCAGCCTCACCGCCACAGATACGGCACACATGATGGACCTGTACCACCGCATGGTGGCGCAGGCGGGCAAGACGGGGGACTTTACGGTGGCAGAGCGCCTGCCCTCGGCCCACGCAGCGCCCAAAACCCTGGGCCCTGCCGCCACAGCAGCGCCAGCGACAACCGCAACCGCAACAACACCGGCAGCCGCTGGTACAAGCGCCAGTGCGGGCGCAGAGATCAGCCTGCACGCCCTGCGGTTGCTCGCCCATGCTGCCAGCGCTGGCAATCGGGCTGCCCAAAGCGAACTCCGGCAACGCTGCGCCGACCCGGCCCTGCGCAAGGCGTCTGCCGATATGCAGGCCCAGTGCAAAGCCACCAAGGCATGAGCCGCATGCAGGTCGCCGTGATCGGCGCAGGCTGGGCGGGCATGGCTGCCGCCATTGCGCACACGCAGGCGGGCCGCCAGGTCACCGTGTTCGAAGCCGCGCGCACCGTGGGTGGGCGCGCGCGGGCCGTAGAGGCCACGCTGCCGGATGGCACTTCCGCCACACTGGACAACGGCCAGCACATCCTGATCGGTGCGTATGCCGAATGCCTGCGGCTGATGCGGCTGGTGGGCATGGACCCTGACACCGCCCTGCTGCGTTTGCCGCTCACGCTGCAGTTTCCCGACGGTCAGGGACTGCAGCTGCCCGACCTGCCGCCACCGCTGGACGCCCTGCTGGGCATCGTCCGTGCCAAGGGCTGGGGCTGGGCCGACAAGATGGCACTGCTGCGCACAGCCACCGGTTGGCAGCTGCGCGGCTTTCGCTGCGCATCCCGGATTTCGGTGGCGCAGTTGTGCGCCACGCTCACGCCGCGGCTGATGGCCGAGTTCATTGACCCGCTGTGTGTGTCGGCCCTCAACACCCCGGCAGCGCAGGCCAGCGGGCAGGTGTTTCTGCGGGTGCTGCAAGACAGCCTGTTCAGCGGGCGCGGCGGCTCCAACCTGCTGCTGCCACGCACCGACCTGGGCGCGCTTTTCCCCGAACCTGCGGCCCGTTGGGTCCAGCAGAACGGCGGCCAGGTGGTCACCGGGCAACGGGTGCAGCGGCTGCAACCGCAGCCGGGCGGGCGCTGGCAGGTGGTGTGCGCGAGTGGCCCCACCAACGGAGCAGACGGTACCCACGAAGTCTTTGACCACATCACCCTGGCCTGCCCGTCGTGGGAGGCGAGCCGGCTGGTAGCGGGCCTGGCTGGCACTGCCGGGTTGGCCAGCGCCAGCCCCTGGAGTGCCCAGGCCAGTGCATTGCGCTTTGAGGCCATCACCACCGTCTATGCCCATGCCCCCGGCGCGCGCCTGCCGTTGCCCATGCTGGCGTTGCGCAATACGGCCGAACACCCCGCGCAGTTTGTGTTCGACCGAGGCCAGCTCGATGGCACGCACGGCCTGCTGGCCTTTGTGGTCAGCGCCAGTGACGGGGACCGCTCGCAGATTGAACAGCAGGTGCTGCAGCAGGCCGCCACCCAGCTGGGCATTTCGGCACTGCAGCCGGTGCAAACGGTGGTCGAAAAGCGCGCCACCTTTGCCTGCACCCCCGGCCTGCAGCGCCCCGGCATGCAGGTGCTGCCAGGGCTGACCGCCTGCGGCGACTATGTGGATGGCCCCTACCCCGCCACGCTGGAAGGCGCCGTGCTCTGCGGCACAGCGGTGGCGGCCCGGTTCTGACCCATCGGGCAACGCGCCCAGGCAGCGCCAGTGACATCGGGAAAACCCCAGGCCGACTGACAGCATTCCGAAAGCACGCGGCGCACACCATGGCATCCGCTAATGCCCCCACGGCTTTTACGGAGACAAGCATGCCTATCGACCCCACCCTTTCCGCTCTTTTGCACCCCACCCGCCGCCACCTGCTGGGGGCCAGCGGCGCCCTGGCGCTGGGCGGTCTGTTGCCCGGCCTGGCTTCGGCCCAGGCCGCGTGGCCCGCCAAGTCCATCCGCTTTGTCGTGCCCTTTGCACCGGGCGGCAGCTCCGAGATCGTGGCGCGCTCCACGGCGGCCGAACTGAGCAAGACCCTGGGCCAGAGCGTGTATGTGGAAAACAAACCCGGTGCGGCAGGCAACATCGCCATGTCCGAAGTGGCCCGCGCCGACGACCAGCACACGCTGATCCTAGGCCACATCGGCACGCTGGCCGTCAACCCCTACATCTTCGACAAGCTGCCCTACGACGCCACCAAGGACTTCAAACCCGTGAGCCTGCTGGCCAAGGTGCCCAGCCTGTACGTGGTGCACCCCGATGTGCCCGCCAAGAACCTCAAGGAGTTCATCGCCTACGCCAAGAAGAACCCCGCCAAGCTCAGCTATGGCTCGGCGGGCAATGGCAGCGCGGGTCACTTGGCGTTTGAATACCTCAAGATGACGTCCGAGATCTTCATACTGCACGTGCCCTACCGAGGCACCGGCCCCATGACGACCGACCTGATGTCGGGCAGGCTTGACGCCGCAGCGGTGGGCGCCGCCGCCATGCTGCCGCTCATCAAGTCGGGCAAGGTGCGCTGCATTGCCACGGGTTCGATCCAGCGGCTGCCGCAGCTACCCGACGTGCCCACCGTGGCCGAACAAGGCTTTCCGGGCTTTGAGATGACGCAGTGGTACGGCATGCTGGCCCCGTCCACGCTGCCCAAGGAGCACCTAGACAAGCTGGCCATCGAAGCCGCCAAGGCGGTGAAAGCGCCCGACTCGCTCAAGCGCCTGAACGCCGATGCGGCGGAAGCCATTGGCAGCACACCAGCGGAATTCGCAAAATTCATCGCCTCCGAACAGGCGCGCTGGCAAAAGGTGTTGCTGCGGGCCAAGGTGAAGCCAGACTGATGAAAACCTGTTGAGTCGCCTGTGGCGCCTTCCCGCAACGGTGAAACCTACCGGTGGCTCTGACGCGGGAACGGGCCGACTTCATCGGACAGCGGTGATGGCAAGCGAACGCAGCCGTGCCATCGAACAATGGCAGTAGCATCCCCCATGCGCATCCTCCTGGCCGAAGACGAACACAGCCTGGGCACCTGGCTCAGCCGGGCGCTGGAGCACGCGGGCATCCAGGTGGAATGGGTCAACGACGGGCGCCTGGCCGACCACGCGCTGCAGCAGCACGACAACTACGACGCGTTGGTGCTGGACCTGGGCCTGCCTGGGCTGGACGGCCAGGCCGTGCTGCAGCGCCTGCGCGACCGGGACCAGCGCCTGCCCGCGCTGATCCTGACCGCGCGCGACTCGCTGGACGAGCGCGTACGCTCGCTCAACGCCGGGGCCGATGATTTTCTGGCCAAACCGTTTGAGCTGGCCGAGCTGGAGGCCCGCCTGCACGCCCTGGTGCGCCGCGCGCGCGGCAACGAGCACCCGCGCCTGGCCTGTGGCGCGCTGGTGTACGACAACGCGCGCAAGCAGTTCACGCTGCGCGGCGAGCCGCTGGCACTTTCACCGCGCGAGCATGCCGTGCTGCGCGTTCTGGTGCAGCGCAGCGGCGAGCCGTTCTCCAAGCAGCAGATCCTGGACCGCGTGTTCGTGGGCGACGAAGACGTGCACCCCGAGGCGGTGGAGGTGTTTGTGCACCGCCTGCGCAAGCGGCTCGATGGCAGCGGTGTGCGCATCACCACGCTGCGCGGCCTGGGCTATGCCCTTGAATCAAGTGACGTGGCTCCCCCCTGAGACGCTGCGCGTCTTCCCCCCTGAGGGGGGACGCCACCCGTGGCCTGGCAAAGCCAGTTCCACGGTGGCACTGGCGTGGGCCACGCGCATGTTCAGGGCCGCGCACTATTCTTTGCGGCGGAGTCCGCTGCCATGCTTTTGATGCAGCGCCTGCGCCGCGCCAGCCTGTGGCGGCTGCTGGCCATGCTGCTGCTGCCGCTGCTGGCCGTGGTCACCGGCGTGGAGCTGTGGATGACGCGGCACGATGCACTGGAGGCGGCCAACGCGGCCTACGACCGCTCGCTGCTGGGAGCACTCAAATCCATCGATGCCAACATCTCCACGGCATCGGGTGGCCTGTCGGCCGAGCTGCCCTACACCATGCTCGAATTTTTTGAACTCACGGCCAGTGGCAATGTGTACTTCCGAGTGGCTTCGTCCGATGGGCTGGTGGAGCTGGGCAACGCCGACCTGCCCTTGCCGCCCGGCCTGCTGGAGCCGGGCGTGCCCCGCTTCTACGACGCCACCTACTTCGGCGAATCCGTGCGGCTGGCCGCCTACCGCCGTGCTGTGGAAGGTGCAACCCCGGACTCCGGTGCGAGCAGCGTGCTGGTGCAGGTGGCTGAAAGCACCCGCTCGCGGCAGGAGTTTACCCACCGGTTTGTGCGCCGGGCTGCGCTGCGCGACGGCTTGGTGCTGGCGCTGATGGTGCTGGGCACCGCCGCCACCCTGGCCGTGGCGCTGCGCCCCCTGGCGCGTCTGGCGCGAGAGGTGCAGGCGCGCAGCCCCGACGACATGACCCCCATGGCCGACACCGACCTGCCCGCCGACATCCGCCCGCTGGTGGCCGCCGCCAACCAGCAGATGGCGCGCACGCAGGACCTGGTGGCGCAGCAGCGGCAGTTTCTGGACGATGCCTCGCACCAGCTGCGCACCCACCTCACCACGCTGCAAATGCAGATCGACTACGCACGGCGCGAGGCCGATCCGACCCAGGTGCAACACACGCTGGATGCCATTGGCGGCGAGATCGCGCGCGCCACCCGCAGCACGCAACAGCTGCTGGCATTGGGCCGCAGCGACACTGCGGCGGTGGAACTGGCCCCTTTCGACTTGGCCGCCCTGCTGCGCACCGTGGCACTGGAGCTGCTGCCCCGCGCCCGCGCGCGGCAGATCGACTTTGGCATCCACACCCCCACGCCGGAGTTCATGGCCGTGGCCGACAGCGGCCTGCTGCGCGAGGCGTTGACCAACCTGGCGGCCAACGCGATTGCCTACACACCCGCGCACGGCACGGTCACCGTATCGGCTGCGGGCGACGGCCTGGGCTGGAGCGTCAGCGTGGAAGACAACGGCCCCGGCCTGCCCGCCAGCGAGCGCGATGCGCTGGGCCAGCGCTACCGGCGCGGGTCGCAGGCGGCTGCGGGCGGGTCGGGCCTGGGCCTGGCGATTGCGCGGTCCATCGCCGAACGGCACCGGGGCACCCTGCGGCTGGAAGACCGTGCGGGTGGTCCCGGCCTGCTGGCCATCCTGTGGTGGCCACGTCCCTGAGGTTCTGATCTAACACTGCCCCGAACACAGCACATCCCATGCGCCCCACCTCCAATCTGTCTGATCCAAACAGCAGCCCACGCCGGCAAGCCCTGCGGGTCCTGGCCGCTGCGTCGACCTCCGCCTGGTGGCCCGTTGCGCAGGCAGCCGACGCCTCCACCGAGGCGGCCGAATGTGTCGCCCCTTCACGCCCCGGTGGCGGGTTCGACCTGACCTGTGGCCTTGCCACAAAAGCCGTGCAGGCAGTGCGCCCCACCCGGCCGCCGCTGAGCACGCGCTACCTTCCGGGCGGCATCGGCGCCGTGGCGTTTGACCAGGTGGCCACCGGACGTCTGGGCGGGCCGGGCACGCTGGTGGCTTTCTCCAGCGGCTCGCTGCTCAACATCGCACAAGGCCGCTTCGGGCCGCACCCGGTGAGCGCCGTGCGCTGGATCGCCACCCTGGGCACCGACTACGGCGTGGTGGCGGTGCACCGCGATGCACCCCACCAGCGCCTGCAGGACGTAGTGGCCGCGCTGCGCAAGGACCCGGCCCGCGTGGTGTTTGGCGCGGGTGGCACGCTGGGCAGCCAGGACTGGATGAAAGCCGCGCTGTTGACGCGCTCCGCAGGGCAGGACCCCAAACGCATGCGTTTTGTCTCGTTCGAAGGCGGCGGCGAGGCCCTGAAAGCGCTGCGCGGCGGCCACATCGGCGTCTTCACGGGCGACGCGGCCGAAGCACGGCAGGCTTTGGACAAGGGGGCGCCTCTGCGTTTTCTGGCAGTGCTGTCGGAGGCCCGGCTGCCAGACGCCTTGGCCGACCTGCCCACGGCACGAGAGCAAGGTATCGACCTGGTCTGGCCCACAGTGCGCGGTCTGTATATGGCGGCCAGCACCCCCGACGCCGCCGCGCGCGCCTGGGTGGCTGCTTTTGCCGAGGCATTGGTGGCACCCGGCTACGCAGCACTGTGCAGCCAACATGGGTTGTACCCATTTGCACGCACCGGTACAGCGTTGGAAGACTTTGTGCAGCGCAGCCTGAGCGACTATCGCCAACTGGCCCAGGAGCTGGGGCTGCGATCCTGGCCGCGCTGAGCTGATCTGTAGTAGGGCATGTGCTTTCTCAAAGGCGCCGTCAGCACCCGCAACACCACAAGTTGCCCTCCAGAATCAATCATCCAAGGACCTTCACAGGGCGGCCATTTCGGGGTAGTTGCCAACCTCGGGGGGATAAAAAGTGCGCACGGTGCAGGCGACCTCGCAAATTGCCTGAACGGTCCTGAAGCGCTATTTCTCAAGCCACCACTGGATCACCACCTTGGCGATAAACCCCAGGAACCCCACGCCCAGGCCCAGAAACAGCACAAAGGTGCCAAAACGCCCCGCCTTGGACTCCCACGCCAGCTGTCCAATGATGAACAACATGTACAGGATGAACGCACCCACCCCGTAGGTGAGGAAGAAGCCCGAGATCTGCGCCTCGGTGAAGCCGAAGATCACGGCGCGCCTCCCCTGGTGACTGCAGGGGCCGCAGAATCCCGCTGGGGCAAGTTGGAGGCATCGGTCAAATCGCGATAGGCATGCCAGCTGGCATGGCCCAACACCGGCATCACGACAATCAGCCCCAGCATCAACGACCCCAGCCCCAGCAAGGTGAGCCCCAGGATGAGCGCCGCCCAGAACGCCAGGGGCAGCGGGTTGCCCAGCACCACCTGCCAGCTGGCCAGCACTGCTTGCAACAGCGTGGCGCGGCGGTCGAGCAGCAGCGGCATGGCGACCACGCTCGATGCAAAAATCGGCGCGGCCATGAGGCTGCCCAGTGCCAGCCAGATCTCAAACAGCCAGCCTTCGCGTGCCAGCACCACATGCCGCAAAAAATCTGACGGCGTCTCAATGGGCACGGGCGCGAGCAAAGTGATGAGTGCTGCCGAGGTCATCACCCACCCCGTCGCGGCCAGTGCCAGCAAGGCGCCAAACTGCACCATGCACCAGTAGTCGTTGCCCCATTTGCTGACGTGGCTGTTTTGCCAGTTGAACCAGGTTTTGAGCACCACGCTCAAGGTAGCGGGCTCCCCGCGCTCCAACGCGCGGCTCAGCGCATAAAAACTGGTGGCCAGCACCGGCGCCACCACCAGAAAGCCGGACAAAGCACCCGCCAACAGCCAGAACCGGTGGTGTGCGACCGCCATGATGGCCGCACCCAACAGCGCCAAAGCCAGGCCGTGCACAACGCTGATCCAGCCCGCACAGCGCATGTCACGCCAGCCCAGCTTCAGCCAATGCAGAGGCTGCAGAAATCCAATGGTGCGAACCGCGGGCAGAACAGGTGGGTTACGGGGCATGGTGCCAAAGTGTGGCCCCATCGCCCTGAGCGATCAAGCGCGCGGGCCACGGCAACCGCAAAGTCTTGATCTGAGACAAGAAAAATGGGACTGAGCAGCCCCAAACATTGCCGACTAAGTAGAAGTAGGCGCCAGCACGCTACGAGAACAACTGGCGCAAAGCGGTGAGGTTACCCACCGTGGCGTGGGGCAGTGCCGCATGCGGCCAGGGATGGTTGGCGGTGTTGATCCACACCGCCTGCATGCCCGCATCCAGCGCACCCTGGGCATCCAGCGTCGCGTCGTCACCCACGTGCAGTACCTCGTGCGGCTGCACCTGCGCTGCGTCGGCCGCGGCATGAAAAATGCGCACATCGGGCTTGGCCACGCCGAACACCGATGCGCTGATGCTGGCCCGAAAGTAATGGCCGATGCCAATGCGGTGTACGTCGGCATTGCCGTTGGACAAGGCAATCACTGGGTAGCGTGCCGACAAAAATGCCAGCGTGTCGTGGGCGTCTTCAAAAAGGTCCACACGCTGGCGCTCGGCGAAGAACAGGTCAAAGGCGGGTTCAGCCAGCGTGGGCTCGTCGCCCGCCTGCGTGAGCGCGAGGCGGATGGACTCACGCCGCAAGGCGCTCAAGTCGCTTTGCAGATCGGGCCGCAGCGTGACCATCTGGTTGCGGATGGCCCGCAGCGCCTCGGTGTTGGAGAACAATGCTGCCGTGGCGGGCGCGTGGTGCGTGAGCCAGTCCAGCAACACCGCTTCGGCCCGCGTGATGGTCGGCCAGATGGGCCATAGGGTGTCGTCCAGATCAATGGAAATGGCGCGAACGCGGGAGATGTCCAGGGAGGGATTCAGCACAAGGGCGCACCTGAAAAAACAGCACGGGGGAAGATGGAGCAGACGGGCTGCACGGCCCTGCAGAACGCTGGGCGGCAGCCGCAAAGCATACCGCAGCACCCCCTGCACCAACGGGCCAATGCACCCACCGACAAAGGGTCAGCCCGGCGCCTTGGGCGGTGGCAGGCCCAGCGATGACCCGCGCACGATAAGCCGCCCCGGCAGCAGGCTTTCGCGCACAGGACCTTGCAGTCCGCCGAGCCGCTCCAGCAAGCACTGCGCGGCGCGGTGGCCAATGGCGTCAGTGGGCTGCGCCACGGTGCTCAGCCCGGGTCGGATCAGCGGCGCCCATTCGGGGTCGTCAAACCCTACAAACCCCAGCTCCTGTCCAAAGGTCCAGCCCACCCGCGACACGGCCGCCGCCACGCGCAGTGTGACCACTGAATTGCCAGCGACCACTGCGCAGCGCTCACCCGGCTTTGCTTTTTGGCGCCAGCGCGCAAGGGCCTGGTCCAGCACCTCGTCGCTTTGCTCTGCCGCAAGCTCCAGCACCTCGCCGCGCACGCCCCGGCCTTGTGCGGCCACAAAAGCGCGAAACGCCGCCGTGCGCTCCATGCGCGAACTCACACCGAGCAGTGGCTGGGTGATGTAAAGCAGGCGCTGCCACCCTTGCTCCACCAGGTGGGCGCAGGCGCCCTGCATGGCGCCTTCGTTGTCGAGCGAGACAAAGTCCGCCGCCAGGCCGGTGTGGCGCCGGTCGACCAGCACGGCGGGTTTGCCATGCAGGGTGTTCACATCCGCCAGCCCCTCCCCCTGCCCCAGGGTGTTGAGGATGAAGCCGTCCACCTGGTAGCTGGCCAGGGCGTCGATGGCAGCGCGTTCGCGCTCGCGGTCGTTGCCCAGGTTGAACAGCATCACCAGGTAGCCCGCCTCTTGGCAGACCTTCTCGGCGCCGCGCAGCACGGCCACCGAATAGGGATTGGTGATGTCGGCCACCACCAGGCCAATCAGCCGCGAGCGCCCGTGGCTCAACGCCTGCGCCATGGGGCTGGGCACATAGGCCAGCTTGGCGATGGCGGCCTCCACACGGGCGGCGATGTCGGGGCTGAGCAGGCGTTCACGGTGGTTGAAAAACCGCGACACCGTGGCCTTGGAAACACCCGCCTCTGCCGCAACATCGGCAATGGTGGAGCGGGCGCGGGGCGCTGCGGGCAGATCGCTCATGCCTGCGCTGCGTCGTACACCGCTGCGGGGCGCTGGCCCGCCAGGGCCTGCAGCAGATTGGTGGTGGCCAATGCCGCCATGGCATGGCGTGTGTCGTGCGTGGCCGAACCGATGTGGGGCAGCGGCGTGACACGCGGGTGGGTACGCAGGGGCGACGCCAGCGGCAGCGGCTCGATGGCGAACACATCGAGCCCCGCCGCGCGCAGCGTGCCATGGTCCAACGCGTGCAACAGGTCTTGTTCGACCACCGTGGCGCCCCGGCCGCCGTTGATAAAAATGGCACCGGGTTTCATGGCCGCAAAAAGATCGGCATTGACCATGTTCCGTGTGCTGTCAGACAAGGGCAGCATCGCCACCACGAAGTCCGACTGCGCCAGCAAGCGGGGCAGCGGCACATGCGCGGCCTTGCCTTGTAGTTCGGGCGCGTGGGCGGCCAGGTCCACCGGCCTGCGGGCGTGGTAGATCACCGGCATGCCAAAACCCAGCGCTGCACGGCGCGCAATGGCCTGGCCGATGCGGCCAAATCCGAGCAGGCCCAACGTTTTGCCATGGACATCGCTGCCAAACAGGTCCTCTCCAATGTTCTTGCTCCAACGGCCTTCGCGCACGAGTTGCGACAGCTCCACCACCCGGCGGCTGGTGGCCATGAGCAAGGCAAACACGGAGTCTGCCACCGTTTCATCGAGCACCCCGGGGGTGTGGCACAGCAGAATGCCACGCGCCTGCAGCGCGTCCAGCGCGTAGTTGTCCACGCCCACGGAAACGCTGGACACCACCTCCAGCCGCGGCGCGCGGGCCAGCAAGGCGGCATCCACCGGAAAGCTAGAGCCAATCAATCCTTGTGCCTGCGCCAGCGCGGCATCAAAAAGAGCGCGTTCTTCGGGCTTGCGCGGGTCGGCCACGGTCACGTCGTGCACGGCCTGCAGCCGCGCGAGCTGGTCGGGCGGCAGCGCACGAAACACCAGCACCTGCTTGCGCTCGGCATCGGTGCCGTGCGGCTGATCAGACAGGGTCACAGCCCGGCCTCCAGCAACTGGGCTTGGTTTGGCAGGCCTTCGGTATCGCCCAGCACCTGCACGGCACGCGCGCCAATCCAGGCGCCCCGGCGCACGGCCGCTTGCACGGGCAGCCCCGCCAGCAAGGCGCTGATCACGCCCACCGCAAACCCGTCGCCTGCGCCCACGGTGTCCACCACTTGCGCCACCGGCACACCGGGCACGTGGCCGGTGCCTTGTGTGTCGCTGTCGTAATAAGCACCCTCAGCGCCGAGCTTGACCACCACCAGTTTGGCGCCGCGTTCCCGGTAGAACCGCGCCACGCCCTCGGGGGTGGTTTCACCGGTCAGGAATACGCCCTCTTCCATGCCCGGCAGCACCCAGTCGGCGTAGGTGGCCAGGGTGTTGATCCAGTGGCGCATGGTTTCGGGCGATGACCACAGTGTCGGCCGCAAATTGGGATCAAACGAAATGGTGCGGCCCGCCGCACGCATGACCTCCAGCGTGCGGATAGCGGCCTGCAGGCTGGTGTCCGAAATGGCCGCAAACACGCCGGTGGCATGCAGGTGGCGTGCTGAACGCAGCCAGACTTCATCCACATCCGCAGGCGCCATCTGGCTGGCGGCCGAACCCTTGCGGTGGTATTCCACCTGCGGGTCACGGCCATCGGTCACTCGCTCTTTGAACTGGAAACCGGTGCGCTGCGTGGCATCACACACCACGTGCGAGCAGTCAATGCCCTCGCCCTGCATGGCGCCCAGCAAAGCGCGGCCCATGGAATCGGTGCCCAGGCGGCTGGCCCAGCCGACCTTCAGTCCCAGGCGAGCCAGGCCAATCGCCACATTGGTCTCAGCCCCGGCCGTGCGTTTGTGAAACCCCGTGGCGTTCTCCAGCGGGCCAGGCTCGTTGGCGACCAGCAGCAGCATGGCCTCACCAAACAGTGCTACATCGAAAGCAGGCTCGGTCATGCGACCTCCCGCGCGGCGCGAATGAAAGCCACCTGGTCACGCGTCACGGCCACCAGGTCATCGCCGATCAGGGGGTACTCAATGGCGTGTGGCACATCGGCGGGCAGTGCGCGCAGCACGGCGCGCCAGGGCGCTACCGATTCACCCAGCGGCACGGCTACCCATTTGCCCGGCAGGCGCTGCACGCCCTTGCAGTGCACGTAGCGCACATACGGCGCCAAGGCCTGCGCGGCCTGCAACGGGCATTCGCCCTGCCAGTGCCAGTTGCCCATGTCGAAGGTCATGCCCAGGTCCAGGCCCGCCTGCGCCTGGGCCGCAAAAAAGGCCTGCATGGCAGGCAGCGTGCCTGCGGTGGGTGTCTGGTCGTTCTCGATCACCAGCTCTACCTGTGGCGCAGCGTCAAGCAGTGCCTTGAGCTGGGTCAGCGATGCCCGCGACTGCGGACCAAAGCCACCAATGGCCATCTTCAGCCGCGGTGCCTGCAACACCTGTGCTGCGTGCAAGCCACGCGCCAGGGCCGCTTCATCAAGTTGGCCCTGTGCGGTCCACAGCCCCTCGGGGCTGGAATACACCGCAGCCAGGCCCGCCAGCGCGGGCAGCTCTGTGGCCGCATCACGCAGCAGCTCGCCGCGCACTTCCACGCCATCGGCACCCGCCTGGCGACCCAGTTCGGTGCACCACCACTGCCCGTGGCGCGCGGTTTCAGCCGCGCCAAAGGAGGACAACGAAATCAATACCTTCATGTTTTTCTTTCAGGCCCCGTGAAGAGGCCCTTCAACAGCACGCTCACCGGGCCTGCCTCAATGCGCGTGGTGCGAACTCAAAATCTGGCCCAAGAACTGTCGGGTCTTTTCATGCCGGGGCTGGCCAAAGAACTGCTCGGGCGGCGCCTGCTCCAGGATCTTGCCGTCGGCCATGAAGATCACGCGGTCGGCCACGCTGCGGGCAAAGCCCATCTCGTGCGTCACGCACAGCATGGTCATGCCGTCTTCGGCCAGGCCGATCATGGTGTCCAGCACTTCCTTCACCATTTCAGGGTCGAGTGCCGACGTGGGCTCGTCAAACAGCATGACCTTGGGGGCCATGCACAGCGCGCGCGCAATGGCCACCCGCTGCTGCTGGCCGCCTGAGAGCTGGCTGGGGTGCTTGTGCGCCTGCTCAGGAATGCGCACGCGCGTGAGGTACTTCATGGCCACCTCTTCGGCCTCGGCCTTGTTCATGCCGCGCGAGCGCATGGGCGCCAGCGTGCAGTTTTCGAGAATGGTCAGGTGCGGGAACAGATTGAACTGCTGGAACACCATGCCCACCTCGGCACGCACGGCATCCACGTTCTTTCCGCCCGCGGTCAGCTCAATGCCATCGACCTCGATCAGGCCCTTTTGCACTGTCTCCAGCCGGTTGATGCAGCGGATCAGCGTCGATTTTCCCGAGCCCGATGGCCCGCAGATCACGATGCGCTCGCCAGGCCGCACCGACAGATCAATGTCGGTCAGCACCTGAAAGCTGTCGTACCACTTGTTGACCCCTTCCATGCGGATGATCGGCGGGGTGCCCGCCGGGGTCGTGACTGCGTCGCTCATCAATGGCTCCTTGTGCTGTCCGGTCTGGCGTTGGCTTTACTGCAGCTTGGGCAGGTCTGCGCCCAGCCATTTTTGGTACAGCTTGTTCAGCTCGCCGTTGGCGGTGTTGCGCGCCACGAACTCGTTCACAGCCTTGTGCAGGTCTTCCTGGCCGGGGCGCATGGCAATGCCCATGGCCTGCTGCAGCAGGTTGAACTTGTTCTCAAACGTGTTGGCCGGCACGCGCTTGGCGATCTGCGCCGCCACCGTGACCGAGCAGCCAATCGCATCCACCTGGCCAGAGATCAGCGCCTGCATGGCCGATGCGTCGTCGTCAAAGCGGCGAATCTCGGTGCCCTCAGGCGCGGCCTTGGTCACGGCCACATCCTGGGTGCTGGCACGGGCCACGCCCACGCGCACGGTCTTCAGGTCCGCCGCGCTTTTGATGTTGGCGCCCGTCTTGCCGTACAACACGATGGTGGCGGCTGCATAGGGCTGCGAGAACTGCACCTGCTTGGCGCGCTCGGGCGTGATGGCCAGCGAGGCGACCAGCACATCGACCTTGTTGGTCAGCAAAAAGGGAATGCGGTTGGGGCCGGTCACCGGCACGATGTTGGCCTTAACGCCCAGCTCCTTGGCCAGCAGCTTGGCCACGTCGGCGTCGTAGCCGTCGGGCTGGTTTTGCGCATTGGTGGTGCCGTAGGGCGGAAAGTCCACCAGCATGCCAATGGTGATCTCACCCTTCTTCTTGATGTCGTCCACGCTTTGGGCCGACGCCAGCGGGGTAAACGCTGTCAGGGCGGCGCCCAGGCCCAGGGCGGCCAAAGCGGCGGTGGCAGTGCGGCGGTGCAAAGAAAAAGTCATGGCATGTCTCCAGAAGGTTGGTATGAAAGGGCAGCGGAAAAATAAAAAGTCAGCGCGCAAAAGCCCGTGCGCGCTTGCGCTCCATGCGCGCTGCCAGCAGCGACAGCGGCCAGCAGATCACGAAGTACAGCGCGGCCACGGTGGTGAACACATGCAGCGGCTGGAACGTGGCGTTGTTGATGATCTGGCCCGCACGGGTGATCTCGGTGAAACCGATGATGGCCGCCAGCGAGGTGCCCTTGATGATCTGCACCATGTAGCCCACCGTGGGCGGCAGCGCAATCTTGAAAGCCTGGGGCAGCACCACAAACCGCATGCGGTTGATGTAGCTCAGGCTCAGGGCCTGCGCGGCCTCCCACTGGCCGCGGGGAACGGCTTCGATACAGCCGCGCCAGATCTCTGCGAGGAACGCCGCGCTGTTCAGCACCAGCGCTGCACCGGCAGCCACCCAGGGGTTGATATCCAGCCTTAGCACCGGGGCACCAAAGAAGATCAGGAACAACTGCAGCAGCAGCGGCGTGCCCTGAAACACCTGGATGAACGCCCGCGCCGCATTGCGCGCCACAGCGTTTTCAGACGTGCGCGACAACGCCACCAGCAGCCCCAGCAGCGCCCCGCCCACAAAGGCAATAGCCGACAGCGCCAGCGTCCACTGCGCGGCCTGCACGATGAATAGAAACTCGGAGAGTCCGAAAGTACGCATGGCCTAGATTCCTCAGCGGCGGTCGGGGTAGTTCAGCGTGCGCTGGTAAATCAGCTTGAACAGCGCAGAGAACGTCATCGCCAGCAGCAGGTAAATGGCGGCCACCACGATGTAGATCTCAAAGCTGCGGAAGGTCTGCGACTGCAGATTGGCCGCCACCGATGTCAGGTCGTCCGCCGAGATCACCGACACCACGGCCGAACTCAGCATCAGCAAGATGAACTGGCTGGTGAGCGCCGGGTAAATAGCCTTGAGCGCGGGTTTGAGGATGACAAAACGAAAAATCTCCCACGGCTTCAGGTTGAGCGCCTTGCCCGCCTCGATCTGCCCCTTGGGGATGGACTCGATGCCCGCCCGCACGATCTCTGCTGCATAGGCGCCCAGGTTGACCACCATGGCCGTCAGCGCCGCGGTGTACGGCGACCAGCGCAGCCCGATGGAGGGCAGCGCAAAGAAAAAGAAGAACAGCTGCACGATGAACGGCGTGTTGCGGATGACCTCGATGTACGCGTTGATCAAAAACCGCAGCCAACCCGGCCCGCCCGTTTTGCCCCAGGCGCAAAAAATGGCCACCACCAGCCCGAGCAGCGTGGCCGTGAGCGACAACTGCACGGTGGTCCACGTGCCCTTGAGCAACAAGGGCCACGCGGCAAAAACGGCATCGAACTGAAACTGGTAATTCACGGTGAAGAGGCGTTATTCCAAAGTGAGGGCAGTTTATGAAACCGGTTTCATAGCCGCATCGGGGATTACCCGAGGCATTGCAAAAAGGCCGCGGCCACTGCTGCAAAAGCCCTGCATCGACCCAGCCGGGCGCGTGGGTGAAAATGCCGCATGCCCTCTTTCCAGCCAGAACCCCCTTTCACCCACGGCCAGGCCGAACGCACGGCGGTGCTGCTTTGCAACCTGGGCACGCCCGATGCCGCCACCGCCCCGGCCGTGCGCCGCTATCTGGCGCAGTTTCTGGGCGACCACCGCGTGGTCGAAATTCCGAAGCTGGTGTGGTGGCCCATCCTGCACGGCATCATCTTGCGCACCCGCCCCGCCAAGTCCGCCGCCAAATACGCCAGCGTGTGGACGCCCGAGGGCTCGCCTCTTGCCGTGTGGACGGCCAAGCAGGCCACGCTGTTGCGCGGCTGGCTGGGTGAAGCGGGGCACGCGGTGCTGGTGCGCCACGCCATGCGCTACGGCAACCCATCTATCGCCAGCCAGCTCGATGCGTTGAAGGCCGAGGGCGCCACGCGCATCCTCATCCTGCCGCTGTATCCACAGTATTCGGCCACCACCACGGCCAGCGTGTTTGACGCCGTCTACACCTGGGCCGCACGCACGCGCAACGTGCCCGAGCTGCGGTTTGTGAACCGTTATCACGACGCCCCCGGCTACATCGACGCGCTCGCCCGCACCATCGAAACCCACTGGAAGCACCACGGCCAGCCCGACCAGTTGGTGATGAGCTTTCATGGCGTGCCCGAACGCACCCTGCACCTGGGCGACCCCTACCACTGCGAATCGCGCAAGACCGGCCGCCTGCTGGCCGAGCGCCTGGGCCTGCGCGAGGACCGTTACCGCATCACCTTCCAGTCGCGGTTTGGCAAAGCCAAGTGGCTGGAGCCCTACACCCAGCCCACCATCGAGGCACTGGGCAAAGCGGGCACGCGGCGGGTGGACGTGGTGTGCCCCGGCTTCACCAGCGACTGCCTGGAGACGCTGGAAGAAATCAACATGGAAGTGCGCGAGGCGTTCTTGCACGCGGGCGGCCAGGAGTTTCACTACATCCCGTGCCTGAACGACAACAACCACTGGATCACTGCCCTGAGCCGCGTGGCGCAGCAGCACCTGGCGGGTTGGCCCACCGAGGCCCCCACCGCTGCAGCGCTGGCCGATGCGCGCAGCCACGCGCTGGCGGGCGGCGCCCCCGCAGGCGTGTGCCCCGTGGCACACTGACTGGCAGTTACTACTATTTTTATAGCTGCTAGCGCTTATCCAATAAGCGCTAGAGGCCAATTTGACTCATATTCTGAGATCACAGACCCACTTCGGTGACTCTGCCCTCTCCCACACCCGCACCGATGCCCGCTTCTGCCCTTGCCCCCCACCAACTGCGCCTCGCCATCGACCCCTCCACGCTGGGTTTTGCCAGCACGGCCGAGCTGCAAGACCTGCCTCTGCCCTGGATCGGCCAGGAGCGCGCCCAGGCCGCCGCGCAGTTTGGCCTGGCGATGCAGCAGCCCGACTACCACCTGTTCGCGCTGGGCGAAGTGGGCAGCGGCCGCGCGTCGCTGCTGCGCCAGGCCATGCAGGCCGCAGCGGCAGAGCGCGTGGTGCCACCCGACCTGTGCTACCTGCACAACTTTGACGCGCCCGACCGGCCCCGCGCACTGCGCGTACCCGCAGGCCAGGGTCGCCAATTGCGCCAAGGCATGGCAGACATGGCCAAACATCTGCAGGCCGACATCCCCAAGCGCCTGACCAGCCCCGACTTCAAGGCGGACGCAGAGCGCATCGAAAAAGCCTGGCACACGCAAGAAACCGAGGCCTTTGCCGTGCTGGATGCGTTTGCCGAGGCGCGCCAGTTTCGCCTGTCGCGCGAAGGCGGCCACATGGTTTTCACGCTGACGGGCCCCAAAGGCCAGCCGCTGACCGAAGGCGAGGCCCGCGCCCTGCCCCGCGAGCGCCGCGCCGAGATCGACATTGCCGAGCAGGCCCTGCGCACCGAGATAGCGCGTTTTCTGGACGCCGCCCGCCCCCTGGAGCGCGCCCGCGACGAGGCCCTGACCACCTTGCGCCGCCAGGCCGTCAAGCCGCTGGTCGACCACGCGCTGCACAGCCTGCGCCAAAACCTGCGCCAGCAGATCAAAGACGCCATCAAGCTCACCCAATGGCTCGACCAGGTAGAGCGCACCGTGCTGGACCACATCGACCTGTTCGAACCCGGCGACGGTGACCCGAGCAATGACCAGGTGGCCGACGCCGAAGACGACCGCAAAGACGCCCTCGACGAGCTGCTGGCCCGCTGCCAGGTCAACCTGGTGGTCGACAACCACGGCCGCACGGCCGCCCCCGTGGTGGTGGAGGACAACCCCACGCTGCGCACCCTGTTTGGCAGCATCGAACACGGCTCGGATGCCGACACCGTGCAGGCCGACCACTCCAGCGTGCACGCGGGCAGCCTGCTCAAGGCGCATGGCGGCTTCATCCTGCTGCACCTGCACGACCTAGCTGCTGAAGAAGGCCTGTGGCAACGCCTGCGCCGCTTTTTGCGCTGCGGCCGCCTGCAGATCGAGGAAGGTGGCGGCGGCAGCCCCGGCCATGGCCCCGGCGGCGCGGTGGCGCTGCAGCCCGAGCCCGTGGACGTGGATGTGAAGATCGTGCTGATCGGATCGGTGGACGAGTACTACGCGCTGCAGGACGCCGACCCCGACGCCGCGCGCCGCTTTCGTGTGAAGGTGGATTTTTCAGACCACTTTGCCGCCACCCCCGCCACCCACCACGCCACCGCCATCTTTGTGGCGCACTGCTGCAAACGCCGTGGCCTGCCCCACTTCGCGCCCGACGCAGTGGCCCTGCTGCTGGAGCAAACCCACCGCGAGGCCGACGACCAGGGCCGCCAGAGCGCACGCTTTGCGCACACCGAGGCGCTGGTCATCGAAAGCGCCGCGCTGTGCAAGACGCGACGCGGCGGCGTGCTGGTGCAAGCACCCGACGTGCAAGCCGCCCTGGCCGCCCGCACCCAGCGCCACAACCAGCCCGAAGAAGAACTGCACGACTCCATCACCGAAGGCGAGCGGCTGATCACGCTGGCAGGCTCCATCACCGGCCAGATCAACGCCATGACGCAGGTCGACCTGGGGGACTACCGCTTCGGCTTTCCGGTGCGCATCACCGCACGCACCTTTGCCGGGCAAGAGGGCCTGCTCAACATCGAGCGCGAAGTCGATATGTCGGGCCCCATCCACGACAAGGGCGTGCTGATATTGCACAGCTACCTCACCGCGCTGTTCAGCCACGTGGCGCCGCTGGCGCTCAACGCGTCCATAGTGTTCGAGCAGGAATACAGCGGCGTGGAGGGCGACTCGGCCTCGTGCGCCGAGCTGTATGCGCTGCTGTCCAGCCTGTCAGGCCTGCCGCTGCGCCAGGGCATTGCGGTGACCGGCGCGCTCAATCAGCACGGCGAGGTGCTGCCCGTGGGCGGCATCAACGAAAAGATCGAAGGCTGGTTCCGCGCCTGCGCCATGGCGGGCCTGGACGGCACGCAGGGCGTGCTCATCCCCGCCCGCAACCGCCGCCACCTGATGCTGGAGCGCCCCATCCTGACCGCGGTGGAGCAAGGCCTGTTCCACGTCTACACCATGGGGCATGTGAGCGAAGGGATTGCGCTGCTGACGGGCGAGGCGTCGGGGATGAGCCCGGCGGAGCTGCTGCAGGCCCAGGCTGATGAGCTGGCCGACCGCGCTGCTGCGGTGGAAGACACCGTGATGCAGCGGGCGGAGTTGACCTTGCGCGCCTACCGACGCGCTTGTCAGATCGCGGGGGCTGCGCGGAGGGGGCGAGGGGTTCGGGGTCGGTAGATGGGTCAGTGACCCAGGAGATTGAATGGCCTGGGTTCTGGCTACTTGGCAGCGGCCTATTGGCCGTAATTACACCGCGACCTCACGATTTCCGCTCCGTAGCGGTTAGCGCCTCTGGGCGAAAACATGATTTTTCAGCATAAGCGGACAGATTCGGATCGCTCGTACTTTGGCATCAATTTGCCCTCAGATGTAACATTTTGATTTATGCTCCGTAAGACCGAGTGGTGAGCAATTCAAATCAAACGTTGCGCAGAGGGAGACTATGGACTGGACGGAAATTGGTAAGTGGGCGCTGGCCGCCCTTGGTGTGATCGCTGCGGCGGGCATCGCTCTGAAGCTCGTCATTAAGCGCAATTCGAATAATTCCCACACCGTCGTGAAAAACAACCAAGCAGGCGGCGACATTATTGTCGGCAACAAGACGACCAACTCGCACAATAAGCGTTGACCAAAATGTCGGTCGTCGTCACAGACAATAAGGCTGGGGAAGACATCGTCGTTGGCATTAAAAAGGTCTACAACACCCAGCCAACGTCGTTATCCCACCTGTATGAAGTATTTCGTGACGCTGAGCAATCCTCTGCCCACAAGTCCAATATCGCCGACCTCCTACAGCACTACACTGCAGCGGCGACCTTCGATGTTCGCGGCTTGGAAGCAAAGCTAACCGAAAGCGGGCGCGCATATATGATTCCAGAAGCTTTGCTGTGGAAGCAACGTGCCGCAATGATTATTGCACGCTGGCAAACTTCACCTGTCACGCAAGACATCATTACTCACATTCTGAGTTTCATTCACACGGAGTTTGTGCAGCATGTAAGACCGGCCATCCAGGCTGGCCAATCGCCTGTTGATGTAGAAGCACTGATTAGTGAAAAGGTATTGGCCCCAACCAATGCAATGCTCGGCGAGAACGATCTGCAAATAACCTCAATAGACGTTTTGGGCATGCTCTACTTCCTCGGCGGCAACTGCCACATTAGGTGGGATAAATGCTAATTTATCATCCAGCATTTGACGCCTATCACTGCATTTATCGCATGACGATTCTGACGCAAACAGTTAGAGAGCTTGAATATTCAAAATTGAGAATTCTTGATTTCTACCTTTGCTTTCCGGCGGAAATTGCAAAAATCGCGCTCCCGCAAAATCTTCAGGGCATTCGAGCGGTAGCAAAGGAGGCCAAGAATAAATTTAGAGGCCCGGTCAGCTCGCTTAGGACCTTTCACGACCTTGAGCAAATACAGAACTCCGCCACACGACTTTTGGTTGCTTCGGATGTCTTCGATTCGAAAAAACTCGAAGAGGGAATTATCAGTCGTACAAATCGAACCCTTCCTGATGAGTTCAGCCGCCCACTGCCGGACTCTTCGAGTCAAACGGGCATGCTTATGAATTTTGTAATGACGCAGTTGAGTGCGTTGCCATTGCGAGGCACTGGCGGCCTCAAACAGCGTTCAGGACTGATGGAATACCGATATGACCCGATTTGAGCCCACACTCGTCGTGAATGAGCTGCGTGTCCTGAAGGACGGTTACGTTGTATTGAGTGAAAGTTTCCATATTGGCCTGAACATAATCAAGGGGCACAACAGCTCTGGCAAAACTACCACGCTCGACTTTCTGGCATTCGGCTTAGGCTCCGAAGAAATACCCTGGAAGAAACAGGCCTTGCTTTGTGACTTCGTCGTCACTGAAGTGTCGCTAAATGGTCGCCGAGTAACTCTTAAAAGGCAAATTAGCGAAGAGCGGCAGCGCCCTATGTACATCTTTTGGGGAAAGTTGTCTGACGCTGAAGCATCGGCATTCCAAGGCTGGGAGTTGTACCCTTATAAGCGAAGCGAAAATAAACTCGGCTTTACGCAGAGCATATTTTTGGCATTGGGAATGCCAGAGGCACAAGGAGACGGCGCTTCCAATCTGACTATGCACCAGTTTCTTCGCGTGATTTATGCAGACCAGCCATCGTTGCATCAACCAATTTTTAGAAATGACAATTGGGATAGCGCGCTAACTCGAGAGACAGTGGGCAACTATATCTCAGGTGTTTACGACGATACCCTTTACTCTGCCCAACTTGAAAAGCGTGAACTAGAGAAAGACCTAAGCAGCGCAGAGTCTGAGTTACGAAGTATTTTCACTGTCTTAGCAAAATCAAAGCAAGACATTGGAATTGAATTTTTTGGGCAGCAGATTATTGAAGCGGAGAGCCGTCGCGAAGTCCTTCACAAAGAGATCTCGCGCCTGAAGAGAGAGAGAACGATACAAGAGGATACGAAGCGTAAGAGTGACGAGGCTCCGGCCCGGAAAGAGTTGGACGAAGCCAAAAGGGCTCTTACTTCGGCTCTGGACCAAGTTGCGCAGAAGGAAGCAGAACTCGCCGACACCAATGAGTTTGTATTGGAACTGAGTTCGAGGTTAGTTAGTCTCGAAGAATCTGAGCAGGCGAGAAAATACTTCGGTGGACTGAGTTTCCAAATTTGTCCATGCTGTCTCGCGGAAGTTAAATCTATCGAGTCTGCTGAAGGTTCTTGTTCTCTGTGTAAAAGTCCGATTAGTGGCCCGGCTGGCGATGCTCAACTTCTGCGCATGAAAAATGAGTTGCGTTTGCAGCTTAAGGAATCTCAATCAATTGCGAAGCGGGGTGCTGATGAAGTTCAAGCACTACGAGCAGCGTTGCCTTCATTGCGCCAAGAATTAAACAAGCTCGGGAGGAAATACAGTTCTGCAGCGGAATCTTGGTCCAGTGACTTGGAGATAGCTCTTGAGGTCGCTTCCCGCGAAGCGGGAGCACTCGACCAAGAGATCAAGGGCCTATATGAGAACCAGCGACTAGCTAGCGTCATCGAAGAGCTGAAGAAAAAGCGGGATTCTCTTGTCGAGCGAATTGATGACTTGGAGCTCAAAATTACAGTGCTTGAGGACGTCCAAGAAAATCTCAAACGCGAGGTTTCTACCCAGATTTCAAGCACGTTGAGTCGCTTGCTACGAAAGGACCTTTACCGTCAAGCTGAGTTCAAGACGGCCCAGAACGTGCATTTCAGCTTTACTGATAACAAAGTGGCTGTTGATGGATCTGACCGCTTCTCTGAGAGCTCGACGGTAGTGCTTCGTCTACTCTTCCATGTAGCACTGCTGAGTGCCTCTATCAAAATCAAGTCGATGCGGTTTCCGCGCTTTTTGGTCCTGGATGGCATTGAGGACGGCGGGATGGAGCTTGCTCGGTCTCACTTGCTGCAACGAATCATTGCGGAAGAGTGTGCAACTTACGATGTGGAGTACCAGCTAATCATGGCCACCTCACAAATCACCCCAGAGCTGGATAACGATGAATTTGTTGTGGGTCGAGAATTCACCGAAGACGATCGCGCCATCCAGATTCTGCAGTGATCACTTTCTAGAGCGAAATCACGCCATTGGAAGACAGCTGTTCACCAAGTGGCTTAAAGACGAAACGATGGGGCACAGAGTGGCTTCGATAAGTTGGTAGTCGTCATTTGCAAGCCCCCCCCCGCAAAGGACCGTGTTCAGCCTAAAGCAAGCATCGACCAGATCGCAACAATGGCGTCGAGCATCAACTACGCCACCTCCATACGCTCCCGCAACCACGCCACAACATCCCCCGTCACCTCATCCCGATTCGTCTCATTCAAGATTTCATGCCGAGCCGCCGGGTACAGCTTGACCGTCACATCGGCCACACCTGCATCCCGATACCGCTGCCCCAGTTGCTGAATCAATGCCCCGCCTGCAGCCAGCGGGTCCGCATCGCCTGACGCGATCAGGATGGGCAAGTCGCTGCGGATGCGCGCGAGCAGCGCGGGGTCGGCCAGCCGGGGGGCGGGCGCGAAGAGCGCGGGGATCACATCGTCCGGCATGTCCCAGCCGCACCAGGGGTCTGCGACGTAGGCGTCTACCTCTGCAGCGTCGCGCGACAGCCATTCGTAGCCGGTGCGGTGTTCAAACCCGGCGTTGAATGCTGCGAGCCCGGCGGGCGCGTCGGCGGGGGCGTTGGCCATGGCGGCGGCCAACAGGTCGAGGGCGGTGGAGCCCGACAAGATCACGCCGGACCAAGTGGCTGCGTGGTCCAGAATCGCCGCCTGCGCTGCGAACGAGCCCATGGAGTGGCCGAACAGGAAGAGCGGCAGGCCGGGATGCTGTGCGCGCAGCAAGGCGCCGAACTGGGCCACGTCGGCAATGAGGCCGCTGAAACCAGCGCTGCCAAAGTCCCCCAGCCGACCACCGGCAGTGCGCCCGTGTCCGCGATGGTCCACGGCGTGGACGATGAAGCCTGCGGCGTTCAGCGCCCGTGCAAAACGGTCGTAGCGCTCGCCATGCTCGGCAAGCCCGTGAGAGATCTGCACAACGCCCGCAGGTTTGCCGGAGGTTTCGGCCCAGGTGTAGGTGGTGACCTGGGTGCTGTCTGCGTCGGACTGGAAGGAGGAGGTGGTGGTGCTCATCGGTTCATTCTGGCACGGGGTCTGGTCTGCGCGTCGCGACGACATCGCCTTCTGCGCCCACCTCTGCCACCATCATTAATACTGCCCCGCCCAACCCATAGCGTCTGTAGGAGCCGCCGCTCTTTCAATACCGAAATGGACTGACCGACTACCCCGCCTCCCTCAGAGATAGTCGGGGCAGTGCCTCAAGCGGCCTCGGGTAAGTGCAGAAAGAAACCGAAACGGTTTTGAATCTGCGCCCCTACCGCGCTCCCACGCTTCATCGTTTGCCCGCGCTCTGCTCCACGTTGCCAGAGCCCACGCACCCGGGTCGCGGACTTTTGAAAGGACAGCGTTTGTCGAACAGTTCTCACCTCCCTCCGCAGCAACAACAGCAGCAGCAACCGCATGCCTTGGCCTCCACCGGTATTGCCGGGCTGGATGACATCTTGAGCGGCGGGCTGCCAAAGCGGCACCTGTATCTGGTCGAAGGCAGCCCGGGCACGGGCAAAACCACGTTGGCGCTGCAGTTCCTGATGGAGGGCCGCGAGCAAGGCGAACGCGCCTTGTACGTGACCCTGTCGGAGACGCTGGAAGAGCTGACGCAGGTGGCCGATTCGCATGGCTGGGCGCTGGATGGCATCCAGATCTACGACCTGGTGAGCGAAGAGGGTTTGAGTGAAGAAGCCGAGCAGACCATCCTGCACCCGTCGGACTTTGAACTAGGGGAGACGACCAATGCGGTGATGCGGCTGGTGGGCGACCTCAAACCGCACCGTGTTGTGTTTGACAGTTTGTCTGAGCTGCGCATGCTGGCGCAAAGCTCTTTGCGATACCGCCGCCAGATACTGGCCTTGAAGCGGTTTTTCGCCCAGCTGGATTGCACGGTGCTGATGCTGGACGACAAGTCGTCGGGCGAGGGAGACCAACAGTTGCACAGCATCGCGCACGGTGTTGTGCATCTGAATCAAAACGCCAGAGACTACGGCCCGGACAAACGCAATTTGCGTGTGGTGAAGCTGCGTGGCGTGAAGTTCAGAAGCGGTGAGCACGACTTCAACCTGGAACGTGGCGGGCTGCAGGTGTTTCCACGGCTGGTGGCGGGCGAACATGGGCAATCGTTCAATGCGCAGCCCGTGTCCACCGGCACCGCTGCACTCGACCAGATGCTGGGGGGCGGGCTTTCGCCGGGTAGCAATCTGTTGTTGGCCGGCCCGGCGGGTGTGGGCAAAACCACCACCGCCACCAGTTGCGCCATTGCTGCCTTGCAACGGGGCGAGCGGGTGGCGTACTACCTGTTTGACGAAGGGCTGAACACGTTGCGCCTGCGCTCGCGCGCGCTGGGGCTGGAGGTGGATACGTTCATTGCCTCGGGCCACCTTTTGATCCGGTCGTTTGATCCGGCTGAGGTATCGCCCGGCCAGTTTGCCAACGCCGTGCGCGACGCGGTAGAAAAAGATGGCGTGCAGCTGGTGGTGCTGGACAGCCTCAACTCGTACCTGCAAGCCATGCCGGGGGGCAAATCTCTGCTGCTGCAGATGCATGAATTGCTGGCCTACCTGAACGCTCGGGGCATCGTCACGCTGATCATTTTGTCGCTGCACGGCACTGTGGGCGACATGAAGTCGGACATTGACCTGAGCTACCTCAGCGATGCCATGGTGCATTACCGTTTCTTTGAAGCGCGTGGCAACTTCCTCAAAGCGATTTCGGTCATCAAGAGCCGCACGCTGCAGCACGAATCCACCATTCGCGAGTTTCGCCTGGGCCCCAATGGTGTGGAGATTGGCGAGCCGTTGACGGACTTCCACGGAATACTCGCGGGCGCTGCGCAATATACGGGTCGACAGGCCTTGTTGGGTGACACGGATGTCGCCGCCCCCACGCGATGAAAGCGGCCGCAATGGAAAGCCGCGTCTTGATCCTTGCGCCCCATGGCCGCGACGCCGCGGTCATCGCATCGGTGCTGCAACGGGACACCTTTGAATGTGTGGTGTGCCGTGATGCGGCAGCGTTGCTGGGCGAGCTGGAGCTGGGCACCGCTGCCACCGCCATCTTGACGGAGGAGGTGCTGGCGGGCGGACTGGATGAGGCGCTGCGCGACTTCTTGATTCGGCAACCGGCGTGGTCGGATTTTCCGTTTGTGGTGCTGGCCATGCGCCAGTCCAGCAAACGCTCTTTTCATGCGGCGGGATCGATGCAGGAACTTGGGAATCTGGTGATTCTGGAACGCCCGCTGAACCCCGACACGCTGCTCAGCGCCACCCGTTCGGCGCTGCGAGCCCGTGTGCGGCAATATGCCGCGCGGCGCTACCTGACCGATATTGAGCATGGCAAGCAGACCGTGGAGCGGCTGAACGCCGAGCTGGAAAGCCGCATCGCCGAGCGGACCAGTGACTTGGCGGGCGCCAACGACCGGTTGATGCGCGAGATTGCGGACCGCGAGCGGATTCAGTCCAACGTGGTTCAGGGCCAGAAGCTGGAAGCGATTGGGCGGCTGACGGGAGGCATTGCACATGACTTCAACAACCTGCTGCACGCGGTCAGCCTGAATCTGCAGTTGATCATGCGGTTGTCCAGCGAAAGCCGGGCCACCGACTACGCCCGCCGCGCCAAAGATTCTGTGGACCGCGGTGCACGGCTGACGGCGCAGTTGCTGTCTTTTGCACGCGCCCAGAGCCTTCTGCCGCGCATGCACAACGTGAATGAAATGGTGAACAGTCTGCAAGAACTCATCGAGGTGTCGGTGGGCTCCAAGATTCGGGTGCAGATTGACGTGTGCGAGGGCGAGGCGTGGGCATTGATTGACGGTGCGCAGCTGGAAATGGCGCTGCTGAACATGGCCGTCAACTCGCGCGACGCCATGCCGGATGGCGGCAGTTTGACGGTGCGCACCGAGCTGCTGAACAGCGCCGAGAACCGCCCGCTGGTGCAGATCAGCGTGCAAGACACCGGCTGCGGCATCCCCGAGACGATTCAGGCGAAGGTTTTTGACCCGTTTTTTACGACCAAGGGCGATGGCGAGGGCACAGGCCTGGGCCTGAGCCAGGTCTACGGTTTCGCCAATCAGTCGGGCGGAAGCGCAGAAATTGTCAGCCGCGAAGGCCTGGGCACCACCGTGAAACTGCGGTTTCCGCAAGTCAAACCGCTGGAGGTCAGCGACGCGCCCGAAAGCGTTGTTACCAGCGGCAATGGACCAAACACCACCACGCGCACCGAGGTGCTGGTGGTGGAGGACGATGTGGCGGTGCGGCAAGGCATTGCCGAGGGGCTGCGCCTGCTGAACTACAGCGTGCGCGAGGCTTGCGACGGCGAGAGTGGTTTGCAAGAGTTGCGGCGCCGCATGCCAGATTTGCTGATGTCTGACTACCTGATGCCCGGAATGAACGGCGCCCAATTCATCACAGCTGCGCGGGAGATCTATCCGCAGATTCCGGTGTTGGTGGCCACGGGGCACGCGGACATGGCAGAGGTGGAAAAGCTGGTGGGGGTGCAGTCGGTGCTGAAGAAGCCATTTGACCTGGAGACGCTGAACGCGGCGGTGGGTTCAGAGCTTGCGCGTGGAAGATCTCGCGGCTAAGTGATAGCAAACCTGGGGGTTGTAGCTGCCCGGCACCGCACAGCCACCCAGCCCGTTCAACGCGGCCATTTTTAAGCCAAATTGGCCGCTAGCGCTTGATGGTAAACGACCTTGCATATCAAAACCATAGCAAACAAGCCAAGCTTCACCAGGGCAACGGATCTCCGTTGTAGGTATAAAAACCGCCTGTCGCCTCTGCGCTGAGGCCGTCCAGCACCCGCAACAAATCCCCCGCAGCATCGGCTGGCGCCCGCCCAATCTCTGCCCCGTTGAACGGCGCCGACAAAGCCGAACGGACCGTACCCGGGTGCAGCGCCGCCAGTACCGCCAGCGGGTGGGTGCGGGCCACTTCAATCGACGCTGTTTTGAGCAGCATGTTGAGCGCGGCCTTGGACGCCCGGTAGCTGTACCAGCCGCCCAGGCGGTTGTCACCAATGCTGCCGACCTTGGCGGAGAGCACGGCCAGCAAGCTGCGCTCTTGTTTGGGCAGCAGCGGCGCAAAGTGCGCCAGCACCAGTGCGGGGCCGAAGGTGTTGGTGCGAAATGTGGCCTCCATCTGTGCGTAGTTCAGCTGGCCCAGGCGTTTTTCTGGCAGGCCATGGGGGCCGTGCAGCATGCCCGCGGCGTGGATGATGCAGCGCCACGGGCCCTGGGCTTTGAAGTGTTGGGCGGCGTGGGCAATGGTGGCCTCGTCGTCCAGGTCTACCGACGGGGTGGTGTGGCGGCCCACGCCCACAGCCAATGCGCAGCGCGGGTCGGCCTGCAGGTGGGCGAGCAAGGCGCTGCCGATGGCGCCGGCGGCGCCGATGACGAGGGCGCGGTAGCCGTGGGGAAGTGACTGGAGGGATGGGGTGGGCATGGTCGAGTCCTCTGGGTCAATCTGGGTCAATGTCTCTGTGCAAACAACCACCGTTCGGGCTGAGCCTGTCGAAGCCAGGGCCTGGGGTTGCCTTCGACAAGCTCAGGCTGAACGGTTTGGGAGCTCTGAGGTAGCCCTTCGACGAGCTCAGGGCGAACGGGTGGAATTGCACCTTGGCCTTGGGTCTCCTGTTCATTCACCCATCGTTCGGGCTGAGCCTGTCGAAGCCGGGGATTGGGGCCGCCCTTCGACAGGCTCAGGGCGAACGGAGGGTGGCAAACGGTGAGCATGGCGGCGGCTACAGCGCATCCAGCCGCGTGCGCAGGCTGGCCGCATGCTCGCGCAGCGCATCGAGCTGTGGGCCCTGCATCTTCTGCAGTTGGCGGTACACCATGCCAAGGCGGAAGTTGTTGCCCAGCACGCCTTCATTGCGTGCAAAAAAGTCCCAGTACAACGCGTTGTAAGGGCAGGCGCGGTCACCCACCTTGAGTTTCTTGTCGTAGTAGCAGCCTTTGCAGTAGTCACTCATGCGGTCGATGTAGGCGGCGCTGCTCACATAGGGCTTGGTGGCCAGCAGGCCGCCGTCGGCAAACTGGCTCATGCCCACGGTGTTGGGCACTTCCACCCATTCAAAGGCGTCGATGTACACGCCCAGGTACCAGCGGTGCACGGCGGCGGGGTCGAGCCCCGCCAGCAGCGCAAAGTTGCCGATGACCATGAGGCGCTGGATGTGGTGGGCATACGCATGCTCCAGCGACTGGCCCACGGCGTGCTGCAGGCAGCGCATGCGGGTGTGGCCGGTCCAGAACCATTCGGGCAGCGGCGTGCTGTGGCCCAGGGCGTTGCGCTCGTCGTAGCCGGGCATGTGGGCCCAGTAGATGCCGCGCACGTATTCGCGCCAGCCCAAAATCTGACGGATGAAGCCCTCTACCGCTGGCAAGGGTGCGGTGCCTGCGTGGTACGCGGCCTGGGCGCGTTGCACCACCTCTTGCGGGCGCAGCATTTTGGTGTTGAGCGCGAACGACAGCAGCGAGTGGAACAGCCGCGTGCTGCGCGTGCTCATGGCGTCTTCATACGCGCCAAAGTGCGGCAGCGTGGTGGTGACAAAGTGATCGAGCCACGTCAGCGCCTCGGCGCGGTTGAGCGGCCAGCGCAGTTGGGCTGCCTGGGGGTTGCCAAAGCTTTTGACGCCCGCAGCTTCGATCGTTGCCCACAAGGCGGTGTGATCGTGTGAAGGCCTCGCGTCGGGCGGCAGTTCCGGAGTGCCGGACCAGGGCTTGCGGTTGTCGTGGTCGTAGTTCCACTGGCCGCCCTCGGGCTCGCCCGCTGCGTCGATCAGCACGCCGTGGTGCTGGCGCATGCGGCGGTAGAAGTGTTCCATGAGCCACTGCTTGCGGCCCTTGAAGACCTCGGCCATTTCGGTGCGGGTGGTGTAGAAGTGCTCGCTGCTGACGGCCTGCACCTCAAAAGGCTGCTCTGCGCCCCAGGTCCGCAATTGCTCGTCCAGCCGCCATTCGTCAGGGTGCTGGTACTGCAACTGCTGCGCGCCGTAGTGCGCCATGAGTGCGGCCAGGTTGTCGGGGATGGACTGGCGGTTGCTGGCGTCGTCAATGGCCACGTAGCGCACGCGGTGTCCCGCCTCACGCAGCTGGCGGGCCAGGTCACGCATCGCGGCGAAGATGGCCAGAATTTTCTGCGCGTGGTGCAGCACGTAGTCGGTCTCTTGCCGCACTTCCATCAGCACGTAGACCACGCCCTCGTCGCGCGCGGCAAACCACGAATGCTCTGGGTTGAGCTGGTCGCCCAGCAGCAGGCGCAGGGTGTGGGCGCGGGGCGGCGGCGTGTTCACAACGTGCCCCACATGCGACGATAAATGCCGTCGGCATCATGGTCTTGCGCTTGCTTGATGGGGTTGAAGCGGCGGCCGCCGCGCGGGTCGGTGCCGCGCCCGGCGATGTAAAGCCAATTGCCCTGGTTGCTGTACACGTCGTAGTCCACCAGTTGAGATTCAAACCACGCTGCGCCCGCGCGCCAGTCGCTGTGCAGGTCGTGGATGAGGTAGCTGGCCACCACCTGGCGCAGGCGGTTGCTCAAGGTCCCGGTGGTCGCCAGCTCGCGCATGGCAGCATCGACCAGCGGCTCGCCAGTGCGGCCCTGGCACCAGCGCTCAAAGCCCTGCGCGTTGTGCCGGGCCGGGGGCAGTGCAGACAGGCCCCGCGCGCCATACAGCGCGGCGCCATATTGCAAGTGCAGTAGCCGAAAGTAGTCGCGCCACAGCAGCTCAAACCACAACCAATAGCTGCCGTCGTTGGCGCCGTGGTCGCGTTCAAAAATTTTCAGATCCGCGTAGACCTGCCGGGGCGAGAGCGCGCCGGTGGCCAGCCAGGGCGAGAACTTGCTGGAATAGTCCAGCCCCGTGAGGCCGTTGCGCGTGGCCTTGTAGCTGTGGGGCAGCTTGCGGGCCAGGTACTGCGCCAGGTGGGCCAGCCCAGCGGTCTCGCCACCATTGAAAGCAGGGGTTCCGTAGGGGAAGGACGAACGCGGGTCGCGCCCGCCGGGGTTGTCGGTTGCGGCAGCACCTTGATCTGCCCCTGCAGGCTCTGCGCCCACGGCCTGCCACACATCGGGGGGCACCCGAGGAGGCAGCAGCAGGGATGCGGGCGCGGGCAACGGTGCCGAGGGCGTGATGTGCGCGCGCTCCACCGCTTGGCGAAACGGGGTGAACACGGCGGGCAGGTCCGACGCTGGCCAGGGCATGTCGGCAGGCTGCAGCAGGCTGCTATGCCACACGGTGTGCACCTGCAATCCGGCGGCGCGCAAGGCTGCTACCTCGGCCTGCTCATGGGGGGCTGCGATGTCTTCACACACCACGGTCGTTGCGCCCACGGCGCGCGCCAGCACAGGCAATGCCGTGGCGGGCGCGGCGTGGCACACGTGCAGCGGGTTGCCCAGCGCTGCCATGCGTGCGCCCAAGTCACGCAGCGCAGCGGCCACAAACGCCTGGCGGTGTGGGCCCACGCGGGCAAAGCCCCAGGGGGTGGGCTCATCCACGGGCGGCTGGCACACCACGGGCAGCAGATGGGTAGCACCGCTGTGGAGGGCGGCTTGCAACGCTGGCTGGTCGTGCAAGCGCAGGTCACTGCGAAACCAGAACAGGACGGTACTCATGCGGCACCCTCCCCGGCTGAGCCGTCGTCTGCGCTACCACCACGCTTGCGCTCGCTGCGGCAGCGGTCCGAGCAGAACTTCACCTCGTCCCACACCTTTTCCCACTTCTTGCGCCAGGTGAAGGGCAGGCCGCAGTGCTGGCAGGTCTTCTGCGGCAGATCGTGTTTTTTGCGCATGCGCATAGCGGCGGACGTGAGTGGAACGTGAGATGTGGAATCTGGGAAGCGGTCAGGCCTGCAGCACTTGCGCAGCCAGTGCCTGGCCGCTGAGCCAGGCGCCTTCGACCTTGCCGCCATTCAACCAATCGCCACACAGGCCCACGCGCAGCGATGCGTCCCACCAGCCGCCCAGCGCCAGTGGCGCTTCAGTGTCGGCATAGCGCCAGCGGTGGGCCGTGGCGGCCACAGGTGCAGGGCCGGTGAAGCCGGAAAGGGCCGCAAGGGCAGCGAGCAGCGCGGCAGTGACGGACTCGGCGCTGTCTTCCATGTGCGCTTCGCTCCACTCGGGGCTGGCGTGCAGCAGCCAGGTCTCTGCGCCCGTGCGGCCCGGCTTACTGCTGTCGCGCGCCACCCAGCGCAGCGGGCCGGTATTGATAAAGGCACCGTCCCACGGCATGACGACGGGGCTGGAATATCGCAGCATCACCGCCCAGCTGCCGCGCATGCGGGCGCTGGTGGCCACGGCAGCGCCTGCAGGCGCCACCGGCTTGAGCAACGGTACGGCCTGTGGGGCAGGCACCGCCAGCAGCACGGCGTCGTAACGTTGGATATGTGGGCCGTGTTCTGCGGAGATGACGACCCAACTGTCCTCAGAACGTTCGATCCGCTGCACGGTGGTTTGCCACTGCGCCAGCGCATGCTCGCCCAGGTTTTGCACCAGCCATGCGGCGGGCGATGTCATGCGGGGCGTGCCCACAAATCGCTCAATCGGGGTATGCGATGTGGTCCAGGCGTTGCCGTCAAAGCTGGCCAGCCGGGCATCCCACACCGCAGCCACGCCCGCCTGCTGCCACCGGGCGACCTCGGCACGGAAGGCCGCGTCGCGGACGGTGAAATATTTCGCGCCGTGGTCGCACTGCCAGGGGCCGTGTTCATCCTCAGCGCGCCGCGTGCTCATGCGGCCCGAGGGGCCACGGGCCTTGTCGAACACATGCACCGTATGGCCCGCCTGGAGCAAGGCCTGCGCGCATGACAAGCCCGCCAAACCCGCGCCGACGACAGCCATGGTGTGGGGCGCAACATGGCTCATGGCTGTGGGTCGGTGCGGTTGTGGGTCACCCATATCAGTGCCTGGGTGTCGATGCCCAAAGCGTTGGCGCGGGCGGTGAGCTGCTCGCGCACACCCGCAGACAGCTGCTTGGTGCGCGACAAAATCCAGCAATAGCTGCGGTCGGGCCCCACCACCAGCGCCCATTGGTAGTCTGCATCGAGTGAGGCCACGTGGTAGCCGCCGTAGAACGGACCGAAGAACGACACCTTGAGAGAGGCAGTGTTCGCGTCGCCGGTGAACTTGGCTTTGCCTTCGGCCTGGCGCCATTCGTTCTTGCCGGTGTCAAAGCCCCGGTTGAGCACACGCACACTGCCGTCAGACTGGCGTTGGTTGGTGGCGCTCACGTCCGTCATGCCGCGTTCAAACGAATGGTCGAGCCGGGCGACTTCGTACCAGCGGCCCTCGTAGCGGGTGAGGTCAAAGGGGGTGACGGGTGTAATGCCGGGCGGCGGGCTGACCGAGGAACAACCCGCAAGCGCGAACAATAAAGCCGCGGACCAAACCAGCGCGGACCGGCGACCCCAAGCGAACAGCAATGGCATAAATTACCAATCAGTCATAAAACAAACCAAATGGTAACTCAGTGCTGCGCCCCTGTGATGGGTGGTTGCCGATGACCTCTTGGCTGCCTGTGCCATGGCAGGCCCGTAAACTTGGGCACCATGACCCTCAAGATCACCATTTATTCCAAATCCGCCTGCCCGCAGTGCGATTCCGCCAAGAAGCTGCTGCAATCGCGCGCCCTGCCCTACGAGGAAATCAAGATCGATGACGAGGCCGAGCGCCTGGCGTTTTATGCCAAGTGCGGGCCGTCGGTGCGGCAGATGCCGCAGATCTTCATCAACGACCAGCGCGTGGGTGGCTTGGCGGGCCTACAGGCGGCACTGGCACAGGTCGGCCAGTAAGCACCGGTTTTTTCTACCGGTATTGCGCGGCGGTGATGAACTCGCTGAACGTCTCGCACCACACGATCACGGTGTTGAACTTGGCGGGATCCACGCCCTGGGGTACGGGGACGATGAAATTGTTGAACGTCTTCACATCGCCCACGCGCAACATCTGCGGCTTGAGGCGTTTGAAGTCGGCTTCGGTCTGTACAAACTCGGGCGACAGATAGAGCTTGTAGTCCGGCCCCGGGGCCAGTTTGCCCACCAGGCTGATGGTTTGCGGGCCGATGGAGACAGCGCCTTCCCCCCAATGCAGGGCGTCGCTGTCTTGCAGGTCGCGGCGGAAGGTGGCGGTCCACAACGCGGTGGGGGTGCTGGCCTCAATCGCCTGCTGCGTGGGGGCCTCCGGTGCAATGAGGATGGGCAGCACATACACACCCACCGCAAAACCGATGACCAGCGTCAGAAGGTGCGAGGCGATGAGCAAAAGGGGTTTCATGGCGGCCAGCTGAAAAGCGTTGCACCAATGTACCGCCAGCAGAGCCCCAGCGGCTCCTCGTCAACCCTTCACCTCTTCATCTCATTCAGAGCAGCTAACAAAACTCAGCGAAGCGGTTCTGGCTAGGCGCTGCGCCGCAGGCAGTACGAGCAGTACGACAAGGCGCGGCAACGACGCCAGAAGAGTTTTGTTAGACGCTCTCACCCCGCTGCACGGGTCAGGAACTCATCCACCAATGCGTAGTGTTCCGGCACGTTGAGGGCCGGTGCATGCCCGCAGCCTGGCACCTCCACCACGCGCGCCAAGCCCTTGGCGCCGGGGCCGCGCGTCAGCATCTCTACCGTGGTTTCGCGCAGCACCAGGTCTGAGTCGGCCCCGCGCAGGCACAGCACCGGGACGTCGATCGCGTCGTAGTGGTCCCAGATCAGGTAGTCGTTGGCGTGGTGCGTGAACTGTTGCACCATGGCCGGGTCGTAATGCGGCGTTACACGGCCGTCAGGCAGGCGGCGGGTGCTGCTTTCGGTCAGCAGGCGCCATTGCGCGTCACTGAGCCATCCGTACGGCTGGTACACCTGCCGAAAAAACGCCTCCAGCTCTTTCACCGTATCGAATGCGGGCGGGTTACCCGCGTAAGCCTTGATGCGCTCCAGCGCGGCATCTGCCAGGCGCGGGGCGTTGTCGTTGAGCAGCAGGCTCTGGATGCGGCCCTTGAGCTTTGGCTCAAACAACCCTGACGCGCAGACCGTGCCAATCGCACCGCCCATCGACGTGCCCACCCAGTGCGCCTTCTCGATGTCCAGCTGGTCAAACAGGTCAGCTGCAATGCGTGCGTAGAACGACAGGCGGTATTCGTCCTGCGGCGCACGCGCCCACTGGCTCAGGCCCCGGCCAATGGCATCTGGGCAGATCATGCGGTAGCGCGGTGCCAGGTGCGCAGCCAGCTCATCCATGTCGCGCCCGGTGCGCGCCAGGCCATGCCAAGCGACCACCACTGGTGCGTCGGGCGCACCCCACTCCAAATAGTGGATTTCATAGCCAGCGCAGTTGGCGTAGCGCGATAACGGAGTCATGGTGGACAACCTTGTGAGTCAGTAGTGGGATTGCAGGGTGGAGACAAAACAACCTGTGGATGGGTAGCGGCTCACAAAACTCAGCGAAGCGGTCCTGGCTAGGCGTTGCGTCGCAGACAGTACGGCAAGACGCAACAACGACGCCAGGAGAGCTTTTTGAGTCGCGTTCATTTCATGAGGCGGCCATTGCTGCCAATGACAGTGACTTCAACGTAACGCGAGCCGATGCGGTTGGTGGGCGAGTAACTGAGCGTGATGCCACCCAAGTCATAGCTTTGCAGCGACTCCAGCGCTTTGACTACCTTGGTGCGCGTGGGCGCAGGCCCCGCTCGGCGCAGGGCCTCGACCAAGACCTTGGCACCCAGGAACTGTTCAAAGCTGGTGTAGTTGACCTCGGCCTCGGGCGCGTATTTTTTGAGCAACGTCTGGTATTCGCGCACCACCGGTAACTGCGGCCGGTAAGGGTATGGCACCACCTGGCTGATGCCCAGGCCGTGGGCGTTCTTGAGGCCCGCCAGCTTGACCAACTCGGTCGGGTCGACCACCGAAATGTTGTACAGCTGCGCTCCGCCGCCCTGCTCGCGGTAGCGCTGGATGAATGCAGCGGCCGGCTTGTTCACCGCGATCATGATGACGGCGTGCACATCGGAGGCCTTGATGGCTTTTACCGCGTCGTCCACCTTGTCGGTGTTGCGCTCGTAGCCCGCAGCCACCACCAGCTTGAGGTTGCGCTTGGCCAGCGCCGCCTCGACACCCGCCAGGCCCGCCTTGCCAAAACCATCGTCCTGGTACATCACGGCCACCCGGTTCATGCCCAACGTGGTGAGCTGCTGCACCATGTGCTCGGTTTCGTCGGCGTAGCCCGCGCGTACATGAAAAATCCACGGATTGAACGGGTTGCGCAAGGACTCGCCCCCCGTGTAAGGCGCCACCAGCGCAGCACCGCCTTGCTCCAACACACCATCGGCCAGCAGTTGCGTGACGTTGGCCGTGCCCGCAAAACCATACAAAGCGACCACCTCAGGTTTGGCCAGCAATTCGCGCGTCAGGCGCACGGTGTCGGCCACCTTGTAGGCGTCGTCCACCACCGTGTGGCGAATGGACGCGCCATGCACACCGCCTTGGGCATTGACCCAGTCAAAGTAAATCTTGCCACCCAGCACCATCTGCGCGCCCGTGCTGGCCAGCACGCCCGACAGCGGCGCCACCTGGCCCACCACCAGCTCGGCAGCGCGTAGGGGCATTGCGGCCCCCAGCCCGGCCACCATCAGCACGCCCGGCATCGCCAGGGCTGCCGCCATGCGGCGGCCCCATGTCATCCACACAGTCTTCATGTCCATCCTTGGTTGAGGTACAGGCCGCGTGCAGCATTGGCACGCACACGGCTGTGGTTTGTCGCCGGTCTGTCTGCGGGCTATCGCCCACCACTCAGTCGGGAATGGAGATGGCTCCAGCGGTGATGGCAATGGCGTTTGCGGCCGCGGGCGCGGTGGCCAGCGGCGGCACATTGGCCGCGGTGATGGCGGGTGCGCTGCCCGGTGTGCCGCCCCGCGGCACGGTGCGCACCACCTGGCTGGCTGGCAATGTTTTGCCGTTGGCCAGGTGTTCGTACACGGCGTCGAGCGCGTGGTTCAGGTACACATGCAGCGGCACATAGCGCGAGTCGTAGCCAGGCAACACGGTGGGCAGGCCGATGAAACTGTCGAAGTGCTGGGCGTTGGCCACCTCGACATAGCTGAGCTTGCTGGCGTTGCCCTCGACCTTTTTGTTCAACGCTGCGTAGGGGCGCGACGTGTGGCTAACGGGCAGCAGCGCATCGGCACGGCCGTGCACGATGACCGTGGGCTTGCCACGCAGGTTGCCGCTGCGGCGGGTTTCATCCACACCGGTCTGCAGCTTTTTGGCGGCGGCATCGGTGCCGGTCGCCAGATTGCGCAGGCACAGCGCGCCTGCGGTGTTCCAGTCGGCCACGCCAGCTGCCGTGAACGACAGGAAATCACGCGCAGGGCCCGCCACGCTGTTGTTGTTGACCAGGTTGATGCCGCCCGATGGGGGCACGCCATTGCCCGTGGCAAACATGCCTGCCAACGCGGCAGGGGCCAACGTGGTGACTGCACCGGCTGCCGTGGTGGCGGCGTAGCTGAAGCCGCAGAGGTTGTCCTTTACGCTGCTGCGCGAGAGGCTGTTGGCAAAGGTGACGGACACAGCAGGCGCCACTTCAAACGCGGCCAGCGATGCGTGCAGGTCGTTCGACTCGGGCTCCCAGCCGTAGGCGCGCAGCTTTTGCAGCGCTTCTTCGGCCTGCGTGGCGGTGGTGGATGCCGTCAGCAAGCCCGCCGTCTTGAGCGCCGCGCAGCGGTTGGGCGCAATCGGCAGCGCCGCGCTGGCAAAGCCTGCAGCGAACGCGGCGGCATAAGGGCTGGTGCTGACGGAGGGCGCCAGCGATGCGCAGGCCTGGTACAGGTTGGCGTAGGTCGTAAAGTCCACCAGCGTCTTGCCGGTCACGGCCACCTCGGCAGCGCCGCGGCGCACGGTGACGCCGGGGTTGGCAGGCAGCTCCAGCGCGGGCTCGGACACGGCCACGCCGGTGATCAGGCCCTGGGTGTCCTGCTCGGCCGCTGCAATCGCAGCGCCGCCGCCGTTGGAGATGCTGGACGCAATGACGATGGTGTTGGACGGCGTGAGTGTCTTCAAGCGCTGGCCCGCCGCGTTGGTGTTGCCGTAGCGCTGGTTGAGCACGTAGTAGCCAAACTCCACAGCCTGCAGCGTGCTGGCGCCCCAGTCCTTTTCAGCGTTCTGGCCGGAATGCGCATGCTTGAACGCAAAGCGATTGGGGTTGGCGGTGTTGAAGGCCGCGAGTTCCGTGGCCGTGAGGCCTGCGTTGAACGCCGCGTTCTTGCCCGCAGCCGCAGCCGTGGTGCGGGTGCCGTCCATCAGCGGCACGGTGTCGTTTTGCAGGTCGTGCGGCGCGCCGCCCGTGCCCTTGTCAGAGTAAGCCACGGCGCAACCGCGTTTGAGCGCCCATTCGCCCGTGGAGATGCCGCCATACACACCGCGCGAACCCGATGCGGTGGCGGTGATCATGCAAGGCTTTGCCGGATTGAAGCTGGCAGGCACCTGCACCATCAACGTGACGTTCTTGCGGCCCGTGCCGTCGTCGGCAAAGGCGATGTACTCGGCGCCTGCCACCTTGCCTTCGCCCGTAGTGACCTTGCCCTGCGCGTCCACATTGGGGCCGTACAGCAGCCCGTAGCCGCCTGCGACCGTCATGTCGAGCATCGCGCGGTAGTTGGTGTGGATGGCCGTGCGGCGCAGCTCGGCAGCGGTCGGTTTGAGCGGGTCGGCATAGGCAGGCGGCACAGCGGCGGCCAGGCCCGTGGCGCCCAGGCCTGCGGTGAGCAGGTCGTTGCTGGTGCCGTCGTACGCAGCCTCGCTGATGGCCCCCAGGTAGGCCGGTTTGGTGTTGACGGCGGCACTGTCGCCGTCGCTACCGCCACCGCAAGCGGCCAGAACAGCGGCTGCCAAGGCGGCGGGAACCAACGGGCGAACCCGTGTCTTCATCGTGCTCATCTTCTTCATGTGCTTGTCTCCTGGTATTTTTGTTAGCGTTTTTGTGCAGCTACCACCACCAACGACCGCCGAGGCGGCGTTGGCTTCGTCATGCCGCCTTGCGCGCAGCTGCCGCGCGCAGGCGCCCCACCACACCGGTGGGGAAGTAATAAACGGACAGAACAAACAGCACGCCCAGCCACAGCAGCCAGCGGTCGGGCGAAAGCAGTGCGGACAGCCATGGCAAGGCCGACGCAGCCTCGCTCCCCAGGCGCAACAAATCCTGCAGATAGCTTTGCGCCACCAGAAAAAGCACAGCCCCGATGGCCGAGCCATAGATGGTGCCCATGCCGCCAATCACCACGATGAGCAGGCAGTCCATCATGATTTCGAAGCTGAGCGAGGTGTCGGGCCCGTTGTAGCGCAGCCAGACCGCCAGCATGGCCCCGGCCATCGTGGCAAACAGCGCTGACAGCACACTGGACGTGGTGCGGTAGACCACCACGCGGTAGCCAATGGCCTCGGCGCGAAACTCGTTTTCGCGAATGGCCTGCAGCACGCGACCAAACGGCGAGTTGACGATGCGCAGCAGCGCCAGCACCAGCACCACGGCCACCACGAAGAGCAGGTAGTAGGTGATGATCTTGCCGTCGATGAGCACGCCCAGCACTTCGTTCTCAAACGGCTCAAAGCTGGGCGACAACCACACCGGCATCTTGAAGGTCAGGCCGTCTTCACCGCCCGTCCACTCCGACAGTTGTGACGCCAGGGTCTGAAAAGCCGTTGCGACTGCCAGCGTGATCATGGCGAAAAAGATGGCCCGCACGCGAAGCGAAAACAACCCTACGGCCAGCGACAGCAGCAAACTGATGCCCAGCGCGCAAACGATGCCCACCGCCAGCGCGCCCCAGGTGCCGCCCATGCGTGTGGTGGCAATGGCCACGCCATAAGCGCCAATGCCAAAGAACATCGTGTGCGCAAAACTCACGATGCCGGTGTAGCCCAGCAGCAAATCAAAGCTGGCGACCAGCACCACAAAAATCAGCACCTTGGCAGCCACGTTCAGGGCCTTGACGCCGGGGAACAGAAATGGCGCCAGCGCCAGCCCCACCAGAAGGGCCAGCAAAATGGCCGCAAGGATTTTGCTGCGCGGGTGGTCGTTGGAAATAAGACGGTTCAGCATAGAGATATCACCGGTTCGTCACTGGATAGACGCCCTGTGGGCGCCACAGCAAAATGGCCACCATGAGCGCGATGTTCGAGAACAGCGCCACCTTGGGCACCAGAAACCCGGTGTAGTTGGCCATCAGCCCCACCAGCAGCGCGCCGATAAGTGCCCCGCCCGTGCTGCCCAGCCCGCCGATGATGATCACGATGAAGATCAGCACGTTGACCTGCGCGCCCATCTGCGGGATGACGCTTTGCTGGTACAGCCCCCACATCACGCCGCCCAGCCCGGCCAGCGCAGAGCCCACCACAAACACGCCCACAAACAGGCGGCGGATGCGGTAGCCCAGGCTTTCGACCATCTCGCGGTCTTGCACACCCGCGCGTATCAAGAGGCCCACCTTGGTGCGCGAAAGCACCCAGGCCAGCACGGCAAACACCAGCAGACCAACGACGACCGCGATGAGGCGGTATTTTTCGATGGCGGCGTCGCCAATCAGCAAGGAGCCGCGCATGCCTTCGGGCAGCGGCAGCGGGATCTGCGCCGGGCCCCAGATCACCTTGATGAGTTCTTCACCAATGATCATGCCGCCCATGGTGATAAGGATCTGCTTCAGGTGCTGGCCGTACACGGGCCGCACGATGAAGCGCTCAAACGCCAGGCCCACCGCGCCTGCCACTGCCATGGCCACCAGCATGGCTGGCAACACAGCCATCAGGTTGCGCCACAGGTCGGCGCTTTGGGTGTAGTCGCCCATGGCGCCCAGCACGCTGGTGGCCACAAAGGCGCCGAGTGCAATGAACACGCCGTGCCCAAAGTTCAGCACGTCCATCAGGCCAAACACCAGCGTGAGGCCCGAGGCGATGATGAAAATGATCATGCCCATGGCCAGCCCCGCCACGGTCAGCGTGAGCCAGGTGCTGGGCGAGCCGATGAAGGGCAGCACCAGCAGGGCCAGCGCGGGCACCAGGGCCAGGGGCTTCCAGTCGAAGTCGCGGAGGGTGGCGCTCATGCGAGTTCTCCTGCAGCGTGGCAACCGCCCACTTCGAATGCTATTAATTTAATAGCTATTAGCGCTTTACCAATAAGCGCTAGAGGCCAAAAAGACTTAAAAACTGCAATACCACTCATAGTGCCAACCCCAGCAGCGACCGCTGCAGTGCTTCGTCTTCGGCCAGCGCGGCCATGCTGCCTGCATGCACCACCTGGCCGTTGTCCATCACGGCCACGGTGTCGCCGAGCCGTTTTGCGAAATTGATGTTCTGTTCGACCAGCAAGATGGTCACGCCGCTCTTTTTGAGCTGGTCGAACGCCTCGATCATGTTGTTGATGATGGCGGGCGCCAGACCCTTGCTGGGCTCATCGACGATGAGCAAGTCGCGCGGCTCGACGATGGCGCGGCTCACGGCCACCATCTGCTTTTGCCCGCCGCTGAGCTTGCCTGCGGGGTGGTTCCAAAACTGCTCCACGGCGGGGAAAAGCTTGAAGATCCACTGCAACCGGGCCTCGTCCATCTGCGCGGCATTGCGCGCGCCGCGTGCGGCCAGCAGCATGTTCTCCTTCACCGTGAGGTCAGAGAAGATGCCCATGTTCTCGGGCACGTAGGCAATGTTCATGCCCGCGATGGCGGGCGTGTTCAGCGCCGTGATGTCTTTGCCGCCAAAGTGGATGCTGCCTTTGGACGCATGCCACAGGCCCATGATGGTGCGCAGTGTGGTCGTCTTGCCTGCGCCGTTGCGGCCCAGCAGCATGGTGAGCTGGCCCTTGGGCACGGCCAAATCCACACCGTGCAGGATGTGGTACGCGCCGATGTGGGTGTGCACGCCACGAAGCTCCAGAAGATTGGTGCTCATGCGGCCTCCTTCTCTGCGTCCTTGGTGACGCCCAGGTAGGCCTCTTGCACCACGGGCGATGCAATCACTTCGGCCGGTGGGCCGTCGGCCACCAGCGTGCCGTTGGTCAACACGATGATGCGGTCGGCCAGCTCGCGCACCACGTCCATCTTGTGCTCTACCAACAGGATGATCTTGGTCTTGTCCTTTTTCAATTCGCGGATAAGGTTCAGGATCACCGGGGCCTCGTCGTGGCTCATGCCCGCGGTGGGTTCGTCAAACATGTAGACCTGCGGCTCCAGCGCCATCAGCAGCGCCACTTCCAGCTTGCGCTGGTCGCCATGCGGCAGGCTGGCCACGGGCGTGTCGGCACGGTCATTCATGGCCACGGCCTGCAGAATGACGCGGGCGCGCTGGACCAGTGCGGTGTGGTCGCTCCAGATGCTCCACAGGTTCAGGCCCCGGCGGTGTTTGCCTTCTTGCGTGGCCTGCACGGCCAGGCGCACGTTCTCCAGCACGCTGAGGTTGGGAAACAGGTTGGTGAGCTGAAACGCCCGGCCCAGCCCAGCGTGCGTGCGTGCCGACACGGACATCCCCGTGATGTCCTGCCCGCCCAGCGTGACCGTGCCGCTGCTGGCACGCAGTTGGCCCGAGATGAGATTGAAATACGTGGTCTTGCCCGCGCCGTTGGGGCCCACGATGGCGGTCAGCGTACCGGGCTCAAAAGAGCAGGTCACGTTGTTGACCGCCACGTGGCCGCCGAAGCGGATGGTCAAGTCCTTGGTGGCCAAGGTGCTCATGGGTGGGGTTTCACTTTCTCGGTCGTCATCATTTCATTCAAAGAGCCAGGCAACCCAGCCCTGCGGTTGGGTTGCCGTGACCTTCACGGCGTATCCATTGTCAAGAGTGCGTGCCACTGGCGCGACCCACGCCAGTGCCCCCGCGCTGGGGGCGTCCCCCTTCCCGAATGGCGAAGCCAGTCGAGAGAAGGGGGAAGACGCGAAGCGGCTCAGGGGGTTGCTCATACTTCAGCAGGTCCCAATCACGTAGTAATTCGGGCCCGTCTGCTTCAGGGTTTTGGTGACAAACACGTTCCACAGGCCCATGTTCTGTGCGGAGCCATTGGCATAGGCATAGCCGCCCTGCTGGTAGGCCCGGCCTGCCTGCACATGGGCATAGTTGCTGGCCGTGGTGCAGGTGGCGGTACCTCCGCCCGAGCCCGCCAGCGTGGTACCAGAGGCTGCGGCAGACGTGGCGCCTTCGGCCCCGTTGGCATCAGCGGCGCGCACCGTCCAGCTGTAGGTGGTCGATGCTGCCAAGCCCGTGTCGCCATAGCTGGTGCCATACACCGGCAGTGCATTGACCTTGTTGGCGTTGCGGTACACGTTGTAGCTGGCGGCGCCGGTGACGGCGTTCCAGCCGATGGTCATGCCGCTGGCGGTGGCGCCCGAGGTGCTGACGCCCGTGGGTGCTGGCAAGGCCACCGGATCGGGATTAGTGCCACCACCGCCATTGCCCGAGCCCGCGCCCGACGCAATGCGGTCCACCATGGCCTTGATGGCGACCATCTGCGTGCCAGCCTTCTTGGCGAAGTTGCTGCCGTACCAGCCCACCCAGTCCCAGCAGGCGTTGGGGTTGGGCAGCGAGCCGCTGGCGGCGGTGCTGCGACTGGTGTTGTCCACCTTGGTCTGGGGGAACAGCACGATGATATTGTTGGTATCTGCCCAGCGGCTGTAACCCGTGTTTTTCACAAACTTGTCGCCGATCTTGTCGGTGCTTTGCTGGCAGCCATGCAGCGCCACATGCAGCTTGCACTGGGTGGCGCCGCTGGCGCAGCTGGCAGGCACATACAGCCAGCCGTTGGCCGCCATGCCCGGGTTGCTGCCTGTGTAGGTGCTCTGAATGAACTCGATGTAGTTGCCTGCAGCGGGCGTGTTGTTGCGCGGGTTGAGTGCGCCGTAGAAATGCGTGAGCGCTGCCTTGGCACCGTCGTAACCGCAGTTGCTGATGTAGGGCGACGCGGCGCTGGTGCAGCCGTTGTTGCCGGTGCTGTCAAAGTCGGTGGGGAACACATGCGCCGTGCTGGCGCGCTGCACATACGAGATGTTGCCCGCGGGCACGCCGTTGTTGAGGTACTGCGTCTGCAGCGCCGTGGTCTGGTTGGGGCCCACCGTGGTGTCGCTGGTGCCCGTAAAGATGTAGATTTTCTGGCTGGCCAGGTTGGACTTGTTGTCGATGGTGCCCGCGCTGCTGAAGCTGTTGAGGCTGTTTTGCATCGTGGTCTGCTGGCTGGCGCTGATGCTGGCGTTGTACATGCACGCCGTGTAGTTGTTGTGCCCCGCGCACATGTAGGGGCCCGCTGCAAAAACGCCCACGCCCATGAAGGTGGTGGAGTACGCCACGCCCAGCTGATTGGCCATGAACCCGCCGGACGACAGGCCCGACACGCTGATCTTGCTGGTGTTGATGTTGTACTGGGCCAGCGGTGTGGCACCCAGCGCCACGCCCGATGCGAGGGCGGTGGCGGCGGCCGCGATAAGAATCCGTGAAAACCGAGGGAACGTCATGTGTCTTGTCTCCTGAATATTTTGGAAAAGCACTCACCATGCCCCCGTGTATCCGGGGGTTCATTCGTCTAGGTACTGGAAAAAAAGGGGCGGCCGCCCCTGCGGGATGAACCCCGGCCAAGGACATCGCTAGGATGCTCTGGCCGGGCCACGCAAACCGTGTCGGGTGTCGTGTCTGCGCGTCGGGTGGCTGGCAGGCCCTGCAGCGGGCCTGCCCGCGCGGCTTATCGCTGGTTGCGAATCGGCACGTTCATTTCTTCAGGCTTGATCTCGCGCACCAGCTCGGGCACGCCCCAGGCAAAGGCTGGGTCCACCTTGATCTTGAAGTGGTACATGCTCTGCATGGCCTGGTGGTCTTCCTTGCGGAAGGTCATCTTGCCCTTGGGGGTGTCAAAGCTCATGCCTTCCATGGTCTTGATGAGCTTGTTGGTGTTGGTGTCACCACCCGTGGCCTTGAGCGCGGTGACCAGCGCCATGGCCGAGCTGAAGCCGCCTGCGGTAAAGAAGTCTGGCGGAGTCTTGTACTCCTTGTAGTGCGCGGCCACCAGGGCTTCGTTCACGGGGTTCTTGGGGATGCCGAAGTAGTAATACGTGGCGCCTTCCATGCCTGGGAAATTTTTGTACGCAGCCATGGCGGGCAGGATGTTGCCGCCGGTGGAAATCTCGATGCCGTAGCGCTTCAGGTCCATGTCGGCGATCTTGAAGGGGTTGCCGGCGCCTGCCCAAACCACCCAGATGATCTTGCGGCCAGGCTGGTCCTTGAGCTTGTCGATGATGCGCTGGGCACCGGCGGTGAAGTCGGTGGTGGCGGCGGGCAGGTATTCCTCGTGCGCCAGCTTGGCCTTCTTGACCGAGTCCTTGAACGCCTTCACGCCATCGCGGCCAAATGCGTTGTCTTGCGCCAGAGTGGCAATGGTCACGCCTTCCTTGTCCACCGCCACAGCGTTGGAGATCGCGTCCTGGCTGCTGTTGCGGCCGGTGCGAAAGATGTACTTGTTCCACTTGTCACCCGTGATCGAGTCGGCCACGGCGGGCTCGACCAGCAGGATCTTTTTGTATTCCTCGGCCACCGGCAGCATGGCCAGGGCCACGCCCGATGCGGTGGGGCCCACGGCGATGTCGGCCTTGTCGTCAGAGTACGCGGTGGCCAGCAGGCTCTTGCCCAGGTCGGGCTTGCCTTGGTCGTCTTTTTCAATCACGACCAGCTTCTTGCCGTTGACGGTCATGCTGCCGCCGGTGGCGTAGCTCAGGCCCATCATCAGGCCGGTCTGCGTCTGTTTGCCGTAGGCCTCCAGGGGGCCGGTCTTGCTGTAGACGTGGGCGATGCGGATTTCACCCGACTGCGCGAAGGCGGCTGGCGCCGTGAGGGTGGCGGCAGAAACGGCAAGGGCGGCGAGTGCAACCAGATTGCGACGATGCATGGCGATGTCTCCTGTTGTGATGTTTCTTTATTGCACAGTCTGTGCCAGCATCCAAGTGGTTGATTTCAAAGATACTTTTTATGACACATCGGTGACAATGTCTGAATTAAATACACAAAAAATGTCTGAATTTCAGACATTTGCCTGAAATTTATTCAGGGTTTTCCAGACGCCCATAGAGCGTGGCACGCGAAATCCCCAGCTGCCGCGCCGTCGCCAGCTTGTTGCCGCCATGGGCCTTCATGGCGGCGTGGATGGCCCGCTGCTCCAGCTCGGCCACCTGCTCGGCCAAGGGCCGCAGGTAGCGCGACTCGTCCTCGGCCTCGACCACCACGGCGGTGGTGTCCTGCACCGGCGCTGCGGGCTCCACACCTGCCTCGCGCAGGATGCGTTCGAGTTGCGCGGCGTCGATGGACTGGCCTTCGCTGCGCATCACGGCCTGCTCCAGCACGTTGCGCAGCTCGCGGATATTGCCGCGCCAGGGCTGGCCAGCGAGCAAGGCCATGGCTTCTGGCAACAGCTCGGGTGGCGGCGTGCCGTTGCGCAGCGCCAGGTCATCGCCCAGGGCCTCCACCAGCGCAGGAATGTCGCTGCGCCGCGCGCGAAGCGGCGGCACGCGCACCGGCAGCACATGCAGGCGGTAGAACAAATCCTCGCGGAACTTGCTTTCACGCACCAGGCCAGCCAGGTCGCGCGAGGTGGCCGCGAGGATGCGCACGTTGAAGGGCACGAGCTTGTTGGAGCCCAGCGGCTCAATCTCGCCCTCTTGCAGCGCACGCAGCAGCTTGGCCTGCAGGCTTTGTGGCATGTCGCCAATTTCGTCGAGGAACAGCGTGCCGCCATCGGCCAGCTTGAACTTGCCGTCGCGCCCCTTGGCCGAGGCGCCGGTGTAGGCACCCGGCGCCACGCCGAAGAACTCGGCCTCCAGCAGCGTGTCAGGCACGGCAGCGATGTTGACGCTGACGAACGGGCCGCTGGCGCGGCTGGATGCGGCGTGGATGGCGTGGGCCAGCAGCTCTTTGCCCGTGCCCGTTTCGCCCAGCAGCAGCACGGGGCTGCTCGACTGCGCCGCACGGCGCGCCTGGCGCTTGACCTCGGCGGCAGCGGGGCTGGAGCCGATAAAGCTGGCAAAGGTGTATTTGGAACGCCGCTCGCCATCACCCGCCACCGCCAGGCTGCGGCGGCGCTGGCTGGCCAGCTCGCGCCGGGCGTCGTCCAGATCGCGCTGCAGCAGCGCAAACTTGCTGATCAGCGGCTGCAGCGTGGTTTCGGGGTGGTCGAACAGCACGATGCCGATGGCACCGATCACGCGCTCCGCATCGTCACGCAGCGGGATGCGGCTGACCACAAAGGTGCCGGCCTTGTTGGTGAGCAGGTCGATCAGCACGGGCTGGCCCGTCTCCAGCACGCGGCGCATCTGGGTGTTGGGGATGACTTCTTCGACCGTGCGGCCCACAAACTGGTCGACCGACGAAAAACCGAGGTCGGGCAGAAAGCGCTGGTAACCCTCATTCACCCACACGATGCGCCCGCTGCGGTCCACCAAAAACATGCCCTGGCTGACACTGGAGAACAGCTGGAACATGGAGCGCGCCGCCAGTTCGAGAATGCCCTGGGCATCCAGCGGCAGTGCGGGGGCGTCGTCGGTGATCAAGGGCATCTGCGGATGGTAGCGCGCAGGCGGTGCGGGATGGGTCGGCTGCAAAGGCATTGCCAACTCAGAAAGCTATCATTTTTATAGCTACTAGCGCTTATCCATCAAGCGCTAGAGGCCATTTTCATTCAAAATCACAGACGATTCTGCGGTGAGAGCCATCGGCGCTGCGGGCGGTGTTCGGGTCATGCGAAACACCCGCAGGGGTTGCAGCGTGGCCAGTGGCTGGTCTACCAGAATGCAGGGCTTGCCGGTGCGGCGGCAATGGTCCTGCACCCGCCAGTATTCGTCGTGGCTGATGCAACCGGTTTGACAGATGACCAGGTCTGCGGCGGCCAGGTTGGCATCAAGGTCATACGCCTGCGCCTCACCCATGGGCCGCGTGTGTGCGGAATGGGCGGCCTCGGCCAGCGCGGCGCCGCCCTGCTTTGCGCGTTGGAGGTCCAGCGCATCCACCTCGGCGGCCAGACGCCAGCGCAGGCATTCGCGCGACAAGGTGGTGATGCGCTCGGCCAGCATGCTGATATGGCGCGCCATGGCTTTGCGGCGCGGCAGGCCGGGGGTTGCGGCCTGGGCGTGCTCCAGTGCGTCGTGTGCCATGGCCAGGCGCGTGTCGCGCACCACCAGCGCTCCCCGCAGTCGCACGATTTCAGACCTCAAAGCGTTGATCTCGGCGGCCTGCGCCGCCATGGCGGCACTGCAGCGTTGCTGGGCATCGCCCAACTGGCGGCAAAGGGCCAAAAATTCCTGCGGAAGTGAATGCATGCACCATCCTTGCAAATAAGAACGATTCGCATTTTATGGTACATTTGCGACTTGTCAGTCCATCTCTAGATCCAGCGTGAACGCGAAGGCGAAGCGCAGACAGTACAGGCGTACGGCAAGCGAAGCCGACAAAGTGCACGTTGGATATAGAAATGGAATCAGTCAGCAAGTCGCCTTGGTGGGGAGGGCACCGGGGGCACAAAGCCTCCGGTGTCTGGCTTGCGCAAACACCTGCAGTGCGATTCCCTCAACAGGACGCCACAAAACAAAAACCGCGCCATGTCAGCGCGGTTTTTTTATGGGTGATGGGGCGTGGTCTGCGCGCCCATCAGGTCTAGGCCTGTGCCATGGCCAAGCGTCTTGCCGCCCAGCGCCGCAGCAAACGAGGCAGGATGAGCACGGCCAGCACGATGATGATCAGCGTCAGCGAGCCCGGACGCTCCAGGAAGATCGTCCATTTGCCTTCGCCAATCGACACCGCATTGCGCATCTGCGCCTCGGCCAGGGGCCCCAGGATCATGCCCACCACCACCGGAGCGGCAGGGAAGTCATAACGGCGCATCACCACTCCAAGCAGGCCAATCGCATACAGCAGCACCAGGTCGAACGCGCTTTGGCGCATCCCATACACGCCAAGCGTGGAGAACACCAAAATGCCCGCGTACAGGTACGACTTGGGAATTTTCAACAGCTTCACCCACAGGCCGATCAGCGGCAGGTTCAGGATCAGCAGCATCACGTTGCCGATGTACATCGACGCAATCAGCGCCCACACCAGCGCACCGTTGGTGTTAAACAACTGCGGACCGGGCTGGATGCCGTAGTTCTGGAAAGCCCCCAGCAGGATGGCGGTGGTGTTGGACGTGGGGATGCCCAGCGTGAGCAGCGGAATCAGCGTGGCCGTGATGGCTGCGTTGTTGGCGGCCTCGGGGCCTGCGACGCCTTCGATGGCGCCCGTAGTGCCAAATTCTTCTTTGTGTTTGCTCAGCTTCTTTTCGGCTGCATAGCTCAAGAAGGTCGGGATCTCGCTACCGCCTGCAGGCACGGTGCCAAACGGAAAGCCAATGGCCGTGGCACGCAGCCAAGCGGGCCAGGAGCGCTTCCACTCCTGTTTGGTCATGTGCGTGCCCGTGAGCTTGTTCTGTGTTTCTACCGTGCGGCCTTCGTACATCACGTTGTACAGGGCCTCGCCCACAGCAAACAGGCCCACGGCAATCAGCACCACCTCGATACCGTCCATCAGCTCGGGCACACCACCGGTGTAGCGCGCCTGGCCAGAAATCTGGTCGATCCCAATCAGCCCCATGGCAAGGCCCACGAACAGCGCCACCATGCCACGCAACGTGCTTTTGCCAAGCACCGCGCTGACGGTGGTGAATGCCAGCACCATCAGCATGAAATATTCCGGCGGCCCCAGGCGCACGGCATATTCGGCCACCAGCGGCGCAAAAAACGTCACCAGCACCGTCGCAATGGTGCCCGCCACAAACGAGCCAATGGCCGCAGTCGCCAGCGCCGCACCAGCACGGCCGTTCTTGGCCATCTTGTTGCCTTCCATGGCCGTGACCATGGACCCAGCCTCACCGGGGGTGTTGAGCAAGATGGACGTGGTCGAACCACCGTACATGGCACCGTAGTAGATACCGGCAAAGAAGATCATCGAGGCCGTGGCCTCTACCTTGACCGTGATAGGCAGCAGCATGGCCACCGCCACCGCCGGGCCAATGCCGGGCAACACGCCGACGGCTGTGCCAATGACGCAGCCCACAAAGGCCCACATCAGGTTGATGGGTGTTGCAGCGGTTGCAAAACCCTGCATCAAAAGGTTAAACGTTTCCATGGCGTGCAGGCTTTAAAGCCACCCCGTTTTCGTCAGGCCGGGCAGGTTGATGGCCAGCAGTTGCGTAAACATCCAGAAAACTGGAGCGGCCACAGCCACGCCAATCAAGGAGTCCTTGATCCAGGCTTGCAGGCGCAGGTCCAGCTCGCCTTCCGAACTCCGAAATCCGCGCACCGACAGCACGAAACACAGGGCACAGCTCAGGATGAAGCCCAACGTGGTGATGAGCAGGGCATTCAGCAACAGCCCCGCCGATACCCAGATGAAACCCTTCCAGTGAGCGCGCTCGGCGCCCGACCCTTCTTCCAGCACACGAAACCCCCCGGTCAGCGCGTGCACCACGCACAGCGCACCACAGATCAGCAAGGCAATGCTGACCACCCAAGGGAAAAAGTTGGGGCCCACGCCGCCATATCCCGCCTCTGAGCTGACCGTGCTGGCACCCCAGGCCAGCGACAGCGCAAGCACGACGAGGCCTGCACCTATCAGTGTCTGCAGCGGCTTGGAGCGCGATGAGTGTTGTTGTGTCATGTTGTTCTTTCGCACCGACCGGTCAAAGACTCAGCCGCGTGCCCCACTGGGCACGCGGCTGGGCTACCTCATTTGCGAGCTGGCCTCAGATCAGATCATTCCGGACTTGACCATCGTGGCGCGCAGGCTGGCAAATTCGGCATCCACAAAGTTGGAGAACTCGTCGCCCGCCATCCATGCAGAGGTCCAGCCGTTCTTTTCCATCGCGTCCTGCCAAGCCTTGTGCTTGAAGGTCTTGGCGAGCGCGTCGATCAGCGCCTTGCGCTGCTCGGCCGTGATTCCAGGCGCGCCGTAGACACCGCGCCAGTTGCCGATTTCGACATTGATGCCCTGCTCTTTGAGCGTAGGCACGCTCACGCCCTTCAGACGCTGTGCAGACGTCACGCCCACAGCACGCATCTTGCCGGCGGAGATGTACTCGGCGAACTCGCTGTAGCCGCTGCCGCCCACGGTGACGTTGCCGCCCAGGATGGCCGCAGTGGCTTCACCGCCCCCACGGAAGGCCACGTAGTTGATCTTTGCGGGGTCCACACCCACTTCGCGGGCGATCATGGCCGCCGCGATGTGCTCGGTGGACCCGCGTGAACCGCCGCCCCACTTCACGCTGCCAGGGTCCTTGCGCAGTTGGTCAACCACATCCTTCATGGTCTTGAAGGGCGAGTTGGCGGGCAATACAAACACGTTGTATTCGCTGGTCAGGCGCGCCAGAGGCGTCACCTTGTCCAGACCCACCGGTGGCTTGCCGGTGATGATGCCGCCCAGCATCACGGCACCCATCACCATCAGGGCGTTCGGGTCGCCCTTGCTGGAGTTGGAGAACTGCGCCAGGCCAATCGCACCGGCCGCACCACCCTTGTTGTCATAAGACACCGACGACGCTGCTCCGGCATCCTGCATCGCTTTGCCCAGCGCACGGCCTGTGGAGTCCCAGCCACCGCCGGGGTTGGCGGGGACCATCATTTTGATGGCCAACGCTGTTTGCGCCGACACGGGCAGCACGCTTGCTGCAGCCATAGCGGCCATGGATTTGAGAAAGGTATCGCGACGCATGGTGTCTCCTTGTAAGGTTTGCGAACCGCTCGATGATGCGCGCCCTGCCTGTCAAACGGCTGTCCTCAGACTCAGGGAAAACACTAGCATCTAGAGCCCCCTGAGTCGCTGCGCGCCTTCCCCCTCAGGGGGACGCCCCCAGCGTGGCGGGGCGGCCCTTGCGCGGGGGCGCTGGCCCAGGACCGCGCGCATCTTGAACAGCAGCAAGCGGGGAGCGGCCCTGCGGCAGACCGTGCAGCACTCGCAGCCTGCCTGGGAGTGATATGGTCCCGCGCATGCAACTGCTTCTTGTCGAAGACGACCCCACCATGCAAGCCACGCTGCACCGCGCCTTGACGCGCCGTGGCATGGAAGTGACCGCCGTCGGAGACGGCCGCGCAGCGCTCAGCCAATGGGCGGCTCGCCAGCCCGATGCGGTCATCCTGGACCTCACCCTGCCCGGCCTGGATGGCCTGCAGGTGTTGCAACAGGCGCGCACCCGCGGTCTGCGCACACCCGTGCTCATCCTCACGGCGCGCGGCACGGTGGGCGACCGGGTCATGGGCCTGAACGCGGGTGCGGATGACTATCTACCCAAGCCGTTTGATCTGGATGAACTGGAGGCCCGCCTGCGCGCCCTGGTGCGCCGCAGCGCTGACCCCAATGCCAATGCTGCGCCACTGGCACCGAGCAATGTGCAGATTGGCGCCATCCGCTACGACAAGAGCAGCGGCGCGCTGTACCTGAACGGAGAGGTGATGGAGCTGACCCCGCGTGAGCTGGCACTGATGCACGCATTGCTGGCGCAGCCCGGCCACGCCGTCACCAAGGAACGCCTGTATGAGTTGGTTTTCCCCGGCCAGCTCGACGTGCAGTACGAGGCCATTGAGGTTGTGGTCTACCGGCTGCGCAAGAAGCTGACAGGCACCGGTTTGACACTGATGACACTGCGCGGACTGGGCTATCTGCTGCGGACCGACACATGAAAGCCGCACGGGTGCCGGGTCACCACTCGCTGCGGCGAAGGCTGCTGCTGGGCATTTTGCTGCCGGTGGCACTTTTTGTGGGGTTCAACACGTTCAGCCTGTACCGCCAGACCTTGAACTCGCTGAACACGGCTTACGACCGTACCTTGCTCGCATCGGCCAAGAGCATCAGCGAGCAGCTGGATGTCAAAGGCTACGACGAGAACGCAGAGCTGCGCGCAACCGTCCCTTACTCGGCGCTGGAGGCTTTTGAGGCAGACAACCAGAGCCAGATGTTCTACCGCGTGTCCAACCTGCAAGGCGAGATGGTGTCCGGATTTGCCGAGCTACCGGTGTGGCGCGGCACCATCCCCGACCGGCCGCCCTACGCCGCGCTGGTGGACTTTTATGACGCCCGCTTTCGCGACCGCGATGTGCGCGTGGCGGTGCTGTTGCAACCGGTGGCCAGCTCCAACGGCCGCGCAATGGCCGTGATCCAGGTGGCAGAAACCCTGGAGGTGCGCGAGACGCTGGCATTGCAGATTCTGTGGAACACCTTGCTGCGCCAGGCGCTGTTGGTGGCAGTGATTGCGTTCACCGTGGTGCTGGTGGTGCAACGCGCCACCAACCCTGTGCGCAAGCTCAGTCACCAGTTGCAGGCGCGCCGCGAAGGCGATCTCAGCCCCATCGCCGCACCCTCCGCACCGCGCGAGCTGCAGCCGCTGATCGACGCCACAAACGAAGTCATGCAGCGCCTGCGGCACCTGTTGCGGCACCAAAAGCGTTTTGTGCGCGATGCATCTCATCAACTGCGCACCCCGCTGGCGGTGCTCAAGACCCAGGTGCAATCGGCATTGCGCGGGGACGTGGAACCGGTGCAGGCGCTGCGCGAGATCAGCGACACCGTCGACCGCGCCACCCAGCTGGCCAACCAGATGCTGGCCCTGGCCAAGGTAGAGCAACTGCGCCAGCAAAGCGCCCCTCCTGTCACGCGATTTGACGAGGTGCTGCGCACCATCGCACTCGAAATCTCGCCGCTGATCGCGCAGCGTGACCTCGACTTCGGCATCCACACCGAGCCCACGTACATGCCAGCCCATGAATGGATGCTGCGCGAACTCAGCCGCAACCTGCTGCACAACGCCGTACGCCATGCCCCGGAACGCAGCGAGTTGACCGTCGACCTGCGCACAGATGGCCGCCACGTTGCTCTCACCATCAGTGATCACGGCCCAGGCATTGATGACGAACTGGCAACACGCCTGTTTCAACCGTTCTCAGCGGGCGACGTGCGCACGGGCAGCGGGCTCGGTCTGGCCATTTGCCAGGAGATTGTGCTGGCCCTGGAGGGAAGCATCGCCCTCACCAATCGCTCTGAAGGGGGTCGCATCACCGGGCTGGATGCGGTCGTTCGCCTACCGATTGCGCATCCCTGGGCGGACAACGCCAACACCCTGCAAGCGGCACAATCCCCCCCATGAATACGCTGGAGACAATGCGGCTGGACAAATGGCTCTGGTGCGCACGCTTTTACAAGACCCGCAGCCTGGCCACCGAAGAGATCGGCAAAGGCCGAGTCACTGTCAACGGTCAGGCTGTAAAAGCAGCGCGCGACCTGCGCTGCGGCGATACCGTGGCCCTGCGCCAAGGCACCATCGCTCGCACCATGATCGTGAAAGGCCTGAGCGGCGCCCGTGGGCCCGCCCCGGTCGCGCAACAGTTGTATGAGGAAACCCCGGAGAGCATCACAGCCCGCGAAAAAGCCGCCGAGCAACGGCGCCTGGCCCCGGAGCCCGCGGCCACCCTGCAGGAAGGACGCCCCACCAAACGCGACCGCCGAGAAATCGATCGCGTCAACGACCGCTCTGGCAGTCGCGACAAAAGCTGGGGGGATAGGTGGAGTGCGTCTGTGGACGAATGAGCACCGAAGGAAATGGGGACGACCTAGCTGTCACGGTCTAACAAGGCGACACCCGTGCAGCGCAACCGCTCTGCTGACGTGTGATGCGATTTCATCGATCACGCTCGGAAACAAAAAAGCCCCGACTATCACTAGGCGGGGCTTTGTTGTTTTGGCGGAAACGGAGGGATTCGAACCCTCGATGAGGCTCTACACCCCATACTCCCTTAGCAGGGGAGCACCTTCGGCCACTCGGTCACGTTTCCAATCCGGCTATTATGCCTCATTTCAGAGGCCGTTCTGGCGGGTTAGGCGGCTTCCTGGTCCAGCTCGAAAGCCTTGTGAAGGCTTCGTACCGCCAGCTCGACATACTTTTCATCGATCACGACCGAGGTCTTGATTTCGGACGTCGAGATCATCTGGATGTTGATGCCCTCTTCGCTCAGCACGCGGAACATCTTGGCGGCAACGCCCACATGGCTGCGCATGCCGATGCCGACGATGCTGACCTTGCAGATCTTGGTGTCGCCCACCACTTCTTGTGCACCCAGCGCTGGCACCACTTTTTCATTGAGCAGGTCTACGGTGCGGGCATAGTCGCCGCGATTGACCGTGAAGCTGAAGTCGGTCTTTCCGTCTTTGCTCACGTTCTGGATGATCACGTCCACTTCAATGTTGGCATCGGCCACAGCGCCCAAAATCTGGTACGCAATGCCGGGCTTGTCGGGCACGCCCAGCACGGAGATCTTGGCTTCGTCGCGGTTGAAAGCGATGCCGGATACAACGGCTTGTTCCATTTTTTCGTCTTCCTCAAAAGTGATCAGCGTGCCGGACTTGGCTTCTTCGTTGATGTCGATGTCCCAGGGCGTGAAGCTGGAGAGCACGCGCATGGGCACCTTGTATTTGCCAGCAAACTCCACCGAGCGGATCTGCAGGACCTTGCTGCCCAAGCTGGCCATTTCCAGCATTTCCTCGAAGCTGACCGTGTGCAGGCGGCGCGCCTCAGGCACGACGCGGGGATCCGTGGTGTACACACCATCCACGTCGGTGTAGATCAGACATTCAGCGGCCTTCATCGCAGCGGCCACGGCCACGGCGGAGGTGTCCGAACCGCCGCGACCCAGCGTGGTGATGTGGCCGTGCTCGTCAATGCCCTGGAAACCCGTCACGATGACCACCTTGCCGTTGGCCAGGTCGGCGCGCACGCGCTGGTCGTCAATCGACTCGATGCGGGCCTTGGTGTAGCTGCTGTCGGTGCGGATGGGAACCTGCCAGCCTGCGTAGCTGACCGAGCCCATGCCTTCGGACTGCAATGCAATCGCCAGCAAGGCTGACGATGCCTGTTCGCCGGTGGAGGCCAACATGTCGAGTTCGCGGTTGTAGGCGTCTGTGGCGCGTGCAGGAGCGAGTTCCTTGGCCAGCGCAAGCAGGCGGTTGGTCTCGCCACTCATGGCGCTGGGCACCACCACCATCTGGTGGCCGGCGCGGGCCCACTTGGCCACGCGCTTGGCGACGTTGCGGATACGCTCTGGAGAGCCCATCGACGTGCCGCCGTATTTGTGAACGATCAATGCCATTGGAATTTTTGGGGTGACAAACCGAAGCCGCGGCGCAGGGTGAAACACTGTTTTGGCGCGCCGCCGTTGTTCGTGCGATTTAGGGGACCAAAACCTGTGGATTGTACCAATCGAGATGTGGCCCGACCCGCACCACAAACCCGCGCCCCACCTTGATGCGAATGTGGTGGCCGCGCGTGGCGCAGGCGGCCACCTGGTCGAGCAACTCGTTCAGTTGCGCCGCAGCGGGGGTGGTGTGGTGGGTGTGGCGCAACCAGTGGCGCAGCACGTTGGCCTGGCGCGACCGGCTCAGGCTTTGCAGCAGGGTGATCTGCGGCGGGACGCCAACCTGGGCCAAATCCTGCACCGCCAAGTCTTCAAGCAACTCTGACGCCTGCGCCGCGTTCGCGGCTGAACGGGCAAAAGTGTCGCGAAACGCGGGGAACGCAGCGTCCAGCACAGGCAACAGCTGGGCACGAATGCGGTTGCGGGTGTAGCGCTCGTCGGTGTTGGTCGGGTCCTCCATCCACACTTGTCCTTGCAGGCGCAGCCAGTTCCGCACGTCTTCTCCCGCCACCTGCAGCAACGGACGGTGCCATGCAACGCCCGCACGCTCCCATCGGGCGGGCATGGCGGCGAGCCCAGCCACGCCCGCACCGCGCGACAGCGCCAGCAACAGGGTTTCAACCTGGTCATCCGCATGTTGGGCGATTGCTATTGATTTAATAGCTACTCGCGCTTGACTGACAAGCGTTACAGCCTCAAAAGCCTTATATCTTGCCTGCCGGGCCGCGTCCTCGGGGCTCTGGCCCGGGGCGTGCCGTGCATCCAGGCGCTCTGTCAACAGGGGCACGCCCAGGCTTTGGCACAGGGCCACGCAGTGCTGTTCAAAACCATCGGCCGCCGCTTGCAAACCGTGGTGCACATGGATGGCCTGCACCTGCCCGGGCCAGCGACGCGCGCAGGCCAGCAGCAGCGCCGTGGAGTCCGCCCCGCCGCTCAGGCCCACTGCCAGAGGCAGCGTGGGCGCAAAGGCCTGCATGGCAGCATCGAACGATAGGGTCATGCCGACACCCGGCCCGAAGCGTGAGGTGGTGGTGCCGCATCCAGCGAACAAAAGCAATGAACAGGGCGGGCATGCATGGGCGCCGATTATCGCGGGCGCCCTCTCCTGGCTACGCCATTCACCCTTGTCAGCGGGCCGGCCCAGACAAACGCGGCCCTGCCTGCGAGGTATCAGCGGACAAGCGGAACGTGCCCACCACCTCAGACAGCCGCACCGATTGGTCCTTGAGACTCTGCGCGGCTGCGGCGCTCTGCTCTACCAGCGCAGCGTTTTGTTGGGTCATCTGATCCAGGTGCGACACCGCCTGGCCTACCTCGTTGATGCTGGTGCTTTGCTCGTTGGTCGATGCGGTGATCTCGGCCATGATGTCCGTCACACGCTGCACCGAGGTCACGATGTCGTTCATGGTGGTGCCTGCATCGTGGACCAGGCGGGATCCATTTTCCACCTGCTCCACCGACGCACTGATGAGCTGCTTGATTTCCTTGGCGGCCTCCGCACTGCGCCCCGCCAGGCTGCGCACTTCACTGGCGACCACCGCGAAGCCACGACCTTGCTCGCCGGCGCGCGCTGCCTCCACCGCCGCGTTCAGCGCGAGGATGTTGGTCTGAAAGGCAATGCCATCGATCACGCCAATGATGTCGTTGATCTTGCGCGACGCGACGTTGATCTGGTCCATGGTGGTCACCACGTTGCCCACCACCTGGCCGCCGTGCTGCGCCACGCTAGACGCCTGGGCCACCAGCTGGTTGGCCTGGCGGGCAGCGTCAGCGTTGTGCCGCACGGTTTCAGTCAGTTGCTGCATGGATGCCGATGTTTCCTCCAGGCTGGAGGCTGTGAGTTCGGTGCGCCCGCTCAAATCGTGGTTGCCGACAGCAATCTCTTCAGCAGCCACACGCACCGAGCTGCTGGCATCACGGATCTGCGCCAATACGCCCGAGAGCTTTCCTGCAAAGCTGTTGAAGCTGGCGGCGATCTGCGCCAGCTCGTCCTCGCCCTGCGCATCGATGCGGCGCGAGAGGTCGCCATCGCCAGCACCGATCTCGTGCATGGCATCACGCACTTGCGTCAGCCTGCGCAGCCGTTGCGACAGGATGCCCGCCAACACCACCAGCGCCACCAGCAGCACCACGATGCCTGCGCCAATGGACACCTGCAGCATGGTGCGAATGGCCTGGAGGGCCTCGCCCCGATCCAGCGCAATCGCCAGCAGCCAAGGCGTTCCCGTGACCGGCGCCACCGTGAGCAACACCGGGCGACCTTGCAGATCCAGCGCGTTGAGGTCGGCGCGCTTGGCCATGTCGGCCAGAGCTGCGGCGCTGAGCGATGGCGCCAAATCGGTCGCAGGCTTCAGCGCCAGCTTCACATCCGGGTGGGCAATGATGTTCCCGTCGCTGCCCACCAGAAAAGCGTAACTGGCGGGCGTAGGCTTGATGGACGCCACATTGGCCACGACAGCAGCGAGGGACACATCCCCCGCCATCACCGCCTTGACGTTGGTTCCTTCGCGCACCGCCTTGGCAAAGGTGACCACCAGACCGGCTCCGCCAGCGTCAGGGTAAGGCGCGGTCAACACCGCAGCGTCTGCACCCGCTGCCTGTTTGTACCAAGGGCGGCCGGTGGGGTCATAGTCGGGCGGCAGGTTCTGCTTTTCCGAGAACACTGTGCGCTTGTCGGCATAGCCGAAATACGTGGTCAGAAAGTTGCCTGCCTTGGCCAGCATCAGTAGCGACTTCGCAGCCTCGGCATCTTCGAGTGCGGCCGACGCAGACTCGACCACCGCAGCCTTGCCACGCGCCCAGTCTCGCAAGGTCTCAATGTGGCTGTGGGCCAGCGCCTGCGACTGTGCGGTGAGCGAGGCGTACGCCTGGGATCGCGCGGTGAGGTAGTTGGCCACGGTGAGTGCCAACAGCCCCGCCACCAGACAACCAATCGACACCAGGAGGATCTGGCCTTTGAGCGTCTTCAGAAGCGACATGGAGCACCCCTTGATCCACCCGCATGGGCGGCCCGGCGGTCATGTTACATCCGGTATCACACCGCGCGCCAGCGAGGGTTTGCGCGGATAGCTGCCTTACAGCCCTGAAAACAACAACGGCCCTGAAGGGCCGTTGACGATGTGCAGCGATGCATTGCGACCCAGTGGCTCACAACCGATGGTGTTTTATCGGCTATCCGCCTTGGTATCCGTGAAACGACCGTAGCTCTGCAGGCGGTCGTAGCGGCGGTCCAGCAGGTCTTTGGTCTTGAGGTCGGCCACCTGACGGAACGCGTCGCCCAAGGCGCGCTTCAGGAAGGCCGCCATCTGCTTGTGGTCGCGGTGGGCTCCACCCACGGGCTCGCTCACAATCTTGTCCACCAAGCCCAGCGCCTTCAGGCGGTGGGCGGTGATGCCCAGGGCGTCGGCAGCTTCCTGGGCTTTGTCACTGGTCTTCCAGAGGATGGAGGCACAGCCTTCCGGGCTGATGACCGAGTAGATGGCGTACTGCAGCATGACCACCTGATCGGCCACGCTTATGGCCAGTGCTCCGCCGGAGCCGCCTTCGCCAATGATGGTGGTGATGATGGGCACTTCGAGCTGGGCCATCTCGAAGATGTTGCGGCCGATGGCTTCGGACTGGCCGCGCTCTTCGGCGTCGATGCCGGGGTAGGCACCGGGCGTGTCCACAAAGGTGAACACGGGCAGCTTGAACTTCTCGGCCGTCTTCATCAGGCGCAGGGCCTTGCGGTAGCCCTCGGGCTTGCTCATGCCAAAGTTGCGCATGGCGCGCTCTTTGGTGTCGCGCCCTTTCTGGTGGCCGAGCACCATGCAGGCGTGGCCATTGAAACGCGCCAGGCCGCCCACGATGGACAGGTCGTCCGAATAGTGGCGGTCGCCATGCAGTTCGACAAAGTCGGTGAAGATGTCACGCACGTAGTCGAGCGTGTAGGGACGCTCGGGGTGGCGGGCAATCTTCGTGATCTGCCAGGGCGACAGTTCGCTGTAAATGTCTTTGGTGAGTTGCTGGCTCTTCTTGCTCAGCTGGTCGATCTCTTCCGAGATATCGACGGCACTCTCGGTCTGCACGTAGCGCAGTTCTTCGATTTTGGACTCCAGCTCAGCAATGGGCTGTTCGAAATCCAGAAAGGTTTTTTTCGCCAACGTTTTTCTCCTTGGGGATCGCACCGGTGTACGGCTGCCACGAATGGCACGCACTGTAACCGACGTGTAACGGGTTGTGTAGGGCGCGTCAGACAGCGTCAGTAGGCAACGGGTACGGGGTCCAGCGAGCGCCAAATATACCAAGTCGCCACACTGCACCAGGGCTTCCAGGCTTCGGCCACTTCGCGGGCATCGCTGCGACTGACCAATTCGCCAGAAAAGTAGTTCTGGCTGATGCCGGTGATCAGCCCCGGGTCGTCCAGCGGCAGCACGTTGGGGCGCATCAGGTAGAAGATCAGGAACATCTCGGCCGTCCAGCGCCCAATGCCGCGGATGGCGACCAGCTCGGCAATGATGGCTTCGTCGTCCATCGCCGCCCAGTCCTTCACGTGCAGCTTGCCCTCTTCGAAGTGAATCGCAAGGTCTACCAGGTAGTCGACCTTGCGCGCGGATAAGCCCGCCGCCCGCATGTCGTCGATCTTGAGCTTGAGCACGCTGCCGGGCTTCATGCTGCGGGGGAGCGCAACAAAACGCTCCCACACGGTCTGCGCGGCCTTCACCGAGACCTGCTGGCCCACGATCGACCGCGCCAGCGTGGTGAACGCATCGCCGCGTTTCTGCAATGCGGCATCGCCAAACTGCGGGATCAGACGCTTCATCACCCGGTCCTTCTTCACCAGGTGCCTGCAAGCCTCCGCCCAGTAGTCGGGCGTGGCCAACACGGACTCAACATCCGGCACATCAGATGCTATTTTTTTAGTAGCTGCCACCGGGCGTCCCATATGCCCTGGAGGCGTTTTTCATTAAAAATACCAAAATCACTGCGCGGCTTCCCAGGTGGTTCCGGCGGCTGAATCCTTCAGCACGATGCCCTGGGCCAGCAGCGCATTGCGGATGCGGTCGGCCTCGGCGAAGTTCTTCGCAGCCTTGGCAGCCGCGCGTGCGGTGATCTGCGTCTGGATCTCGGCCTCGCCCACATCCGACGCGCCGGCCTGCAGGAAGGTCTTGGGGTCGCCCTGAAGAATACCGAGGCAACCGCCCAGCGCTTTCAGCAGCCCCGCCAGTGCGGCCGAGCGGGTCTTGTTGACTTCGCCTGCCAGATCAAACAGCACGGCCACGGCCTCGGGCGTGCCGAAATCCTCGTCCATCGCCGCCTTGAAGCGCGCGGCGTAGGGGTCAGCCCAATCGACGGTACCCACTTCAGCAGGCGCGACCAGACTAAGGGCGGTGTACAGGCGCTTCAAGGCCTGGCGCGCGTCGTCCAGGTGGGCGTCGCTGTAGTTGAGTGCACTGCGGTAATGGGCGCGGACGATGAAAAAGCGCACCGTCTCAGCGTCGTACTGCTTGAGCACATCACGGATGGTGAAGAAATTGCCCAGGCTTTTGGACATCTTCTCGTTGTCCACCCGCACAAAACCGTTGTGCACCCAGAACTTGGCCAGGGGCTTGCCCGTGGCGCCCTCGCTCTGGGCGATCTCATTTTCGTGGTGCGGGAACTGCAGGTCCATGCCACCGCCGTGGATGTCGAATGTCTCGCCCAGCGTGGCGCCGCACATGGCCGAGCACTCGATGTGCCAGCCGGGACGGCCGGAGCCGAATTCGCTGTCCCACTTGGCCTCGGGCGGCTCCTCGGGCTTGGAGGACTTCCACAGCACAAAGTCGAGCGGGTCTTCCTTGCCATCGAGCACGGCCACGCGCTCGCCAGCGCGGAGTTCATCGAGCGATTTGCCCGAAAGCTTGCCGTAGCCGTCAAACTTGCGGACCGAGTAGTTCACGTCGCCATTGCTGGCTCGGTAGGCCAGACCCTTACCTTCCAGTTGGCTGATGAGCGACAGCATCTGGGGCACATATTCGGTGGCGCGGGGCTCGGCAGACGGGGGCTCGATGCCGAGCAGGCCAATGTCCTGGTGCATGGCAGCAATCATCTCGTCGGTGAGGGCACGGATGGTGATGCCGCGCTCCAGCGCGCGCTTGATGATCTTGTCGTCGATGTCCGTGATGTTGCGCACATACGTGACCCTCATCCCGCTGGCCTTGAGCCAGCGCTGCACCACATCAAACGCCATCATCATGCGGGCGTGGCCGATGTGGCACAGGTCATAAATGGTCATGCCGCACACATACATGCGCACATGGCCAGGTTCGAGCGGGGAAAAATCCTCCAATGCACGCGACAGCGTGTTGTAGATACGCAAACTCATGGGATACCAATAACGGGAGATGGGGGAGGATGGGCGAGGCGGCTCACCCGGCAGCAAGGGGCGATGGCCCCGCAAGGGGGAGCGCCCGGCAAGGGGCGACCAGCAAAATCACCAGCGGCAACAGCGCACCGTCATGACAACCCCCTCAGCTACAATCCGCCGCAGTATAAGCTGCCCGCCCAGCGAGACGCTGCCCAACCCAATTGATCCCCCATGAAGCAAGTCCGAAGCACACTCCCACGACTTTTGCGCCTGCTGGCCCTGACCGCGCTGCTGGGCACTGGCGTGGTTCACGCCGATGACTATGCCGACATCACCCAGTTGCTCAAAGCGGGCAAGGCCGCCGAAGCGCTGACCAAAGCCGACCAGCGCCTGGCCGCCAACCCCAAGGACCCGCAACTGCGCTTCTTGCGCGGTGTCGCGCAGGCCGACTCCGGCAAGCAGGCCGATGCAATCGCCACCTTCACCAAGCTGACCGAAGAGTACCCAGAGCTGCCCGAGCCCTACAACAATCTGGCCGTGCTGCACGCCAACCAGAACCAGTTAGACAAGGCCCGCACCGCGCTGGAAATGGCGATCCGCACCAACCCCAGCTACGCCACCGCACACGAAAACCTGGGCGACATCTACGCCAAACTGGCCAGCCAGGCCTACAACAAGGCGCTGCAGCTGGACGCCAACAATGCCAACTCGGTCAAACCCAAGCTGGCATTGATCCGCGAACTGTTTTCGGCAGACACCACCGGCAAAGCCGGGCGCCCTGCCGCTGCAGCCCTTGCCCCAGCCGTTGTGGCTACGCAGCGGCCAGCACCGGCACCAGCTGCTGCACCGACCCCAGCCCCCGCGGCAACGCCAGCGGCTCCCGCACCTGCAGCAGCCCCCACTCCAGCCCCGGCAGTGGCGGCCGCGCCCGTTGCGCCCGCTCCTGCACCCGCAGCGCCCTCGGCTGCGGCCAGCGATGCAGCCATCCAGACCGTCACTTCGGCGGTGCAGGCGTGGGCGTCGGCATGGTCAGCCAAGGACATGCCTGCCTACCTGGCGGCGTACGACAAATCTTTTGACCCGCCTGGCAGCCAGTCGCGCAGCGCGTGGGAAAAAGAGCGCGAATCGCGCATCGTGGGCAAATCCAAAATCAATGTGCAGCTGTCTGACATGACCGTTTCCGTCAGTGGCGCCAAAGCCACCGCACGGTTTCGCCAGGCCTACAGCGCCGACGCGCTCAACGTGTCCAGCCGCAAGACGCTGGACCTTGTGAACAACAATGGTCGCTGGACCATCGTGCGCGAATCCACAGGCGGTTGATCGTGATTTCCGCCACCGCGCCTGCGCCTGGAGCGCGGGCGTTTTTTTTGCTGCCCTGAGATGCCGCAAACCTCTGTGCACTGGGACGCGCGCAGCCGACAGACGCTGGTCGGCGTTTTGGTATGGGCCGCGCTCCTGCAGGCCACCCCCGTGCTGTCGCAAAACAACGTTGCACGGCGCCCCGCACCGTCCGCTCCAGCCACCGCACCCACACCCGGCACCCACCTGCGTGACGGCCAGGCCGAAGCCCGCTTGCTGGCGGTATACAAGCTCATTGCAGAAGGCCGCGGGCGAGAAGCCCTCAAACAGGCCGAAACCCTGGCCAGCGACTACCCCAACTTTCAGCTGGCGCAGCTGGCCGTGGGCGACCTGCTGACGGCCCGCACCCGCCCCATCCGCCGCCTGGGCGACCTGCCCGAGCCGGATTCCACCCGCAGCATCCAGGCTGCCACCACGCTGGAAGAGTTGCGTACCGAATCCCGCCAGCGTGTCGACGCGCAGCGCAGCCGCCCTGCGGCGCACACGATTCCAGCGCAGTTTCTGGAACTCCCCCCCCGCTCGCGCCACGCCATCGCCATTGACGCCTCCCGCTCGCGCCTGTACCTGTTCGAGAACACGGCGACGGGCCTGCGATTGGTCGCCGACTACTACGCCTCGGTGGGCAAGCTTGGCATCGAAAAGACGGTGGAAGGCGACCAGCGCACCCCACTCGGGGTGTATTTCATCACCAGTCGCCTGGACCCCGCCACGCTCAAGGACTTCTACGGCGCGGGCGCCCTGCCCATCAACTACCCCAACCCGCTGGACCTGAGCCGGGGCAAGACCGGCAGCGGCATCTGGCTGCATGGCACGCCGCCCGACCAGTTTGCGCGCGCCCCGCTGGCCACCGATGGCTGCCTGGTGCTGGCCAACCCCGACCTGGAGCGCATCCTGCGCACCGTGGAGCCCCGCTCCACCCCCGTCGTGATTGCGCGGCAACTGCAGTGGGTGGCGCCGCACAGCGTCCAGGCAGACCGCAAGGCGTTTGACGCCGTGCTGAACGCCTGGCGCAGCGCCAAGACCGAGGGCGACATGAAACGTCTGCTCGGCTTTTATGCGCCAGACTTTCAAAGCCACCGCAAGAAGCCGCTGACCGAGTGGACCCAGGTGTTACAGACCGAAACCCGTGCCCTGCGCGGCCGGGAACTCCACCTCAAGGACAAGTCTTACCTGCGGTGGACCGACTCGGCCGACACCATGGTGGTAACGTTCGGCGAAGTCGCCGAAGGCGCCCGCACCGGCCCCGTCAAGCGCCAATACTGGACGCGACGTGGCCAACAATGGCAGATATTTTTCGAAGGAGTAATTGGATGATTTCCAGAAGAAATTCGACCCTGGCGCTTGCCAGTGTTGCGCTAGCAGCTATGTTTTCAGTAGCAAATGTGCACGCACAGACTGCGCCCAAGGTCAAGCTGACCACCTCGATGGGTGACATCGTGGTGCAACTGGACCCGGCCAAAGCCCCCAAGACGGTCGAGAACTTTCTGGCCTACGTCAACGACAAGCACTATGACGGCACCGTGTTCCACCGCGTGATGGACGGCTTCATGATCCAGGGCGGCGGCTTCACGGCCGACATGCAGCAAAAGCCCACCAAGCCACCGATCGCGCTGGAAGCCAGCAACGGTCTCAAGAACGACACCTACACCATTGCGATGGCCCGCACGGGCAACCCCAACTCGGCCACCTCGCAGTTCTTCATCAACGTGAAGGACAACGCCATGCTCAACGCCCCCCAGCCTGACGGCCACGGCTATGCCGTGTTCGGCAAAGTCGTTGAAGGCACGGCCGTGGTCGACAAGATCAAGGCCGTAGCCGTTGGCAACAAGGGCGGCCACCAAAACGTGCCCAACACCCCCGTCACCATCACGTCCGCCACGCTGGTGAAGTGATTTTTCATTCAGAAAGAAGCATTGCCATGAGCAACCCCCAAGTCGAACTGCACATCGCCAACTACGGCGTCATCACCCTCGAACTCGACGCCGCTAAGGCGCCCAAGTCGGTCGAGAACTTCCTGGCCTATGTGAACAAAGGCCACTACAACAACACCGTTTTCCACCGCGTGATCCCCGGTTTCATGGTGCAAGGCGGTGGTTTTGAGCCCGGCATGACGCAAAAGACGTCGGATGCGCCCATCGAGAACGAAGCCAACAATGGCCTCAAGAACGCCAACTACACCGTGGCCATGGCCCGCACCAGCGACCCGCACTCGGCCACCGCGCAGTTCTTCATCAACGTAGCCGACAACGGCTTTTTGAACCACACCGCTCCCTCGGCTCAGGGCTGGGGCTACGCCGTGTTTGGCAAGGTGGTTGGTGGCGCCGACGTGGTGGACAAGATCAAGGCTGTGCCCACGGGCCGCAAGGGTTTCCATGACGACGTGCCGAAGGAAGACGTGATCATCGAGAAGGCCGTGGCACTCTGATCTCACTTTGATCTAGCGCTGCCTGATTTCAAAGTCGTGACCACGACCGTGCCCCGGTTCGAGGAGCTAGCCGCTCCTTCGCACTGGCGCACGGTCGAATTCATTTCAGACCTGCACCTGCAGGCCAGCGAGCCCGCCACTGTCGCCGCGTGGCAGCACTACCTGCAAACCACACAGGCCGACGCCCTGTTCATCCTGGGCGATCTGTTCGAGGTGTGGGTGGGCGACGATGCCCTGCTGGAGCCCGGCAGCTTTGAAGCCCAAGGCTGCGCAGCGTTAAAGGCCGCCGCCCAGCGCCTGCCCGTGTACTTCATGCACGGCAACCGCGACTTTCTGGCGGGCGCTGCTTTCCTTGCCCACTGCGGCATCACGGGCCTTTCAGACCCCACGGTGCTTGGGTTTGGCGACCAGCGCTTCCTGCTCAGCCATGGCGATTTGTTGTGCCTGGACGATGTGGACTACCAGCGGTTTCGCGTGCAGGCTCGCAGCGAAGCGTGGCAAACGCAATTTCTGTCCCAGCCCCTGGCCACGCGTCGCGCGCAGGCGCGTGGCATTCGCGAGGAGAGCGAGGCCCGCAAACAATCGGGCGCCACCTATGCCGATGTCGATGGCCCCGCGGCCATCGCATGGTTGCAAGCAGCGCGCGCGCACACCCTCATCCACGGCCACACCCACCGTCCGGCCAACCACATGCTGGCCCCCGGGCTGCAGCGCGTGGTGCTGAGCGACTGGGACGCCGCCGCATTACCTCCCCGCGCAGAAACACTGCGTTTGTCCCGCGCGGGCTTGGAACGCATCGCCCTGGTCCCCATGTACGAGCGATCCTGAACTGCGCGGGACTTGATTCCTGCTGCCTGATCGCCATGCCACCTCTTTTCAATCGACTCTGGAGCCGCGTGCGCGCCACCGTGGCGCCCGTGCCCGACATCTCCGCTGCGCTGTGGCTCCAGACGCTGCACCGCTACCCGTTTCTGGCCGCCTTGTCGCTGCACGACCAGTCCAAGCTGCGCGCCATCAGCGCCTTGTTTCTGCACCACAAGCAGTTCCACGGAGCGCACGGCCTGGTGGTGACCGACGCCATGGCCATCGACATTGCTGCCCAGGCCTGCCTGCCGCTGCTGCACTGGGGCGACCCGGCCAAGGCGCTGGACTGGTACGACGATTTCGTCACCATCGTGCTGCACCCGGGTGAGGCCGTGGCGCGCCGCCAGACCGTGGACGAAGCCGGTGTGGTGCACGAACACACGCAGGTGCTGCTGGGCGAGGCCATGGAGCGCGGCCCCATCATGTTGAGCTGGGAACATGTAGCCAATGCCACCGAAAACACGGCGCGCGGCCACAACGTGGTGGTGCATGAGTTTGTGCACAAGCTCGACATGCGCAACGGCCAGCCCAATGGCTGCCCGCCCCTGCCCGCAGGTTTTCTGGGCACCCGCAGTGGCCGCGCGGCCTATGCCGCCTGGTGGGCGGCCTGGGAGCCCGCGTATGAGCAGTTTCGCGAGCGCGTGATCCTGTCCGAGCGTTTTGGTACCGAGCGCCCTTGGCTGGACGCCTACGGCGCCACATCGCAGTCAGAATTTTTTGCAGTGGCCTGCGAGGCGTACTTTGTAAACCGCGAGAGATTCGCGCAAGAGTTCCCCACGCTGATGCCCGCGCTGGACGCGTTTTTCAAGCGCCCTGCACTCGCACACTGAGCCCCTTTGCCCTGTGCCTGCCGCCAGCGATGAACGCCGCGCGGATCAACGGATAGACGGTTTGTCCATTTTTTGACAATTTATCCAAAATTGCATAAATTGTCGACATGCCTGACAAAGCCGCTCCCCATTCCTCGCCATCCCCCCGCGTCGCACGCCGCCCCTCCGCACGCAACGCACGCGCCGCTGAGCAGACCGCCCTGCTCAGCCAGATCGAACAGATCGCGCAAGGCCTGGCCGCTACCTTCGCGCCGTTCTGCGAAGTGGTGGTGCACGACCTGCTCGACCCCAAACACTCCATCCTGGCCATCCACAACAACCTGTCGGGCCGTGGCGTGGGCGACCCGACCACCGAACTGGGCCTGGCCCGCATTGCCGACCCCGACTACCCACAGGTCATTACCAACTACGCCAACCAGTTTGCCGATGGCCGCCAGGCCAAAAGCACGTCCGTGGGCATCAAGGATGCGTCGGGCCACTACATTGCGGCGCTGTGCCTGAATGTGGACCTCACGCAGTTCCGCAGCCTGCAAAGTGTGGTGGGCCAGTTCACGGCGATTACGGGCGAGACCGGCCTCAGCGAGACCCTGGACCCCGCGGGCGCCGAGGCTATCCGCCAGCGCATCGACCAGTTTGCGGCACGCCTGTCCACCGCGCCGCGCGCGCTGAAGGCGGCCGAGCGGCGCGCGCTGCTGCGCGAACTCAAGGACTCGGGCAGCCTCGAAGTGCGCCGCGCGATGGAGGTGGTGGCCCAGCACCTGGGCGTATCGCGCGCCACCGTGTACGGCGACGTGAGGTAACCCCACCATGACCGTGGCCAACACACCCCTTGCAACGTCGGCGCAGCAACTGCTGCTGCTCGACACGCACCAGGTCACCGCCCTGCTGCAGCCGCACGCTGTGCTGGCCGCCGTGCGCGAGGCCTTTACCCTGCACAGCCAGCGCGCGGGCCGCGTGTTCCCGGTGGTGCGCGAGGCACTGCCCACGGGCGGGGTGTTCGGCATCAAGGCGGGCGATGTGTCCAGCCAAGGCCTGCTGGGCTTCAAGGCCGCGGGCTTCTGGCCTGCCAACCGCGCACGCGGCAGCGAGCCGCACCAGGCCACCGTCTTGCTCATCGACCCCGCCACAGGCCGCCCACTGTGCGTGCTGGACGGCAACGCCATCACGACCGAGCGCACGGGTGCAGCAGGGGCGTTGGGCCTGCTGCAACTGGCCCGCCCCGGCAGCGAACGGCTGTGTATCTTCGGCACCGGTGTGCAGGCCCGCGTGCAACTGCGCCATGCACTGGCCGCCCTGCCCACACTGCGCACCGTGCGCTACGCCACGCACAACGGCCAGCGCGCACCGGCCTTTGAAGCGGCGTTTGCCGACCATTGCGACATGGCGCTGGCCTCTGACGTGGATGCCGCCGTGGCCGCCAGCGACGTAGTGATCACCGCCACACCCGGCGGTGGCCCCTTGTTCCACGCCAACGCGGTGCAGCCCGGCACCCACATCAACGCCGTGGGCACCGACACCCAAGGCAAACGCGAGCTGCCCGAGAGCCTGCTGCAGCGCACCCGGCTGTTTGTAGACGATGCCACCCAGGCCCGCCAGATCGGCGAGGCGCAGTGGGCGGCACCCGAGCTGCCCTGCACCGAGCTGGGCGACGTGCTCACCAGCCAGCTGGCCGTGCGGCGCAGCGCCGATGACATCACTGTTTTTGACATGACCGGCTTGGCCCTGCAAGACCTGACCGTGGCCCGCATGCTGCACACGCAGGCCATGGCACAGGGCCTGGGCATTCGCATCGACTGGCCGTGGTGATCGGCTGCAGCCCCTCACCTCCCGTTCCTGTTCCTCCCCTTTTTTGACCCCACCTGGACTTCGCAACACCATGACCCCTGCCCAGACGCTCCCCACCTACGACGACGTGGTAGCCGCCGCCGCCCGCATTGCCGGCCACGCGCACCGCACGCCCGTGCTCACCTCACGCACCATCAACGAAGAGTTTGGTGCGCAGGTGTTCTTCAAGTGCGAGAACCTGCAGCGCATGGGCGCCTTCAAGTTCCGGGGCGCTTTCAACGCCCTGGCAAAGTTTGACGCGGCGCAGCGCAAGGCAGGGGTGATCGCGTTCTCGTCCGGCAACCACGCGCAGGGCATTGCACTGGCTGCGCGCGAGCTGGGCATACCCGCCACCATCGTGATGCCGCAGGATGCGCCTGCCGCCAAGGTGGCCGCCACGCAGGGCTACGGCGCCACCGTGGTGTTTTACGACCGCTACACCCAAGACCGCGAACAGATCACCCGCGACCTGGCCGAGCGCAACGGCCTCACGCTCATCCCACCCTACGACCACGCCGACGTGCTGGCCGGGCAAGGCACAGCGGCCAAGGAGCTGTTTGAAGAAGTGGGCCCGCTGGACGCGTTTTTCGTCTGCCTGGGCGGCGGTGGCCTGCTGTCGGGCTCGGCCCTGGCCACGCGGGCGCTGTCGCCCAAGACCAAGCTCTACGGCGTCGAGCCCGCAGCGGGCAACGACGGCCAGCAGTCGTTTCGCAGCGGTGCCATCGTGCGCATCGATACCCCGCAGACGATTGCCGACGGCGCGCAAACGCAATATCTGGGCAACATCACTTTCCCCATCATCCAGCGCGATGTGGACGACATCCTGACCGTGACCGACGAACAGCTGGTGGACGGCATGCGCTTTTTTGCCGAGCGCATGAAGCTCATCGTGGAGCCCACCGGCTGCCTGGGCTTTGCGGCCGCGCGGGCCATGCGCGATGAACTCAAGGGCCAGCGCGTGGGCGTGCTCATCAGCGGCGGCAATGTGGACCTGGCGCGGTTCAGCGCCTTGCTATCGGCATAAGCAGCCCCGCCACACCTTCAGGACCGCCCCATGCCAACCCATGCCGCTCTCATCAACATCGACACGCCCGCAGCCCTCATCGAGCGGCCCCGCATGCAGCGCAACATCGCCCGGATGCAAGCGCGCATGAACGCGCTGGGGGTGCGGTTTCGCCCGCACGCCAAGACGGCCAAATGCACGGCGGTCACGCGCGCGCAGGTGGCTGCGGGCGCGCAGGGCATCACGGTGTCCACGCTGAAAGAGGCCGAACAGTTCTTTGCCGACGGTGTGACCGACATCCTCTACGCCGTGGGCATGGTGCCGCACAAACTGCCCCAGGCGCTGGCGTTGCGGCGCAAAGGGTGCGACCTGAAAATCATCACCGACAACGCGGCAGCCGCCACCGCGATTGCCGAATTTGGCCGCGCGCAGGGCGAAGTGTTTGACGTGCTGATCGAAGTGGACACCGACGGCCACCGCAGCGGCATCAAGCCCGACGAGGCCGCCCTCATCACCGTGGGCCGCGCGCTGCACGACGGCGGTATGCGCCTGGCCGGTGTGATGACCCATGCCGGAGGCAGCTACGACCTGAACACGCCAGACGCGCTGACGGCCCTGGCCGAGCAGGAGCGCGCAGGCTGCGTGCGCGCTGCGGAGCGCCTGCGCGCAGAGGGCCTGCCCTGCGCCGTGGTGAGTGTGGGCTCCACCCCCACTGCGCTGTCGGCCCGCAGCCTGGAGGGCGTGACCGAAGTGCGCGCTGGCGTCTACGTGTTCTTTGATCTGGTGATGCACAACGTCGGCGTGTGCAGCACCGACGACATCGCACTGAGCGTGCTCACCACCGTGATCGGCCACCAGGCGGACAAGGGCTGGGCCATCGTCGACGCGGGCTGGATGGCGATGAGCCGCGACCGGGGCACACAAAAACAGCCGCGCGACTATGGCTACGGACAGGTGTGTGATGTGAACGGCAACGTGCTGGACGGCTATGTGCTAACCGGGGCCAACCAGGAGCACGGCATTCTGTCGCGCGCCGACGGGCAACTGCAGAGCGACGTCGATATTGCACAGCGGTTTCCGGTAGGGATGCAGCTGCGCATATTGCCCAACCATGCGTGTGCCACAGGTGCGCAGTACGGCGAGTACCACGCGGTAGAAGACGGTGTGGTGAAGGAAACCTGGGCGCGGTTCGGCGGGTGGTGATTTACTCCCAAATTAATAGCTACTAGCGCTTATAGGATAAGCGCTAGAGGCCAAAAACACCTGATTTTCTATCTGCCTCAGATTCGTCCCATCCGTTCAGGCTGAGCCTGTCGAAACCAGGGCGCTTTTTGCGAACTGCCCTTCAACTGGTTCCGGGCGAACGGTCTGTCTGAGGCACGCACCCCATCAGACAAAACATCACACATTCAGCGCAAACCGCGCTGCCCGCGCCACCGCAGCCGCATCCACTCCGAAGAACTCGCGCAACGCTGCGCGCGTGTCGCTGCGGCCAAAGCCATCGGTGCCCAGCGTGATGTACTTGCGCCCCTCGGGCACAAAGGCGCGCACCGTCTCGGGCACAGCGCGCACGTAGTCGGTGGCAGCAATCACCGGTCCGCTGGTGGCGGCCAGCTGTGCTGCAAGCCAGGGGGTACCCGGCGTATCTTGTCCTGTGATGGCGCGCTGCTCGCAGGCCACACCATCGCGTGCCAATTCGCTCCAGCTGGTCACGCTGAGCACGGTGACATCCACGCCTTCGGCGGCCAGCAACTTAGCGGCCTTGACCACCTCGGTCAGGATGGCGCCGGAGCCCATCAGGGTGATAGTTTTGGATGAAATCGGGCTCTCGCGCTTATCTGACAAGCGCTGATAGCTCTTGAAACAATAGCAACCACGCAACACGCCTTCTGCCGCACCCTCGGGCAGGTCCGGCTGCGCGTAGTTCTCGTTCATCAGCGTGACGTAGTAGAAGACGTCGCGCTGCTCGGTCACCATCTCGCGCATGCCGGCGTCGATGATCACGGCCATCTCGCCCGCGTAGGCCGGGTCATAAGCCTTGCAGTTGGGAATGGTCGCGGCCACCAGGTGGCTGCTGCCGTCCTGATGCTGCAGGCCCTCACCGCCCAGCGTGGTGCGGCCCGAGGTGGCGCCCAGCAGGAAGCCGCGCGCACGCTGGTCGGCTGCGGCCCAGATGGCATCGCCCACGCGCTGAAAGCCGAACATCGAGTAGTAGATGTAGAACGGCAGCATGGCCAGGCCATGCACCGTATAGCTGGTGGCCGCGGCCGTCCAGCTGGCGATGGCTCCGGCCTCGCTGATGCCCTCTTCGAGGATCTGGCCGTCCAGCGCCTCGCGGTAGCTCAGCACCGAGCCGATGTCTTCGGGCGCATAGCGTTGGCCCACGCTGCTGTAGATGCCGACCTGCTTGAACAAATTGGCCATGCCGAAAGTGCGCGCCTCGTCGGCCACGATGGGCACGATGCGCGGGCCCAGCGTGGCGTCCTTGAGCAGGCTGCCGAGCATGCGCACGAAGGCCATGGTGGTGCTCATCTCCTTGCCATCGGCCCGCAGCGCAAACTGTGCGTAGCTTTCGATGGCGGGCACGGGCAGCGCGTCGCAGGTGGTGTCGCGGCGCGGCAGGTAGCCGCCCAGGGCCTGGCGGTGGCTGCGCAGGTAGCGCATCTCGGGGCTGTCTTCGGCAGGCTTGAAGAAGGCCAGGCTGGTGGCCTGCTCATCGCTGAGCGGCAGGTTGAAGCGGTTGCGGAACTCGATGAGGTCGGTCTCGTCCAGCTTCTTCTGGCTGTGCGTAGTCATCTTGCCCTGCCCGGCCGTGCCCATGCCGTAGCCCTTCTTGGTGTGCGCCAGGATCACGGTGGGCTGGCCCTTGTGCGCGCTGGCAGCAGCGTAGGCAGCGTGGATCTTTACCAGGTCGTGGCCACCGCGCTTCAAGCGGTCGATCTGCTCGTCGGTCATTCCCTGGGCCAGCGCGGCCAGTTCGGGGTTCTGGCCAAAGAAATTGTCGCGGTTGAAGCGGCCGTCCTTGGCGGCAAAGGTCTGCATCTGGCCGTCCACCGTGCCTTCGAGCGTGCGCACCAGCGCCCCGGTCAGGTCGCGGGCGAACAGGCCGTCCCAGTCACTGCCCCAGACCAGCTTGACCACGTTCCAGCCCGCGCCAGCAAACAGGCGCTCCAGCTCGTCGATGATGCGGCCGTTGCCGCGCACCGGGCCGTCCAGCCGCTGCAGGTTGCAGTTGACCACCCAGACCAGGTTGTCCAGGCCCTCGCGCGCGGCCAGGGTCAGCGCGCTCATGCTCTCTGGCTCGTCCATCTCGCCATCGCCGAACACGCCCCACACCTTGCGCTGGCTGCAGTCGAGCAGGTTGCGGTGCGTGAGGTAGCGCATGAAGCGCGCGTGGTAAATGCTGCTGATGGGGCCGATGCCCATGGAGCCGGTGGGGAACTGCCAGAAGTCCGGCATCAGCCAGGGGTGGGGGTAGCTCGACAGGCCCTGCGCGCCGGCGGCCGGCGCCGTGAGCTCCTGGCGGTAGTGCATCAGGTCCTGCTCGGACAGGCGGCCTTCCATGAAGGCGCGCGCGTACACGCCGGGCGCGCTGTGCGGCTGGAAGAACACCAGGTCGCCCCGGTGCTGCCCCTCGCCCAGCCCTTCACGGGCACGGAAGAAGTGGTTGAACCCGCTCTCGAACAGGTCGGCCGCGCTGGCATAGCTGGCGATGTGGCCGCCCAGTTCACCATAGGCCTGGTTGGCACGCACCACCATGGCCAGTGCGTTCCAGCGCACGATGGAGGCCACGCGCTCTTCCACCGCCAAGTCGCCGGGGAACACAGGCTGGTCTTGCACCGCCACCGTGTTCACATACGGCGTGTTCAGGTCGGGCTGCCAGCCGATGCGCTGCGCGCGCGCCATCCGCACCAGCTCTTGCAGCATGTGCCGCGCGCGCTCGGGGCCTTGGGTGGCGACCAGCGCCAGGAAGGCATCGCGCCACTCCGCGGTTTCTTCCGGGTCGGCGTCCAGGATTGCGCCAGGGGCTTGTTGCAGCAGGGCGTGATGGGTGAGGGCGTTCATGCTTGCCACTGTAGCGAGGCTTCGCCCAAATGAGTTGCCGTTCTGGCTTCCGCCCATCGTCACCATGGCACTTTATGCCGCAAAACCCATAAACTGCAGCACATGAAACTGGACACCCTCGATGTGCGCATTCTGGCCGAGCTGCAGGCTGACGGCTCACTGTCCAACGTGGAGCTGGCGCGGCGCGTGCATTTGTCGCCCTCGCCCTGCCTGGCTCGCGTGAAGGCGCTGGAGGCAGCGGGTGTCATCAACCGCTACGTGGCGCTGGCCAGCGCGGCGGCGCTGGGCCTGGGGCTCAACGTGTTCATCAGCATCAGCCTCAAGACCCAAAGCAAGGAAGCCCTGGCCGACTTTGAACGGCGCATTGCCGAGCACGACGAGGTGATGGAGTGCTACCTGATGAGCGGCGACAGCGACTATTTGATCCGCGTGGCGCTGGCCGACATTGGGGCGCTGGAGCGGTTCATTCTGGAGCAGCTCGCCCCCATCCCGGGGGTGGAGAAGATCCGGTCGAGCTTTGCGCTCAAGCAGGTGCGCTACAAAACCGCCCTGCCCCTGCCCGCGGCATAACGCCACCTGCGGGCTGAAAAAGGTGCGCTACTTGCGCGCCACCTCGCTCGTCGCCACACGCTTGCGCAGGTCGCGGATCAGCGCCTTGGCACGCACCTCGTTGGCAGGCCCCATGCGCACCAGAACCTTCTGCCCGCTGGAGAGCGATTCCAGCGCCGGGTCGACAAACTCATACCGCACCCAGGGGCGCAGGTTGGGCACTTCGGTAGTGACCGGCGTGAGCTTTACGCGCAGCGGGCCCTGGGGTTCGGGCGCCAGCAGCAGGTGGTCCAGCACGGCCACCAGGCGGTCGTTGAAGTAGCGCTTGGGGTAGCCAAGCTCTTCATATGCCTGCTGGAACAGCGGGTACAGCCGCGCATACAAGGCCACGGCAGATTCGAGCGGCACGGCTTCGGCAAAGGTCAGAAAGGCGCTGTAGCGGGCGGCATTGGAGGCGGCAACGGTGGTCGGCGCATCGCCCTCGCCATCCACCACAAACCGCTGTGGCATGGGCTGCACAGGCCACATGCGCGACGGGGCCTGGGCGCGGCCCAGGTTGTCGACCGTGGCCACCACGCGGCGGACAAACCCTTCGGTCAGCAAGAAGCTTGCGACCTTGTCGCTGCCCAGCAATTCGGCCAGCATTTCTGTCACCCGCTTGTCGGACTCCGCCAGTGCGGGCAAGGCGGTGTCGGCCGGGGCCAGCGCATCGACAGGGTTCTGGGGGACCGAGGCTTCGGACATGGGGGGCGGCGCCGCGGGTGCTTCGGGGGCGGTGGTCACGGGCGGGGGCGCCGCCGGTGGCTCGGTAGGGCGCAGCCAGAACCACCAGGCGGCACCGGCGGCGACCGCACAGGCCAGTACGCCAGCGGCAACCCAAGGCGTGGACGATGTGCGCTCTGGCGCGGGGCGGAATTCGGCGGTTTCTTGATCGGGCATCGGGTCTCCTTGAAGATCAGGAACAACCCTTGTCCGAGCGGCTGCTGCGCCGGGCGTTCCATGTCATTCCCACATGGGAGCTGCTTGATTGGAAACCCGCTTGTTGAGGCGCCGGTAACGCGATGTAGACCGGGCCTCACGAACCCGCTACTAAAACGCCGTCGGCGTGGTCGACAGCGACTCCAACCACGCCACGGTGGCCGCCAGCTCAGACGGCCGAATCTCGTGCGCGCTGGGGAACTCGTGGTACGACACCGTCACCGGCAGCGGCGCCATGTGGTGCGCAATGGCCTGCGCGTGGGCCAGCGGGATCACGTTGTCGTGGGTGCCGTGGCTCAGCCACAGCTGCTTGCCGCGCAGCGCGTCTGCAGGCGCCGTCAACGGCACCACCTGCTGCAACAGGCGGCTGTGCCAGACCATGGCGGCTTGCATCAGCGCGGGTTGGGTCAGCAGCAACGACAGCGCCATGATGCCGCCCTGGCTGAAGCCGCCCACCACCACACGCTCGGGCGGAATGCCCAGTTGCTCGGCCGCAGACTGGATTGCCTGGGCCAACACAGCCCGGCTTTCGGCCTCTTGCACCTCGTTGATGCTGCGCTCGCCACCCGGCTCGATCGAAAAATCAAACCACGCATGCGAGCCCGGCCCCATGCGAAACGGTGCACGCAGGCTCAGCACATGAAAACGCTCCGGAATCTGCGGCGCCAGGCTGAACAGGTCCTGCTCGTTGCTGCCCACACCGTGCATCAGCACCAGCAGCCAGGGGCGGGGCGTGGTGGAGGCAGCGGGGCGCTGCAAAAATGTGAGCGGTAGATTGAGCATAGATAAGCGCTAGCGGCAGTTTTTACTTAAAAATTGTGAAACCGGGGATTAAGGATGGCCTGCATGACCCTCGCGAGGCGGTGATAGTGCGGATCGGGATGGGCTACAAGGCGTCTTTTTGCAGCCAATAGCCCGGCTATTGGCAAGAAAAGCAACGCAGTAGACCGCCCGATGCCGCGCTGTCACCGACCGCAGGGAGTTATGCGGGCCATCCTTAATGCACCGGTTCCAGGGCAAAAGCATCCATCGACAGCATGCTGTACATCACCTCGCGGCTCAAGTAGTTTGCGTGCAGGTCGTCGCCCGCCGCGCCCAGCGCAAAGAAGATGGGCAGGAAGTGGTCTTCGGTCGGGTGCGCGCGGCTGGCGTGCGGGGCCTGGCTGCGGTAGTTGAGCAGCGCGGCCATGTCACCACGGGCCAGCGCGTCTTCAATCCAGCGGCTGAACTCCAGCACATAGGGTGCGGGCTCGCGCTCGCCGCCAAAAAACTCGGCCAGGTTGTGCGTCATGCTGCCCGATCCCACCACCAGCACGTTGTGATCGCGCAGGCTGCGCAGGGCGGCACCCATCGCGTACACCTCGGCCGGGCCAGCGCCTACGGGCAAGGCCACCTGAACCACCGGCAGGTCGGCCTGCGGGAACAAATGCATCAGTGGCACCCAGGCGCCATGGTCAAAAGGGCGGGCCGCATCGCCTTGCGCGGCCACACCGGCGGCCTGCAGCAGGCTGAGCACCTCTTGCGCCAGCGCGGGCGAGCCCGAGGCGGGGTATTGCAACTGGTACAGCGCCTGGGGGAAACCACCAAAGTCGTGCCAGGTGGCAGGCTGCGGCCCGGTCATAACCTGTGGGGACCGCGCCATCCAGTGCGGCGACATGATGACCACGCCGCGCAGGCCGGGGTATTGCGCCTTGAGGCTTGCGCCCCACTGCGTGAGCGCAGGCCCCGTGGTGCCAGCATCGATGGCAAACAACGGCGCGCCGTGTGATACGAACAGCGCGGGAACAGTCACAGCGGGAGCAGTGACAGGGATGGGGGCTTGGGCAAAGTCAGACATGGCGATTCCATTGGTGGATGCACTGAATGTAGGACCGATGGCCCCCGATACCAAGCCCTGCAGGCCAGACAGATTGTTCTACTGGTGGGTCCAATAGTGCATTGACGACTGCAAAAGATGCGCCTCGATGGCGCCCATCAAGACCCGTCGCGCACCCTGCCCCGCAGCGCCTTGGTCTCGCTGCGCTGGGTTTTGCCCTCCAGCCGCCGCTGTTTGGAGCCATAGGTCGGTTTGGTGGCCCGGCGCACGCGCGGCGGCACTGCCACGGTGTTGACCAGCGCGTTCAGCCGCTCCAGCGCGTCGGTGCGGTTCTGGTCCTGGCTGCGGTACTGCTGGGCTTTGATGATCACCACCCCGTCTTGCGTGATGCGGGAATCGCGCAAACACAGCAGGCGCTCTTTCACGTCCAGCGGCAGCGACGATGCCATCACGTCAAAACGCAGGTGCACCGCGCTCGATACCTTGTTGACGTTCTGCCCGCCCGCGCCCTGCGCGCGCATGGCGGTAATTTCTACCTCGTCCTCAGACACCTGCAGGGGCAATGGGGGATTCATATATCTATCTACCCCCATGCCTGTGCAGCGTCAGGCCGCAGGCTTCTGGGCCAGCAACTGGGCCAGTCCATCAATCGCCAGGCCATAGCCCAACACGCCAAAACCACACATCACCGCCTTGGCAGCAGCCGCCATGTACGAATGGTGGCGGAACGACTCGCGCGCATGCACGTTGCTGATGTGCAGCTCAATCAGCGTGATGCCCGTGCCCTTGGTGGCGTCGTGCAGGGCAATGCTGGTGTGGGTGTAGGCCCCGGCGTTGACGATCACGCCCGCCAGTTCGCCCGCAGCGTGCAGGCGGCCAGCCTCGTGAATCCAGTCCACCAGCGCGCCTTCGTGGTTGCTTTGGTGAAACCGCAGCGCAAAACCGTGGCGCTCGCACGCTGTGGCACACAGCTTTTCGACATCGGCCAAGGTGGCGGCGCCATACACAGCAGGCTCGCGCGTGCCCAGCAGGTTCAGGTTGGGGCCATTCAATACAAAAACGGTTTGGTTCTTCACAGACGACATGCAGCACTCCGGGGGCGTTGCGCCTGCCACGCTGGCAGGCCAGAGTGCCGGATTATGCGGCGCGCCCAAACAGCGCCGCCAAGCAGACGCCCAAGAAAAACGGCCCCGAAGGGCCGTTATAAAAAGCAGCCCTCGCAGGAAGCTGCCTGTGAGCGCGACTTGCGCCCAAGAGGTTGGTTACAAAAACAGACCGATTAGCCGATCAACGGTGACCGTGGCGGTCATGCCCACGGCCGTGGTGGCGGTCGTGACGGTCATGGTGGCGGTGGCCGCGATAGCCATGGCCGTAATAAACCGGCGCTGGAGCGTAATAAGCGGGAGGTGCGTAATACACAGGCCGGGGAGGCGCGTAATACACAGGGGGTGGCGGGGCGTAATAAGTGGGTGCGGGTGCGTAGTAACCATTGCTGGCACCGATCACCACGCCGGGTACGCCGACACCAATCGACCAATTCACGTCATTGCGGGCTTGGGCAGCGCCAGCACCAGTCAACAAGGCCAGCGCCACACCAGCCGCTGCGGCCATGGAGTAGATAGAACGGGTTTTCGTCATGGAAATCTCCTGTTTGAGAGAAGGCTGCCAGCCAAACGGACTGCCCTCACCGGTACATAACGCACCAAGTAGCCTTAAGGATGGCATAAAAGTGTCTTTACGTTGTGTCTGGACGTACACGCACTTGTTTCTCTGCGTAAAGCATCACGAAACAGCCGCCTAAAATGACCGGATGAGCACCCCCTCCCCCGCCAACACAGCCGCCAACACCCCCGCCACGGCCCCTGAAGCCGTCAAGCCCAGCAACTTTTTGCGCCAGATCATCGAAAACGACCTGGAAAAGGGCACCTACGCCACCCGCCAATGGGCCGGCACCCCCGGCGACGCCGCCCACCACGCAGCGGGCCAGCCCGACCCGGCCAAGATCCGCACCCGCTTCCCGCCCGAGCCCAACGGCTACCTGCACATCGGCCACGCCAAGAGCATTTGCATCAACTTCGGCCTGGCGCGCGACTACGGCGGCGTGTGCCACCTGCGGTTTGACGACACCAACCCCGAAAAAGAAGACACCGAATACGTCAACAGCATCAAAGACGCGGTGCAGTGGCTGGGCTTTAGCTGGAACAACAGCGGCGAAAGCAACCTGTACCAGGCCAGCGACTACTTCGACTTCATGTACCGCGCCGCCGAAGCGCTGATCGAAGCGGGCCACGCCTACGTTGACGAGCAAACCGTGGAACAAATGCGCGCCAACCGCGGCGACTTTGGCAAGCCCGGCGTGGACAGCCCCTTCCGCACCCGCACCCCGGCGGAAAACCTGGCCCGCTTTCGCGAAATGCGCGACGGCCAGCACGAAGACGGATCGATGGTGCTGCGCGCCAAGATCGACATGGCCAGCCCCAACATCAACATGCGCGACCCGGCTATATACCGCATTCGCCGCGCCACGCACCACAACACGGGCGACACCTGGTGCATCTACCCCATGTACACCTACGCGCACCCCATCGAAGACGCGCTGGAGCAGATCACCCACAGCCTGTGCACGCTGGAGTTTGAAGACCAGCGCCCCTTCTACGACTGGCTGCTGGAGCGCCTGACCGAATGCGGCCTGCTGCGCAACCCGCCCCCCCGCCAGTACGAATTTGCGCGCCTGAACCTCACCTACGTCATCACCAGCAAGCGCAAGCTGGCCCAGCTGGTGTACGACCACAAGGTCAGCGGCTGGGACGACCCCCGCATGCCAACAATAGTCGGCCTGCGCCGCCGCGGCTACACGCCCGCATCGCTGCAGGTGTTTGCCGACCGCATTGGCGTCACCAAGAGCGACAGCTGGATCGACTACAGCACCCTGGAAGGCTGCCTGCGCGAAGACCTGGAGCTGAAGGCCCACCGCGGCATGGCCGTGCTCAACCCCGTCAAGCTGGTGCTGACCAACTGGGACGATGTCATGGGCGTCGGCCACCTGGAGCCCTGCACCCTGCCCGCCCTGCCCCACCCGCCCGAAGGTGTGGAAAGCCCCGTGCGCCACTTCACCATCGGCAAGGAAGTCTGGATCGAACGCGAAGACTATGAAGAAGTGCCCCCCAAGGGCTACAAGCGTTTGTTCCCCGGCAACAAAGTGCGCCTGAAGGGCGGCTACGTCATCGAATGCACCGGCGCCAACAAGGACGCTAACGGCACCATCACCGAAGTGCTGGCCACCGTGGTGCCCGACACCAAAAGCGGCACCCCCGGCGCCGACAGCGTGAAGGTGAAAGCCGCCATCACCTGGGTGGGCGTGGCCGACGGCGTGAACGCCGAAGTGCGCATGTACGACCGCCTGTTCCTGGACGCCCACCCCGACGCGGGCGGCAAGGACTTTATTGAAAGCCTGAACCCGAACAGCCTGAAGGTGGTGACCGCCATCGTTGAGCCGTCATTGGCTAATGCCAAGCCGGACGACAAGTTCCAGTTTGAGCGGCACGGGTACTTTGTGGCGGACCGGGTGGATCACGCGGCGGGGAAGCCGGTGTTTAACTTGGCGGTGGGGTTGAAGGACAGCTGGGGCAAGTAAACATGCCCGCCCGCGCCACAAGGCCACAACCTAAGCCCAAACAACCCACCGTGGTGGTGATTGCCGGGCCAAACGGCGCGGGCAAATCCACGGCAGCACCCTATTTGCTCAAAGACGCCCTGGGCATTCTGGAGTTTGTCAACGCCGACCAGATTGCCGCAGGCCTCTCGGCGTACGCCCCCGAAACCGTAGCGTTTGAGGCGGGGCGCATCATGCTGCAGCGCCTACGCACCCTGGCTGCCGCCAAAGTCAGCTTTGCGTTTGAATCCACACTCTCCAGCCGCACCTTCGCGCTGTTTCTGGCCCGCTGCAAAGCACAGGGCTAACCAGGTGCATATCTATTACGTGGCCTTGCCCAGCGCAGAGCTGGCCACACAGCGCGTTGCGCTGCGCGTAAAACTAGGCGGGCACAACATCCCACCCGACGATATTGCCCGCCGCTTTCAGCGCAGCCTGCACAACCTGTTTGCCCTGTATTTACCCTTGGCAGACCGTTGGCGCGTTCTGAATAACGCCACCGGCGCGCTAACATCCATCGCACGCGGCACTGCACACCGCACTTATGTAGAGGACCCGGACAAATGGCTGCATCTTCAACAACTCGGGCAGTAGAACGCACCGCCCCCAGCAAGCCCGCTGCCCCCATGCAAGACCGGGTCGAAGACGCTCTCAAACGAGCATCCAAGCAGGCGAAGAAACAACTCATTGCCAACGGGCTGAAACTGCCTACACAAAGCTGGACGGGAACAGCTGTCAAGAATCCGGCAGCATAAGCGCCACAGCATCGACCTACCCAAGACGCCCTCCCATCTCTGAGCTGCAACGAACCCATTGACATAGCACTCAGGGTGATGGTGAGAGTGGAGGCATCTGAAAAATACATGATCGAGCGATACGGGTACTTTTTCGGACGGCGTGGACCCCAAACAGAGAGGCCTATTCGAATTTGCGACCAAGCTGAATGGCAGCTCAAAACCAATTAATACCGCGATTTAAACTGGATTATTTATGAGCATCGACAAAGACGAAGAATTTAGCGGCACCCTGCCTGACATGCACCCGCCGAAAGATGTTGTTGCATTTAATGAACTTCGATCATGCGCAGACCTATACCGGCTGTACAAAGAAGGGACTCTTGATATTCAGCCGGATTTTCAAAGGGATGTTGTTTGGAAGCTCCCAGAGCAGACCGTATTTATTGACTCTCTAATAAAACAACTACCCATTCCAAGTATGTGTTTTAGCTTAGATTTCAACACTCAAAAATGGCAAGTCGTCGATGGCCTACAGCGAATGACAAGCATCGTCAATTTTTTGGACGAACAAAATGAATGGCGTCTTTCCCGGCGAAAAGACATTCATTCAAAAATATCCGGCAGAACCAACTTCGACATTCGTGACGGCGATGCGGAAACTGCAATTCTGTACAAGAAAATACAAAATCTCAGCCTTCCGATAACAGTAATTCGCTGCGATCTAAACAAAACAGAGCATGCAGAATATCTATTCACAATATTTCACAGACTCAATTCCGGAGGATCCAGGCTAAATCACCAAGAGATCAGAAATTGCATTTACTCCGGAAGCTTCAACGATTTATTGAAAGATTTAGACAAATCTCCAAAATGGAAACTAATAAAAAATCTACTCCCAGGAAAGGGCAGTAGATTTAAATCACTAGAATTGATATTGCGTTTTTTTGCACTTTATCAAAATCAAGCAAACTACACAGGAACAATGCCAACCTTCCTGAATTCTTTCATGCGAGAAAACCGCAATGCGGATAAAGCAGCAAGAGAAGATCTCTCCAAAATTTTTAACGAGACGGTAGAAAAGCTGGTGAAAGCCACGGACAACTCAAAAGAAACGAAATTTGGTTACATTGTATTTGAGGCAGCTTTAATCGGCATTGCCCACAATCTAGAACGATTAAAGAAAACCAATGACGTGATGCTCGGAAACTTGCTTACACGCCTCATAAACAGCACCGAAGTATCGCTAACAAGCAACGACACAACCTCAAAAGAGTCGGTCATCAAAAGAATAGCAATTTCCAAAAAAATATTCGCCAACTAACCATGCTTAGCGATGCCGAATTGCAACTCAGCCTGACATACCATGAGGGGATATACACATCATCACCTCAAAATCTGCGAGTTATGCTGCTCAGCTCCAAGGCTGCAATACTGGAGGTCTGTGGCTGGGTAGAGCAAGCAATGGACGCCATCGTTCTTGAAACAGCACAACGATGCGCACTCTCGCCACAACGAATAGCACAGATTTCAGATAAATATGTCAAACCCACGTCTGGTTTTTCATATAAAAATCACTTTGAAAAAATGATAATCTCAGTCGTTGGCTACAAAATATTAGAACAAGCTGAAAGCAATGCTGGCGCGCCAGTATACGCTTTAGAGTCAACTCTCGATTATCTTGCAAAACTCCGAAACCACTATGCACACACGCACTTTGACGTTAGCAGCCCTTACCCCAAAGGATATTCAACAATCCCAAATCCCTCAGTGATGAAAAATCATGCAACGACGACAAATTTAGGTTTGGCAGCAATTGAAGCGCAATTAATTGCAAGTGGTTGTTGATTCAATACCTTCAACTTTTTTACCCGAAGCCAACGGAGCCTTCCAATGACCACCACCGCCGAAGCCCTCAGTGCCCAAGCCGCCCAGCTGCCCCCCGCAGAGCGTATGGAAGTGGTAGAGCGCATCCTGGACAGCCTGGATCAGCCCGACGCCGCTCTGGATACGCTCTGGGCCAATGAAGCCAGCGACCGTCTTGCCGCCTACCGGCGCGGTGAAATCAAGGCAGTGGCCTTGTCTGATGTGATCGCCAAATACCAAACGACTGCCCCGCGCACATGAGCATCCGCTTGCTGGAGCCAGCACAAACGGAGCTGGACGACGCCATTGCCTGGTATGCAGAACAAGCGCCGGGGTTGGGTGATGCTTTCTTGATCGAGGTCCTCAAAACACTGCGGCTTGTTGAGCAGTTTCCCCAGGCGTGGCACCCACTGAGGCCAGAGATTCGGCGCTGCCGGTTGCGACGGTTTCCCTACAGCGTGGTCTACACGCAGGATGGAACAGGCATTCTGGTGCTGGCTGTAGCGCACCAGCACCGCAAGCCAGACTATTGGAAGAATCGGCTTGGTTGAGCGTGAGGCTCCACCGCAACCGCTGCATATTCAACATTGATAGCTGCTTGCGCTTATCCATCAAGCGCCACAGGCCAATTTGATCCAAAGAACTGCAGCGCCACCAAAACCCCTCAATGACGACCCCGTTCACCCCCACCTTCACACACGTACCACCCGGCCCGCTGGCAGGCCCCCTGCAGTTGCTCCCCATCAACGCCGCCGCAGTGTCCATCCACACCGCCGATGGCGCGCATGTGGGCTCGCTCAAGCTGGTTGGCGGGGTGTGGAAGTTCAAGGCCATGGGCTACGACGCCGCTGGCCGCATGGAGCCTGGCCATGGGCCGCTGACGGAGCAGCACAACATGCAGTTCGCTACGCCTAACGCGGCTGAGGTGAGCGCGCGGTTGCTCGGCGCGCTGGGCGATTTGAGCTAAGCGCTGCCGAAAGAAAGCCACGAACCTTCCCGCTGGAGGCACCTCCAGCAACCGTCAGGCACTAGCCCCCGTAATGTCCCCCCGGCTGAGCCAGCCGATGCACCGGTGGCACCTGCGCAATTGCCAGCCCCGCTAGAATCCGCGTTCTTCGAAAGAACCGTCATGGCCATGCCATGTCCATGGAAGGCTTTCATACTTTGGACCCAATGGGGGTAAAGATGGACAAGCCTTTCATTTCTCTGTGCCCGGAGATCACGCGGTCCGACGCGCTGACATTGATGGACTGGTTGGAAGACGAGGACGTGACGCGCTTCCTGAGCGACTCGCGCCACGTTTCCCGCTTCATAGAGCAGGTCATCGGGCGGGTGCAACTGCCCGTCTTGACGCATTTGTTCAATCAGGGTGGCCGCTTCTTCATGGCCTATGACCGCCACGACGTTCCTGTGGGGTTCGTGCGCCTCGTCAAGCAGGGGGCGGAGTGCGAGATGGTCCTGGTTATCGGCAACCGGGACAACTGGGGCCGCAAACTGGGCGCCACCGCCATCCGCGAGGGCTTGAAACTCGCTTTCTTTGACATGCGGGCCGAGAAGCTCGTCGCCAAGATCCACCCGGACAACGTGCGCTCGCTCAAAGCGTTTCTGCATGGCGGTTTTGTGCTGGAGAGCGAGTCGCCAGTGATGAAGTCGTTGTCGATGAGTTCGGAGCGCTATCTGAGGCTTCTGCGGGAAAGCCCTGCAGCACACACCTCTGACATTTACATCACCGAAATCGACAAAGCGCGGCTCAAGAATCTGGTAGAGGTCGAGCAGGGGCCGACCGTGTTTGAGCTGGAGCATGAGATCGAGCGCGCCATCGTGGTCGATCCGCGGAACGTGGCCGATGATGTGGTGACGATGAACTCCAAGGCCCTGCTGCATGTGGACGATGAGGAACGCAAGGTCGCGCTGGTGTACCCCGAAGACGCAGACGAACGCGCCGACAAGCTTTCAGTGTTCTCCGACATTGGCACCGCGATCCTGGGCTACCGAGCGGGCGATGCCTTCAGCTGGCGGATGCCGAATCGCACCTGCCACATCCGGATCGGCAAGGTGCTGTACCAGCCCGAAGCGGCGGGCCACTACCACCTGTAGGGGTGATTCGCACTGCCATTAAGCTGCCCAAGCGAGCGCCTTGGGCGCGGGGGTACGCCTTCGGCTGGCGGGTAAATACGCTCATTTGATGACTATCAATTTCATAGCTTCTAGCGCTTATCCATCAAGCGGTAGAGGCCAATTTGACCTCAAATCAGCCTCAATCTGGCGAAGGGCTGGTCTGGCACACAACCTCCACTGCCGCACACACCGCCGCCACCTGCGCCTCAATGCACTGCTCTGGCGTTGCGCGGGGGCTGTCCGGGTAGACCTCGGTCGTCGTGGTGTAACGCGCGCCGCTGATACCCCCACACAGGCCCCACTGCTTCATCGGGTAATGGATCACGCCCGGCGCCACCACGGGCGAGCCGATGATTTCGTTCTTGTCGTCCGCAGGCGCAATGTGCGTCACGCGGCTTACCGCGTCGATGATGGCCTGCTGAAACGCGGGCTGCGGGTTGTCGGTGTCGTCCACCAAATAGAAGCCATCAGGGATGCTGCCAGGCTCAAACACCTTGCCGTCGCGTGCGGCCACGGCGGGGCGGTATTCGGATTCGTCGGTGTCGGTGGTTTCGTGCAGGTCGATGTGCGCCGCAAACGTGCCGTACTGGCCGCTGTGCTGGGCCACCAGCCGCATGAGGGCGAGGGATTCTTGCGCGGGCGAGCCTTCTTTGAATGCGCGGTTGGGGTCGATGGCGTCGAAGTTCCAGCGCTGAAAACGCTCGTACGCCCAGGGGCTGACGCAGGGCACCACCAGCAGGTTGGCGCGGCCCGCAAAGCGCTCGGCTTGCGTATCCACAAACCGCAGCGCGCCGTGCACACCGCTGGTTTCGTAGCCGTGCACACCGCCGGTGACGAGCACGCTGGGCAGGCCGGGCTGCCAGTCGCGGCTGCGGATGGCGCGCAGGGGGAAGCGCTCGGCCGGGTGCTGGTCGTTGGCATACACCACGTCCCCATACAGCTCCACATCAAACCGGCCCCGCAGTGCCTCGATGGCGGTGAGCACGTCGTCGACGTAGCTGCGCTGGCGCACCTGGCGCGTGCGCCATTGGTCGCGTTCTGCGGCGCCCCAGGGTTGGCCGGGCGTGCCGATGGGATGGGTATGAGTTTCTGGCATGGGTGCGTGGTTGCGTGGTTGCGTGGTTGCGTGGGGGCGTGGATGTTGGATAAGTTGCCCAGGCAGAACCTGGCGCGGTGCAGAGCGTTCATAGAATACCGCGATGCCTTTCCCCCTGATCCGGCCACTGCGGCTTGCAACCTCGTCCATTCTTTTGCTGCTGCTGTGCGCCCTGGCGCACGCACAGAATGCCCCTCCACCAACCTCCGCCGCAAGCACCCCTGCGGTTCGACCAGCGGGTGGCGAGCCGGTGGACGGCACCGCGCAGCCCCCGGCGTCGGCCGCGGCAGTAGCAACGCCCGCAACATCAGCAGACCCCGCCCTGCTGTCGCGCGATGCCCGGCGCATTTATGAGCTGTCGCGCGACAAGCTGGTGCAGATCCGCACGCTGCTGCGCAATGCCAATACACAGGCGTCGATTGGCTCGGGCTTTTTTGTGTCGGCCGATGGGCTGATCGTCACCAACTTCCACGTGGCCAGCCAGCTGGCGCTGGAACCCGAGCGCTACCGGGGCGTGTACGTGACGATGGAGGGGCAGGAGGGCGAGGTGGAGCTGCTGGCGTTTGACGTACAGCGCGACCTGGCCGTGCTGCGGGCCAAGGGGCGCACGGCAGCGGCGCCAGTGCTCGGCTTCAGGCCAGCCGACGAAGCGCTGGCGCAGGGCGAGCGCATCTACTCGCTGGGCAACCCGCTGGACATCGGCTTTGCCGTGACCGAGGGCACCTACAACGGGCTGGTCAAGCGCAGCTTTTACCCACGCATCTTTTTTGGCGGCACGCTCAACCCCGGCATGAGCGGCGGCCCGGCGGTGGACGACGCGGGCCGGGTGCTGGGTGTGAACGTGGCCAAGCGGCTGGATGGCGAACAGGTGAGCTTTTTGATCCCTGCGGAGTTTGCGCTGGCGCTGGTGCAGCGCGCGGCCAACGCGCAGCCCATCACCCAGGCCGCGCACGGCGAGATGACGCGGCAGCTGGTGGAGCACCAGCAGGTGCTGACAGACCGATTTTTGAAAGCCCCGTTTCGCGAGCAACGCCATGGCAACTACCGCGTGCCGGTGCCCGACGACGCGCTGGCGCGGTGCTGGGGGTCGGGGCGCGACCCGGCCTTTCCGGGTCTGAACCTGGAGCGCACGCAATGCCGGGCCGACAGCGATGTGGTGGCGGGTGAATTCAACACCGGCGCAGTGCGCCTGAGCTATGAGGCCTACAACGCCCCCACGCTGGGCGCTGCGCGGTTCGCCCGGATGTTTTCGCAGAGTTTTGCCAACGAACAGCTGCAACGACGCGGCAACCGCCACCAGACGGCCGCAGAGTGCAGCGAGCGCTTTGTAGACCCCGGCAGCCTGCCGCTGCGCGTGGTGGTCTGCATGTCGGCCTACCGCAAGCTGCCTGGCCTGTACAACATGACCGTCCTGGCCGCGTCCATCAACCAACCCACGCAAGGCATGCTGGGCCGCCTGGATGTGCAGGGCATTGCTTTTGACAACGGTATGAAGCTGGCCAGCCACTACCTGAACGCTTTCCGCTGGGAGGCCGCACCATGATGATGCCCACCCTTGGACTGATCGAAGCCTTTGACCGCCACGGCGCCCTGCTGGCGCGCGCGCCCATCACCCGCTGGCCCGTTACCGTGGGCCGGGCGCTGGACTGCGACCTGGTGCTGGACGACCCGTTTGTGGCGCCTATGCACCTGCGCATTCACCGCGCAGTGGACAACAACGACAACAACAACGGAAGCGGCACCCGCACAGTGCAGGTGGAAGTGCTGGAAACGCGCAACGGCGCACGCCTGCAGCGCAAGCAGCACGGCCAGGGCGACCGCGTTGACTGGCCAGACGGCACCCCCATTGACCTAGGCCACACCCACATCACACTGCGCCTGGCCGACACGCCCATTGCCGCCGAGCAGGCGCTGCCGCAGTTTCCGTGGCGCACGGTGGCCATGACGGCCATGCTGGTGGTGCTGATGGTGGCTGCAGCAGCGGGCAATTCGTGGCTGGAGGCACGCGACGCGTCGCAGTACCTGAAGTCACTGCCCGGCGTGCTGCTGATGCTGCTGGTGGTGTTGGGCGCCTGGTCGGGCATGTGGGCGGCCGCGAACAAGGTGTTTGCAGGCCAATTGCGGTTTTGGCGCCATGTGCGCATTGCCTGCGCTGCGGCCCTGGGGGTGGATGCGGTGCATCTGGTGGCCCACCTGACCGCGTTCGCTTTCTCGCTGGAGGCTTTGTCTCAGTTCGCCAATGTGCTGGTCGTGCTGGTGCTGGCGGTCTCGCTGTATGCCCATCTGGCCACCGTGCTGCCGCGCCGCCGCGTGGGCCTGGCATGGACGGTGGCTGCCGTGGTGGCACTGGGCGTGCCGTCGTGGCTGGGTGCGCAGTGGCTGAACAACATGCGCCTGACGAGCTCGTTGTACATGAGCAGCCTATTCCCGCCCAGCCTGCGCGTAGCCCCGGCCGTGCCGGTGGAGCAGTTTCTGCAAGAGACCGAGTCGCTGCGCGGCAAGCTGGAGCGCCGCCTGAGCGATGACGACCAGGCGGACGAGGAAGAGTAGCCACTGATGCTGTCGGAATTCACCACACCGGTTCGGCTGTTCGCCCCGAGCTTGTCGACGGGCTTTCACCGAGCAGCGCCCTGGCTTCGACAGGCTCAGCCCGAACGGTGTTGAATGAATGATTGAACGATGGAACGCAAATCCACATCAACGATGCGCCGCCGCCGCAAGCTCCACCACCACGTCTACGTGGTCGAACTCTCCAAAGACGTGCTGCTGGAGCCGCGCTTTCGCCGGTGCAACCCGGGCTATATCGACGGCAAGCCGTGCGTGTACGTGGGCATGACGGGCCTGGACCCGGATGTGCGGTTTGACAAACACAAGGCGGGCATCCAGGCCAACCGGTTTGTGACGCAATACGGCCTGCGCCTGTTGCCCGATTTGTATGAAGGTTTTAACCCCATGAGCTACGAAGACGCGGTGGACCGGGAGATCGAGATTGGGATTGATCTGCGTTCGGCGGGGTTTGGGGTGTGGCAGGCGTGATGCGTGGCGGCTGAATCGACATAAAACCCCAAAAAAGGTACGATAAACCCCAATATGGGTATTTCAACCATCCCCCTCGATGCCTCTCCCACTGCAAACGCCCTGTTTCCCAAGGTGCGTCAGCGCGTATTGGCTGTGCTGTTTGGAACCCCGGACCGGAGCTTTTACGCCAATGAAGTGATTGCCTTGGCGCAGTCGGGCACGGGCGCGGTGCAGCGGGAGCTGGCGGACCTGTCGGCTGCGGGGCTGCTCACGGTGAGCAAACAGGGCAATCAAAAGCACTACCAAGCCAACGCCAGCGCCCCCGTGTTTGCAGAGTTGCGCGGGCTGGTGCTAAAGACCATGGGGCTGGCCGATGTGCTGCGGACCGCGCTGGCGCCGCTGGCTGGGCAGATTGAAGGCGCGTTCATCTACGGATCAGTGGCGCGCCAACAAGACACGGCGCAGAGCGATGTGGATGTGATGATCGTGAGCAGTTCCTTGGGCTACGGCGAGGTGTTTGGCGCCCTGGAGGGCGCCACCGTGTCGCTGGGCCGCAAGGTCAACCCCACGCTGTACAGCCTTGCCGACTGGGCTCAGCGTCTGGACAGTGACAATGCCTTTGCCACCCGTGTGTGGCAGCAACCCAAAATCTGGCTGATAGGAAACGAGGCCCAGCTCCATGCACCCAGCACTTGAAAACCTGTGCGGCCCCGGCAAGCAACTCAAAGCCGAGGCTCCTGACGAGAAAGAAATAGCCGGGCTGCTGCGCACTGGCATCGCTCGCCTGCACGATGCGAAAAACACGCGCTGGCACTGGAGAGCCGTTTTGATCTGGCCTACAACGCTGCGCACGCGTTGTGTCTGGCGGCTTTGCGGCGCATGGGCTACCGGGCGGGTAACCGCTACATCGTGTTCCAGGTATTGCCCCACACGCTGGGCCTGGGACCCGAGGTGTGGCGCGTGCTGGACAAGTGCCACAACACGCGCAACCTGGGCGAGTACGAAGGCATGCTGGACGTGGACGAACGGCTGGTGAAGGATCTGGTGAGCGCCACGGAGGCCGTGTCGCATGCGGTTCAGCAACTGCGCAGCGGCTAGCCGCGCAGCCGCTGGGGGCTTGCGCGCAACCACGCCACGAAAACACTCATCTATTCATAGCTATCAGCGCTTATCCATCAAGCGCTAGAGGCCAATTTCATTCATATTTTTCACCAACAACCATGAACTTCGCAGACCGCCTCAAGCAACTCCCCTCCGCCAACCACCTCGCCGCCCTGCACCTGCTGGGCGCGGATGGCCAAGTGCTGGCCACCATCGAGAACAAGCCCGGCCAGACCGGGTCGCTGGTGGTGTATGCCGCGCTGGCTGCCTTGTACGGCGGCAGCATCACGCCTGCGGCCGCCAACCTGGGGCTGGAGTGGTATGCCGAGCATGTGGCAGATGCGCAGGCCTTTCCGGGCAAGCACCCCAACATCGATCGACTGCTGGCGTGGGCCCAGGGCAGCGAGAGCTTTGGGGTTCGCACCGCTTCAGCCTGAAACAAAAAAGCCGCGGAAGCAGCGGCAGTTTGTCGAAACCGCGCAGGCTTGTTCGTCGTAGGGATGTGAACACGTGAATTGAACAATATGGTTTAGCCGTTCACGCTTTTATCCACTCCAAATTTCTACTGCAAGGAGACCCGAGCATGACGACCACCACAACCGGCACCGTGACCCTGCACCGCGTGCTGCGCGCGCCGCCCGAGCGCATCTACCGCGCATTTCTCGACCCGGACGCCATGTGCAAATGGCTGCCGCCCCACGGCTTTACCGGCCGGGTGCTGAGCATGGACGCGCGCGCGGGCGGCAGCTACCGCATGCAGTTCACCAACTTCAGCAGTGGCGGCACACATGCGTTTGGCGGCGAGTATGTGGAGCTGGTGCCGGGCGAGCGCATCGTGCACACCGACCGGTTTGACGACCCCAACCTGCCGGGCGAGATGCGCACCACCATCCAGCTGAAAAAGGTGATCGCAGGGACCGAGGTGTCCATCGTGCAGGCAGGCATTCCGGCGGTGATTCCGACTGAGATGTGCTACGTGGGCTGGCAGGAGTCGCTGCAGTTGCTGGCGCTGTTGGTGGAGCCAGAGATTCCGGGCGAGTAACTCAGACGCCCATAGCCTCCCTGATCACTTCAACCACTTGTCGGCCGCTTGCTTAACGGTGCCACGGCTGTCCACCAGGCCCCACACAAATCCCATCACGCGCACATAGTCTGCGTCGTCCGTGGGCAGCATGAAGCCCAGGTAGTTCTTGGGCGTGAGCGGTGCATCCACAAACGCGGCGTGCAGGCGTGGGTCGGCCTTGGCGTAGTGCAGGGCTTCGTACGTCTCGGTGATCATCACGTCGCCTTTGCCATCGGCAATCAGCGCGGGGATCTCGGCGTTCTTGTCGTGCGTACTGACCTGGGCGGTTTTGAGGTTGGCCAGCACATAGGTTTCGTTGGTGCCGCCGGGGTTCTTGATGACACGCACGGTGGGCTGGTTCATGGCGTCCACGCTGGTGTATTTGGCCTTGTCGGCCGCGCGCACCAGAGCTACTTTGCCAAAGGGTGCGTAGCCAGGCAGCATGTCAAAAATGCGCATGCGGTTGACGTTGCGGGTGATTCCGCCCACGGCCACATCGAACTTGTCGCCCTGCAGGTCTTTGACCAAATTGGGCCAGGTGGTGGGCACGTATTCGATCTTCACGCCCAGCTCCTTGGCCATGGTTTCGATCACGTCGATGTCATGGCCGCTGTAGCCCGCGTCGGTCTTGATCGCAAACGGGCGGTAGTCGCCCGGCGTGCCCACGCGGATAACCTTGGCCTCCATGATCTTGTCGAGCCGGGGGCCGGCCTGCGCGGCTTGGGTGAAGGCCAGGCTGGTCAGCGCGGCGGCGGCGGTCAGGGCGAGGGTCTTCTTGGTGATCATTCGAGGTTCTCCGGAGGGTGAAGGGAGCGTGGCGAAAGGGTGCCAGCGCAAACATTACAGCAGGCCTGAGGGCAAAAACCAGGGGCGTTGGTACGAAGTGGCGAGCGGCTGCAGACAGCAGCACTTGCGCACTCAACGCAGCGCAAGTAGCGTGCCATACCGTTTGTCCCGCGCTCGCCCCGTACAGGTGCCAGCCTGCGCAGTAAAGCCCCTGGAAATGCTCTATTTTTTATAGCGCATTGCGCTTGTGCAATAAGCGCTACACGCCCATTCTTCTCAAAGTGGGTTACCCTGCCCGGTTAGCAACAAGGAACCGCCATGAAAAAACTCAATGTCACCATCCAAATCGAAATGACCGTGCCCGACGACTGGGAGCTGGTGGACACGTCCGAAGGCACGCCGGTCATCAAGCTGCCCGACGGCAAGTTCATGGACATCGCCATCGAACCCCTGTTTGCGGCCGACCCCGAAGAGCTGTGGGCCAGCACCGAAGACGAAGACGTGCTGGACGACATCCTGGACATGGTGGACAGCGAAGCGGTGACGTACGAGTTTGTGACGCACTGATTATTGAGGGCTTGCGCAAACAAGGGCGCAACAACGGCTTGGCCTAAGAGCAAGCGCCTTGCCTCAACCTGTTTTGCGTAAGTCGTTTTATTTTGATAGCTGCTAGCGCTTTCTGGATAAGCGCTAGAGGCCAATTTCACTGATTATTTTCCTACCTCAGATAGACCGTTCGCCCTGAGCCTGTCGAAGGGCTGTTCGCAAAAAGCGCCCTGGCTTCGACAAGCTCAGCCCGAACGGCTGGGGGCAAAACTAAGGCATGCAACCAATCAAGCAATTTGACTCAAAGTTGCGAGCGCAACCAACCCGTCATCTTCTCGTGCGCCTTCTCGCGCAGCGGCCGGTCTAGCCAGGCCTCGTACGTCACGCGGCGCGACCGCTGGATGTCGTCTTCAAACACCCGCGTTTGCCGCTGCGCAAACGCCGCGTCGTACACGTTCAGATTGGCTTCGTCGTTCAGGCGGAACGAGCGGTTGTCAAAGTTGGTGGAGCCCACCGACACCAGCAGTTGGTCCACGATCATGACCTTGCAGTGGTACATGGTGGGCCCGTATTCATAAATCTCTGCACCCGCCTGCAGCAGCGGGCCCCAGGTGGCGCGGGATGCGGCTTTGACGGTTTCGGTGTCGGTGTGTTCGCCGGGGGTGATGAAACGCACGCGCACGCCGCGCGCCAGGGCGTCCATCAGCAGTTTTTGGGTCAGCTCATCGGGCACAAAGTACGCTACCGACAGGTCGATGGTGTGCTCGGCCGCGGTGATGGCCAAGTGGTACATCAGCTGCATGCTCTCGCTGCCGCTCGACGGCGAGCTGGAGAACATCTGTGCCTTCATTGCACCTGCGGGCGCCAGCAGCGGAAAGTACGGGTCGCCATGCAGCACCTTGCCGGTGACCTTAAGCCAGTTGTCCAAGAACGTGGCCTGCATGTGCGCCACCGCCGGGCCACGCACTAGGTAGTGCGAATCGCGCCAATGGTCGGGGTTTTGCGCATTGCCCGTCCACTCGGGCGCAATGCCCACGCCGCCGGTAAAGCCCACCTGCCCGTCCACCACCAGCAGCTTGCGATGGGTGCGGTTGTTCATGCGGGCCAGGTTGTACCAGTGGGGTTTGTGAAACTTTTCAATCTGCACCCCGGCCTCTTTCATCTCGGTGAGGTAGCTTTCTTCCATCTTGGCAGAGCCCACCCAGTCGAGCAGCACGTGGACCTTGACGCCGGCGCGGGCACGTTCGCTCAAGGCGTCGGCAAAGGCCTTGCCGATGTCGCCCGACCAGTAGATGTACGTTTCAAATGTGACGCTCTGGCGCGCAGCTTGGATGGCAGCCAGCATGGGGGGAAATATCTGGTCGCCGTTGAGCAGCTCGGTCACCTCGTTGCCACCCACAATGCCGGGCCCCAGCAGGTTGCCCAGCGCACGTTCGAACTGCGGGCTGGCCGTGTTGTACAGGCGGGGCAACTGCTGCTGCACCTTTTTTTCGCCCGCGGTGAAGTTGAGTGCCAGCAGCACCAGGGCGCCCGTTACCAGGGCAGTCACAAGAACGGTGAATAGGGTGGAGCGAGGGCGGCCTGCTGCTTTTTTCATGGCGAGATTGTGGGCGGCCAGTGCGTAACGCAATGTAGGCGGACGCCGCCAACGGCGGGGCTGGTGCTGGGTGATGGCATGGTGCGGCGGCACAATGGCACGCTTTGCGACGCCTCCACCGGGTCGCACCCGCCGTGTGCGTGCACCGCGTGCCATGGTCCCGTCTTATTTCTCTGCACTACCGATGTCTGCTACTGCCGTGCCTGACTCCACCGTTATCGCCCACACCGACCCGTTTGTGCTCAGCCGCCGCGCAGCAATGCTGGGCGCGGCCAGCCTGTTAGCACTGCCCGCGGTGGGCCAACAAACCAAGACCAAGCCCCTGCCACCGCCGCCCACGCTGTGGCCCCAGGCGCTGCCAGTGCCCGGCGGCGTGGCGCGCCTGTCGCTGGGCCCTGCCGCCAAGCGCCCGGTGGCGCATGTGCGGCAGGGCGACGCAGACGTGCCGCTGCTGGTGGTGGGGGATGTCATCGAATGGACGGCGGTGGTAGGCATACCGCTGGCCGCAACGCCGGGCGAGGCGCACATCACGGTGCTGCTTGACGGCGGTGGCACGCGGCAGGTGCCCTACACCATCGCGCCCAAGCAATACAAGGAGCAGCACCTCAAAGTGCCTCCGCGCACCGTAGACCTGTCGCCCGAGGACCAGGCCCGTTACGAGCGCGAGCGCGACCACCAGTTGCAGGTGATGGCCACGTTTACCGACCAGCCTGGGGGCACTGCGTTGCCTTCACTGCGCATGCGCGTGCCGGTGCCGGGGCGACGCTCCAGCTCGTTCGGCCTGCGCCGCGTGTTCAACGGCCAACCGCGCAATCCGCACAGCGGCATGGACATTGCCGCCGCCACGGGCACGCCCATCGTGGCGCCACTGGCGGGCCGGGTGATCGACGTGGGGGACTACTTCTTTAACGGCGGCACCGTGTGGCTGGACCACGGCCAGGGCCTGCTCAGCATGGTCTGCCACCTGAGCAGCATGGATGTGCGTGTGGGCGACGTGCTGCAGGCGGGCGACGCGTTCTGCAAGGTGGGCGCCACCGGCCGCGTGACCGGCCCGCACCTGCACTGGGGCGTGATGCTGAACCGCACCATGGTGGACCCGGCGCTGTTTGTGCCTGCATGAGGCGTAGAGCCTGCCGCCAACTCATCACTACTGATTTGATAGCTGCTCGCGCTTATTTATCAAGCGCCAGAGCCCATTTTTACTTCAAACACTGCACACGGCATGACCCCTCGCCTGATCCGCTTCTACAAGCCCTACGGCGTGCTCAGCCAGTTCACGGCCGAGGGCAAATGGCAGGGTTTGAAGGATTACATCGACCTGCCCGGCGTATACGTGGCCGGGCGGCTGGATGCCGACAGCGAGGGCCTGCTGCTGCTGACCAGCGACGGCAAGCTGCAGGCGCACATTGCGGACCCGCGCTTCAAGATGGAGAAGACGTATTGGGTGCAGGTAGAAGGTGTGCCCGACGCAGCCGCGCTGGATGCGCTGTGCAAAGGCGTGGTGCTGAACGACGGCCCCACCCTGCCCGCACAGGCGCGATTGCTTGACCCGCCGCCCGCCCTGGCCCCACGCAACCCGCCCATCCGCGAGCGCAAGGCCATCCCCACCGCCTGGATCGAACTCACCATCCGCGAAGGCCGCAACCGCCAGGTGCGGCGCATGACGGCCTCCGTGGGTTACCCCACGCTGCGGCTGGTGCGCGCGGCCATTGGGCCGTATTCGCTGGATGGACTGGAACCGGGGATGTGGCGAACCTGCTGACGGAGCGCGCTGTGTGAGTGCGCGCCTGCTTGCCTGCGAGCGAGGGCGAGAAGTAGGCCGCCGAACGCCGCCGTCAGGCCACAGCGTTCAGCAGCAGCCCCGTGGTTTGGCCGGAGGCATTCACAAATGGCACGCTGCGCGGTGCGGGTGCGGTGTTGGCGGGACTGTTGCTGGCGTTGCTGGCCGCCGAAACATTGCCCCGCGCGGTGGCTGAACGCTCGTTCGCGTCAGACGCCTGGGCCGAAAGGTTGTCGGCGCGGGCTTGTTCAACATTGGCAACCCGCTGCGCAGACTGGGCCTGCGCGCCGAGCGAACGCGCCGTCTGCTCGGCCTGCTGGGCCTCGCGGCGGGCGGCCTGCAGCGCATACGAAGCACCGGAGGCGCCGCCAGACACTGCTGCAATGGAAGTGGCCATGGCAAAAATCGCTAGGGATGAACGACGGACTGCTTAAAAGCGTAAAGCGTAGTGCGCGCAACAGCGGACTGCGCGCCGCCTTCAGCGGGCCACCGAACCTTCTGAATCCGCATAGGCGCGGCGCAACTGCGAATCTGCCTGGGCGCGCGCACCGCTGGCATCCGCTTGCTGCGTTGCCTGCTCCGTCGCCTGGGCGGTCTGGGTGCGCCGGGTCTCTTGCGCGGCATCCGCAGCGCTGGCGGACTGCTGCGTTTCGGCCGCTGCGCGGGCGTCGTCATCCGACTGGCGGGCCGCCAGCTCTTGCGCGCGGCGGCTGAGCGTGACCGTGGTGGCCTGGGGCTGCTGCGTCGCAGTGTCCGCAGCCGCAGCGGTGCGCTGGGAGTTTTCGTCGCCCGCAGCGGTGTTGCGGGTCACGCCCTGGTAGCGGTTGGTGGCGGATGGAGCGAGCGAGGTGACTGAATCCATGGAAGGTCTCCTTCAAGGTGGTGCGCGGGCATCTGCGGACGAAGCGGCACAAGCCGCAAACCGGCGCGTCTCAACGGCAGATGGTGTTCCAAGCACCGGCAAAAGTAAAGAGGGCAGGAAAGCTTGGCGCTGGCGGGGCAGCTTGCTCCGGCCGGGTGGGCGTCAATTCGCCTGCGCCTGGTCGATCACCAGATAGCGTTTGACCAGGTCAAAAAAGCTCTCGTAGAACACGTCTTTCGAAATCGTCTCGCTGCCCACCTTGACCAGCGATTCGCTGCTGGACGAAAACGGCAACGACACCGAGCCGATGGCGCCCACGCCCAGGCTGGCGGAGTTGTTGGTCTTGCGCAGCGAATACGTGTCTTGCAGCGCGGTGACAAACCCCAGGCTGACCTTGCCGTCATTGGCTTCGGGCACGCAGACCACGCGCACCACCATCTGCAGGTGCGACTCGGCTTCGGGCTGAAAACTCTTTTTGCCCTCTACCAAATCCGCCGTGGCGGTCGAGATGATGTAGCCCTGGCTGAGCAGCGCGCGCCGCGAGGCTTCGCAGGTCTGGCCCGGTGTGGCGTCAAACAGGCGCGAGTAGGTGGCGACCGACCCGAAGCTTTCTTGCACCCCAAACGTCTTGCCGCCGCCGGTGGCAGAACAGCCCGCCAGCCACAGGGCCGCAGTGGCCGCTGCGGCGGTTGCAAGAACCCGCGACCGGCCACGGGGGGCCATGGCGATTTGCGAAGAGATTTGCGAAGGGAACGGTTGGCGTGGCGTTGGAAGGCTCAAGACCGGGGACTCCTTGTGGTGTGTGGTTGGCATCATTTTTTGCCCAGGCAGTCGGCGGGGAGGTGACACGCGGGTGCGCAGCACTCGGGTTGTGATGGCGGGCAGGGGGCCCGGGTTCCGGCCATTGTAGAAAGCGGCGCCGTTTGCCTGCGTGACGGCCCAAGGCGTGTCGGCACCCACTATGGGGCCAACGCCGCGTGGGCATTACCCATTGGCACGGGTTCAACGTATCAAATTGCTGCGCGCTTGGGGGCATGCAAGCCATGATACTCACTTAATAATAGCTACTCGCGCTTATCCAATAAGCGCTAGAGCCTGATTTGACCCATATTTTTCCAAACCGCGCTGTGCAACGCACTTTGCCCCTGTGATCTGGCGCATGCGAGGTAAAGCTACACTATTGATAGCTGCTAGCGCTTGTGAATAAAGCGCTAGCGGCCAAAATCATTCAAATTTCTCGGATCCATAGGCCGCCTGCTCCCAGGGCAGTCGGCCCGTGGCGCCCAGGTCTCCCACCTCTTTCTGCTTGTCACCGTGCCCCTCGCCGCCTCCCTGCTCTGCCTGGTCGTCGCCATCAGCGACGGCGACACCCTGACCGTGCGCTGCGGCAACCCTGGCGCCTACCAACAGGTGAAAGTGCGCATTGCCGCCATCGACGCCCCCGAGTCACGCCAGGCGTTTGGCCAGAAATCGCGGCAGAACCTGGCGCGCCTGTGTTTCAAGCAGCGCGCCACGTTGCGACCGGTGGACCAGGACAGCTATGGCCGCACCGTGGCGTCCGTGCGCTGTGGCAACACCGATGTGGCCACGGCGCAGGTGCGCGCAGGGCTGGCATGGGTGTACACGCCCTATGCCAGCCACCACTCCCAACTGGCGCCGTTGCAGCGCCAGGCCCGGGCCAGTGGCACAGGGTTGTGGTCGCAAAAACGCCCGCTGGCGCCGTGGGACTACCGCCACCGGCACGCGCGTTGACACAGCGCGCGGCGCTCTGCAGGCAATGGCCGAACCCGATAGCATCGCCCGCTTGCCTTGTCCCACCTCTCGCCTGCGCCTTGTTCCGTGACTGCTCCCTCTTTGCCTCCCTCGCCGCCCTCCGCACCCGCCCACCCTGATCCGGCGCCCGCGCCCGAAAGCGTCTACCGCCATGCCGGTTTTGTCTCCTTCCTGATCGCCCGCGTGGTGGCCGTGGTGGCTACCCAGGTGCAGGCCGTGGTGGTGGCCTGGCAGGTGTACGACCTGACGCGCGACCCGCTGGCGCTGGCCTATGTGGGCCTGGCGCAGTTTCTGCCCATGCTGTGCCTGCTGCTGCCCGCGGGTGATTTGATCGACCGGTTTGACCGCAGGCGCATTCTGGCCATCAGCTGGTCGGTGGGCGCGGTATGCAGCGCCCTGCTGTGGTGGCTGTCGGGCCACGGGACCAGCGGTGTGGCTGGCATTTATGCCGTGCTGGTGTTGTATGGCTGCTCACGCGCTTTTTCAGGCCCGGCCATGCAGAGCTTGCTGCCGCAGATCGTTCCGCGCGAGCAACTGGCGCAGGCCATTGCCGCCAACAGCATGCTCATGCGCACCGCCAGCATTGGCGGGCCGCTGCTGGGCGGGCTGCTGTTCGCGCTGGGCGGCGGCGAGCTGACCTACGCCGTGTGCTGCGCGTGTTTTGTGCTGGGCGTGGTGCTGCTGCTGCGCGTGGTGGTGGCCTACGCCACGGCGCCCGGCCCCACGCAGGGCACGATGTGGCAGCGCTTTGGCGCGGGCATCACCTTCATCCGGTCGCGGCCCATCATTTTGGGCACCATTTCGCTCGACTTGTTTGCCGTGTTGCTGGGCGGCGTGGTGGCGCTTTTGCCCATCTACGCACACGAGGTGCTGCACGTGGGCCCCGCAGGCCTGGGCGCGCTGCGCAGCGCCATGGCCGTGGGCGAGGTAGGCGCAGGCTTGTACCTGAGCATGCGGCCGTTCAATCACAAGGTGGGGCGCACCATGTTCATCGCGGTCGCGGTGTTTGGGGTGGCCAACCTGGTGTTTGCGCTGTCCACGCTGTTTTGGCTGTCGTTTGCGGCGCTGCTGGTGGCGGGCGCGGCCGACATGGTGAGCGTGTACATCCGCGGCGCGCTGGTGCAGTTCTCGACGCCCGACACCATGCGGGGGCGGGTGAACGCGGTGAACATGCTGTTCATCGGCTCGTCCAACGAACTGGGCGAGTTTCGCGCGGGCACCAGCGCGGCCTGGTTGGGCGCGGTGCCTGCCGCTGTGGTGGGCGGCCTGTGCACACTGGGCGTGGTGGGCGGCTGGACGCTGGCCTTCAAGCAGTTGCGCGAAGTGGACCGGTTTGAAGAGGCGGCCAACGCGCATTGACGTTGGCCGCTCGCTGCGCTACCGGGATGGCGCCTACGACGCTTTTGCGTTGAAAGTGCCGGTCAGCAGCTCGGGCAGGCGCTCTACACCCATCTTGAAGCCGCAGGCCTGCGCATGGCCGCCGCCGCCCATGCTTTCGGCGAGCGCGATGCAGTCAAAGTTGCGCTGGGCACGCAGGCCCGCCTTGACGCCCTTGGCGCCTGCGCTCCACATCAGCGCAAAGGTGCCGGTCTTGGCAGACAGGATGTCACCCACCAGGCTGTGGAACATGCCCGGCGCGTTGACCATCAGGCCTTCGACGCCGTTGAACACCAGCGGTTGTGCGCCCTCGGCGATGTCGGTGGCGAGCTTGCGGTATTTCTCGTCCATCGCGGCGCCCCGCGCCATGAACAACGTGAGCTGCTCGGGCGTGAAGGACGCGATCTCGCTCCAGCGCGCAAAGCTTTGTTCTTCCATGTCCAGCGCCGACAGAAAACCTGCGCTCTCGGCAAACTCCCACTTCCAGATGTCGCGGTCTTCCACATATTGCAGCAGCGGGGGCACGGGCACGTGCGGGTGGAAAAACTCCCACGCCAGCCGCGCGCCCGACTTGTCCATGTCAAAGTGCACAACACCGCAGCGGCAGGCAAATCCGGTGAGCTTTTCGGCGGCACTTTTGTGGTGGTCCAGCATGACCAGCTTGGCCGCGCGCTCGTCGATGGCGTGCAGGATGTCGGCAGCAAACGAGAAATCAAGGATGTAGACCGTGCGACCCGCAACGGGGGGCAGGTCGTCCACCGTCTTGATATCGCCGTGGTCCAGCCCTAAGTATTCAGCGCTGTCGCCGTAATACAGCCACGCGGCCAGCGCGGCGCCAAAGCCATCGGGGCAATGGCGCCCGTGGTACAGCACCAGGGGGGACGGGTCGTGTTTATCGGGGGCAACCAGCAGTTGCAGGGGGAGAATGGTTTTCTTCATGACCCCCGATTGTCGCGTGCCGCCCAGGCCGGGGCGAGCAAAAGATGGCAACTGCCGCCGCCACCATCGGCCATAGACCTGTTCACGGAGCACGCCCCCCGGGGAACCAACGGTGCGCCGCGTCCTCCACCTTTTCTGTTTTGTATATCAAGCCGCCCCATGCTCAAGACACTCAAAGACCTGTTTGACAGCTTTACCCAGCCCGCCCCCAGCCAATCGCCCGCAGAGCGCGAACACGCCCTGCAACTGGCCGCCGCCGTGCTGCTGGTGGAGGTCGTGCGGTCCGAATCATCGATGGACGACGCCGAGCGCACCACCATGGTGACCGCGCTGCGCAGCAAGTTTTCGCTCAGCGACGATGAACTGGAACGCCTGCTGGAGTTGGCCGAGACCACGTCCAAGACGGCCTACGACTACCAGCGTTTTACCGGCAGCCTGAACGACCACTTCACGCAGGACCAGAAAATCCGCCTGGTCGAAGCGATGTGGCAAGTGGCCTACGCCGACACGCACATTGACGCCAATGAGAACCACACCATCAGCAAGGTGGCGGGTTTGCTGCATGTCACGCACGGCGAATACATCGCAGCCAAGATGCGAGCAAAGGAAGCAGCACGCTGAAACTGGCGCGGCCCAGGCGAGTGCCGCCGTGCAAGGGCCGCCCCGCCGCAGGGGCGGCGTCCCCCTGGGGGGATGGCGCGAAGCGACTCAGGGGGGGTCTTAGATTGGCAACCAGCGCCACCAGAAGGGTTTGCGTTCTTCCTTTGCGCCGCGCGCCCGCAGCAGCGTCACAAACTCGCTGCGCCGGTATCGGCGTGCGGCTTCCAGCGGCGTCATGTCGTCAAAGTCCGACCGCAACTGCGGGTCTGCACCATGCTCCAGCAGGTAATGCGAAATCTCGTTGTGGCCGTGGATAAGGCTGGCCACCAGCGGTGTGCACAGAATCTCGGGGTGCTGGTAGTTGGGGTTGACGCCTGCGTTGATGTGGTGGCGCACCAGCGCCAGGTCGCCCGCCACGGCGGCGGCATACATGTCTTTCCAGTCTCCAGCGGACATTGGCCTGTTCCTTGAGTGCGTTACAGAGAACGCACCAGTTTAGGCAGGCCTGTGTGCGGCACAATGCGCGCCTTCCCTACCCCACCAAAGAAGGGGCGTGGCGCTGCCGGTGCGCCCGTGCCCCGCCCTGCCATGCCCCCTCCCCTGCACATCCTCTGGCGCGACGAGCACCTGGTTGCCGTGTACAAGCCTACAGGCTGGCTGGTGCACCGCACGGGGCTGGACGCGGGCGAGACGCGGTTTGTAATGCAGACCCTGCGCGACCAGTTGGGCCAGCATGTGTACCCCGTGCACCGGCTGGACAAAGGCACCTGCGGCGTGCTGGTGATGGCGCTGCACAGCGATGCGGCGCGGGCGCTGTCGCAGGCGTTTGAGCACCACACCACCCACAAACGTTACCTGGCCCTGGTGCGCGGCTGGGCGCCAGAGGCCGTGGACGTGGACCACGCCCTGCGGCCCGATGACGCCCCGCCTGACGCTGCGGTGCAGGATGCGCACACGCGCTTTCGGCGGTTGGCGCAGGCCACGTTGCAAGAGTCCAGCGATGCGCGTTTTGCGAGCACGCGCGTGTCGCTGGTAGAGGCGGTTCCCACCACCGGGCGGCGCCACCAGATTCGCCGCCACCTTAAGCACCTGGCGCACCCCATCATCGGCGACGCTACGCATGGCAAAGGCCCCATCAACCGCTGGTGGGCCGAGCGGCTGGGGCAGCAGCGGCTGTGGCTGCATGCGTGGCAGTTGACGGTGCCCCACCCGGTGTCGGGCGTTGCGATGACGTTTGACAGCGGCCTGCTATGGCCTGAATCACCTGTCTTCGGCGGCGTGGCAGAGGCGCTTTCCATTACAGATGGCATGCCCGCTGCGCCCAGTAGCGACTGGCAACGGCTTTTTGTAAGGCTGCCCTGGGAAGAAACCGCTCGGCCCCAGGGCCCGTCATCCCTCTGACGCAAACACCCGTTCGCGCGCAAACCACCGTAACGCGGGCGACATGGCGGCCACGCACCCATCGAAATAATGGGCACTCCAAAAATCAGGAGACTCTGTGACCGCACCCGCCACCAACCGCGTCCTCGCCCACACCGGCGCCCGCTACCCCATCATCCAGGCGCCCATGGGCTGGATCGCGCGCACGCAATTGGCCTCGGCAGTGTCCCGTGCAGGCGGGCTGGGCATCATCGAAACGTCGTCCGGCGAAACGGCCAACTGCCAGGCCGAGATCACCAAGATGAGCGCACTGGGCCTGCCCTTTGGCGTGAACCTGCCCATCCGCTTTTTGAAGGACGACGCCATGCTGCGGTTTGTCTGCGCATCGGGCGTGAAGTTTGTGACCACCTCGGCAGGCAGCCCGGCCAAGTTCATCGCGCCGCTCAAGGACGCGGGCATCACCGTGTACCACGCAGTGCCCACGGTAGACACCGCGCTGAAATGTGTGGACGCGGGCATTGACGGACTGGTGGTCGAGGGCGGTGAAGGTGGCGGCTTCAAAAACCCCGAAGAAGTCTCCACACTGGTGCTGCTGCAGGCCATCCGCGCGCGGGTGGATGTGCCGCTGGTGGCTGCCGGTGGCATTTGCGATGGGCGCGGCATGGCGGCGGCGTTTGCGCTGGGGGCCGAAGCCGTGCAGATGGGCACGCGATTTGTGAGCTGCGCCGAAAGCCCCGTGCACGCCAACTACAAGAACGCCATCGTCGATGCGGGCGTGACGGGCACCTGGATGCTCAACACCAAGGCCAGCCCCTGCATTCGCGCGCTCAAGTCCGAACGCACCCTGGCCATCCATGAAGCGGGGCTGATGCCCGCCGACAGCTTTGATGGCATCCAGCGCGTGTACTTTGACGGCGACATGGAGGCCGCACCCGCACTGGCGGGCCAGACCGCGGGGCTGATTGACTCGGTCAAAACCGCGCAGCAAATCATCGACGACACGGTGGCGGAGTTTTTTGCGATCAGCCAGCGGATGGGGGCCATGGGCGCTGCACGCAGCTTTGGTTGACTGCTTGGTGTCCGGTGGGTGATGCAGCCGCGGGGCTGCGCAAAAAACGCTTGCCGCCGCAGCCCGGCATCTACCCCGCCTTGGCCCCCAGGGCCTGCATGCGGCGCTTCCACTTGGCCACACCGTCTTCCCCCAGTTGATCGACGCCGCCCACCAGCGTCTCATGCACCGGGGCGATGCCCACAAAGCCCAGGATGTTGCGCTCCAGCGATTTCACGCTGTGCGCGCGGAAGTACCAGCGGTACACCAGCGCGGGCATGCCCAGGGTGACCACCACGCGGGCGCTGCGCCCGCTGAGTCCTTTGTGGCCGAAGGGGTTGTTGCCTTCTGCGGCAAATGCAAACCCGGGCCGCGCCACCTGCTCCAAAAACGCCTTGAGCAACGCCGGCATGTCGCCCAGCCACAGCGGAAAAAACAGCACGATGTGTTGTGCCCAGCCAATGTCGGCCTGCGCGGGTTTCAGCGCTGCGGGCAGCAGGCCCAGCTCCCACTCATGCTGGCTGCGCAGCCAGGGGAAGTCGATGGTGGCAATGTCGACGTGCCGCACCTCGTGGCCCGCGGCCGTAGCGCCATCGGCGTAAGACTGCGCCAGGGCGTGGCAAAGGTGGGGGGCGGTGGCATCCGGGTGTCCCTGGATGAGCACAATGCGTTGGGGGTCCATTCAAGCTCCTTGTGGGCGTGCCAATTCCCAAATGGATTCAGACTCTACGCCGCTCTCACAGGTTCAACCAGCTAACTCTCTGTGTCAGCGCCTGGGTCGCAAGGGGGCGCCTAGATTATCAAATTGATAGCTGGTAGCGCTTTACCAATAAGCGCTAGAGGCCAATTTGACCAGATATTTACCGTATCAATCTGCAAGAACCGTAGAGCTGTGCGTCGGCTGGCTCCTACCAATGCCCGCGCCGCGCACCGGTAGACACCGCTGTTTTTGCGCGCCACAGTGGCCCACCCCATGGCGCTGGAAGACAAGGCGGCACATTCAGCACCTTGCATTCCATGGCCTTTTGACCACCGCTCACTTGAGGAACCCTATGTCCCCACGCGCTAAAAACCTGCCTCTGATCGCCATCCACATGCACCGAGGAGTTGCGCCATGAGCGGCTGGTGGCAACAGATTGCGACCACCGTCGCCGCAGAATTTTCAGACGTGCCCGACATCGCGCAGGCCACCCGCATCGTGGTGCGCCTGGGCATGGCGGGGTTGTTGGGTGGTCTGCTGGGCTGGGAGCGCGAGCTGGCGGGCAAGGCCGCAGGCGTACGCACGCACATGCTGGTGGCCATGGGCGCTGCGCTGTTTGTGCTGGTGTCGCAGCAAGCGGGCATTGGCCCGGCGGACGGCAGCCGGGTGCTGCAGGGCATCATCGCGGGCGTCGGGTTTCTGGGGGCGGGCACCATCCTCAAAGGCGACGCGGAAAACCAGGTCAAGGGCCTGACCACCGCCGCTGGCATCTGGCTGACCGCGGCCATCGGTGTGGCGGCAGGGTTGGGACAAGAGGCCACGGCGGTGCTGACCACGGTGCTGGCGTTGGTGGTGCTGTGGCTGATTCCGTTCTTGCACGATGTCGTGACCGGTGAAAGGGGAGAAAGGGGCAAACGGGACGTAAACGGCGCCAACCACGCGAGAGACACCAAAGGCACAAGCGACGAACACGACAAGGGCTGAGCGGCACGGCCCCAGGCCTTTGGGACTGGATCGCGGGGCTCAGGGCCTGGCACGGTGCGCTACACTTTTTGGCCCCGCACCCACCACGACCAACCACGCGCGCCTGTGGCGCCGCCGAGCCCTTTTCCCCATGCCCTGGCCCCCACGCTTCGCCGTCGCGAAACCCGCTTCGCACCTTGCTTCTTCCCGCGCGCGGCAAGCACCCGCACATCTGCTTGCACACCCAAGGCGCCCGCATGTCTGACGCCATCAGCAAGCCCGTAGCCATAGCACCGCCCCCGGCCACGTCTGCTGAAAACCTGCGCGGCATCATCGCCATGGTGGTGGCCGTGGGCTTCTTCTCCGTGATGGACGCGCTGCTCAAAACCTTGTCAGCCCACTACCCGGCCATGCAGGTGGCTGCGCTCCGAGGGTGGGCGGCGCTGCCGCTGGTGGTGCTGTACGTGGTGTGGCGCGGCGAGGTGACCGGCTTGCTGAAAGTGCGCTGGCGGCTGCACCTGCTGCGTGGCGTGCTCAACGTGGCGATGCTGGCGTTGTTTGCGTACGCCCTCAAAGAACTGGCCCTGGCGGAGGCTTACACGCTGTTTTTCATTGCCCCGCTGTTGATCACCGCACTGTCGACCGTGGTGCTGCGCGAGAAGGTGCGCGCTGCCCACTGGGTGGCGATTGCGCTGGGGCTGGTGGGCGTGGTGGTGGCGCTGCGGCCCAGCCAGGATGCATTTTTGACCGTGGGCGCGCTGGCCGTGCTGGGCGCCGCGGTGGGCTACGCCGTGTCGGCCATCACGGGGCGCGTGCTGACGCGCACGGACTCCAGTGCCAGCCTGGTTTTCTGGACGACCACCTTTCTGGCGCTGGGCGCAGGCGCGTTGGCGTGGCCCCAGTGGGTCGGGGTGGCGCAGGCCCATTGGCCGCTGGTGGCGGGCCTCGCGGTGACGGGGTTTGGCGGCCAACTGGCGATCACCGAGGCGTTCCGGCACGGGCAGGCGTCGGTGGTGGCGCCGTTTGAATACACCGCCCTGGCCTGGGGCATGGGGCTCGATTGGGTGCTGTGGCAGGCGGTGCCAGGCGCCTACACCCTGCTGGGCGGTGCCATCATCATCGGCAGCGGGCTGTACCTGGTGCGGCAAGAACGCACGCCGCCCGTCATTCCGCCCTGACACACCACACGCGGCCCGCCCCAACCGGCGGCAACAGCCCGCGGGCACCAGGGGCATGGTCTTACACCTCTCGGGCCACCCGCGTTTTTTAATGGGCGATCGACCACAGCGGCACACACGCCGCAAGGAAACCGCCATGACCCAACAAGCCACCATCCACGGCCACGTCACCTACACCCCGGGGGACGGCGCACCGCTGACCATTCCCAAAGGCCCGGTCGAACTGGAGCCCTCCAAAGACAGCACCACCTTGAGCTGGACCGCAGACAACGACGCCGTGGGCTCTGCCGCCATTCCCAAGGACCAGTTCAACCAATACGTGCGCGAGGGCAAGATCAAGATCAAGGGTTAATAAGCCTACGGGTCGGAGCATCGAAAACCCGCCGCCCAAAACTATGAAATTGATAGCTGCTAGCGCTTTATGATCAAGCGCTAGAGCCCAATTTCATTCAAAAATCACCATGCAAGCTGAAGACATTCTTCATTTCTGGTTCGAAGAACTCTCCCCCGCCCAACACTTCGCGCAAGAGGACGCCATCGACGCAATGATCCGCGTGCGTTTTGGCGCCACGTGGCAGGCAGCGCAGCGGTGTGAGCTGTGGGCCTGGCGGGCGACGCCAGAGGGTCGGCTGGCGGAGATCCTGGTGCTGGACCAGTTCTCGCGCAACATCCACCGCGGCTCGCCGCTGGCGTTTGCCCAAGACACGCAGGCCTTGGCGCTGGCCCAGGAACTGGTGGCCGGGCAGCACGACGCAGCTTTGCCACCCCCACAGCGCGCCTTCGCCTACATGCCCTACATGCACAGCGAATCAGCCGCCATCCACGAGCAGGCCATGCGCTTGTTCGACCAACCGGGGCTGGAAAACAACTTCAAGTTTGAAGTGCTGCACCGCGACATCATTGCGCGGTTTGGGCGCTACCCGCACCGCAATGCCGTGCTGGGCCGCACATCCACAGCCCAGGAGCTGGCGTTTTTGCAGCAGCCGGGCTCGTCGTTCTGATACTTTTTGCGCCGTTACGCGCAATGTCAGGCCAGGTCAGCAGTGGCATCGACGAACGTGCCGCAATAAGCGAGGCGGGAGGCTGGGCATGTGGCCAGGTCGATGCTTCTTCTGCGAGTGTGATGGGCCCGGCACATCACACCCATCTCACCGACCTCGCGGGCGAGACAAGGACCACGTCATCGCGTAGCTGCAGCGCCGTGGACACCCGAGCTGGTCTTGCGGCGTTTGAACACCGCGATCAGGATATGCGCGCCGACAGCAAAAGCCAGCAGAACCAGGGCGCCCAGTCCCCAGATGGCCCACGCCAATACCGAGACTGCGCCAGAAAGGGCGGGCACCGTATCCATAGCCGCCTGAACCACGGACGCTAACGTGGTGATCATGGACGCAAACTCCTGCGCCAACTGGGGCGGTATCCAGCCGCGAATCCATTCGGGCAACAGAACTGCATCCATGCTGCTAGTGCCATTGGCCAGGGTGCCTGCGCTGGACAAAGCCCAAACCGTCACTGCATGCGCACCCCAGCAGGCCAGTGACCACAGTGCCAGTAGCATGAACGAGAGAAACCAAGTGATCGCGTAAAACATCGAATGTTGTCCTTCAAAAAATCAAGTCGCGAGTATGGGCATGGGGAAGAGAAATAGACATGAGGCTCAGCCGAATCTAGTATTCGGTTTTTCCGAACTGTGGACCGCATGCTCAACTACCGCCACCTCTACTATTTCTGGATGGTTGCCAAGCAAGGTGGCTTTGCCCGCGCCGCCGACCGCCTGGAAATGGCGGTGCAGACCATCAGCGCTCAGGTGCGTGATCTGGAGAAATCCCTCGGTCACCAGTTGCTCAAGCCGTCAGGCCGCGGAGTGGCGCTGACAGAGGCGGGCCAAGCGGCGTATGCGCGAGCAGAAGAGATTTTTCAGCTAGGCCAGTGCATCCCCGAAGAGGTGCGAGAAGCCGCCAGCGCCCAGGTGGCAAAGCTGTCCGTAGGACTCTCTGACGGCATCTCTAAACTGGCGGCGCATGCCCTGTTGGAGCCGGTGCTGTCCACGCCCCATTTGCGGCTGGTGTGCCATGAGGGGGAGTTCGACGAACTGCTGTCCGAGCTGGCACTGCACCAGCTGGATGTCGTGTTGGCGGGGCAAGCTGCGCCGCGCAATCCGAACCAGCGCCTGTCGAGCGAGCGGATCGCCCGCTCCACACTGCAATGGTATGGACCGACATCGTTGGTCAAAAAGCCGGTGCGCGACAGGTTTCCGCAATCGCTTCAGGACATGCCGGTGCTGTTGCCCACGTTCCATTCTCCGTTGCGCTCTACGCTGGATAGCTGGTTTCAGGACATCGGTGTGCGGCCGCGGGTGGTGGGCGAATTTGAAGACAGCGCCTTGCTGGCCGTGTTCGCGGCACGGGGGCTGGGAGTGTTCCCAGTCAGCCAGTTAGGCGCCCAGGACGTAGGGCTGGTTCGTGGGTTACGCCTTCTGGGTGACTGCCCTGGCATCAGCGAGGAAGTGCATGCCATCTGGTCGCGGCGGGGGCAACACCATCCGCTGGTGCGCCAGATGGTGGCGTCTGCGCACGCGGTGTGATTCGCGTGCAAGGCTGGACCCCTCAGCGCGTTCCGGCGTTCCACCGCATGAACGGCATGGGTGCTATTGCTGCGCGGGCAATTTGCCAATGCGCCATTGCGCCATCACGGATCGCATGATCCATGCTTCTTGTGCGGCGATGTGGTGGTCGGCCATGGCCGCAGTGCCGGCAAAGTACAGCACCTTGTGCTGCAACTCAGGCTCCGTCACTTCCGCCATGACAGCGTCCGGGGTGGCTTGTTTCACCGAACCTTTTCCGATACCGCAAGCGTGGCCAAGCCCCTGGTTTTTCAGATGTCCTTGGCAGGAAAAATCTGCTGTTCGCTGCCTGATGGGCGAGCTAAGGTGCGACCTCAAACCAAGGAGAACGTTGATGCAGATACTTTTTAAATCCCGCCATCCCGAAGCCACCTTGATGCGCGAGACCGTCGAGCGCCGCGTGCGGTTTGTCCTTCGGCGCCTGAACACGATGGTGCCGCGTGCAGATGTTCAGCTGGACGACGTGAACGGCCCCCGTGGCGGTGTGGACAAGCGCTGTCAGATCGCGCTGCGCACGGACGGATCGAGTCAAGTGATTGTTTCGTCCATCGCCAAAGACTGGCGCACAGCGCTGGATGATGCTTTGGCACGCGCAGCCCGACACTTGCTGCGCACGTTGCGCCGCGCGGCCCCCACCCGTCGCCCGCGCGGACACACGGCCGAAGCCTTGCAGTAGCGATCACGCACCCTGCCGAGTGCAGCGTCCACCCGGCAGTTGCAGATTGGGCGCCTGAGCCGCGCGTTCAAATGGCAGCAGTCACCTGAACTGATTTACCGATGCCGCTGCCTGCCGTTCCCATGCGCAGGAACAAGCCCGTGGTGCAGTCGGGCAATTGTTCAAATCGGCCGCGTCAAATACACGGCCTCGCGGCCAACGATGGGCTCCCGCGTCGGCATCATCACCGTGCAGTCATCGCACAACGCACGAATCTCATGCGTGCCGTCGGTCGCAATCAGCTCGTCCTTGGCAAATACCTCAAAACCTTCAATGGGCCGCGCAAACGCAAAGTCTGGCGTGCGTACCATGCAGGTCTCCAGCAGTTCATAGCGGCGCTGTGCGCCGGGCGCAGACCTGCCGGATGCCGCCTCGACAAGCCCGAAGTGCGCCAGAAAATCCAACGCCGCCGCGGTGGCCACATCGGCGGCCGATTGGCGAAAGTGCTGGCCACACTCCACCACCAGCGCCACACCGTCGCCAAGGGCTTGACCGTGGCGACCATGCTGGATCAGCGGCGTTCCCGACCCCAATCCACTGGGCATCACCAGGTGCACCGGCGGGCTGCCAATGGCCAGTGCCGCTTCGGCGTTGCGCGGGTAGGCCGGGTACACCCAAAAAGGCTGCACATCCTGGCTGGTGGAGTGGATGTCCAGAATGTGATCGGCCGCCGCCACCACCGGGCGCAGCACCCGCGCGCGGTTCAGTTCGGGGCTCTCGGCGGTGCCGTCCAGCTCGGCCGCAGACCACACGCGGTTGAGGTTGTGCACCAGCTGGCGGCTTTCAAACGGACGGCTCTGGTCAAAAGACTCGTACGCGGCCACGTTGGCAAAGCTGATGGTGAGCGTGCCGATGAGGGGGCGCACGCCGGTGTCCAGCAGGTGCGTGGCAGCCACCATGCCGCAGATCTCGTTGCCGTGTGTCAGCGCATTGATCAACACGTGCGGGCCGGGCTTGCCAGACTCAAAACGGTGCACATAGTCGATGCCCACATTGCCCTGGCGGTAGGCAGACAAGTCGCGCGGCAGGACTTCAAGAACAGGAGGGTTGAGTGACATGGGGGATAATTAATAAGACAACACATCATTGTCAATGCAAAGCCAGAAGTCTGCAGACCGGGGTGTACGATGCCCGCCGGTTGTCCCACTGCCCCGCTGCTGCACCATGCCCATTGCCCGACTTTGCCCGCTGACCGAGGTCACCGCGCTGTTACCGCCCGACTGCTGGATCGCCGAGCGCCTGGCCAACGACCCGGACGACCCGGACGACCCGGACGGGCTGGACGGGCTGGACGGCGAGAAGGTGCTGCACATCACCGGCGACGTGCAGTTGCCCGAGCTGCACCTGGACGCGCCTCTGGCTACGGGCAGCGCGCTGCGCAGATGGCTGCAAAACCAGCAGGGCGGCGCCAACGACACAACACTCCCGCGCGCACCGTTTCTCATCCTCATCGAAGGCCACTTGCAGATCGACGGTGCGCTGACCTGCGATGACACCGATGGCACCACCCACCTCGTCGTGACAGGCAACGCCCACGCGCACAACGCGGTGGTGGGCGGGCAACTGTTGCATGTGGGCGGCGCGCTGCAGGTGGACGACCTGCTGTGGGGCCACTACAACCATGGTGAGCTGCGGGTGCATGGCGGGCTGACCGCCCGCGTGGCCGTGTTCACCGATGAATACCACCTGCACATCGCAGGGCCCGAGCACGTGGAGTTCTTGCTGGACGAAGTGCGCGGCGTGGCGCACCTCGCAGAGTTCTCGTGCGAGGGGGTGGCAGCGGTGTTTACCCCGGAGTTTCTGAACGATGCCGACACGGGCGCAGACGGTATCAGCGCGTTGTTGAACCGCGACGCTGTGGTGGCCGCCGTGCGCGCGGGCGACAACGCCACGCGCAGCAGCGCCGACATCCACGCCCTGCTCCCCATCGCCCACGACCTTTGCGCCGACAACACCATCAGTGTCGAAAACATCATGGCGGTGCTGCACACCCCTGTCATTGCGCACAAGCAATACAAGGCCTACGGCTGGTTTCAGCAAACCGATTTTTCACTGTGCCAGCGCCATGTGGACGAGGACGAAGACCAGCGCGACGACAACGTTTTCATCACGGTGTGGAAAACCTGGGACTTTTACCTGTCGGTCGAACAAGTGCCCGAGCCCCAGGGGCTGATGGCGCGTGTCGCCGCCGCGGTATTGCGCCGCACCGTGCCCACCACCCGCCAGCTCACGCTGATTTACCGCGACTACACCGATGGCGAGCCCGGCGAATGGAAAGCACTGGTGCCCGACGCCGACCCGAAGGCTTGGAAGGCCTGCCAACACGCCTGGCGCGGCGTGCTTGACTACGTGCGCAAGGCCGTGGGCCAGCACCGCGCGCGCTACCCGCTGCACCAGCGCCTCAAGGCCGAACTGACCGCCGCGCGTATCGAAGCGTTCACATCATTGCCGGTGTTCACCGAGCGCTACAACGACTGGTGGGACAGCGACAAAAACGGCTACTGGGACGGCGATATCTGGGTGGGCGCCCGCCAGCCCTGCATGCACGACGGCGAGCCCTGGGGCCGCGCGCTCAAGCTCAGTTGGCAAAACGGTAGCGACGCGCCGGGCGATGACGAGTTCAACGCCCACAGCGCCTACCAAATCGATGTGGATGAAGCCCGCGATGGGCCTGCCGTGGTGGAGTTCAGCTATTCGCAGCGGCAGAACGACAGCCGCACCGCCCTGCCCGCCGGTGCGGCAGACCACATTGTCCGCCTGCTGCGTTTTTATGGCGCGGTGGAGACGCGCATTCGCACCCAACACGAACAAGACCAGGCCCGCAAAGCCGAGGCGCTGCGCATTGAGGCCGCAGTGCACCTGCTGACCACGCCCCCGCTGGCGCCTGACCTTCCCGATGCAGCGGTTTTCCCGGTAGAGCTGATGATCCTGTCAGACCAATGGCAGGCAGATGGGCAAAGCTATGTGGCGGCCATCCGCACGCACCAATTGGTCCTGGACGCCGCGGACCAGAACAGTGCAGATGCCGCTGCGTCAGGGCACGGCGACGACCCAGGGGATGTTGCGGACAACGAACCCAGCGACGACGATACCGAAGACGACCTGCCCGAAGACCCCCGCAAGGCGGCAGCCCCCACCGTGCTGCAACTGGCCCGCGTCGTCAGCGCGTGGGCCGACGAAGACCTGTCCGAACGGTTTCGCCAGCGCTTTGCGTTTGCAGCCGATGCCTACGTGGAGCACGCGGCCCACAAAGGTTGCTTCATCGGCCCCGTGTTTGCGCTGGACGATGGCCGCATGCTGGCGCGTATTGGCGCCGCATACGACGACACTGCGCACTGGGTCGCGCTGCAGGGCGGCCATCACACACCCTTGCCTGCACTCAAAGGCCTGGGCCGCTCGCCCGACAGGTACTGCTTTGCCCAAAGTGATGGTCAACACATCACCACACACCACGGCTTCGACGGCCCCGTGATTGCGCGTTTTGCGCTACCGCAAGGCAATGAAGGCTTGCCACCCGCAGTAGAAGTCATGGCAGGCCCGCTCGGCCAGCGTTGCGACGAACTCATCCCCTTCAACAACGGCCAGCGCGTGTTGCTGCGCAACCCCACAGGCACCTACCTTCTGGGCGACCACGGCGTGCAACGCCTACACCCCCAAACCTTTGACGAGGATGGTCCCTACACCTGGCCCAAAAACCAGTCTGCAGAAGACCGCGGCACGATGCTCGCACTCGACATGCTGCACATGGCCCTGTCACCGGACGAGCGCCACATCGCCGTGGGCGACCAAGACAGCGTGCACATCCTGCTGAACGCCGACGGCCAGTTGCTGCGCAGCTACGAACCCCTGTCGTCCTACCCGCACCACGCCACCTTCTCGCACGATGGCGCGCAGCTGTTTGCCAATTCCTGCCACTTCTACGGAGATTGCACGCTGGCGACGCCAGTGGGTGAAGCGTTGCCAGCCCTCGCGGCAGACAGCGAAAAGGAGACGCAGGAAGCCCCGGCCATCAACAGCCAGTGGCGCGTGTATGCATCTGCCACCTTGCCGGGCCTGGTCATCCTGGGCGATGCCAATGGCTACCTGCATGCGGTAGATGAAACGGGACAAAACTTGTGGCGGCACCACATCGGCAGCACGATCAGTGCTATTGATGTGTCGCCAGACGGTAGCTCGATAGTGGCCTGCAGTTACGGCGGCTACTTGGTAACGCTGGAACGCGTGGAGACGGGCATGGACCCGTATTCCATTGGCACTTCGCCGTATGTGGAGACGCGGCGGTGGATCTTCTGGAGCGATGAAGTGGGGCCGCTGCGGTGGTAGGTGTAACCAGTCAGCACGTGGCCCGAAAAGGGCTCGAGGGTACGCTAATCCAGCAGCACTCTCGCTGTAGTCTGCACCGGATTTTTCTACCGGGTTTTACGGATTTTTTATATCTGGGTGTTTGATCATCACTGCAACAGCAAACCCCGGCTGCAAGCCACTTTCAGGAGGAATGAGTGCACAGAATATTTAGTACCGCCCAGCTTTTCCCACAGACATCCGATAGATGCACTACGTTCGCCGCCCCATGACTGTATGCGCCTATTGCCAGCAAGATCGACCGCCTACCAGGGAACACGTAATTCCCGCCTTCATGTACGACTTCCAGAAGCAACTGGAGCGTTCGGTGACGGGGTGGAATGAAGTAGCCCAACGCATGGTGGGGGGCGAAGGGAAAGTCAAGGACGTCTGTGCCGACTGCAACAATCGAGCGCTGAGCGAACTCGATGCCTATGGCAAACAGGTGTTAAGCGACTCGGGGCTACTCGTCCACAACTATACGAGGCGCGACCTCATGCTTAGGTATGACTACGCGCTCTTGCTCAGATGGCTTCTGAAAGTGTCGTTCAACTCATCAAGAACGGACGGTGCTCACCGCCCACTTTTTGAAAAATATGTACCTTTTATGCGTGGCCTGGGGCCCTTGCCGTCACGTAACCAAGTGTCTGTACTACTGTATCTTGCTCGGCCCGAGGTACTTGGCCAATCAAGGATTGCCGCAGAACCCTTTGTTCGAATCACAAACGGATCGCCACTGCTGAATCCATTTCTAGTCCGCATCTGCTATGGCGGTATTCCTGGCGAGCAGAGATACGTCTTGCGATTCAACATTTTCGGACCAGCAGTTTTTTATCTACTGATGTTCGAAGATGGCATACCTCCAGGACACGCAGCATCTGCAATACGGAGCCTAACAAAAGCCACCCCTGGCGCAGTTGAACTCAGCGCCAAGCAGAAAGTAGTTCACGTCCGAGCTGGCGAGAGCAGCTGGCTCGACCTATATGAATACCAAGTCGCCCGGGTGCAAGCTCTTAACGGCAGCTAGCCCTGCAATTCATGCGTACTTAGCGTGAAAAACGGGATGAGGCAAGTACCCTTAAACGTTGCGCAACCGATTGTCCCAGCAGCCACCGGCTGCATTTAACCAACAGCCCCCTCGCCAACCGCCGCAAGGTAAGTAGCCCCCGCCCACCTACTGCAGCACCAACTCCACCCGCCGATTCTTGGCGCGCCCTTCCTCACTGCTATTGCTGGCCACGGGCGCCAAAGAAGCGACCCCATTACCCACCATGCGACTGGCTGCAATGCCATGGTCTTTGGTCAACGCAGCCGCCACCGCATCCGCGCGCCGTTTGGACAACGCGAGGTTGCTGTCAAAGCCGCCCACGCTATCGGTGTGGCCCACCACATGCAGCTTGACGGCGGGTTCGGCTTTCAAGAAAGCAGCGATTTGTTCCAGCGACGGCTTAGATTCGGGCTTCACGTCGGCCTTGCCGGTGTCGAACAAGATGCCATAGATGGCCACTTTGCCGTTGGCGGTGATGGACTTGCTGATGTCTGATGCGCTGACCACCACCATGTTCTGGTCCATGGATTTGGTCTCCATGACATCTACCGCGATGTACGCCCCTGCGCGGGATTTATAAGACTTTTCTTCCTTGGACCAGTCAACGGCCAACAGGCGCACGGTGGTGTTGTCCTTCTGAAAGGTGCCGGTGCGAATGCTGCCGATACTGGCTGCGTACATCACGTACTCGGAGCGGTTGTTCTTGATGTAGTCCTTTTTGCCCCTGCTGAAGCTGGCCATAAAGTTGTTCCAGCGCCCGACGGACCCGTCGCGTGTGGAGTCATAGAGGGGCTGAAACCCTGCGGCCGTGAGTTCGTTCACGTAGTTGCGATAAAGCTCCAGCGAGCGCGTTTCGCCCGGAGCCTCGTACCACAGGCGGGTCAGCTTGCCTTCCAGCTGCAGCGGCGGCTGGACGTAGCGACGGGCACTGGCTGCCAGGTCGTACTCCTTGAAGGTCGAGGTCTGGAACTCCACGGCATCGAAATTGCGGACTTCGTACCCCACGATCACACTGCCCCCAAAACGCTTGAGCACCGGATGGTCTTTGCTGCCCGGCATGTCCTGCGCCGTGGCCGAACCCACGCTGGCAGCAGCCAGCAACCCCAGGCACAGCAGCGCGCCCCATTGACGAATCAGCCGCATGATCATGATGCACATCCTGTTGAGTTGAGAGGTCACAAAGCCGCTATCCGCGGGCAGGCCCGGGAGGGCACGGCGATGATAGGTGAGGCGTTTGTGGCACGCCACCCCGCGCTGCAAGGATTGGTGCAATTGCGCAGGGAAGCGCGCAATAAATCACACGGGCTCAAAAATGCGCCCCCCGCCCCTGCTGGGCCAGCGTTGTCTGTCCAAGTATCGAAATCAATGAACGCTCGCACCAGAAACCGAGGGACTTGTCCAATCAGGGTGTTGAACCCCTCGGGGAGCGGCCAATAGCTGCTGCTGATGCCTACGGCACAATCCGGCCACGGTCGATCATTCACGGTGCCGCCTCGCGCTTCGAAAGCAGCCGGTCCAGCGGCCCCCAACCCGAAGGAGACTCGCATGGGACTTCTAACCCTCAGCCTCAACGTCACTCTGGACGGCTGCGTAGACCACCAGGAAGGAATCGCCGACGATGAGACGCATGCCTTTTTCACCCGCCTCATGGACGAGAGTGGGGCGATGCTGTGGGGCCGAACGACCTACGAAATGATGGAGAGCTATTGGCCGGCGGTCGCCCGCGGCGATGTGCAGGCGCCGCCAAAGGTACACGAATGGGCGGCCAAGCTGCAACTCAAGCCGAAGTACGTCGTGTCGTTGACGCGAACGGACTTCCCGTGGTCCCACAGCCACCACATCGTCGGAGACTTGCGCTCGGGCGTGCAAAAGCTCAAGGACGCAACCCCAGCCGGCGTGCTCCTCGGTAGCAGCAAGCTCGCGACCGAGCTGGACCGGCTGGATCTGATCGACGAATACCAGTTTCTCGTTCACCCCAGGATCGCCGGTCACGGCCCGACTCTGTACCAGAGCGGGCTGCCCCACACGCGACGGCTTGAACTGATCTCGGCAAAGCCGCTCCGCAACGGCGCGGTGGCAATGCATTACCGGGCGCGCGGCTAACAATCGGTTGCAACATGAGCGTTGAACGCTGCTTCCGGGGAGCACCTGGCGCCCGCTTCGAGCCCACAACGCCCATTCGCTGACGTGCACACAGCCGCTAAATACAAGTTGAATCGGCAGCCACTCCCGTCCGAAAACCTACTGCAGCACCAGTTCCACCCGCCGGTTTTTGGCGCGCCCTTCATCGCTGCTGTTGCTGGCCACGGGCGCCAAAGACGCCACCCCGTTGCCCACCATGCGATTAGCGGCAATGCCGTAGTCTTTGGCCAACGCAGCCACCACCGCATCCGCCCGCCGTTTGGACAAAGCCAGGTTGCTGTCAAAGCCCCCGACACTGTCAGTGTGGCCCACCACGTGCAGCTTGACGGTGGGTTCGGCTTTCAAAAACGCGGCAATCTGCTCCAGTGACGGCTTGGACTCGGGCTTGACGTCGGCCTTACCGGTGTCAAACAAGATGCCGTAGATGGCAACCTTGCCGCTGGCGGTGATGGACTTGCTGATATCGGACGCACTGACCACCACCATGTTCTGCTCCATGGCCTTGGTCTCCAGGATGTCCACGGCGATGTAGGCGCCCTGCTTCGACTTGTACGTGGCGTCCTCTTTGGGCCAGTCGATGGCCACGAGGCGCACCGTGGTGTTGCCCTTCTGGAACGTGCCGGTGCGCACGGTGCTCGCGTCGGCGGCGTACATCACGTACTCGCTGCGATTGTTCTTGATGAGGTCGCGCTGGCCGCCGCTGAAGTTGGCCAGAAAGTTGGTGTAGCTGCCTGCAGCGCTGTCGCGTGTGGAGTCGTACAGCGCAGTGAACCCGTTGGCCGCGAGGTCGTTGGTGTAGTTGCGATACAGCTCCAGCGACCGCGTGGCGCCCGGGGCCTCGTACCACAGGCGGGTGAGCTTGCCTTCCAGAGCGAGCGGTGGCTGCACGTAGCGCCGCTTGTTGGCCTGCAGGTCGAACTCCTTGAAGGTCGAGGTCTGGAATTCGACAGCATCAAAGTTGCGCACCTCGTAGCCCACGATGGTGCTGCCGCCAAACCGCTTGACCGCCGGGTGGTCCTTGGCGCCTGCAAGGTCCTGCGCCGTGGCAGCACCCGTGCTGGCCAACCCTACAAAACCCAGGCACAGCACAGCGCCCCATTGACGAAACAGCCGCTTGATCATGATGCACATCCTGTTGAGTTGGAGAAGCTCGTACCTCGCCCGCGGAGGGCATGGCGATGATAGGTGAGGCCCTTGCGGGGCGCCATCCCCCCGCCGTGGCCACCAGCGAACGCGCGCAATAAATCACGCAGCGGCTCAAAAATGCGGCCCTGGCCCCTGCTGGGCCAGCGCGTCCTGCGCATTGCGCAGCGGGCAGACCTTGAGCGACAGGCAGCCACAGCCGATGCAGCCATCCAACTGGTCGCGCAGCGCGGTCAGCGTGCGGATGCGCTCGTCGAGGTCTTCGCGCCAGCGCTGTGACAGGCGCCGCCAGTCGGCCACCGTGGGGGTTCGGCCTGCGGGCAGTGCCTGGAGCGCCTCTGCGATGGCGGCCAGGGGCACGCCCATGCGCTGGGCCACCTTGATGACGGCCACCCGGCGCAGCACCGAGCGAGGGTAGCGGCGCTGATTGCCAGCGTTGCGCACGCTGGCCAGCAAGCCGCGTGATTCATAAAAATGCAGGGCCGAGACCGCAAGGCCGCTGCGCCGCGCCACCTCGCCCACCGAGAGGTCTGCCGTCAGGTCTATGGTCATCGCTCCGTCGCCAGTGGCATCGTCGTGCTTCATGCCTATTCCTCAAAAAATGAGTTGACCTTAACTTTACTTGAGGTTTGATACTGCCCCCTTCTTCAACCCTGAACGGAACATGCCATGCCGCAGATCGCTTCGAAACTCTCCCCGCACCACACGTCGCTCACCCATATCAACCCGGCCGGCCTGTACGACCCTGCGCCTAACGGCTACTCACACGTGGTGGTGGCGCCGCTGCAGGGCCGCACCGTTTATGCATCGGGCCAAGGCGGCGAGAACCTGGCGGGCAAGCTGTCGCCCGACTTTGCAGAGCAGCTCGAACAAGCGCTGAACAACATGCGCACGGCACTTACTGCGGCGGGTGCTACGGTGAACGATGTGGTGCGCCTGACCTTGCTGGTGGTGGACCATTCCGAAGCCCGCCTAGCGGTCTGGGCCGACGCTGCGCGCCGGGTATGGACCGACGGTCCGGCCCCGGGCTGCACGCTGATCCCGGTGCCGCGACTGGCGCTGGACGGCATGCTGGTGGAGGTGGAGGCCACGGCCGTGGTGACCGCAGCAGCGGTTTAAGAGCCTGTTCCCTGCGCCGCAGCCAGGGCGCAGAGGGGCAGCCCGCCGCGCCACACGCCCAACTGTCCAAAAGAGCCTTGGTTTGCCATTCCGGCGCCCCTGGTTGTGGCGTACCATCCTGCGCAGCGGTCCCATCCCGAGACCTTTACAGGAGGCACTATGGCCAAAGGCGAACAACGCAGTAACAAGATGGCGAAGAAACCCAAGAAGGACACTTCGCTCCCCAAGGAGGGCAGCGGCTCTGACCGGCCCATGCCACCCATGACCGCCGTGATTCCTCGCGGAAAAGAGAAGAACAAGTAAGTCGTCGGCGCTGCGGATCACCGCAGATCGCAATTGCTACTAAAAATATAGCTGCTAGCGCTTATCCATCAAGCGCTAGCGGCTATTTTTATATAAATTTCTTCCCATCCCGTGCACCGCGAGCCCGCATTGGGCTGCGGGTCTACCCATGGGCCGCTGTGGCAGCAACCTGCGCAAGCCGGGCCAGCCAGTCCACGTCCGGCTCGGGGCGACCAAACAGGTAGCCCTGGTAGACGATGTCTGGCGCGCGCTGGCTCAAAAAGTCGGCCTGGGCACGGGTCTCCACCCCCTCGGCCACCACTCGCAGGCCAAAGTGGCGGGCGACCGACAAAATGCCGTCCACCAGCACACCATCGTCGGCGTTGGTGGGCGCATCGTGCACAAATGACCGGTCGATCTTGATCTCTTGAATGGGCAGGCGCTTCAGGTACGCCAGCGATGAATAGCCCGTGCCAAAGTCATCCAACGACATGTCCACGCCCAGCGCGGCCAGCTCGTGCATCTTGGCCACCACGTCGTCAAAGTCTTCAATCACCAGGCCTTCGGTGACTTCCAGCGTCAACAGCCGCGGGTCGGCGCCGCTGGCGGCCAACAGGGCACGCAGCTGCGGCACAAAACGCGTTTGCCGAAACTGCCGCGCGCTGAGGTTGACCGACAGCCGCAGCCCCCGCGCCTTGAAGGCGGGCTGCGCCAGCAGCGCACAGGACTGCGCCAGCACCCAGTCACCCACACCCACGATGAGATCGGACTCCTCGGCAATGGGTATGAACACGCCGGGCGCCACCAGCCCGTCGCGCGGGTGTTGCCAGCGCACCAGCACCTCCGCGCCCGTCAGCTGGCCCTGCACATCCACCTGCGACTGCAGGTACAGCCGCAGCTCGCCCGCACCCACGGCCTGGCGCAGTTCGCGCTCCACACGAAACCGCTGCTCGGCCGCCTCGCCCATGCCCTGCTCAAAAAACGCGGCACGCCCGCCGCCCGCCTGCTTGGCGCGATGCAGCGCGGTACCCGCCCTGCGCAGCGCGTCGTGCGCGCCGTCGTCGCCCGTTTGCGGGTACAGCGTGATGCCCACACTGGCGCCCAGCTGGGCTTCTTCCGCATCGCCGTCCAGCAGCAAGGGGCGCAGCAGCGCGGCCTGCAGCTTCTCGGCAAACAGCAGGGCTTGGCTGCCCGCCAGCGCCACGTCGGCGCCCAGGCCATGTAGCACCACCGCAAACTCATCCCCTGCTACGCGCACCAGCAGGCCCTGTGCGGGCAGGATTTCAGACAGGCGCAGCGCCACCGCACACAGCAGGCGGTCGCCCATTTCGCTGCCACGCGCGTCGTTGAAGGTGGTGAAACGGTCCAGGTCGAGCAACAGCAACGCGTGTTGTGCCACAGGGGGACGGCCGGGGCGGCCCTGCAGCACCGACAGCCGCTCCATCAGCGTGAAGCGGTTGGGCAGGCTGGTGAGGCTGTCGAAATGCGCGAGGCGGTGGATTTCGTCAGCCGCGCGTTTGCGTTCGGTGATGTCCTGCTTGAGTTCTACATAGTGGCTCACATGCCCATCGGGCTGGCGGATGGGCGCCACCACCACTGATTCGATCAGCGCCTGGCCATCTTTGCGGTAGTTGACCTGCTCGCCCGCCCAGGAGTCACCCCGGGCGAGCGCGGACCGCACGCCTTCGCGCTGCGCGGGCGCCAGGCCGTTGCTCGAAAAGCGGGCCGACGCACCGCCCACCACTTCATCGCGTGCATAGCCAGTGCGGCGCACAAACGCGTCGTTCACGTACTCGATGTCTTCCTGCAAGTCGGTGATGACAATGCTCTCGGGGCTTTGCTCCACCGCACGCAGCAGCTTGCGCAGCGCGGCCTCGCTGGTGGCCAGGTTGGCAGCAGTCTGCTGCGCTTCGTGCACGCGGCTCATGTAGTTGCGGCGCGACAGCAGCGTGGCTGCCGCCGTCAGCACCAGAATGCCCGCCAGGTACACCGCCCCCGCCACGCGGTTGGCTACCTGCACCGGCTTGAACATGCCCTCGATGTCGGCCCAGATGAAGCCCATGAACAGCAGCGCGGTCAGCCCTACCAGGGTGAGCGTTGCACGCACCCCCAGCATCCAGCCGGCCAACACAATGATGACGGGATAGTTGAGCAGGTTGGGGCCATTGACCCCGCCGTTGCGCGCCGCCACCAGCGACACCGACACCCACACGCCCCATACCAGCAGGTGGGCCGCCTGCGTCCAGCGCCCCATGCGGGCCAACAGCAGTGCGGTGCCGCCGACCGCGCCGGCCACAAAGTTCAGCGCAACCCGCGCGGGTTGCACCGGTTCGTCAAACATCAGCAACAGCCCAATGACCGCCCCGAGCAACATCACCGCCCAGCCCGCCACGCGGACCAGATGGCGGGTGGTGGCGTCTTGGTGGTGTAGCAGCGGAACAGCGGGGGCTTCGGCCATGGCGACGGGGGTTGCGGGGTGGGAGCCCATCCTAACTGCGGCTTGTTGAATCAGCTACCGGCAAAACGCCACGCACTGCCAACGACGCCCGCGAATGGCACCGAAGGCCGGTCACTGGTGATTGTTATAGTGTTACAGTTACGTTGTAACATCAACTATCATCAGCATCTGAGGATTTCACAATGAACAGACACGCCTTCTTGCGCCTGGGCGCGCTCACCGTGGCCAGTGCCGCTCTGCTGGCCGGTTGTGGCGGTGGGGGGTCGGGCGATGCGCCCGTTGACGAAGCCGAGCGCATCGACTCCGCAGGCCGCCTGGCCGTGCTGCAGGCCGACAGCGCCAGCGTGCGCATCTTTGACCTGGACGAAGGCAAGCTGGCCCAGTCGTTCGCGCTGGACCACCCACCCGCCGCGGTGTACGCCAGCCCGGGTGGGCGCTACGCCATTGCCCTGCAGCGCACGCAAGACCAGGCCCAGTTCATCGACGGTGGCCTGTGGCAAGAAGACCATGGCGACCACCTGCACGACTACCGCGAGGCGCCGCGCCTGCTGAGCCTGCGCCTGCCCGCCGTGCGCCCCACCCATTTCGAAACGCACGGCAGCCAGGCCGCGCTGTTCAACGATGGCCTGGTGGCCGACAACAAGAACGCCGAAGTGGTGCTGCTCAGCGACGCGGGCATTGGCAAAGGCACGGCAGACGCACGCCTGCCGCTGCCCCTGCCCATGCATGGCACGGCAGAACCTCTGGGCGAGCACCTGCTGACCACCTACCGCGACCCGGCGAGCACCAGCACCCTGCCCGTGCAGGTGGATCTGTACCGCCGCACCACCACCGGGTTCACGTTTGTGCAGCGTTTTTCTGAAACCTGCCCCGACCTGCATGGCAGCTTCACCAACGCAAAACACACGGCGTTTGGCTGCAGCGATGGCGTACTGGTGGTGAGCCGAGCGGGCACGGGCGCCAGCGCTACGTTCACCGCACGCAAGCTGCTCAACCCTTCCGATACACCCACAGGCGTGCGCATTGGCACCATCAAAGGCCATGACAAGGTGGCGCAGTTGGTGGGCCTGGCATCGCCGGGGCACCTGTTCGTCATCGATGCGGATGCAGGCCGCATCACGCGCCTGAACTGGGCTGAAGGCCGCACCGTGCGCGCCCAGGGCTTTGACCGCGCAGGCACTAACTACGCGGTGCTGGACGACCAGGGCGCGCTGCACATCACCAGCCCCGCCCACGCCTTTGCCACCCGCGCCAAGGTGAACGTGGTGGCGCAGATGCCCACGGCCGCGCCCTTCCCCAGCCTGGTGGCCAGCCTCGCGCGGAATGAGTTATTGGTGTCGGACCCCGCGGCTCGCCAGGTGGCGGTGGTGGACGTGCCCGGCGCTACGGTGCGCAAGCGACTGGACATGGGGTTTGCGCCCACAGGCCTGGCCTGGCTGGGCATTGCCCCCTGACGGTTTGACTTTGCAGGCCCGCGACCGCTGGCGGCGGCACCGCTAAACTGCCGCGCATGCCTGCCAAGAAAAAGTCCACAGCCTCCCACAGCCACGCCCCCCATGCCATGCCCGATGCGGCAGACCCGCAGGCCCTGGGCCAGTGGCTGGACGCGGCCCGAGCGCACTGCAGCCACAACGGCGCGCAACTGACCGAGCAGCGCCGCGAGGTGCTGGAGCTGCTGCTGCACCGCGGGGGCAGCGCCAAGGCCTATGACTTGCAGGAAGACATGCAGACGCGCAAAGGCCGCGTGGCCCCCACCACGGTGTACCGGGCGCTCGACTTCTTGATGGAGCAGCGCCTGGTGCACAAGGTGGACGCGACCAACACCTACGTGGTGTGCACCGACGCTGAACACGACCACCCCAGCATGATGCTGGTGTGCACCCAGTGCGGCGAGATCACCGAATGGCACGACGACCCGCAGTTCAACGCCTTGAGCGCGCAGGTAGCCGCCTACCTGCCCGGGTTTGAGGCAAGGGGTCTGGAGATCAAAGGGCTGTGCCAGCGCTGCAGCGACAAGGCGCGGGCCGCAGACCATTGAGTCGGCATCAACTCACTGGAAGCCGTTCACGCTGAGCGCAGTCGAAGCGCCGCGCGAGGCTTCGGAAAACCTGTCCTGAGACCGTCGAAGGGCTCAGTCCGAACGGGTGTTTCAAGTTCAAAAACTCCGACCCAATAGCGGGCCCTTTACCCGCCATCAATCCTCGTCGCTGCCCGGCGCAGGCTCACGCACGCCAGACCCTTTGCCTTTGGACTTGGCGCGCGCGTCTTTCTTGGCCTGCCGCTTGGCGTCTTCGGCCAGGCCTGCAGCGCGCCACGCTTCAAACTCGGTGGGCGTCTCCAGCGTGACGCGGCCCAGGATGGCGGTGCGAAAGTCCGTCATCACAATCTCGGCCGTCTTTTGCAGGTTGACCTTGCCGCCGCCCAGCATGGCGCCGCGTTTGCGGCCAATGGCTTCGAGCAGTTCTTCGTCGTGCATCTCGACCACGGCGCCTGCAGGCAGGCCCAGCTTGTAGCGCGCCTCCAGCAAGGGGGCGTAGTTTTTCTGCAGACGGCGTAGCAGTTCCAGCGCCACCAGTTCTTCGTCATAAGCGTTGCGGCCCACCGCACCGCTGGCGGCCAGGTTGTAGCCACTCTCGGGCACCACAATGCGCGGCCACAGCATGCCGGGCGTGTCCCACAGATAGAAGTCGTCGGCCAGCGTGATGCGCTGCTCCAGCTTGGTGATGCCAGCCTCGTCGCCCGTCTTGGCTTGGCGCTTGTTGCTGAGGGTGTTGATGAGCGTGGACTTGCCCACGTTGGGCACGCCGCAGATCAGCACCCGCATGGGTTTGGCCATGCCGCCCCGGTTGGGCGACAGCAGGTGGCAGGCGTCAATCAGCTTGCGCGTGGGGGCTGGATCCGACGCATCGAGCGGCAAGGCGCGCGTGTTGCTCTGGGCGTTGTACCAGTCCACCCACAGCGGCGTGCGCTCTGCGTCGGCCACGTCCTGCTTGTTGAGCACCTTGAGCGTGGGCTTGTGGCCCGTGATTTCGGCCAGCAGCGGGTTGGCGCTGGAGCCAGGCAGGCGCGCGTCCAGCACCTCGATCACCACGTCAATGTCCTTGATGCGTTCGGTGATGGCTTTACGGGTCAGGTGCATGTGACCGGGGAACCACTGGATGGCCATGCGGGGGTACTTTCTGGTGTATTCGAATCAATCTAAGGGTGGCAAGGATAATCGCGGTCCACACTTGCCCACGCCACCGCGTTTTAAACCCGCATGCCAGCCCCTCTCGACACCCCACGCAAAGCCACCGCCAGCAAGGCCGACAAGGAGCTGCTGTTCAAGAGCGTGACCTTAGCCCTGATTGGCCTGGTCATCCTGCTGGCGCCGTACGTCGCCCGCTCTGCCAGCGTGCGCGATCTCATGAACCAGGCGGCCCTGGTGGGCTGGTTTGCGCTGGTGCTGGGCATTGCGTTTGGGGTCCAGTACGGCATGCGCCGCGCCAAGGCCGGGCGCCGCCAGCCGTGACATTGGCCGCTGTCGCAGCCCCGGCCCGCGCTGTGGACGGCGCCACAGCCCAGGCCATGTTCCTGGCGATGCAGCAGCGCGCTGCAGACGCTGGCATCACGCTGCGCAATCCACCCCCTGAGCCCACCACCTGCTGTGGGCGCGGCTGCAACGGCTGTGTGTGGGAGGGTTTTCTGGACGCCGCCGAATACTGGCGGCAAGAGGCGTTGCTACAGCTACAGGGCTGAATTTCAAGCCAAATTGGCCTCTAGCGCTTGATGGATAAGCGCTAGTAGCTATCAAATTCAGAGCATCCAAAAACCTGCCGTGCAGCAGACCCGCCTAAAAACTGGCGCAACCCAAGCCAGTGCCACCGTGGAACTGGCTCTGCCAGGCCACCGGTGGCGTCCCCCTTGGGGGAAGCGGCGCAGCCGCTCAGGGGGTCAACTCCTTCACTGACATGTACTGCTCGCGCCACTCTTCAAACGGCAGGGTGTCCGCCGCCTCAATGGCCTTTTGCGCCGCAATCGACTCGTCGGCCATGGCCAGGTAACGCGCCTGCTGGTCGTCGGTCCAGGGCAGCGCCAGCAACGCGTCGCGTGCGGCGATGGATTGCTGGCGGGCAAACGATTCAAAACTGTTGGCGTGGCCCTGCACCATGTGGTCCAGCACACGGGCAGATGGCGTTTGGGCGGGCGCTGCCATCAGGGCGCGGGCTTCGCGCAGGGCGGTGCTGTAGTCGTCGGTGCCATGGGTGGCGTCCAGCGCTGCGGCCAAAGGCTCGCACGCGGCCAGCACTTCAGCGCCCCATTCGGTCAGCGCCACACTCCGGCCGTTGCGCATCAGTTGCAGGCCCTGCTCGCGGCCGCGTTCGGCCGTGAGGTGCTGGTTGTGCTTGAGTTCGGCAATCTCGGCTGGGGTGTCAGGCGGGCTGTCGGACAGCAGGCAGTGCAGCAAGAACACGTCCAGCATGCGCATGGTGCTGGATGTGATGCCCACGGGCACAAACGGGTCCAGGTCCATCAGGCGCACTTCGACATATTCCACACCGCGCTCGCGCAGCGCGTGCAGCGGGCGCTCGCCGGTGCGCACGGTGCGCTTGGGGCGGATGGTGCCGTAGAACTCGTTTTCGATCTGCAGCAGGCTGGTGCCGAGCTGGTTGTAGTCGCCGCCCGGGTTGCGCACGCCCACGGTTTCGTACGCGGGGTACGGCTTGGTCAGCGCTTCGTGCAGCGAGTTGGCGTAGCCCGTGAGGCCGTTGTAGCTCACGGCCAGCGTGGACTGGGCATCGCTCTGGTAGCCCAGGCGGCCCATGCGCAGCGACGTGGCATGGGGCAGGTACAGCGCGCTGCCGCCCGCCATCTGCTGCAGGCCATGTTCGCGCCCTTGCACAAAACAGGGGCACAGCGCGGGAGACGCGCCAAACAGGTACAGCAGCACAAACGCGTGGCGACGGAAGTTGCGGATCAGCGAAAAATACTGCTCGCTGTCCACGCCCGGCAGCGACCAGTTGTAGTGAATGCCAGAGATGGTCTGCATGCGGCGGCCATAACGGTGGCCCAGGCCCATGCGGTACACGCTTTTGGCGCGGCCGACGTTGGAGCCGCCGTAGCGGCCCAGCGGAATCGTCTCGTCCGTCGGCAGGCCACAGGGCATGCTGGACGCCCACAGCAGCTCGCCGCTGTCCTTCAAGGTGTGGTGCACAAACTGGTGCACCTCGGTCAGCTCATCCAGGCACTGCATCACGCCCTTGTGGGCGCCGGTGATCAGCTCCAGCTGCGACTCGCTGTAGTCGGTGGTGATCAGGGGATGCGTGAGGGCCGAGCCCAGTGCCAGTGGGTGGGGCGTGAGGGCGAGGCCACCCGTGGGCAGCACGCGCAACCCTTCCTTCTCGATGCCGCGGCGAATCCCTCCCAGGGCCTCCGCCGGGTAGGCGGCCAGTCTCTCGTGCAATTTGCTCATATGTTTGTACCGATCCAACTTCTGTCGGCCCGGAACTTAGCACGTCAAGCGCTGGTCCGCCCAGACGGGTGTCAAGCCCTTGCGGCCAAGGCCTTTCCAACTTCGTTGGTTCCCTGTGCGGCACCACTTTGTGGTACTTGCTCGCCAGCACGGTCCGTCACCTGGGCCAGGTGGGCCGCCAGCTGCTCGGGCACATCGGCGCCGATGCCCAGATGAACGCCCTGCGTCAGGGTGATGTGGGCGGCCTCGAACGTGCCCGCGCCCGCACACAGGATGGTGCGCGTGGGCGCGCTTTCGTGCGCCAGCACCAGCATGGCAGGCACCACGGCCTCGGGCTTCAAGGCATCGAGCACCTCCTGGGGCATCAGGCCCTCGGTCATGCGCGTGGCGGCCGTGGGGGCCAGGGCGTTGACGTGGATGTTGTACTTGGCGCCTTCAATCGCCAGGGTCTGCATCAGCCCCACCTGGGCCAGCTTGGCCGCGCCGTAGTTGCTTTGGCCGAAGTTGCCGTACAAGCCGGTGGACGACGTGGTCATCACGATGCGGCCGTACTGCTGCGCCACCATGTGCGGCCACACGGCCTTGCAGCAGTTGGCGGCGCCCATCAGGTGCACGTCCACCACCAGGCGGAAGTCGTCCATGCTCATCTTGGAGAAAGACTTGTCGCGCAGGATGCCCGCGTTGTTGACCAGCACATCCACCCGGCCCCAGGCGTCGATGGCCTGCTGCACCATGGCCTCGACCGCCGCGAAGTCGGTGACGGACGCGCCATTGGCCAGCGCTTCGCCGCCCGCCGCACGGATCTCATCGACAACGGCCTGTGCCGCACCCACCGTGGCGCCACTGCCATCCACCGCGCCACCCAGGTCGTTGACCAACACCTTGGCGCCGCGCGCTGCCAGCGCCAGCGCATGCTGGCGACCCAGACCGCCGCCCGCGCCCGTCACGATGGCCACGCGGCCGTTGAAATCAATACCCATGGTGAAGCTCTCCTGTTGTCTCAATGACTGAATGAATAAATGGATGAAGCGAAAAAAGCCTGGCAACTGCTGCTCAAAGGCACTGAAAGGCACTGGCGCCGCGCGCTGCACTGTAAGCCACGCGCCGGGGGCAGCCGGTTGCGCAGGCGACTGAAGCCAAGGCGCCTCGCCCCTGTCATGCCCCGGATCGCCACGGATCGCCCAGTTCCGCGTGCACACCCACGGCACATTGGGAATAATCGGCCTCGCAACACCTTCCCAGGCACCGCACCCGCTGCGGCGCGCCATTACTCACAATTTCATAGCTATCAGCGCTTTTACATCAAGCGTTACAGGCTATTTTTACCAAGGATTTTCGTCATGAAAGCAGTCTGGAACGACGTGGTGGTGGCCGAGAGCGACGACACCGTGGTGGTCGAAGGCAACCACTACTTTCCCGAAAGCGCGCTCAACCGCGACTACTTCACTTTCAGCAACCACAAGACCACCTGCCACTGGAAAGGCCAGGCCAGCTACCTGTCGCTGCTGGTCAACGGCGAGATGAACACCGACGCCGCCTGGTTTTACGCCGACCCCAAGCCCGAGGCTGAAGAAATCAAGGGCCGCGTCGCTTTCTGGAAGGGCGTGAAGGTTTCGGCCTGAGCGTGCGGCTGGCAACGTGCGCCGCGGGTTATCCCTGCCAGCGCTGGACAATCATGTGGATAAGTTTGGACAAGCCTTGTATGACGGCCCCAAGTGCTTGATTTGTATAGGAATGCCCTGCACCGCCTTATTTTTAAGCAGGCCCGTTCACCAAGTTGATAGTTGTCCCGTTCTGCACTGGACAATCTTGTGGATAACCTTGGATAAGCCTTGTATGACATGTTTAAGTGCTTGATTTACAAAGGATATCCTTGTAACGCTTAAAAGATAGGCATGTTCCCTTGGCTTTGCAACCCGGCTGCCCACACGCCCGAGACGGCCACAAAACCCCCGGTTATCCCTGCCCGCCCGGGACAATCTTGTGGATAACTACGAACAAGCCTTGTATGACCGGGTTAAGTGCTTGATTTACAAAGGAACTCCTTGTGTCGCTTAAAAAACAGGCAATACCGTGGGGGAGGATGACTGCGGTACAGTCCCCATCGGCGCCCTTGTGGCGCTCTTCATTTCATAGCTGCTAGCGCTTATCGGATAAGCGCTAGAGGCCAAAAGCACCTAATCATCCATGCCCATCCCGCAACTCCAGCACAGCCCCGCCGCCGAACGCAACCAAGCCCCCATCCTGGCGCAGCTGCTGGCCCTGCTGGCGCCTGCGGGTGCGGCGCTGGAGGTTGCCAGCGGCACCGGCCAGCACGCCGCGCACTTTGCCGCCGCCCTGCCCGGCTGGACCTGGCAGCCCACCGACCAGCAGGCCACCCACTTTGGCTCGATCAACGGCTGGGCCACCCAGGCGGGCGCCCGCAACGTGCGTCCGCCGCTGCGGCTGGATGTGCTGCAAAGCCCCTGGCCCAGCGAGCCCCCCGCATTCGGCGCCACGTTTGACCTGATCTACTGCGCCAACATGTTGCACATCGCGCCCTGGGCCTGCTGCACCGGGCTGATGCAGGGCGCCGCGCGGCACCTGGCGCCGTGCGGCCACCTCGTCACCTACGGCCCGTACCTGGAAGATGGCGTGCCCACCGCACCCGGCAACCTGTCGTTCGATGCCAGCCTGCGCGCACAAGACGCGAGCTGGGGCATTCGCCGCATCGAAGACGTGGCCGCTGTGGCTGCCGAAGCGGGCCTGCAACTGGCCGCGCGGCATGCGCTGCCCGCCAACAACCTGCTGCTGGTGTGGTCCCACACCGCACGCAACGCTTGAGGAAACACATCCCATGAACACACCCACCGCCGCCCCCTTCTTCATCGCCAAGGTCGAACCCGATGGCCAACAATGTGATGCCTGGCCCGAACAGCCCCTGCTGCTGTCGCTGGAGCAAGGCGGCATCGACTGGCCCAGCTCCTGCCGCAACGGCACCTGCCGCACTTGTATTGGCCATTTGGTGGAAGGCACGGTGCGTTACGCCATCGAATGGCCGGGCCTGACCGCCGAAGAAAAGGAGGAAGGCTGCGTGCTGCCCTGCGTGGCCTACCCTTCGTCGGACGTCGTTCTGCAAGGCAGCGCCATCTGATCTGCACGAGGCGGCGCGCCGGTTGAGTACGGACCGGTGCCCAGTGCACTAAAATCCAGTCCTTCCGGGGCAATATGCCCCTTTGACGTGCGGCAGCGCCGCATCGCATGTTCTTTGGGGCGGTTTCTTGGGGGCACCCTTGCCTCCGGCCACGGGAACCTGTGCTGCAGCACACCGCCAGCAGGCAAATCGCCAGCGGCCCCCTCAGAAAGCCCCAGCCTTCC
>NZ_JBKBTV010000029.1:0-56390 GCF_046291265.1 Acidovorax sp. | reverse complement strand
GAGCGCGCGCTCCATCGAGGGCCTGGCGCAGATCATGATCGAGACCCCGCGCGGGCGGGTGCCGCTGTCGCGCCTGGCCAGCATCGAGGACGGCGACGGCCCCAACCAGATCAGCCGCGACGACGGCAAGCGCCGCATCGTGCTCTCGGCCAACGCGCAGGGCAGGGCGCTGTCCGACGTGGTGGCCGACATCCGCCGGGTGGTGGGCGAGACGCGCCTGCCGGATGGCTACTTCATCACCCTGGGCGGCCAGTTCCAGGCGCAGGAGGAGGCCAGCCGCCTGGTGGGCATGCTGGCCGTGGTCTCGCTGGTGCTGATGTTCGTGGTGCTGTACACGCGCTACCGCTCGGCCACGCTGTCGGCGCTGATCATGGCCAACATCCCGCTGGCGCTGGTGGGCGCCGTGCTGGGGCTGTGGATCTCGGGCCAGCCGCTGTCGGTGGCGGCGCTGATCGGCTTCATCACGCTGGCGGGCATCTCGGTGCGCAACGGCATCCTGAAGGTCAGCCACTACCTGAACCTGATGCGCGTGGAGGGCGAGAACTTCGACCACGCCATGATCGTGCGCGGTTCGCTCGAACGCCTCTCCCCCGTGCTCATGACCGCCCTGGTCACCGCCTTCGCGCTGGCCCCTCTGCTGCTGGAGGCCGAGCGCCCCGGCACCGAGATATTGCACCCGGTGGCCGTGGTGATCTTCTCGGGCCTGATCAGCTCGACCTTGCTCGACACCTTCCTGACTCCGGCCCTGTTCTGGCTGTTCGGCCGCAAAGACGCCGAACGTCTGCTGGATGACAAGAACGCCGAGGCTTTCTGAGTTTTTCCTGTTCTCTATTTCTCTATTTCTCTAGTTTTCCATCCACCCTTTGAAAGGACCGTCATGAAAACCACAACCCATCTCTTTGCCGCCCTGGCCCTCACCGTCAGTGTCTCCGGCACAGCATTTGCCGCAGGCGACCACGCCCATGGCCACGACCACAAGCCGCTACACGGCGGCATCGTGGTCGAAGCCAACGACATGGACTACGAACTGGTTGCCAAGCCCGACACCCTCACCCTGCACTTGCGCGACCACGGCAAGCCCGCCAAGACCGAAGGCGTGAGCGCCAAGCTCACCCTGCTGAACGGCACCGAAAAAACTGAGGCCGTGCTGGCGCCTGCAGGGGAGGGCAAGCTGGAGGCTAAGGGTGCGTTCAAGGTCGGAGCTGGCACCAAGGTGGTGGCGCTGGTGACGCTGCCGGGCAAGAAGGCAGCGAATGTGCGGTTTGCGGTGAAGTAAGGGGAAAGGAGGGCAGGGAGCTGCCCTTCCACTCTGCTGGCGCAGTAGTGCCAATTTTTAAGCGAAATCGGGCTCTAGCGCTTATCTATGAAGCGCTGGTAGCTATCAAATCAGTAGTTTCCCCGTTGCTCGCTGGATTGATGTCTCGGCGGGCTCTTGTTGACCAGCAGCAGTCGGAGGCGGTAGATGAAAGCGGACGTTCACTGTAAAGATGACCGGTGACGAATAGCAGTGGCAGAAGATTGAGGACGATATTGGGCGTCCGTCTCGATCGACAAGTTAGCCCATACCCGCGGCTTCCCTACCCAAGACCAATTGTCGAGATGGTTAACCTGCGTCTTTTCTGAGAAGAAAGCGGTCGATCTCGTTATCCAGTACAACGAATCACAGCTCCAAGGAAACTTGGGCAGACCAGTCTCCCGGATCGCGCCGTGGATTTTTCGCTCAAACAAGCCTCTTGCGAATCGCAATCTGAATAAGCGCTACTAAAAAACAAACAGCGGAAATGACCGACGAAAAACCTCTGCCTTGATTGAAGTGTTCGTAAGGCAATATCGCTTGATTTTGAGCAACCAGTTGATAAACTTTTTCCCCGTCGTGCCATACGCTTACGTGTGTACTCTTATCCAAGAAAGATTTCATCTTTTTTGGATCGCATCCTCCTGTCTTTGTGTGGATACATTTTAAATTTTGACCAGTGCTGGTTATCAGGTAAGTAGTTGTCGATACATAGTTTTCCTTTCTCACCATATGGATGCGAGCATCATCCTTTTTAAGCGATTCAAATGCTGGGGCGAACGGCCACAACGCAATTAGCCCAAAGACGCTCGCGAAGGCGAGAAAGAAAATCACACTACCTCGTGTTGGGCCGTTCGAGCTTGCAGTTATTTCTTTGACCATAGGCTGTCTAGAATAATTTCGACTACGTATACCTACAAGGCTTATTTGCGTGTTGATTCCGCGTGCAGGCCTGTCTTTGAATGTAGCGTCACATAACCTCCACGAAACCTACGTTTCCCAGTCGCGTTGGCGTACAAAACTGGTCATAGACGTGTCACGTCGCAGGGAGTCAAGTTGTCTTCGATAGCCATTTTTGACGAAAGGAGTCCACCGTCGGCTCAGGGCCCGCTAGCGCCCCTCGCCGTGGGGCAGAATCCGGCCTCAACCTGGCATTCAGGGATACGCAATAGACATCACGGTGCATGAATGGGACCGTTTCATCAAGGCTGGACAGAGGCCGATATTGACGCCGCGCTTCAGCGTGGCGACCCTGAAGAACTTCTCTACGTTCCAATTGTGCTGGGCATGAATGCCCCGGATTTCGAGCGCGGCTGGGTCGAGGGCATCTGCTTCCACCTCGCAACGCACCCCCACTTTAATGTTCGTGGGAATGCAATTCTCGGGCTGGGGCATGTCGCTCGCACCTGCGGAGCACTTGATACAGAAACCGCTGTTTCCATCAGCGCTCGTGCATTGACTGACGAAAGTGAGTTCGTTCGAGGGCAAGCGCAGTGCGCCACGGATGACATAGAAACTTACCTCGGCGTCAAGGTGACTGGGGACCGATGACTCAAGGGGCATCAAAGCAACCTTCTTAGCAATTGCTGGGGAGCTTCCGCTTTGGGCCCAAACCAGTCCCCATACCGACCATCGTTGCTGTTCTCCGCGCCGTAAAAACCGTTCAAGACGAATCCAAGCAGCGCTAGACAGAAAAATTGCTATTCAATTTATAGCTGCTAGCGCTTTCTGAATAAGCGCTGGAGCCAATTTCCATCAAAAAATTGGCGGTTGCGCACTCGAGAGACGCAGCGTCACCTCTGCACTGCCTCCCCCTCAATACTCCAACCTCTCCGGCCGAATCTCTTGCAGGATCGTCGTCGCAATCTCTTCAATCGACTTCGTGGTCGTAGACAGCCACCGAATCCCCGATCTCCGCATCATCGCCTCGGCCTCGGCGACCTCGTGGCGGCAGTTCACCAGGCTGGCGTACTTGGAGTCGGGGCGGCGTTCGTTGCGGATCTCGGACAGGCGCTCGGGCTGGATGGTCAGGCCGAAGATCTTTTTGCGGTGCGGCTCCAGCGCGGGGGGCAGCTGCCGGCGTTCGAAGTCTTCGGGGATCAGCGGGTAGTTGGCGGCTTTCATGCCGTATTGCATGGCCAGGTACAGGCTGGTGGGGGTTTTGCCGCTGCGGCTCACGCCCACCAGAATCACGTCGGCGCCGGCCAGGTCGCGGTTGCTCTGGCCATCATCATGGGCCAGGCTGAAGTTGATGGCTTCGATGCGGTCGGTGTATTCCTTGCTGCGGCTCACGTCGCTGAACCGGCCCACACGGTGGTGTGATCGGATGCCCAGTTCTTCCTCCAGCGGGTGCACAAAGGTGCCGAACATGTCCAGCAGCATGCCTTTGCAGCCGTCCTGGATGACTTTGAGCACTTCCATGTTCACCAGGGTGGTGAAGACAATGGGTTTTTTGCCCTCGACCTCGCCGGTGTGGTTGATCTGCCGTACGGCCTGGTGGGCTTTGTCCACCGTGTCGATGAAGGGCAGCCGCACGTGTCGCGGCTTCATCTCGAACTGGGCCAGGATGGCATTGCCAAAGGTTTCGGCGGTGATGCCGGTGCCGTCAGAGACAAAAAATACGGTGCGCGAATGCATGGAGGCCCTTTGTGTAAGGACTTGCGCAAATCTGGTTCCGGCAATCGCCGCCCCCTCTTGGGCGCGTAGGTGGCGATTCCCGTTTTGCGCAAGCCGTGTGAAAGCGTCAGCCCGCCGCCAGTGGCACAGGCCTACAATTGTCACAATTATCCAATTCTCACCATGCACACCGTCGGCCTACAACCACAACAACAAAGTCGCAGCCTGTGCATGGCCGCTTGCCTGGGGCTCCCGACAGCCCGGCATGCAGACCCGGTTTCAACTTCTGGAGCTTTCCCATGTCTGCACTTTTCAGCCCGACCGCCCTGGTCGTACCGTTTGAAAACCTGAGAATGACCGATGTCGAGTCGGTGGGCGGTAAAAACGCCTCCCTCGGCGAGATGATCTCCCAACTGCCCCAGGGCGTGCGCGTACCCACGGGCTTTGCCACCACGGCCCACGCGTTTCGCCAGTTTCTGGCCCACGACGGCCTGGCCGATAAGATCAGCGCCAAGCTCAAGGTGCTGGACACCGAAGACGTACGGGCGCTGGCGAAAGTCGGCGCAGAAATCCGCGCCATGGTCGAGGCCCAACCTTTCCCGGCCGACCTGCAACAAGCCATTGCCGACGCCTTTGCCACGCTGAGCGCGGGTAACCCTGCTGCCTCTTTTGCCGTGCGCTCGTCTGCCACCGCCGAAGACTTGCCCGACGCCTCGTTTGCTGGCCAGCAGGAAACGTTCTTGAACGTGGTGGGCATCGACGATGTGCTTCACAAGATGAAGGAAGTGTTCGCGTCGCTGTACAACGACCGCGCCATCTCTTATCGCGTGCACAAGGGTTTTGAGCACGATGTGGTGGCCCTGTCGGCCGGTGTGCAGCGCATGGTGCGCTCTGACCTGGGCGCGGCGGGCGTGATGTTTACCATCGACACCGAATCCGGTTTTGAAGAAGTTGTCTTTATTACCAGCAGCTATGGCCTGGGCGAGACGGTGGTGCAGGGCGCTGTGAACCCTGACGAGTTCTATGTGCACAAGCCCATGCTCAGAGCGGGCAAGAAAGCGCTGATCCGCCGCAACCTGGGCAGCAAGCTGATCCAGATGGTGTTCTCGACGGCGGACGAGAAGGCCCAAAGCGGCAAGCTGGTCAAGACCGTGGATGTGCCGACCGAGCAGCGCAACCGCTATTCGCTGACCGATGCCGATGTGGAGCAACTGGCGCGCTACGCGCTGGTGATCGAACAACATTACGGCCGCCCCATGGACATCGAGTGGGGCAAAGACGGCACCGACGGCCACCTTTACATCCTGCAAGCACGGCCCGAGACGGTGAAGAGCCAGTCCAAGGGCCAGGCCGAGTTGCGTTACAAGCTCAAGGGCCAAGGCACCGTGCTGGCCGAAGGCCGCGCCATTGGCCAGAAGATCGGCACCGGCCCCGTGCGCCTGGTGCACAACATTTCGGAGATGGACAAGGTCCAGCCCGGCGATGTGCTGGTGACCGACATGACCGACCCCAACTGGGAGCCCGTGATGAAGCGCGCCAGCGCCATCGTCACCAACCGGGGCGGCCGCACCTGCCACGCCGCCATCATTGCGCGCGAGCTGGGCATTCCGGCTGTGGTGGGTTGTGGTGATGCCACGGAGCTGCTGAAAGACGGCACGTTGGTCACGGTGAGCTGCTCTGAAGGCGACACCGGCAAGATCTACGACGGCCTGCTGGAAACGGAAATCACCGAAGTCCAGCGCGGCGAGATGCCTCCTATCAAGACCAAGATCATGATGAACGTGGGCAACCCCCAGCTGGCGTTTGACTTCTGCCAGTTGCCGAACGAAGGTGTGGGCCTGGCCCGGTTGGAGTTCATCATCAACAACAACATCGGCGTGCACCCCAAGGCCATCCTGGACTACCCGCAGATCGATGCCGACCTGAAAAAGGCGGTTGAATCGGTGGCCCGCGGCCATGCCAGCCCCCGCGCTTTCTACGTGGACAAGGTTGCCGAAGGCGTGGCCACCATTGCCGCCGCGTTCTGGCCCAAGCCAGTCATCGTGCGCCTGTCGGACTTCAAGTCCAACGAGTACCGCAAGCTGATTGGCGGCAGCCGCTACGAGCCCGAAGAAGAAAACCCGATGCTGGGCTTCCGTGGCGCTGCGCGTTACTTGAGCGCTGATTTTGGCGAGGCGTTTGCCATGGAGTGCGAGGCACTGAAGCGCGTGCGCAACGACATGGGTCTGACCAATGTGCAGGTGATGGTGCCCTTTGTGCGCACCCTCGGTCAGGCCGAGCGCGTGACGCAGCTGCTGGCGCAGCACGGCCTCTCGCGCGGCAAGGACGACCTCAAGGTCATCATGATGTGCGAGGTGCCGAGCAACGCCATCCTGGCCGAACGCTTCCTCGAGTTCTTCGACGGCTTCTCCATTGGCTCCAACGACCTGACTCAGCTCACCCTGGGCCTGGATCGTGATTCGGGCCTGGAACTGCTGGCGCACGACTTTGACGAGCGCGACCCTGCCGTGCAAGCCCTGATCCACCAAGCCATCAAGGCCTGCCTGGCGCAGGGCAAGTACATCGGTATCTGTGGCCAGGGCCCCAGCGACCACCCTGACTTTGCGCAGTGGCTGGCCAAAGAGGGCATCTCGTCGATCTCGCTCAACCCCGACAGCGTGATCGCCACCTGGCAGCAACTGGCAGCCGCTGGCGAGCTGACCTGAGTTGACCTGACCGGACCGGGCTGCCCATGCGTCATCTGCACCAGCTACCCGTGTGCCCGTGATGCTGCAGCCCCGAAACCCCAACCCGCACCATCCCCGTGCGCACGATGCAGAAATGGCGGGCCCGTTCCCGCCGGATCTGCATGACGTGCGGCACCTTTGGCTCAAGGCCGGGCTGCTGGTGGTGTGGGCGCTGGTGTCGTTTGTGGCCACGTATTTCGCCCGCGACCTGCAGTTTCTGGTGGCGGGCGGTTGGCCCCTGGGGTACTGGATTGCGGCACAAGGCGCGGTGCTGGTGTTCATTGCGCTCGTGGTGGTTTATGGCTGGGCCATGAACCGTTTTGAGCGGCAGGATGCAGAGCGGCTTGCCGCCAGCGCCCAGTTGCCCGACGCAGACAAACCGCGCGGTGAAGGGGCTTTGCCCCATGGCTGAGCCCAGCGCGTCTGAAGCGGCGAGCGACCGCGCCTACCTCTGGCGGCTGCACCGCATTCTGGCGCTGTATGTGATTGGCGTCCTCGGCTTTCTGCTCCTCATGGCCTGGGCCGAGCGCCAAGGCCTGTCGCGCCACTGGATTGGCCCCATCTTTCTGTTCCTCACCGTCATGGTCTATGCGGGCATCGGTGTGTATTGCCGCACGACCGACGCCGAGGAGTATTACGTGGCGGGGCGGCGCATTCCGCCCATGTACAACGGCATGGCTGCGGCGGCTGACTGGATGAGCGCAGCCTCGTTCATCAGCCTGTCTGGCGCGCTGTACCTGCAGGGCTTTTCGGGCACGCCGGGGCAAGCGGGTGGTTTGGCCTATCTGCTGGGTTGGACGGGGGGCTTTTGCTTGGTGGCCATGCTGATTGCGCCGCATTTGCGGGCCATGGGCCTGTACACGGTGCCCGACTTTTTCCATGTGCGTTTCGGTGGGCGCTGGCCCCGCGTGATCGCCGCGTTGGCGGCGGTGTTGTGCTCGTTCACCTACGTGGTGGCGCAGATCTACGGTGTGGGTTTGATTGCTTCACGCCTGACCGGCGTGCAGTTCGAGATCGGCATCATGCTGGGCTTGGGCGGGGTGCTGCTGTGCTCGTTTCTGGGCGGCATGCGCGCCATCACCTGGACGCAGGTGGCGCAGTACGTGGTGCTGCTGCTGGCATTTTTGATTCCGGTGTCGTGGCTGGCGTACAAGCAGCTGGGCAACCCATTGGCGCCGTTGGTCTATGGCGCGCAGATCAGCAAGATTGCCGACCTGGAAGCGCAGCTGCTGGATTCGCCCGCAGAACACCAGGTGGTGCAGGCCTACCAACGCCGCGCTAAGGAGTTTGAAGCCCGGCTGCTGGACGTGGAAAGCGCGCTGGAGAACGAACGGGAAAAAGCCCGAGAGCGCATTCGGACCCTGCGCAATCAGAATGCCGACGTGGGCCTCATCGTGTCTGCCAGCCGGGAGCTGGCGGCTTTGCCGCGGGATGCCGCAGCCGCCCGCGAACGCTGGACGCGCGAAATGCGCGAAAACTACGAACGCGCGCGCCCCTTGGGTGGGCTGCCGCTGCACAGCCAGGCCTACGTGGGCGACCCGGACGGCACGCCTGAGGAGCAGCGCGACTACGAGCTGACCCGGCGCAACTTTTTGGCGCTCATGTTTTGCCTGATGGTGGGCACGGCCGGGTTGCCCCATCTGCTGACGCGGTACTACACCTCACCCACCGTGTCGGCGGCGCGCGCGTCGGTGGGATGGTCCTTGTTTTTCATTGCGCTGCTGTATTTGAGTGCGCCCGCTCTGGCGGTGCTGGTGAAGTTTGAAGTCATGCAAAACCTGGTGGGCAGCAGCTTTGAGGCCTTGCCCAACTGGATGGCGCAGTGGGCGCGCGTGGACAGCTCGCTGCTGTCGGTCGAAGACGTGAACGGCGATGGGTTTGTGCAGTTTGGCGAGATTCGCCTGGGCGCTGACCTCATCATGCTGGCCACGCCCGAACTGGGCGGCTTGCCTTATGTGGTGTCGGGCCTGGTGGCTGCCGGGGGCCTGGCGGCGGCGCTGTCCACCGCCGATGGATTGTTGCTGACCATCAGCAATGCGCTGGTGCGGGACCTGTACTTTCCGGATGCGCAACGCAAGGCGTCGCCGGAGCAGCGGGTGATTCTCACCAAATTCACCTTGCTGGCCGTAGCGTTGTCGGCCGCGTTCGTGGCCGCCCTCAAGCCGTCCGAGATCTTGCCGATGGTGTCGGCATCGTTTTCGCTGGCGGCGTCGGCCTTTGTGCCGGTGATGGTGCTGGGCATCTTTTGGCGCGGCACCACGCGCCAGGGAGCGGTGGCAGGCATGTTGGCAGGGCTGGGGGTCGCCGTGTATTACATGCTGTCGCACGTGCCCGTTCTGAAGGTGCTGCCGGCCTGGTTGTTGGCAGATGGCCTGTGGTTCGGTATTCAGCCCATCTCGGCGGGCGTGTTTGGCGTGCCTGCAGGGTTGGTGGCGGCGGTGTTGGTGAGCTGGGCTACCCGCCCTGCGCCCCCGCGGCCCGTGGTGCGCTCTGAAATGTGACTTGCTGGCTCGCTCTGATCAGAGCAAGGTTCTTTTTTGCAAACCGCTGAAAACAAAAAAGCGGCCCTCAGGCCGCTTTGGTTGTCACTGCACCGTGTGGTGGCAGGGCGCAGAGAGCAGCAGCGCTTAGCGGCCGACCTTCAGCAGTTCCACATCAAATTTCAGCGTGGCATTGGGAGGAATCACGCCGCCTGCACCGCGGGCACCATAGCCCAGGGCTGCCGGAATGATCAGCGTGCGCTGGCCGCCGATTTTCATGCCCTGAACACCTTCGTCCCAGCCTTTGATGACCATGCCTGCACCCAGCGAGAACTCGAACGGGTCGTTGCGGTCGCGGCTGGAGTCGAACTTGGCGCCTTGTTCGCCATTGTTGTAGAGCCAGCCGGTGTAGTGCACCGAAACGTTCTGGCCCTTGGCGGCTTCAGCGCCTTCGCCCACAGTGGTGTCTTCGTATTGGAGGCCGGATGCGGTGGTGGTCAGTGCCATGGATGAAATTCCTAGTTTGCTATTGAAAATATAGCTATCAGCGCTTGATGGATAAGCGCTAGAAGCATTTTTGACCCTTATTTTAACGAAAGCCCCGCTCGGACGGGCCGGCGGGGCTTTGCCCAGAACGGGCAGGTCGGTGGGGCAGCCTCCTGGCCTATGCGGCCTTCTTGGCCCTGCCAGCCACCCAACGGGTGGCAAAGGCCTGCACATCGCTGAGGCGCTTGAGCAAATCAGCGCCCGAGGGAGTGACGGTGTAGCCGTCACTGCCGTGGTCCACAAATCCGGCTTCGCGCAGTTCTTTGATGCGGGTGTTCAGCGTGTTGGGGGTGATGCCCCCCACGCTGTCTTGCAGCAGACGGAAGGTCTGGGGGTGGCCATCCTTCAGGGCCCACAGCACGCGCAACGCATAACGGCATTCAAGTCGCTCAAAAAGCTGGTTGATGGCGACATTTTCTTTGGAGCTCATGGACGCTTCTCCTCGCGCAAGTGTTAAATCTAAGTTCGGAGCGGGTGGCCTGTGCCGAGCCCGCTGATGCGCTGAGACTATAGCGCGGAACCCGTTTTGCTACAAGTTTGGTAGCTCAGAACGCACGGCACATATGCGCTAAGGCGAGAAAATACGATATTCGCTATCAAAATGTTGCGAAGCGGCCACGGATCGGCACCGTCATTGTGGGTGGCCCTGCCGGGCCAGATGACTCACCAGCAGGTGTGCCGCCGGGGGCAGGGTCATGGCGCTGCGGTAGCAAATGGCAAACCGCCGCCGCGCCCAAGGATCGCTCAACGGGACGATGCAAACCGGCGCTGATTGGGCAAAGTGTGCCGCCACTTCACGCGGCACCACACTGATGGCCAGGTTGGCACGCACCACGCGCAAAGCGGCGTCAAAGTTGGACACCAGCACCCGGTGCGCCAGCATTTTTCCTTCCACCGCTGCGGCACGCGCCAGCAAGACTTGCACTGCGCTCAGCGCGGGCATGCTCACAAATTCGTAGTCCAGCACATCGGCAAACCGCACGCTGGGCAGCTGTGCCACGGGGTGTGAGGCATGGGCCACCACGGCCAGGTGGTCGCTGCGGTAGCCGCAGGTTTCCAGCCCGGAAAGGTCGGCCGCGTCCCAGCAAATGCCGATGGAGGCACTGCCTTCACGAATGCCTTGGACGACTTCCGGGCTCACGCGTTCTTCCAGGCTGACCTGGATGTCGCGGTGGGCAGGGTCTTGCAGAAAGGCCGCCACATCGTCGGCCAGTGATTCGGCCATGACCGATGCGGTGACCAGCATGCGCACATGGCCCCGGGTGCCGGTGGCATAGGCCGCCATGTCGCGTTCGATCTGCCCCACGCTGGCCAGCATGGTGCGCGCGTGTTCCAGCAAGGTTTCACCCGCTGGGGTGGGCACCACGCCCCGCCGTTTGCGCACCAGCAGTGGGGTGCCAACGGTGTCTTCGAGTTGAGCTAGCCGTTTGCTGATGGCAGAACCCACGATGGACTCTTGCTCGGCCGCACGGGCAATGCTGCGGTGGTCGCACACCGCGGCAAAAAACCGCAGGGTTTGCAGGTCGAGGTTTCGCATGGTTGGGCTTCGAAAGGGGGTTTTGATATTCCGTTTGGGAAGCATAGGGCTTCCAAAATGTATTTTCTGATTCAGTTGGGAATTTTTAGAATCCAACCCATACCGAAAATTCGACGGAGACAAGCTTTGAACACTGCTCTTCATTCCCCCGGGCACAGCGCGCCCACCCACCGTGGGCGCCCGAGCGCTGTGGTGCGCGAAGTGGGCCTGCGCGATGGGCTGCAGAGCATTGCCACCGTGGTGCCCACTGCGCACAAGATCGAGTGGATCAACGCCGCCTACGCAGCCGGTCAGCGCGAGATGGAAGTGGGCTCCTTCGTGCCTGCCCGCTTGTTGCCACAACTGGCAGACACCGCCGACGTGCTGGCCCATGCCAAGACGTTGGCGGGGCTCTTCGCATCCGTTCTGGTGCCCAACTACAAGGGGGCCGAGCTTGCGCTGGACCGGGGCGCTGATCTGATGGTGGTGCCACTGTCTGCCAGCCACGCTCACAGCCTGGCCAACCTGCGCAAAACGCCTGACGAGGTGGTGGCTGAAGTCGCGCGCATTCGTGCGCTGCGCGACGCAGGCGGTCACCACTCGCTGATTGAAGGAGGTGTGGGCACCGCTTTTGGCTGCACCCTGCAGGGCGAGGTGGCTGAAAGCGAGGTTCTGCGCCTGATGCAGGCACTGCTGGACGCAGGCGCTGACCGGGTGAGCCTGGCCGACACCGTGGGTTATGCCGACCCTGCTTCTGTCCATCGCCTTTTCGACAAAGCCCGCGCCTTGGTGGGGGACCGCCTGTGGTGCGCGCATTTTCATGACACGCGGGGAATGGGGCTGGCCAATGCTTATGCCGCTTGGCAAACAGGTATCGCACGTTTTGACGCCTGCCTGGCGGGCATTGGCGGCTGCCCCCATGCGCCGGGCGCCAGTGGCAATGTCACCACCGAAGATCTGGTTTTCATGCTGGAGCGCATGGGGGTGGCGACTGGCATCGACTTGCCCGGGTTGCTGGCACTGCGGCAGCGTGTGGCGGGATGGCTGTCGGGCGAAACACTGCATGGCACGCTGTGGCGGTCCGGATTGCCTCGCACGTTCGTCCACGGTGCGCCCCCTGCCGTATTGGCTGCGGCTTGATGAAGCAGGCGCCTGCTCGCATCCCTTATCGTTAGCCCATGACTTCTACCTCCACCCCCTCTGCTTCATCGTCTGCCAGCGCTTCGGCGCCTCACGCGCCTGACGCGCCCGTGCCACGCCCTTTGCCACTCGACGGGCTGCGGGTGGTGGAGTTCACCCACATGGTCATGGGCCCCACCTGCGGCATGGTGCTGGCCGATCTGGGCGCCGAAGTGATCAAGGTAGAGCCGGTGGATGGGGACCGCACGCGCCATTTGTTGGGCGCAGGGGCGGGTTTTTTCCCGATGTTCAACCGCAACAAGAAGAGCATCGCGCTCGACCTGCGCAGCCCCGAGGGGCTGGAGGTGGCACGCAAACTGGCCGCATCGGCTGACGTGGTGGCCCAGAACTTCAAGCCGGGTGTGATGACCAAGTACGGGCTGGACTACGCTGCGCTGAGCCAGATCAACCCCCGTCTCATCTATGTCAACCACACCGGTTTTTTGCCCGGCCCCTACGAACATCGCACGGCGCTTGATGAAGTGGTGCAGATGATGGGCGGGCTGGCCTACATGACCGGCCGCCCAGGTGACCCTCTGCGCGCGGGCAGCAGCGTGAACGACATCATGGGCGGCATGTTCGGCGCCATTGGTGCCATGGCGGCCTTGATGCAGCGTGGCATCACGGGGCGCGGGCAAGAGGTGGACTCGGCCCTGTTCGAAAACAACGTTTTTCTGGTGGGCCAGCACATGATGCAGTACGCCGTCACCGGCAAGCCTGCTGCGCCCATGCCCGACCGCATTTCATCGTGGGCGCTGTACGACGTGTTCAGCGTGAAGGATGGTGATCAGATTTTTTTGGCGGCCGTCAGTGATGCGCAATGGATCACCTTCTGCGATGCGCTGGGGTTTGCCGACCTGAAAGCCGCCCCGCACCTGGTTACCAACAACGACCGCGTGCGTGCACGCGCCACGCTGATGCCTGACTTGCGCCAGCGACTCGCCGCCTACAGCGGCGCTGAATTGGCAGCCATCTTTGAAAAGCACGGGCTGCCGTTCGCTCCCATCTTACGGCCCGAACAGCTGTTCGATGACCCCCACCTCAACGCTACGGGCGGGCTGGCCGACATCACCCTGCCCGACGGAGAGCGGGCAGGGCAGACCGCCCGCACGACGCTGTTCCCACTGCGCATGGATGGCCAGCGCCTGGGAGTGCGCTTGCAGCCGCCGGTGCTGGGCCAGCACACGGCTGCACTGATGGAAGAGCTTGGCTACACACCCGAAGAGGTGCGGGCCCTGCAGCAAAGGCATGCCGTGGCCTGAGCCGCACAACCCGGTCGTACCGCGGTGGGCACAGCGCCTGGCATTGAACGAATACAACAACGGAGACAAAACGCCATGCATCACGACACACCTTTCACACCACCCCATTTGCAGCGCGGTGGTATGCCGCGGCGCACCGCACTGGCCACTCTGGCGGGCTTGGCAGCGGGCGTTGCAGCGCCTTTTGGCGCCTGGGCGCAAGCGACTGACCGCCCGGTGCGCTTGATCCTGCCGGTGAGCGCTGGCTCGGGCGTGGACGGCCTGGCGCGCGCGTTCGGTCCCAGCTTGGGCAAGTCGCTGGGGCGCCCCGTGGTGGTGGAAAACTTCCCCGGTGCGGGCGGTATCACGGGCACCTCCATGATCGTCAAGGCGCCTAAAGATGGCGCTGCGCTGGGCATGGTGTCGAACAACCACGTGGTCAACCCCAGCGTGTTCAAGAACATCCCTTACGACGCGGTGGACGACATCACGCCGATCACGGTGATTGGCGCTACCCCGTTTGTGCTGGTGGCGCATCCGTCGGTGGCCGCCAGGAATGTGCAAGAACTCATTATGCTGGCCAAGGCGCAACCCGGCACGCTCAACTATGGCTCTTCGGGCAATGGAACCATCCTGCACCTGGCTGCAGAAATGTTCGTGCATGAAGCCCAGGTGGACATCAAACACATCCCCTACCGCGGCATGGGCCCGCTGACGGCCGACGTGCTGGGCGGGCAGATTCAGCTGGCGTTCATCGCCGTGGCGGTGGCGGTTCCCCACTTGAAGGCGGGCACGCTCAAGGCCATCGGGTTGTCGTCCACTACCCGCTCTGCGCTGTTGCCAGACCTGCCCACCATTGCAGAACAAGGGCTGCCGCAGTACGCACTGGATGGCTGGGTAGCCTTGGTGGGACCGGCGGGTCTGCCCAAGGCAGAAAGCGACCGCATCTACCAGGCTGTGCGCGCCACCCTGTCGGTGCCGGAGGCCCGAGACGCCTTGCTGGCGCAGGGCTACCAGTTGCAAGGCACCACGCCTGAGGCGACCACGGCCTTTTTTCGGGCCGAAGTGGTGCGCATGGCGAAGCTCGTCAAGCAGTCGGGCCTGAAGATCGACTGACGCTGTGCTCCGTAGCCTGGCGTTGTAATTCGAGGTTTCAGCGCCCCGGCTGTGACGGCGCAGCCAGTGCGGGTGCACGGAGGGCTCCGCGCAGGCGGAACACCTCTACCGCCTCCACCAGCTGGCGGGCTTGGCCACTCAGGCTGCCCGCCGCGGCCGCACTTTCTTCTACCAGGGCGGCATTTTGCTGGGTGGCTTCGTCCATGCGGACGATGGCCTGCGTCACGCGCAGCATGTCGCTGGTTTGCGCCGCGCTGGCCTGACTGATTTCTTCCATCAAGGCGCTCACGCCCTGGATGGACGAGACTACCTCGGTCATGGTGGTGCCCGCGTTGCGGGCCAGGTCAGATCCCGCCTGTACGCGCTCCACGCTGGTCTGAATAAGTTGCTTGATCTCGCGGGCCGCGCCTGCGCTGCGGGTGGCCAGGCTGCGGACTTCGCTGGCCACCACGGCAAAGCCGCGGCCTTGTTCGCCCGCTCGGGCTGCTTCGACCGCCGCGTTGAGCGCCAGGATATTGGTCTGAAACGCGATACCGTCGATGACGCCAATGATGTCCGCAATGCGGCGCGAACTGTCCTGAATGCCTTGCACCACTTCCACCATCTGCGTCACCACATCGCCGCCACGCTGGGCCACGGTAGCACCGTTGCGCGCGAGCTCGTTGGCGCGTTGGGCGTTGGATGCGTTCTGTTGCACGGTGGCTTGCAGTTGCTGCATCGATGACGTGGTTTCGTCCAGCGACGACGCCTGGTCTTCTGTGCGCATGCTGAGGTCCGCATTGCCTTGTGCGATCTCCGCACTGGCGCTGGCCACGCCTTCTGCATTGCTGCGCACGCCCGACACCACGTTTTCCAGGTTGTCCTGCATGGAACGCAGGGCTTGCAGCAGGCGGGCGGGTTCGTCTTTGCCGTCGACCTGAATGGTGGTGGTCAGGTCTCCGGCAGCCACCTTGTTGGCCACCGACACCGCCACCTGGAGCGGGCGGACCACCGAGCGTGTCAGCAACCAGCCTGCGCAACCGCCCAGGGCGGTCACCAGCGCCAGCGCCACCAGGCTGCTGATGAGTGCCCGCCGCGCGTCCAGTGCGGCTTGCTGCGCAATGGCCGCACTGCTGGCGGCCACCTGCTGCCCCAATGTGGTCAGCAGCTTGGCAGGGCCCTGGTCAATGTCGGCCACATCGGCGTCTCCTGCCGACGGCACAAAACCCAGGGATTGAAACACCTCAAACCCTTTGCGGTAGCCCTGCGCCATCTGGGTGTGTGCGTTGGTGAAGTTCTGCAGCGCGGCTTTTTCCTGCGCATCGGTCAGTTGTGGCTCCAGCGCCTTGGCAGCGTCGGCCACACGTTTCTCGCTGGCCTGAAATGCGGCCCAGTGCAGCTCCCGTTTGCGCGCGTCCTCCCCGCGCAGCAACGTGTTTTTCCATTCCAGCACCTGGGTTTTGAATTCGCTCTCCATGCGGCTCACCGCGCGCTCCTGGGCCACTCGGTCCTGCACGGTGGAGTCGTAGGTGCCGAGGGTCTTGTAAAGGGCTGCGATGCCAAACAGCGCGGCGCCTAAAAGCAGCGCGAGGACAAGGCCCAGTGCGGTGGCCATGCGGGCACCGATGGAGTGGTTGGACATTTTCATCAGAAGATCCTTGCGATGCGTTTCAGCTTGACTGGCTGCAATAGACACTGGCGCGACCCTAGCCAATAGCAATGGCCGCCGTGCAAGGGCTGCCGCGCCGCACGGGTGGCATCTCCCTCGTGGCTAACGCGGGACGCGCTTAAAGGGGTTTCAAGCCTTTAACTTGAGCAAGTACACCATCACCCGCGCCGTGGTGAGGTCCAACTCCATGAACTCTGCCAAATCCTTACCTGCCAGCCAAGAGGGCTCCCACCGGTTCTGTTTGAGCGTACGCAGCCACGATTCGTGCGCTGTGGCTGCTTCTACGGCTGCGAGCATTTCTGCAGTGCGTGCTGCGGACACCCCTTTGCCGGTGAACACCCCGCGCCAGTTGGCCATGGTGGCGTCCAGCCCCTGCTCGCGAAACGCTGGCAGCCCAAAGACGCTGCGGCGTGAGGACACACCGATGGCGCGAAGCTTGCCGGAAGCGATGGCGTCGCTGAATTCGCTGTAGCCAGAAAGGCCCACCGAGGCCGTCCCCGTCACCAGCGCCTCCACCACTTCAGCGCCGCCCGCAAAAGGCTTGTAAACCAGGTCGTCCGGCTTGGCTTTGGACGCACGCGCCAGCACCCCGGCAAAGATGTGGTCCACCCCACCGGCAGAGCCACCTGCGACGGGCATCGAACGCAAATCTGCGCGCATCGCCTCAGACAGATCCTTGGTGTTCTTGATGGGTGACTTGGCGGCCACGGCAGCCACCAGATAGTCACTGGTCAGACGCGCAAGCGGCTGGATCTGCGTCATGTCCACCGCAGGTTTTTGCAATGCTACGGCGCCGACCATCACCATTCCACCCATGAACAGGGCGTTGGCATCGTTGCCATATTTTTCGACGTATTTGGCAAGTCCTATGGTGCCGCCTTTGCCGCCCATGTTTTCGTATTCCACCTGGTCCGTCGCGCCCGCGGCCACCAACGCCGCACCCAGGGCACGGCCAGTCTGGTCCCAGCCTCCACCAGGGTTGGCAGGAATCACGATGCGCAGCGTGCCTGTCAGTTTGGGCGCTTTGGCCGGAGCGGGGCGGGGCGCATTGGTGCTGGTCTGAGCCCAGGCAGAGGGGCCGAATGTGGTCCAGGCCGTGGCGGCCAGTACGGATTGCGCGATGGCTTTGCGGCGGTTGATATCTGCAGACATGGGGTATCCCTTGAGAGGTCGTACGTGGTTCAGAATCACCGGATGCGGCTGTTGCCGTGATCGAACCTTTGGCTGTGCTGCTGTGTGCCAGCAACCCCACCACCTCGCGCGGCATCGAATCTTCCCGATGTGCGGGCAATGGTCGCCCTCCAAACTGTCAGTCTGCTGTCCGTGGCATCAGGGTAAACGAGGAGTGTTTACTTCATCACAATGAAAAACGCCCTGCGCCGCGATTGCGGGGCGGGGCGTAAGCGGTTGGAAGTGCAGGCTTACAGCGAGTCGATAAAGCTGCGCAGCTTGTCCGAGCGGCTGGGGTGTTTGAGCTTGCGCAGCGCCTTGGCTTCTATTTGGCGGATGCGTTCGCGCGTCACGTCAAATTGCTTGCCCACTTCTTCCAGCGTGTGGTCGCTGGTCATTTCGATACCGAAGCGCATGCGCAGCACCTTGGCTTCGCGGGGGGTCAGGCCATCGAGGATGTCCTTGACCACATCGCGCAGGCCGGCCTGCATGGCGGCTTCGATAGGCGCGGTGTTGGCACCGTCCTCGATGAAATCGCCCAGGTGGCTGTCGTCGTCGTCCCCGATCGGCGTTTCCATGGAGATCGGCTCTTTGGCGATCTTCATGATCTTGCGGATCTTGTCCTCGGGGATCTCCATCTTGGCCGCCAGGATGGACGCATCGGGCTCAAAACCAAACTCTTGCAAGTGCTGGCGGCTGATACGGTTCATCTTGTTGATCGTCTCGATCATGTGCACCGGGATCCGGATGGTGCGCGCCTGATCGGCAATCGAGCGGGTGATGGCCTGGCGAATCCACCACGTGGCGTACGTCGAGAACTTGTAACCACGGCGGTATTCGAACTTGTCCACGGCCTTCATCAGGCCGATGTTGCCTTCCTGGATCAAATCGAGGAACTGCAGACCACGGTTCGTGTACTTTTTGGCGATGGAAATCACGAGCCGCAGGTTGGCCTCAATCATTTCCTTCTTGGCATCGCGCGAAGTGGCTTCGCCTTCGTTCATGCGCTTGTTGATGCCCTTGAGCTCTGGCAGCGGCACGACCACACGCGACTGCAGGTCCATCAGCTTTTGCTGCAGGTCCTGAATGGGCGGCACGTTGCGCGCCATCACGGCAGACCAGGGCTTGCCGGCAGCGGCTTGCTTTTCCACCCAGTTCAGGTTCAGCAGGTTGGGCGGAAAGTCCTTCACAAAGGTTTCCTGCGGCATGCCGCACTTGTCCACGATGATGCGGCGCAGCTCGCGTTCCTTCTTGCGCACATCGTCCACCTGGCCGCGCACCATGTCGCACAGCTTTTCGATGGTCTTGGCGGTGAAGCGGATGGTCATCAGCTCGGCCGACAGGGCCTGCTGGGCCTTCACGTACGCAGGGGTGCCGTAGCCTTCCTTGTCGTACACCTTGTGCACCTTTTCGAACAGCTCGCGCAGCTTGTCAAAGCGCTCCAGCGCCTGCTTCTTGAGTTCTTCAAGTTTCTTGGTCAGGGCCTTGGAGCCGCCCTTGCCGTCGTCGTCATCGGCTTCGTCGAACTCGTCGAAGTCTTCTTCGGCCACATAGTCGTCGGCCTCGTTGGGGTTGGAGAAACCGTCCACGATGGTCGAGATGACGACCTTGCCTTCGCGGATGTCCTCGCCCATGTTCAGGATCTCGGCGATGGTGGCGGGCGATGCACTGATCGCTTCCATCATCGCCATCAGGCCGCCTTCGATGCGCTTGGCGATTTCGATTTCGCCTTCGCGGGTCAGCAGCTCGACCGTGCCCATTTCGCGCATGTACATGCGAACCGGGTCGGTGGTGCGGCCGAATTCCGAGTCCACGGTGGACAGCGCGGCTTCGGCGGCTTCTTCGGCTTCTTCTTCGGTGGCGCCTGCGGGGGCGTTGTCCGTGATGATCAGCGCTTCGGCGTCGGGCGTCTGTTCGTACACCGCCACACCCAGGTCGTTCAGGGTGGTGATGACGGCTTCAAGGGTTTCGGCATCGACCAGCTTGTCGGGCAAGTGGTCGTTGATTTCTACGTGCGTGAGGTAGCCGCGTGTTTTGCCCAGCTTGATCAGCGCCTTCAGGCGCGCACGGCGCTTGGCCATGTCTTCTTCGGACAGGACGGTTTCGTCCAGGCCAAATTCCTTCATCAAGGCGCGTTCCTTCGCCTTGCTGATCTTCATGCGCAGGGGCTTGACCTTTTCGACCGTGGCAGCGGTTTCGGTGGTCGTCTCTTCGACTTCACCTTCCAAGTCGGCTTCGATGTCAGACAGATCGGTGTCGTCACCGCTGTCGTCACTGGCGGCACCCGCCTTTGGCTTGCGTCCACGCTTGGCGGGAGCCTTGGCTTCGGCGGCACCTGCGGCTTTGGCGGGACGGCCTGGGCGCTTTTTCGGGGTTTCGTCGTCGTCAGACACCACAGCCTTGGCGGCGGGCTTCTTCTTCAGCAATTCATCGGCAGCTTTTGTCAGCTCGGCAGAACTTTTCACGGGCACAGTTTTCACTTTCTTGGCAACCGGGGCGGGCGCGGCGGCAGCCTTTTTAGGGGCAACCTTGGCCGGGGCTTTGGCAGCGGTTTTGGAGACAGCCTTTGCGGCGGTGCCTGGGGCGGACTTGGATGGCTTCGCGGACTTTTGAGCAGGCATGTAACAACCTCAGGATCAAAAACGGACACAAAGAAAACGCAAGCGCCTTGGGTCCCGGCGCGGGTGGCAACGCAAAGCTACAACTGCTTTGCGCTTCGAGGGGAGGCCCTCAGAGGCAAGATGTCTGGGCGATCATTTGGTGTGCAGTCCTTGCGATAAGTGGGCCCATCAGCGCATAGGTGCGCGTTTGTCACGGTGGCCCGGCTCGGAGGTGCTGCTGTCGCTCTTGCCGATAACTAACCCTACATTATACCTTTGGCGCAGATTTCAAGCCATTTTGACCGCTGCACTCTGCAAAGCGTTGCGCTTTTGCTCCAAGGCGCGGTAGCGCTCCAGCGCCGTCGGGTCTTGCGCCACCTGCAAAACCAGCAGCTTTTGCTGCTCTTTGATCTCTTCGATCTGCATGCGATTGAGCAGATCGCGCAGCTCCAACCGAAGCTCCTGCAGGTCTCCTTCGGTTTGGGCGTGCGACCCGGTCATCACTTTGACGGCCAAGGCCTCGCACTCATGGTCGCGCAGGCTCTCGCGCAGCACGGCCCAGGCCAGGGGGCCGTGTTCGTGAAATTGGTCTTCCAGCCAGGCAAACAGCGGTCCGTGCGGCGACGGCTGTGCGCACAGGGTGGCGTGGTCGTCGTGTGTCAGCTCTTCCAGAAAAGCCATGTGCGACAAAAGCAGGCGCGCCGCGTGATCTGTGCGGCTGGCCGTGGGCGTGCGCGGCAGTCGGGGTTGTGGGGGCCACTGCGCAGCGTCTTTGTCCCGCTTTTTCCAGCCGCCGCCCTTCCAGTCGCCACTTTTGCGAAACGTTGGCGGGCTTTGCTGTTCGACGGAGTGGCCATAGCTGCCGTAACCCGGGTTGGAGGGCTCAGCGTGGGGTGGCCATCCGTCCGAATCCGGTGGGTGGCCCCACGGGGGTGATTCTTCTTGCGCCGGGCTGTGGCTGCGGCGTGGCGGGTTGCCGGGGCCGGGGGAGCGGGGGGCGTCCCGCCCGGTGCCTTGGCTCCACAGCTCTGACAGATCCCGGGCGTTGAGCTGGGTTTGATCGGCCAGTTCGCTGAGCAACTGGCGCTTGAGCACGCCATCGGGCAGTGCCGTCCACAGCGGGCGCGCGTTGCTGGCCATGTGAGCGCGGCCTTCGGCGGTGCCCAGGTCGCAGCCCTCGCTGGCGGCTTCGACCAGAAACCGGCTCAGCGGCATGGCGTCGCCCACCAGGCGGGCAAAGGCCTCGGTGCCGTGGGCGCGGATAAAACTGTCCGGGTCGTGCTCGGTCGGCAAAAACAGAAATTTGATGCTGCGTGTGTCCGTGGCGTGGGGCAGGGCGCCGTCCAGCGCCTTGCGGGCAGCGCGCCGTCCGGCGTTGTCGCCATCAAAGCTGAACACCACTGATTCGGTAAAACGCAGCAGCTTTTGCACGTGTTCTGGCGTGCAAGCGGTGCCCAGCGTGGCCACCGCGTTGGGAAAGCCCAGCTGCGCCAGCGCCACCACATCCATATAGCCTTCGGTGACCAGCGCGTACCCCGCCTCGCGGATGGCCGTGCGGGCCTCGAACAGTCCATACAGCTCGCGCCCTTTGTGGAAGACCGGGGTTTCGGGCGAATTGAGGTATTTGGGTTTGTCGTCGCCCAGCACACGCCCGCCAAAACCGATGAACTCGCCCTTCACATTGCGAATAGGGAACATCACCCGGTCGCGAAATCGGTCATAGCGTTTTCCCCCGTCTTCGTCGTTGACGATGACCAGCCCACTTTCTTCCAGCAGCGGGTCGTCATAGCTGGGGAACACGCTGGCCAGACTGCGCCAGCCTTCGGGCGCATAGCCCAGTCCGTACAGTTTGGCCACCGCACCCGATACGCCCCGGCCCTTGAAATAGCCAATGGCGCGCTGCGATTCGCGCAACTGGCGGCGGTAGGCATCGGCCGCTTTTTCCAGCACATCGCTCAGCGTGGCTTGTTTTTGGCGGGCCGCTGCGGCGCGCTCTTTTTCTTGGGGCGAGACGTCATCGTCCGGCACCTGCAGGCCCACCTGCTGCGCCAGGTCTTGCACGGCCTCCACAAAGCCCATGCCCGCGTGTTCCATCAAAAAACTGATGGCATTGCCGTTTTTGCCACACCCAAAGCAGTGATAGAACTGTTTGGCAGGGCTGACGCTGAAAGAAGGTGACTTTTCGCCATGAAAAGGGCACAACCCCATGAAGTTGGCCCCGCCTTTTTTCAGCTGCACATAGCGGCCCACGATGTCGACCACGTCAACACGGGCGAGCAGTTCCTGAATGAAAGACTGAGGGATCGTCACGCGGCTATTGTCCGCGTAAACTGTTTGTTACCAGATATGCAGGGCAGGGATTGCGGTATGGCCTTCACAACGTGGTGGCGAAGGGCGGGTGCCAGGGCGCAGCAGGCTGCGCGGCGCGGGGGAATGGCTGCGCTGCTTTCGGTAGTTGCTGCGGTTTCTGGGCTGGCTGCGTCGAATGTGCAGGCCGCAACGGTCCTGCGGGTGTTGTCGTGGCCCGGTTATGCGGACCCCGACATCGTGGCGGTGTTCGAGAAGCGGCACGGGGTCAAGGTGGAGATCACCACGGTGGCGTCCGACGACGTGCTGCGTGCCCAGCTTGCCAACACTGGGGGGCCGGGTTTTGACCTGGTGGCCGCCAACACCGCAGAAATATCCCGCTTGGTGGGCCAGCGCTTGCTCACCCCGCTGCCCATGGGCAGCATTCCCAATGCTGCACGCCAGTTGCCGCGGTTTCGTCAGTTGCAGGCCATTGCCGGCATCACGCAAGGCGCCGACGTGTATGCCATGCCCTACACCTACTCCGAAATGGGGCTCATCTACGACCGGCGGCAGTTCATGGCGCCGCCGCAGTCGATTTCGGTGTTGTGGGACCCGCGCTGGCAGGGCAAGGTGCTGGCCTTTGACGGCAGCAGCCACGGGTTTTCGCTGGCAGCCATGTACCGGGGGCTTTCGCCGTTTCGCATTGAACCCGGCCACTTCAGCGCGCTGGCCAAGGACCTGGTGGCGCTGCGGCGCAATGTGCGCTCTTTCTACAGCCTGCCGGAAGAATCGCTGGAGCTTTTTCGCAAGCACCGGGTGGCGGTGATGCACGCCAACTATGGCCAGCAGCAGCTCAAGCAGTTACGTGACGCGGGCCTGGATGTGGGCTATGTGGTGCCACGTGAAGGCGCCTTAGCCTGGCTGGATTGCTGGGCCATCACCCGCCGCTCTACCCAGGTGGCATTGGCTGCAGAGTGGATCAACTACATGCTCGACCCGAGCGTGAGCCGAACCCTTACCCAGCGCCAAGGGTTGGCCAACACGCTGGATGAGCCGCCCGCGCTTTCGGACGATGCGCCTACGGGCGCCATCGTATGGCTGGAGCCGGTCGAAGACGAAGCCCGCCGCGCCCAGCTGTGGCAGCGCATTCTGTCGGGCGACCGGCCCTCGCGGTTCTGAACGGTTCGCCATATGAAATGGGGCATAGCGCTGAGACTCGGGGCCTTGCTGGCCTCGTTCAGCGTTTTTGCGGCTGTTCTGGCGGGCTACTACGCCTTTGATTCCAGCCGCGACCGCCTGCAGGGCCGTGCCGAGCGCTCGCTGATGGACACCACGCAGGTGCTGGCGCGCCACATGCAGGCAGGTTTTGGCTCCGTGGCGCGGGACACGGCCTTTTTGGCCAAAGCGGCGGCGGTCGAACAAGACCTGGACCACCTCACAGAGCTGTTTCAGGCCGGCGTGGTGGCGCATCCCGCCTATCTGCAGATTCGGTTCATCAGTGCACAAGACCATGGACTGGAACTGGTGCGCGTAGACCGCAAGGGCGAAACCACCACCGTGGCTGCGGCAGAAGACCTGCAAGAGAAGGCGCACTTTCCGTTTGTGTTTGAGGCCCTCGCCCTGGCGCCCGGCCAGGTGTACGTGTCCGAGTTCGGCATCAACCACGAAGGCGTGGCCGACGCGGAGACCGTGCCCGTGTTCAGCATGGCCTCGCCTGTGGTGTCGGGCGGCAGGGTGCGGGGTGTGGTGGTGGTGCGTTTGTCTGCCGCGGAGTTCTTGGACAACTTTGACGGCTCGCTGCCTTCACCCTATGGGTTTTATCTGAGCAACCGCTGGGGCGATTTTCTCGTCCATCCAGACGCCAAGCAGACTTTTGGTTTTGACCGCGGCCAGCGCATTCTGGTCCAGGACAGCTTTGCGCCCACGGCGGCGCTCATCAGTGGCGCGCAGCCCTCGGCCGTGTTCAGCCAGCCAGGCACCGCAGACAACGAGGCGCTGGTGTATTCGTTTGTGCGCATGCCGTTTGGCCGCGACGATGAAGGCCGGTTCATGGTGGTGGGCCTCTCGCAGCCGCTGGCCGCGGTGCAGGGCGAGGTGCTGGACCTGGGGCGCAGCATTTTCAAGATCCTGCTGGTGCTGAGCGGGGTGGGGGTGCTGCTGGCGGCGTGGGTGTCCCGCGTGGTGACGCAGCCCCTGCAGACCATGGTCAACGCCGCGCAGGCGTTTTCGCAAGGCCGACCGCACGGTGCGTTGCCTTTGGACCGCAACGACGAGGTGGGCGAACTGGCGCGCAGCTTTCACGACATGGAGCAGCAAATCAGCCGCCAGATGACCGAGCTCAACGCCAGCCGCGACGCCATGGCGCATCTGGCACACCACGACCCGCTCACTGCCTTGCCCAACCGCCGCATGTTCGAACAGCGCCTGGCGCAGGTGCTGGAGCTGTCGCGCCGCAGTGGGCGCAGTTGTGCGCTGCTGTTTGTCGACCTGGACGATTTCAAGGCCATCAACGACACCCGTGGCCACGCGGTGGGCGACGAGGTGCTGCAGGCCGTGGCCCGCACCATTACCGGCGCAGTGCGCCAGGTCGACACGGTGGCGCGGCTCGCAGGCGACGAGTTCACCGTGTTGTGTGAAAACGTGGACACCGAAGAGGCCGCCTTGCAGATCGCCGCCAAGCTGGAACAGGCCTTTGAAGCGCCGCTTTCCATCGACGGCCAGCCCTTTCCGGTGCGCGCCAGCATTGGCGTGAGCCTGTTTCCGCGCGACGCGCAAGATGCGCATACGCTGATGGCCAGTGCCGACGCGGCGATGTACCGTATCAAGCAAAGCCGCCGCCAACGGGTTTGAGCCCCCCTTACACGACGCCGCCCACCCACCGGCAGGCTGTGTGTACCCCGATCACCCCCTTGAAGTGCCCATGACCTCCATCTTTGACCAGCACCTGCCCCGCACCGAGGCCAACTTTGCCCCGCTGTCGCCCCTGTCCTTCATCGAACGCACGGCCGAGGTCTACCCCGACCGCCTGGCCATCGTGCACGGCGACCTGCGCCAGACCTGGGGCCAGACCTACGCCCGCTGCCGCCAGCTGGCCAGCGCCTTGCAGCGCGCAGGCATCGGCAAAAACGACACCGTGGCCGTGATGCTGCCCAACACCCCACCCATGGTGGAGGCGCACTTTGGCGTGCCCATGGCGGGCGCTGTGCTCAACGCCATCAACACCCGGCTCGACCCGGAAACCGTGGCCTTCATGCTGGACCACGGCGAGGCCAAAGCCGTCATCGTCGACCCCGAGTTCACCCCCGTCATGGCCAAGGCGCTGGCGTTGCGCCAAAGTGCTGCACCCCTGCTGGTCATCGAGGTGGAAGACGCCTTGTACGGCCCTGCCAGCCAGCCACTGGGCAGCGTCACATACGACGCATTTGTGGCGGGCGGCGATGCGCAGTTTGCGTGGAGCCTGCCCGCCGACGAGTGGGACGCCATAGCGCTCAACTACACCAGCGGCACCACCGGCAACCCCAAAGGCGTGGTCTACCACCACCGCGGTGCGGCCAGCAACGCCATCAGCAACGTGCTGGAGTGGGACATGCCCAAACACGCCGTCTACCTGTGGACGCTGCCCATGTTCCATTGCAACGGCTGGTGTTTTCCGTGGACGGTGGCGGCCCGCGCAGCCGTCAACGTGTGCCTGCGCCGCGTGGACGCGCAGGCCATCTTCGACGCGATTCGCAACCACGGCGTCACCCACTACTGCGGCGCGCCCATCGTGCAGGGCCTGCTCGTCAACGCGCCCGATGCGATGAAGGCGGGCATCCCCGCAGGCGTCAAGGCCATGGTGGCGGGTGCCGCGCCCCCGGCGTCCATGATCGAGGGCATGGAAAAGATGGGCTTCGATCTGACCCACGTGTACGGCTTGACCGAGGTGTACGGCCCCGCCACCGTCTGCGCCAAACACGAGGCGTGGGACCAGCTGGACATCGGCGAACGCGCCCGCCTCAACGCCCGCCAGGGCGTGCGGTACCACCTGGAGCGCGACGTGCGCGTGCTCGACCCCGAAACCATGCAACCCGTGCCGCAGGACGGCGAAACCATGGGCGAGATCATGTTCAAGGGCAACATCGCCATGAAGGGCTACCTGAAGAACCCCAGGGCCACTGAAGAAGCCTTTGCAGGCGGCTGGTTCCACAGTGGCGACCTGGCCGTGCAATACCCCGACGGCTACATCAAGATCAAGGACCGCAGCAAGGACATCATCATCTCGGGCGGCGAGAACATCTCGTCGATCGAGGTGGAAGACGTGCTCTACCGCCACCCCGACGTGCTGGCCGCCGCCGTGGTGGCCAAGCCCGATGCGAAGTGGGGCGAGACACCCTGCGCGTTTGTCGAGCTGAAGGCCGGTGCGCAGACCACGGCCGAAGACATCGTGGCCCACTGCAAGAAGCACCTCGCGGGCTTCAAGGTGCCCCGCGCCGTGGTGTTTGGCGAGCTGCCCAAGACCAGCACCGGCAAGATCCAGAAGTTCGAGCTGCGCAAGCAGGCCGGGTCGTCCGTGGCCATCGACGTGTAAACGAGCACGGGCGCAACAGCATCGTGAAAGCAGCAGTAAATGCAATCAAATTGATAGCTACTAGCGCTTATGGAATAAGCGCTAGAGGCCAATTTGACTCATATTTTGGAGATCAACCGCAGTCCAAGGCGCGCAGGCCACAACGCATGCCGACAAAGCGGTGGACCTAGCCATGGATTCGGTTTTGTGGATCGTCGCCCTGGGCGCCGTCGCTGCCGGGTTTGTGCAGGGCCTGTCGGGCTTTGGCTTTGGCATGGTCGCCATGTCCTTCTGGGCCTGGACCCTCGAGCCCCGTCTGGCAGCCGTGCTGACCGTGTGCGGCGCGCTCACCGGCCAGCTGGTGGCGGCAGCCACCGTGCGCCGAGGTTTCGACCGCGTGCGCCTGCTGCCCTTTGTGCTGGGCGGCCTGGCAGGCATCCCCCTCGGCGTGGCCGTGCTGCCGCGCCTGGACATGGATGCTTTCAAGATCGTGCTGGGAACGCTGCTGGTGCTGTGGTGCCCGGCGATGCTCATGGCCAAACAACTGCCCCGCATCACCCGGGGCGGCCGCGTAGCCGATGCCGTGGTAGGGCTGGCGGGCGGCGTGATGGGCGGCCTGGGTGGTTTCACCGGCGTGCTGCCCACCCTTTGGTGCACCCTGCGCGGGCTCGACAAGGACGTGCAGCGCGCCATCATTCAGAACTTCAATCTGGCGATGCTGTTTGTGACCTTCGCCACCTACCTCGCCACCGGTCTGGTCACCCGCGAGGCGCTGCCCCTGCTGGCCATCGTCGTGCCCGCCATGCTGGTGCCGACGCTGCTGGGCGCGAAGCTGTACCACGGGATCAGTGAGGCGCGGTTTCGGCAGATTGTGTTGGGGATGCTGACCCTGTCGGGGGTGGCGATGTTGGTGGCGGGAGTGCCGAAGGTGTTGGGGCGGTTGGGGTAGGGTGATGCTCATATATTGAGTCCGTTGGGCTCTTTACATACTCGCGCAGTGCGTGTGAAGCGCTCTTGTGTAAAACAGCCGCGAGTCAAGTCCAAGGGCGTTGCGCATAATGCTGCCAGCCATGTGAAGCTGTCTGCCGAGCATTCCCCTATCACGCATGACTGCCTTGCTCTGTGGTCCGCGGTTTACTCCAACAAGGTTTTTCTGACGCTATGGATGACGATGTGCTTTGCTTGCAGCTTGTCTTGCGTCCGATAAACGCTAATCGTTAGGCGGCGGAGGGAAGATCAATGAGTCCCGAAGGAATCACAGCCGAGATTCAGCGCCTCGCTGTGCAGAACGGCGGTAAGCCATTTGGGGAGCGCCTGTTTCTTGAATCAACTGGGTTGAAGCGCTCCCAGCTTTGGGCGGCTGGCTTTAGTAGCTACAGCGACGCATTGGTGGCTGCTGGATTTGTCAAAAACACGCTCAACCAAGCTTCAGACCCAAACGTTGTGCTCGCTGCCCTAGTCGCACTTATGCGTCGGCTTGGTCGCTTCCCTACCAAAGGCCACATTAAGGCGGCGCGAGCTGGCGACATCACATTCCCTAGCTATGAGGCTTTCCTCACCGCTGCAGGTGGAGCGTTCTCAAATTTGCCAGCCGTGGCCCGAGAATATTGCCGGTCCAATGCGATAGAAGATGTAGCCGGTCTTTTTCCGGCGCCACGAGAGCCACGCAATGAAACATCAGGTACGGCCGCAGTGGTCACTGGTTACGTGTATTTAGTCAAGCACGGCGCACACTTCAAGATCGGCCGTTCAAACGATGTCGTTCGTCGCCGCCGTGAACTTTCGCTGCTCCTGCCTGAAGAACTCCAACACGTGCATGTCATAGAAACTGACGACCCGGAGGGCATCGAGGCGTATTGGCACCGTCGCTTCGCCGGGAAACGCCTGCGGGGCGAGTGGTTCGCATTGGGTGCCCAAGAAGTGGCAGCGTTCAAGCGGCGGCGGTACCAGTAATGGGCGCGCCGCCTAATAATTCGTTCAAGCCGACGCTGCTTCGCGGCGCGGCTTAACTCAAGTGTTTGGCTTTCACATGCAAATTGAGTACGTCACCGATCCGGTTCCTTGGCCCAAGCTCCGCTGCGCCAAGTGCGGCGCGCACGTTCGTCAAATGCGTGAAGACCTGAGTCCTAAGCACAGCCTGCTGGTCTTTTTTTCTGGTGAGCCTTTGGCTTGGTTCATCGTTGGCACTGGCGTTCTCCTTGGCTTTTTCGCTGAGGCCGTGGCTGTTCTTCTTGCAGCCTGGGCGCTCCTTGTTCCTGCGGGGCTTGTTTGGCTCTGGTTCTCTCGGCTTCGCCGGGCTTCGTTTCTGTGCCAAAGCTGTGGCCACATCAGTGCGTATGCTGACGCGCGCAATGCAGCTCGTCGTTGATACCGGTAACGGGTCTCGCAGCTGTGATGCTCAACCCATTGCTCCGCCCTACCGGTGTCAACCTTAGGCAGTCCCTGCGAGTGGCTCCAAGGTCGGACCTCGCCCAATGAAGCATTGAGTTGCTCACCATGACCACCGCAAAGTTCAGTGAAATCCTGGACGGCTACGAGTTTTGCTCCCTCGCCGACCTAATGGACACGCAGGCCTTTGTCAGCCTGGAGCGCGGCACCGTGCATGTCGTCTCTAGCGACTTGGAGCTGGAAGAAGAGCTGCCGGAGGATATTGAAACCGGCCCCTACCTGGCATTGCCGGGCAAAAGGGAGCTGGACCTGGGCCGGGAGCTGGCGATGGAGTTCACGGAAAAGATTCTTCCCGGCAGTGTGGACACCGTTCGTGGTTTCTTTCACCGGCGGGGCGCATACGGGCACTTCAAGGCGCATCTTGACCGCAGTGGGCAATTGAATGCGTGGTTTGAGTTTGAGCGGTCTGCCACAGAGGCTCGTCTTCGCCAGTGGTGTGCGGACCATGGCATTGATCTTGTTTAGTTCAGATTGAGCCTGTCACAGCGTCGCGCGGCGCTTCGACAGGCTCAGCGTGAACGGTTTCAAGGGGATGAAGGAGGGCGAAGCATCGCCCAGCCCAACTCCATCAATCCCCCATCACCACCCCTTCACGCCGTGGGTCCGCCCCACCCATCCACAGCTTCTTGCCATGCGCATTGCCCAGCGTGATCGCTTGCAGACCACTCGTCATATTCATCTCCCGCACCTCGGCGCCGCGTGCGCGCAAGGCCTCGACGGTGGCGGGTGGGAATCGTTTTTCTTCCAGCAGCGTGGGCCCGTTCATGGACCCGAAGTTGGGCAGGTTGATGGCTTGCTGGGGCATCAGGCCCCAGTTGAAGACGCCGTACAGCGTCTTGGCGGTGTAGTGGATGATGGCCGCGCCGCCGGGGCTGCCGCCGCTCATCAGCAGCTCGCCGGTGGCCTTGTCGAACACGAGGGTGGGCGCCATGGAGGAGCGGGGGCGTTTGCCGGGCTGCACGCGGTTGGCGATGGGCTGGCCCTGGGCGTCGGTGGGGGCAAAGCTGAAGTCGGTCAGCTCGTTGTTCAGCAAGAAGCCTTTGACCATCTGGCGTGCGCCGAAGGCGTCTTCGATGGTGGTGGTCATGGCCACGGCGTTGCCGAAAGCGTCGACGATGCTGATGTGGCTGGTGCCGTATTCGGGCTGATCGGGCATGGGGGCGTAGCTGGTCTTCACTGCGGCCGGGTTGCCGGGCTGGGCGACCTTCATGCTTTGTGTGCCGATGAGCTTGGCGCGTTCGGCCAGGTAGGCGGGGGCCAGCAGGCTGCTCCAGCTGCCGCCGGGGGGCTGCACAAAATCAGGGTCGGCCACGTACAGGGCACGGTCGGCAAAGGCCAGGCGGGCGGCTTCGGTGTACAGGTGCAGCCAGTCGGCCGATGGAATACCGTCTTGCAGCGGCTTGGCGGCGGCGTCGGTGTTTTTGAGGATGCCCAGGATCTGCCCGATGGCGATGGCGCCCGAGCTGGGGGGTGGAAAGCCGCACACGCGGAAGTCTTTGCTAGCCACCTGGTAGTCGTGGCACAGCGCCTCGCGCTTTTTGGGCTGGTAACCGGCCAGGTCGGCCATGCTGAGCTTGCCGGGGTTGGTGGGGTGTTTGTTCACCTTATCGACGATGGCCTGGGCGACCTCGCCTTCGTGCAGGGCTTTGCTGCCTTCGGTGGCAATGCGGCGCAGCACCGCGGCCAGTTCGGGGTTGCGCAGGTTGAAGCCCACGTCGCGTGCATCGCCGTCGGGTTTGTAGAAGTAGGCGGCGGCGACTGGGTCTTTCTTCAGATGGGCGTCGGCCTTGACCAGGGTGTTCAGCCGCGCGCTGACCTTGAAGCCGCCTTCGGCCAGGGTGATGGCGGGCTGAAACAGCGTGGCCCAGGGCAGCTTGCCGTGCTGCTTGTGCGCCATCTCCAGCATGCGCACGGTGCCGGGCACGCCGACTGAGCGGCCACCCACCACGCCGTCGTAGAACTGCACGGGTTTGCCGTCGGCACCGAGGAAGAGTTTTTCGTCCGCAGCGGCGGGGGCAGTCTCGCGGCCGTCGTAGGCCTCCACCGTTTTGCCGGTGCTGTGCAGCAAAAAGGCGCCACCACCGATGCCGCTGGATTGGGGCTCCACCAAGGTCAGCACCATTTGCACGGCGATGGCCGCGTCTACCGCCGAGCCACCGGCTTTGAGGATCTGGTAGCCCGCGTCGGTGGCCAATGGGTTGGCGGCGGCCACGGCAAATTTCTCGGTGGCCCAGCCGGGTTTTTCGGTGTAGCCCGACGAGCCTTCGGGCTGGGCGGGCACGGTGTAGGCGAACTGGGATGGAGCGCTGGCGCAGCCCGCAATGGCGACCACGGTGGCGAGGGTTGCGGTGGCCAGCAGGGTCCGGCTGAAGGGGCGGCTGATGAGCCTGCGGCGGGCGGGCGTGGTGAGCGTGTGTGTTTGTGACATGGGACGTCTCCTTCTGTGCAAGAAGCGGCCATGGTACGGCGCCTTCGCGGCGCGGCGCCGCAGCGTTACATCACGCTACAGGCATCTGGAATATGGGCGTTTTTGCCTGGTTGAGTGCCTGGCTCAGATAGACCGTTCGCCCTGAGCCTGTCGAAGGGCTGTTCGCAAAAGCGCCCTGGCTTCGACAAGCTCAGCCCGAACGGTTTGGGGTAAATCTGAGATAAGGAGAAAATCCAGATGTTTTTGGCCTCTAGCGCTTATCCAATAAGCGCTAGTAGCTATGAAAATAGGAGTGTTGTTGCTGGTGTGCCGGGTTGCCTGCGCAACGAAGAGCCAAAGCGCTCAAGTGCTCAATGGCTCAAGCTCTCACCGGGCCGGGCCGCCCGTCTTCCACCACAAAGGATGCGAGCGTGGTGGCCGCGCTTTCTGCGCGCAGCGGGTCGTCCAGCACGCGCAGGGTGGTGGTCCAGCGTGTGGGGGTGATGTCCGCCAGGCCATAGCCGCGTTGGTCGCACCGGGCCAGCAGTACATGCGGGTTGTGGCGGGCGATGGCGTCGACCTTGTCTTGTGTGGTGCCCGGGCGTGAGCTGATCGAGGTGCCGCAGAACTCGCTGGCCACCACGGGCGATTCGGGGCGCTCTGCATCTGCGTGCACGCGGCAGACGTAGTTCTGGTGGATGTCGCCGCCCAGCAGCACCGTATTGCGCGGGCGGTGCTGGGCCACGGCCTGCAGCAGGCGGGCGCGGGCGGCGGGGTAGCCGTCCCAGCTGTCGGTGGACGTGACGCCTGAGGGGTAGTGGCGCGGCGAAAACAGGGTTTGCTGTGCCAGCACGCTCCAGCGGGTGGCGTCTGTGGCGCGTGCATGGGGGTGTGCGTCTTCGGCCAGGCCGGTGCTCAGCCACTGCTCTTGTGCCGCGCCCAGCAGCGTGCGGGCGGGGTTGGACAGGTCGGCGCAGTCTGCCGCGCGCACGGCGCCCGCGCTGGCGGATTGGGGCGTGCGGCAGGCCTGCCAGCTGCGGTACTGGCGGCTGTCCAGCAGGTGGATGTGCGCCAGGCGCCCCCAGCGCAGGCGGCGGTAAACCTGCAGGGCATCCCAGTGGGTGTTGTCAGAGGCGGGCCGGGTCAGGCTGGCGGCGCGCAGGGGCATGTTTTCGTAAAACGCCTGCCAGGCCGCGCCGCGCAATGACAGAAAGCTGCCGTCGTCGCCCCGACCTGCGCCGCTGGCGTAGTCGTTCTGCACCTCGTGGTCGTCCCAGGTCACGGCCCAGGGGCAGGCGGCGTGGGCGGCCTGCAGGGCGGGGTCGCTTTTGTGCAGCGCGTACCGGTCTCTGAAATCTGCCAGCGTGGTGGCGTGGCGCAGGCTGTGGGTGCGTGCCAGGTCGGTGGTGTTTTTGGGCGTGGCGTATTCGTAGATGTAGTCGCCCAGGAAGAGCACCAGGTCCGGCTGGTCGGCGGCCAGGTGGCGCCAGGCGGCGTAGTGGCCGTGTTCCCAGCGCTGGCAGGAGGCAAAAGCCAGGCGCAGCGTGGCGGGCATGTCGCCGGGCGTGGGTGCGGTGCGAGTGCGGCCCGTGGTGCTGACGGCATCGCCCAGCATGAAGCGGTAGTGGTACCAGCGCCCGGGCGCCAGGCCACGCAACTCAACATGCACGCTGTGGCCGAGCGCGGGCAATGCGGTTGCTTCGCCCTTTTGCACGATCTGCGCAAAACGCGCATCGTGCGCCACCTCCCACCGCACGGTGTGGGCAGCTTGCATCTGCGCCGGGTCGGTCAGCACCAGCCGCGTCCACAGCACCACGCCGTCCGGCGCCGGGTCTCCACTGGCCACGCCCAGCGCAAAGGGGTTGGACGGCAGGGATGGCGGGTTGCTCCACGCCCAGCGGGGCAGGGCAGCCGCGGTGGCCGCGTATGCGGCGTATTGCAAAAAGGCGCGACGGTCCATGGGCGGTGGAGTTTCAGGAGGTCGGCAGTAGCAGGCCGAGCAAGGGCTGCCTTGGGGAATCTCTCACATCAGGCGGATGCGCCGCGCCGCCCGGCCGTCGATACCGGCGCGCCCCAAGGCCAGTGCCACCGTGGAACTGGCTTTGCCAGGCCGCGGGTGGCGTCTCCCTCCGGGGGAAGGCGCCGCAGGCGACACAGGGGGGCTTCCGGTCACGCCGCCATCACACGGTTTTTGCCAGACCGCTTGGCCAGGTACATCGCCTGGTCGGCGCGGATGATGGCATCCGTGCTGCTCTCGGTGCCTTGCAACTGGGCCACGCCAGCGCTGAAGGTGATCAGCACTTTTTCGGAGCCCTGCAAAAAGAAGCGTGTGGTCAGCTCGCGCTGCAGGCGGGTCATCGCGGCCACGCCACTTTCGACGGTGGTGTCCGGCATCACCAACACAAATTCTTCGCCGCCGTAACGGGCCAGCAGGTCTTGGGGGCGCATGACCTCGCGGGTGACCTGCGCCAGATGCACCAGCGCGGCGTCGCCACCGGTGTGTCCCACCCGGTCATTCAGGGCCTTGAAGTTGTCGAGGTCGAGCAAGGCCAGGCACAGCGGCGAGCCCAGGCGGCGCGAACGGGCGATTTCGCGCTCCATGGCTTCGTCCAGGCCCTTGCGGTTGAGCGTGCCCGTCAACGGGTCGTGCCGGGCCTGTGCGCTGGCGCGGTCCAGTTCCTCTTGTAGCTTGGCCATTTCGGCGCGTTTGGCTTCGGTGCGCTCGCGCAGGTCGTGCAGCTCGTCGTGTGTGACGCGGCTGTCCAGGGCCATGGCGCGGGTGGCGCTCATGACTTCTTGCAGCAGGGGGCCTATTTCTTCCAGCGTGTTGGCTTTGGCGATGAGGTCGGCGCAGCGCTCCATGGTGCCTTGGTAGGACGTGCTGGAGGCGGTGATCAGCGCCAGGCGTTCAATGAACGTGGCCAGCATGTCCTTCATCTGCTCTTGCGCTTCTACCGTGCGGGCGCGGGCTTCGGTCTGCTTGAAGATCACGTCCTTGAGCCGCCGCTGCACGTCGTCCAGGCGCCGCAGGGTGAGCGGCGGGGTGGACGCAGTCATCAGCGCCTCGGCCTGGCCTTGCAGCCAGCGGTCATCGGCGCTGAGCACGGCGATGTTCTCAAACACCATGTGCAGCAGCTCCAGCAGCGTCGCGCGGATGGCGGCCTGGTCTTCGGTGGCGAACGACACGCGGTAGGTGAAATTGCTCAGCATGAGCTGCGTGGCAGCGACCGGGGGCGGCGTTGGCTCTCGCAGAAAGGTCATGAGCTGCCGCGCCATGTCGAGCACGCGGGCGTCGTCTTCGCCCAGCGCAGGCAGGGTGTTGTCGATCAGGCGGGCGAGGGCCTCGGCGAACTCTGCGGGCAGTTCGCCCAGGGCGGTGGGCGCGTCTGCGGTTTCAATGGGTTTGGAGACGGCGGCAGGGCTGAGGCCCAGGTTGGCGTAGCCCACCATCACGCTTTGCAGCGAGGTCCAGTCCTTGGTGATGATGGCCCGCTCAAACTGGCCCAGCAGTCGCTTTTGGGCGGGTGTCTGGCCAGGCAATACCCGCTGGATGCTGCTCAGCGGCCCCTCGGGAAAGGGCTGCGGGCTCCGAGAGCCCGCAATTTCATCGTAAAGCGCCAGGTAGTTGTCTGGCGTGGGAGCGAGCCGCCGCGCTGCCAGTTGCTTGAGCGTTTCGCGGGCTATCTCGGAGGGTTGTCGGTCGGCCATGTACGGGCACCAGTGTCAGGGGGCTGGGATGCGGGAGTGTGACACAGCGCACGACTTTTGTTACGTCTTGCCGGGGCGCCCCTGTTAGCGGTTGAGAAACCGCCGATGGGGGTCAGTTCACCATCACCAGCTTGCCCATCACGCCCCGCGAGCCCATGTGGGCGTACGCCGCGGGCAATTCAGCCATGGGCATGGTGCGGTCGATCACGGGTTTGATCTTGCCCTGGGCGTACCACTGCGCCAGCTCGCCCATCATGGCGGCGTTGGCCTTGGGTTCGCGCTTGGCAAAGTCGCCCCAGAACACGCCCACGATGGACGCGCCCTTGAGCAGCGCCAGGTTAAAGGGCAGGGCGGGGATAGGGCCTGAAGCAAAACCCACCACCAGGTAACGGCCACGCCAGGCGATGGAGCGGAAGGCGGGCTCGGCAAAGTCACCGCCCACGGGGTCATAAATCACGTCGGGGCCCTTGCCATCCGTCAAGGCCTTGATGGATTCGCGCAGGTTGTCCTTGCTGTAGTTGATGGTGGCGTCAGCGCCGATAGATGTGCACAGCGCGCACTTTTCATCGCTGGAGGCCGCTGCAATCACGCGGGCACCCATGGCCTTGGCAATCTGGATGGCGGCTGTGCCGACACCACCGGCAGCGCCCAGCACCAGCACCGTCTCGCCCGCCTTGAGTTGGGCGCGGTCCACCAGGGCATGGTGCGAGGTCGCGTAGATCATGATGAAGGCGGCGGCATCAACATGCGAAAAACCGTCGGGCAGCGGCATGCACAGGGCTGCTGGCGCAATGGTGTGGGTGCCAAACCCGCCGGTGCCAGACAAGCAGGCCACGTTCTGCCCGACCTTGAGGTGGGAGACCCCGTCACCCACCGCCGCCACCACGCCCGCGTACTCCGAGCCGGGCACAAAAGGCAGCGGCGGTTTCATCTGGTACTTGTTCTGCACGATCAGCAGATCGGGGAAGTTCAGGCTGGCCGCCTTGATCTCGATCAGCACCTCACCTGCCTTGGGCGTGGGCGTGGGCAGTTCGGTCCAGTTGAGCGCGTCAACGCCGGTGGGGTTGGTGCAGAGCCAAGCGTGCATGGGGAAGTCTCCTGTCGGTCTGGTCGGTCAATGATCGCCCGCATGATAGGTGGGGCTGCGGCGCGTGGGTTGTCCCACGAGCGACGGCTGGGCAGGCGGTGGTCGCTGCACGGCGGGCAGGGGATGCCCCACCTACAATCCGTTGCAACCCTCTACTGCGACCATGAAGATTCTCATTTCCAACGACGATGGCTACCAGGCGCCCGGCATTGTGGCCCTGCACGATGCGCTCAAAACCCTTGACGGCGTAGAGGTGGAGGTGGTTGCGCCCGAGCACAACAACAGTGCCAAGTCGAACGCCCTGACCCTGCATTCGCCGCTGTATGTGCACAAGGCCTTCAACGGCTTTCGGTATGTGAATGGCACGCCGGCCGACTGTGTGCACATCGCGCTGACCGGGCTGCTGGGTTATCGGCCCGACCTGGTGGTGTCTGGCATCAACAATGGCGCCAACATGGGTGACGACACGATTTATTCGGGCACCGTGGGCGCTGCCATGGAAGGGTATTTGTTCGGGATTCCGGCCATTGCGTTTTCGCAAGTGGACAAAGGCTGGGGCGAGATCGAAGCAGCGGCCGCCAAAGCCCGCGAAATTGTCGCGCAGATGCGGCAGCAGAACCTCGTCACTGAAACCCCTTGGCTGCTGAATGTGAACATCCCCAACATGCCGCTCGCAGCAATGCAGCCCATCAAGCTGTGCCGCCTGGGGCGCCGCCATGCGGCCGAGCGCGTCATCGTGCAAGAGAGCCCGCGCGGCGAGGCGATGTACTGGATTGGCGGCGCCGGTGCAGCCAAGGACGATGCCGAGGGCACGGATTTTCATGCCACGGCGCAAGGCCATGTGTCGATGACACCGTTGAAGGTGGACCTGACCGATCACGACAACCTGGGGTATTGGGCGCAAACGGCGTCGCAACTGGTGGCGGGGGCGTCTGACGCCCCTGGCGGGTGATGCAACGCCGACCCGGGTTTCCCGCCCGGTTGCCGGGCTCGGGCACCGCACCCGCCAAGGCACCGGTTCTGGCTGCATCAGCGCGCAAACCAGTGGCTGCATCGCCCGCGGGTGTGGGGCTGGATTCGGCGGCGGTGCGGGCACGCATGGTGCAAAAGTTGGCGGCGGGTGGGGTGACCTCGGTACCGGTGTTGCAGGCGATGGGCGCTGTGGAGCGCCACCGATTTGTCGACAGTGCCCTGGGCAATCAAGCCTACGAAGACACCAGTCTGCCTATTGGACTGGGGCAGACCATATCCAAACCCAATGTGGTAGCGCGCATGTGCGAGCTGTTGCTGGGTGCCGAGGGCGCGCGGGTGGGCGGACTGGGGCGGGTGTTGGAGATCGGAACCGGCTGCGGCTATCAGGCGGCCGTGCTGAGTCGGCTGGCACGAGAGGTTTACTCTGTGGAGCGGCTGCGCGGGCTGCACGAAAAGGCCCGCGACAACCTGCGGCCGTTTCGGCTTGCCAACCTGCATCTTTTATTTGGGGATGGCATGCTGGGCTATGCCAAGGGCGCGCCCTATGCCGCCATCATCGCGGCCGCGGGCGGCGACGCCGTACCCCAGGCCTGGTGCGATCAATTGGCGGTGGGCGGGAGGCTGGTGGCCCCCATGGCATTGGCCGGTGGGCAGCAAATGTTGCTTGTGATCGACAAAACCCCACACGGATTGAAACAAAGCGTGTTGGAGCCTGTGCATTTTGTCCCTCTAAAATCGGGGATTGCCTAAAGGGAAATGCTTATGTTCGTATCGCGTGGTCTTGTGGTTGGGTTTACCGTGGCACTGGCGGGTCTGGTGCTCACCGGCTGTGGAACCCGGCTGTACAAGGCTCCAGTGGAAGACCGAGGCACTTCGTCATCGTCTTCCTCTGCGCCTGGTGCGCAGCCAGGTGTGGTGGTGGGCACTCCCATCAAACCGCTGCCCGGCGCTGAAAACGCGGGCAAGCCAGGTTATTACACAGTCAAACCTGGGGATACGCTGATTCGCATTGGCCTTGATTCGGGTCAGAGCTGGAAGGACATCGCCCGTTGGAACAACCTTGACAACGCCAATCTGATTGAGGTTGGCCAGGTGCTGCGTGTGGCACCTCCAGCGCCTGCGGCGCAAGCGGTTGCCTCGGATACCGGGGTGGTCACCCGCCCTGTAACGTCGTCCACCATTGCTCCGGCTGCGCCTGGCAGTGCGCCAGTAGCTCCGGCCAGTGCGCCCAAACCAGCGGCTTCGGCGGCCACCGGCCCGGTTGTGGCGGTAGCGCCCACAACGCCCGCCACCGCACCCGCAGCGGCTGGGGAAGACGATGTTGGCTTTATCTGGCCCGCGTCGGGCTCGCTGATCGCCGGGTTTGACGAGGCGCGCAACAAGGGTTACGACATTTCGGGCAAAGCGGGCGACCCGGTGTTGGCTTCTGCGGATGGGCGGGTGGTGTATGCCGGTGCTGGTTTGCGTGGATACGGCAACCTGGTCATCCTCAAACACAACAATACTTTTCTGACGGCTTATGCCCACAACCAGACTTTGTTGGTCAAGGAAGACCAGTCGGTGCGCAAGGGCCAGAAGATCGCCGAAATGGGCAGCACCGACGCAGATCGCGTCAAGCTGCACTTTGAAATCCGCCGACAAGGCAAGCCCGTCGATCCGTCGCGCTACCTGCCCGCCCGTTGAAGCCTTTGACACCTGTGGCGGAGAGTTTGCCCGACGACAAATCGACCCTGTCGCTGGAGGCGGACGCTGGGCTGAACGCTGACGAAGCCGATGCCTTGTCAGACGCAGAAAGCGAGCTGCGCCCCATGCAGATCGGGACGGAGCAGCATGCAGCCAGGCTGGACCGGGCACTGGTGGACCTTGTGCCCGAGTTTTCGCGCAGTTATTTGCAGCAGTTGCTGGCGCAGGGACTGGTCAGCCTGAATGGGAAACCGGTTCTGAAGGCATCCGCCCGCGTGAAGGCGGGGGACCACGTGGTGCTGGAAATGCGCCCGACCGTGCAGAGCCAGGCCTTCCGTCCGGAGCCAATGCCGATTGATGTGGTGTACGAGGATGCGCACCTGCTGGTGGTGAACAAGCCTGCAGGCTTGGTGGTGCACCCAGCCCCTGGCAACTGGAGCGGTACTTTGCTCAACGGGTTGTTGGCGCGGGACGAAAAAGCATTGCTGGTGCCGCGTGCGGGCATTGTTCATCGGCTCGACAAAGACACCAGTGGGCTGATGGTGGTCGCGCGTGACCGGGCTGCCATGGACGCCCTGGTCGCGCTCATTGCTGAGCGCAAGGTGCAGCGGCAGTATCTGGCGCTGGCCCATGGCGCGTGGACGGGCCCCAAGACCCGCACTGTGAATGCCCCCATCGGTCGTGACCCTCGCAATCGCCTGAGGATGGCGGTGGTCGATCTGGCCATTCATCCTGGAAAAACGGCGCGCACAGACATTCGTTGTCTGGACGGCGTGGATGCGGGTTGCTGGGTGCAGTGCACCTTGCACACCGGGCGCACCCACCAGATCCGGGTGCATATGGCATCGTTGAAGCACCCCCTGGTGGGCGACAGCCTGTATGGTGGGACGCCCATAGATCCGATGCAGCGCCAGGCCCTGCATGCATACCGCCTGGCGTTTACCCACCCGGTGACGGGAGAGGCGCTGGAGTTTCATGCACCGTTGCCCGACGATATGCAGCGGCTTCTGTCATCGTGGGGGCTGCGCTACAATGCGCCCTGACGGCCAGACAGGCCCATGCCCGAAGACGGAATCCCGCCGGGCTCCTGCGTAGCGCCAGCGCTCTTAAACAGCGCGCTATTGTCGCCATTGCCTTTGATTGCCCCCTGCTGTTGATGTGACACCCGTTGCAACGCGTGGCACTTTTCCAGGAATCGCTGAACCATGAATACGGTGGATGCCAAACGGGTCCTCGAAACTGCGTTGATATGTGCGCAGCAGCCTGTGCCGTTGCGCGAGCTGCGCGTGTTGTTCAACGACGCGCTGGGGTCGGACACGCTCAAAGTCCTGTTGCATGAGCTTCAGCTCGACTGGGCGCAGCGTGGAGTGGAGTTGGTTCAGGTAGCCACGGGATGGCGTTTTCAAAGCCGCCCGGAAATGCGTGAGTACCTGGACAGGTTGCATCCCGAAAAACCTCCGCGCTATTCGCGCGCCACGATGGAGACGCTGGCCATCATTGCCTACCGCCAACCGGTCACTCGGGGCGATATTGAGGATATTCGGGGCGTGACGGTAAACAGTCTCATCGTCAAACAGCTGGAAGACAGGGGCTGGGTGGAGGTCATTGGGCACCGCGAAACGGTGGGACGGCCAGCACTGTTTGCTACGACCCGGCAGTTTTTGGACGACATGGGTCTGCAGTCTTTGGATCAATTGCCGGTACTGGATGACCCGACCGGCAATGCGAATGTGCTGGAGGCGATGGCGGCGGCAGCTCAGGGCGTTATTGAGCCCGAGCCAGAGTTGGTTGTCGCCGATCCGCCGGTTGCGGAGCTTCACCAGGTCGGTGCTCTACCCGACAGCAACAACGATGTTCCGCAACCCGCGGACGATTTTTTTCAGGATGCGGAGACAGAAATCCGCGACGACCATGTTGATACCCCGGGCGGTATCCAGGGAAACACTTGATGAACGATTCGACCCCCGAAATCCCTGACGCTGTAGCTCAGGCGGATGCTGCCAACCCTGTGCCGGAGGCCAAGAAGCCCGCGGCCAAGCGTGCGCCGCGCAAAAAGACGGCCAAGGCTGACGATGTTGCTGTTGCTGATGTATCAGGTGCCGAAGCCTCGGAGCAACCGTCTGACGCGCAGGTTTTTGCCCCTTCAGTCCTGGGTGCAGGCGGCGTGACGCCCGAAGTGGGCACTGTCGACGCAGCGCCCGTCGCTAAACAGCGCGAACAGATGAGCCCAGGCGAATCTCGGGGGCGTCAACCACGCAAAGACGGTCCTGGTCGCGACAAGCGCGGTTCTGGTGCACCCGTGGTAGAGGGCTACCAGTTTGAAGATGTCGTCTCGGGGCGATTTGACGAAGACGACGCGACTGCGGAATTGGCGCCTGCCAAACGTGTTTTGTTGCCTCAGGTCGAAACACCCAAACTGCACAAGGTGCTTGCCCAAGCGGGACTCGGGTCGCGGCTGGAGATGGAGCAACTCATCCTGGAGGGGCGTATCTCTGTGAACAATGAGCCGGCACATATCGGCCAGCGCATCCAGTTTGGCGATCAGGTCAAGGTCAATGGCAAGCCCATCCGCTATCGGATTGATCCGCCGCCAGCGCGTGTTATTGCTTATCACAAGCCTGTGGGTGAAGTGGTAACGCATGACGATCCGCAAAATCGGCCTACCGTTTTTCGCAAGCTGCCGCGGCTGATGCAGGGCAAATGGCAATCGGTGGGTCGGTTGGATCTGAATACCGAAGGCTTGCTTCTGTTTACCAGCTCTGGTGAGTTGGCAAACAAGCTCATGCACCCCCGTTTCGGGCTGGAGCGAGAGTACGCAGTGCGAGTTCTAGGCGCGCTTAGCAACGAAGAAAAGCAAAAACTCCTTGATGGAGTGCGATTAGACGATGGCATGGCGTCTTTCGGCTCGATTGAAGACGGCGGTGGTGAAGGCTCGAATTGCTGGTACCGCGTCACTATTTCTGAAGGACGTAACCGCGAAGTGCGCCGCATGCTGGAGTCTGTGGGCCATGCTGTCAGTCGGCTCATTCGCATTCGTTATGGGGCGATGGTGTTGCCGCGTGGACTTAAGCGCGGAGCCTGGCTGGAGCTGGACGATGGTGATATCCGTGCGCTGGTGCAGGCTGCAGGTGCTGACCGGGCCGAACCACTGGAAAAACGTCCGGATGCAGGTCCTGGGCGAAGCGGCGGAGGTGGCGATAGCCGCAACCGGGGACGCAATGGCCCACGTGCGGGTGACGGACCTCGTCGGGACATGTCGCAAGGGGCGCCTGCTGGTGGCCCGCGCGGCCAGAAGCCACGCCGTGATGGTGGCGGTCGACCCGGGCAAAGCGCGCGTGGGAGCAACGCGGGCGGAAATGATCGCCAGACTGGATCTGCTCAGCCAGATCCGTTGAAAACGTCGGTGGGTTATATCGGTGTGGATAGTTTGTCGCGGCATCGCCAGGACAAGCGGCGCCCTGGTGGCGGTGGCCCTCGCCGCGGCGGCGGACGCTGATCAGCTACATCGGCATCAACGGTTAGAATCGAGGGCTTTGTCCGATGGACAAACGAATCACAGCAACATCCAATCAGGAAAATTAACATGGCTATCGAACGCACTCTCTCCATCATCAAGCCCGACGCAGTCGCCAAGAACGTCATTGGTCAGATCTATGCTCGTTTTGAAGCAGCTGGCCTGAAGGTGGTGGCCGCACGCATGGCGCACCTGTCGCGCCTGGAAGCTGAGCAGTTCTACGGTGTGCACAAAGAGCGTCCTTTCTTCAAGGATCTGGTGGATTTCATGATCTCCGGCCCTGTGATGATTCAGGCCCTGGAAGGCGAAAACGCGATTCTCAAGAACCGCGAACTCATGGGCGCTACGGACCCCAAGAAGGCAGAAGCCGGCACGATCCGCGCAGATTTCGCTGACAGCATCGATGCCAATGCAGTGCACGGCTCTGACGCGGCTGAAACCGCCCAGGCAGAAGTAGCTTTCTTCTTCCCTGGCCTCAACATCTACTCGCGTTGATATGGCGATCCCCATGCCTGTTCCCGCTATTGTGGGATATCTGCGCCATGGGGACGACTGCGCTCGGCCCCTTCGAGGGAGGGCGAAGTGACCACCAATCTGCTGGAATTTGATCTAGACGGTCTGGCAGCTTTTTGCCAAGAACTGGGCGAAAAGCGGTTTCGTGCTACTCAGTTGTTCCGCTGGATTCATCAGCGCGGCGCCAATGATTTTGACGCCATGAGCGATCTGGCAAAGGCATTGCGTGACAAGCTCAAGGGCTGCGCTCGCGTCGAGGCCTTGCCCGTTATCTCAGAACATGTTTCTTCGGATGGCACTGTCAAGTGGTTGTTTGACGTGGGCGATGGCAATGCCGTGGAAGCTGTATTTATCCCTGAAGACGACCGAGGGACCCTCTGCGTTTCGTCTCAGGCAGGCTGTGCGGTAGGGTGCCGTTTTTGCTCCACTGGGCATCAAGGTTTCAGCCGTAACCTGACAACGGGTGAGATTGTTGCCCAATTGTGGTTCGCCGAGCATTCGTTGCGTCAACGGCTGAAAACCCAAGACCGCGTGATCTCCAATGTGGTCATGATGGGGATGGGCGAGCCTTTGCAAAATTACTCCGCATTGGTGCCCGCTTTGCGCGTGATGCTGGACGATCACGGGTACGGGCTTTCGCGTCGGCGGGTCACGGTGTCTACATCGGGCGTCGTTCCAATGATTGATCGGCTCGCTCAGGACTGCCCGGTGGCTTTGGCCGTCTCCTTGCATGCGCCCAACGATCCATTGCGCGACAACCTGGTGCCGCTCAATCGCAAGTACCCCATCCAGGAGCTGGTAGAGGCCTGCAATCGTTATCTGGCGCACGCCCCACGGGATTTCATCACATTCGAATATTGCATGCTCGACGGCGTCAATGACCAGTTGGAGCACGCCCAGCAGTTGATCGAACTCGTGAAACCGGCGCGAGGGCTTGGGGTCCGTTGCAAGTTCAATCTTATTCCCTTCAATCCGTTCCCCGCGTCCGGACTCTTGCGTTCGCCTCAGGGGCAGGTGGTTGCCTTCGCAAAAATTCTGAGCGACGCTGGGATTGTCACGACTGTGCGCAAGACCCGAGGCGATGATATTGACGCCGCATGTGGCCAATTGGCTGGGGATGTCAAGGATCGAACCCGTGCCGCAGAGCGGATGGCAAAGCAGCGCACAATCGTGCTCAAACCGGTCACGTGATTTCGTAATTCGGTACATATCAAGGAGGCTCTACATGGTGGGATTGGACGGACGCTGGCGGCAATTTGGCCGCTGGACACTCACGGCATGTAGTGCAGTGCTTTGCGCGGCGACACTTCAAGGTTGCGCGACCAAAGTCGATGGGGTCTCTGGCAGTGACAGCAATGCGGGAAATTTCACTGCGTCGGACGAGCCTGAATCGCGCCGTCGTGCTCGCATTCGCCTTGAACTTGCATCCAACTATTTTGAGATGGGGCAAACGGCTGTTGCGTTGGATGAGGTCAAGCAGGCACTTGCAGCAGACTCAGGGTACGCCGACGCTTTCAATTTGCGTGGTTTGATTTTTATGCGGCTGAATGACTTTCCGCAGGCTGAGGATAGCTTTCGGCGTGCGTTGGCACTGCGGGGTAACGACCCCAATCTGATGCACAACTATGGTTGGCTGATGTGCCAGCAGCAGAAGTACGCCGAGGCCGATCAGCAGTTCATGCAGGCCATTGCGAACCCGACCTACACGGCGCGCAGCAAGACGCTAATGGCGAGGGGGTTGTGCCAATCAGGTGCCGGGCAGTTTGCAGAAGCGGAGCAATCGTTGCTCAAGGCTTACGAGTTGGACGCGGGGAACCCAGTCGTTGGGTATCACCTTGCATCGCTGTTATTGCGCCGCAATGAGTTGACTCGGGCACAGTTTTACATTCGCCGACTGAACAACAGCGAGCTGTCTAACTCTGAATCCCTTTGGTTGGGAATCAAGATTGAGCGCGCGATTGGTGACTCGGTTGCTATGCGGCAGCTGGCAGACCAGTTGCGCAAGCGCTTTCCGGACTCGAAGGAGTTGGGGGCATACGAACGCGGGGCTTTCAATGAGTGAGGGTGATGTGGTCTTGGGCGAGGGAATGACAGGCGGTGGTATGCTGAAAGCAGCCCGACAGGCCTCGGGCATGCACATCGCAGCACTGGCTGTTGCGTTGAAGGTACCCGTTAGCAAACTTGAGGCTCTGGAGGCCGATAACTACGCGGTGTTGCCGGATACGGTCTTCGTGCGAGCGCTCGCTTCAAGCATTTGCCGAACTTTGAAGGTGGACCCCGCACCTATCTTGGCGCTGCTGCCACAAAGCAAAAGTCCTCATCTCAAAGCGGACACAGCGGGTTTGAATGCTCCGGTCAAGGGCCATGGGGGCAGGGCCTCAACGTCCTTTGCATCCTCGTCGTCATTCACCGCTTCTACGTCTCGCTCTGTGACGGTTGTTGTGCTGGCATTGCTTGCCGGGGCTCTGGCACTTGTGTATTTTCCTCGCTCGTCTGATGGCTTGGCAAGCGACCCTTCCTTCTCTCCTGGTGTTGGGCCGCAAGCTCCTGTTGCTGGTGGAGATGTTTCGCCGGTTGGGGTCGTTGCAGCGCCTCTATCGAATCAGGTTGCACCAGATTCGGTGGGCGCTGGTGATCCGTCGGTGGCCGCTGCATCCGAGGCGCTCTCCACCGTAGCATCGACTACAGCCCCTGCACCCGTGGTGTCGGCAAGCGAAGCGGCCAGCACAATCGCTCCGTCGGGAGTTTTGCTTATCCGTGCTCGCAGCGAGTCCTGGGTCCAAGTGAAGGATTCAGCAGGTGCTGTGGTGCTGCAGCGGAATCTGGCGGCGACTGAGACAGTCTCCGTGTCGGGTGCTGTGCCAATGTCTGTGGTGATTGGGCGTGCCGATGCCACGGAAGTTTTTGTGCGCGGAAAACCGTTTGAACTGGGAGCGGTATCGCGCGAGAACGTTGCTCGTTTTGAGGTGAAATAGTGGAAAACGTGCAGCGACATTTAGAGCCGGTGGCGATAGCGTCGCCTTCGCCGCGGCGGTCAAGACAAGCTCAGGTTGTCTGGGGCGCGCGGGTTGTTACCGTTGGTGGTAACGCACCCGTGCGAGTGCAATCCATGACAAACACAGACACGGTCGATGCCATTGGTACTGCAATTCAAGTGAAAGAATTGGCCCAGGCCGGTTCAGAGTTTGTGCGCATTACGGTCAATACGCCGGAAGCGGCTGCGGCCGTTCCATACATCCGCGAGCAGTTGGACCGCATGGGAGAAAGTGTCCCCCTGGTGGGTGACTTCCATTACAACGGCCATCGTCTGCTGACGGACTTTCCGGACTGTGCCCAGGCTTTGTCCAAGTACAGAATCAATCCAGGCAATGTGGGCAAGGGCAACAAGCGGGATTTGCAGTTTGGCCAAATGATCGACGCTGCCATGCGGTGGAACAAGCCCGTACGTATTGGCGTGAACTGGGGAAGCCTAGACCAGGAGTTGTTGGCGGGCCTCATGGATGTGAACAGCCGTCGCACGGCGCCCTGGGAGGGACGCCAAGTGATGTATGAGGCGCTCATTACCTCGGCTATCGAGTCTGCGAACAGGGCGCAAGAGATGGGTTTGGATGGGAATCAAATCATCTTGTCGTGCAAGGTCAGCGGCGTTCAGGACCTGATTGCTGTTTATCGTGAACTGGGGAGCAGGTGTGACTATGCCTTGCACCTGGGTCTTACTGAGGCGGGCATGGGCACCAAGGGCACTGTCGCCTCTGCGACCGCGCTGGCGGTGCTTTTGCAAGAAGGTATTGGCGATACCATTCGCGTGTCATTGACCCCCCAGCCAGGTGAGGCGCGCACCCAAGAGGTCGTTGTTGCGTCGGAAATACTGCAGTCTCTGGGATTGCGTGTATTTGTGCCCAGTGTGACAGCTTGCCCCGGATGTGGACGTACCACCAGCTCGACATTTCAGGAACTGGCTAAGCAGATCGACGATTTCCTGCGGGCGCAAATGCCGGTGTGGCGCGTCCGTTACCCGGGCGTAGAAAACCTGCGTGTTGCTGTCATGGGTTGCATCGTGAACGGTCCCGGTGAAAGCAAACATGCGGACATCGGTATTAGCCTGCCCGGGACGGGTGAAGCCCCGGCAGCGCCTGTGTTCATCGATGGTGAAAAAGCTATGACCCTGCGTGGTGATGACATTGCCAATGAGTTTCACCAGATCGTAGAACGGTACATCGAACAGCGTTTTGGTCGTGGCGTTCTGGCTACTTCCTGAGCGCTGCTAGGCGAGCTCCGTCGGGTTTGAGTGCCCACGGGGGTTGTGGGTACGCCAACCGCTTTTCCTCATCAAGAAAAAATATACCGTGACAATCGAACAAAAAACCGTGTCAAAGAAGCCTGAGAAGCTCGTTGCAGTAAAAGGGATGAATGACATTTTGCCCCCCGATTCAGCGAAGTGGGAGTGGCTAGAGGACAAGGTGCGCGCGTTGATGGCGCGATACGCTTATCGCAACATTCGTACCCCTATCGTCGAGCCAACGCCTTTGTTCGTGCGAGGACTCGGTGAGGTGACGGACATTGTCGAAAAAGAGATGTACTCATTTGAAGATCGTCTCAATGGGGAGCAGTTGACTTTGCGTCCGGAGGCCACCGCCGGTGTAGTGCGTGCTGTTGCTGAGCACAACATGCTCTACGAAGGGGGGAAGCGGCTGTACTACATGGGGCCCATGTTCCGTCACGAACGTCCTCAGCGCGGCCGGTACCGGCAGTTCCACCAAATTGGTGCCGAAGCGCTTGGGTTTCCGGGCGCGGAAGTCGATGCCGAGTTGATCCTTCTGGCCAATACTCTGTGGCGTGAATTGGGTCTAAAAAATATCCGCCTTGAGATCAACAGTCTTGGTGAGCCTGCTGAGCGCAAGGCCCACCGCACGGCATTGATCGCTTATCTGGAGCAGCACGCGGATACCCTTGATGAAGAAGCCCGCAGGCGTTTGCATAGCAATCCCTTGCGAATTCTGGACACCAAGAATCCGGCTATGCAATCTTTGGTGGACGCTGCGCCTCGTTTGATCGATTTTCTGGGTGCCGAATCGCTTGCACATTTTTCGTCAGTGAAGGCCATCCTGGATGCGAACGGGGTGGAGTGGCGAGTCAATCCTCGCCTTGTACGAGGTATGGACTACTACAACCTCACGGTGTTTGAGTTCGTGACGGACCAGTTGGGTTCGCAGGGCACCATCTGCGGAGGAGGTCGCTATGACTACTTGATCGAGCAGGTTGGTGGTAAACCTGCTCCGGCCGTCGGCTGGGCTCTCGGCGTGGAGCGGGTGTTGGAACTCCTGAAGGAGCAGGGTAACGTGGTTCCTGCCCTTGTGCCGGATGTCTACGCGATTGTTCCCTCAGTAGCTGCATTGCCCCTGGCCATGTCCACCGTTGAACGGCTGCGCACACAGGGCGTAAAGGTGCAGATGCACGCGGCGCCTGCTGGCGGAGACGGCATGGGCAGCATGAAGTCACAGTTTAAAAAAGCCGACGCCAGCGGTGCTGTCCATGCTCTGATTTTCGGAGAGGACGAGCTGTCCAGGGGCATGGTGACGTTGAAATCACTCCGTGATGGCGCAGGCGCTCAATCAGAAAGAGCGCTCGATGCGTTGGCCGACTGGGCCCCCCACCTACAATCCATCTCCTGAAACACACATATCCCATGGCAAAACACCTCGATCTCGAAGAACAAGAGCAGCTTGACCAGTTGAAGCATTTCTGGAACACATGGGGCACGTTGATCAGCTCCGTGTTGATCTTGGTTGCCGGAGCGGTTGCTGCATGGAATGGTTATCAGTATTGGCAGAATCGTCAGGCTGTGCAGGCGGCGGCCCTGTTCGATGCGGTTGACGCCGCGGCTCGTTCTGCCGACTCTGTGCGAATGGAGCAAGCATTTTCAGATATCAAGTTGAAGTACGCAGGCACAGCGCAGGCGGGGCAGGCAGGGCTGACCCTTGCAAAAGCTCAATTGGATGGTGGTAATTCGGATGCTGCCAAGCAGACGCTGGCTTGGGTTGCGGAGAAGTCTTCAGACGATGGGCTTAAGGCGCTTGCGAAGCTCCGGCTGAGTAGTGTGTTGATGGATCAGAAGAGTTATGACGAAGCGCTTGCGCTGGTCTCCACCGGCTTTCCACCAGAGTTTGAGGCTGTTTATGCAGACCGCAAAGGTGATATCTTTGTTTTGCAGGACAAGCGTGCGGAGGCCATTGCTGAGTACAACCGTGCTTACAAGGCGTTTGAAGAGGGTGTCGAATACCGCCGTTTGGTAGAGATAAAGCTGAACGCGTTGGGTGTGGCTCCGCAAGGTTCGACGGTGGTATCGGCTAGTACTGCTGGAGGGGCAAAGTGACTATGTATTTTTCTCGGTTCGCAGCGCGCGGTACTGCACGTACTTACCGCGCAGTTGTGGCTCTGGCGGTAGTGGTTGTTCTGGCTGGATGTTCATCACTTTGGAGTGGAGGTAGCTCCAAACCTGTGCCGGGAGATCTTGGCGCGAATGTGGCTGTTCTAGGTGTGCGCCAAGCTTGGACTTCCCGTGTGGGCGGTTTGGCTGGCATGCCGATGGAGGTGCACACTGCTGGTCATCTTGTCACGCTTGCCTCTGTTGACGGTGTCGTAGTGTCTATTGATGCACGCACGGGTGGCGATGTGTGGCGCACCAATCTGGGTGAGCCGCTCTCCGCAGGCGTGGGCAGCGAGGGAAAGGCTGCCGCCGTGGTTTCGCGTGGAAATGAGCTGGTCGTGCTGGATGCTGGGCGAGAACGCTGGCGACATGCGATGGGTGCTCAGGTGTTTACGCCTCCGCTGCTGGCAGGTGGGCGTGTTTTTGTGCTTTCCGCGGATCGAGCTATTTCTGCGTTTGATGCCGTGACTGGTCGCAAGCTGTGGACACAGCAACGGCCTGGTGAGGCCTTGGTTTTGCGCCAGGCTGGTGTATTGCGCCCCGTAGGAGATACCTTGCTTGTCGGTTTGTCGGGTCGCTTGGTGGGGCTCAATCCAGACAACGGAAGCGTTCGGTGGGAGGCTCCATTGGCGAGCCCTCGCGGCACCAATGATGTTGAAAGATTGGTTGAGTTGGTGGGGCGGACAACCAGAGACGGTGAAAGCGTGTGCGCACGTGCTTTTCAGGCGTCTGTGGGTTGTGTAAACACTGCGCGTGGTGCCGTTGCTTGGACCCAGCCTGCCAGTGGTGCCGAAGGCGTCCATGGTGATGGAGATGCCGTTTTTGGCACTGAAAGCAATGGATCAGTGATTGCTTGGCGCCGCATGGATGGTTCTCGTCTATGGGCCACAGATCGTCTTAAACATCGCAAGCTAACGGCCCCCTTGCTTCTCGGGCGCTCGGTGGTAGTCGGTGACGACACAGGGCTGGTTCACTTGCTTTCTCGCACCGATGGCGCCCCGCTCAACCGTGTTTCCACCGACGGTTCTGGTATTGGTGCCGCTCCGGTTGTAGCTGCGGATACTTTGGTCGTGGTGACACGTAACGGCGGCATTTTTGGCTTCCGTCCTGATTGATTGATAGGTCTTATTCAATGAAGCCAGTTATCGCCCTTGTTGGGCGTCCGAACGTCGGTAAGTCCACGTTGTTCAATCGCCTGACAAAGTCTCGTGACGCCATCGTCGCCGATTTTGCGGGACTTACGCGTGACCGGCATTACGGGAATGGCAAGCAAGGTAAGCACGAATATATCGTCATCGATACCGGCGGGTTTGAGCCAGATGCATCGACCGGCATCTACAAAGAGATGGCGAAACAGACCCAGCAGGCTGTAGCAGAGGCTGACGTGGTTGTTTTTGTCGTGGACGCACGCGCGGGGGTGTCCGCCCAAGACCATGACATCGCCAACTATCTGCGGCGTCTTAGCAAACCTTGTGTGTTGGTGGCCAACAAGGCGGAAGGAATGTTGGAGGGGGTTCAGCTCGCCGAGTTCTACGAACTTGGATTGGGTGAGGTCTTTCCGGTATCTGCTGCACATGGGCAAGGCATTCGGGGCTTGGTGGAGATCGCATTGGAGCCTCTCCAACTGCCAGATCCGGAAGATGCGGATGGTGGGCCTGACAAGAGCATTGTTAAGCTGGCTGTGGCAGGACGACCGAATGTAGGAAAGTCAACGCTGATCAATACTTGGCTGGGCGAAGAGCGGTTGGTTGCATTTGATATGCCGGGGACAACTCGCGACGCTATTTCCGTTCCTTTTGAGCGGAACGGTCAGAAGTTTGAACTTGTGGATACGGCAGGCCTTCGGCGCAAAGGCAAGGTGTTTGAGGCGATCGAGAAGTTTTCAGTGGTAAAAACGCTGCAGGCCATTGAGTCTGCTAACGTTGTGCTGCTGCTGCTAGATGCAACCCAAGGGGTTACTGACCAAGATGCTCATATAGCTGGGTACATCTTGGAAAGTGGTCGCGCAGTGGTCGTTGCGGTCAACAAATGGGATGCCATTGATGAGTATCAGCGTCAGCTACTGGAAAGATCCATCGAGACCCGTTTGGCCTTCTTGAAGTTTGCTTCGCTGCATTACATATCTGCTAAAAAGAGGCAAGGCCTTGGTCCTCTCTGGGCCTCCATTGTGCAAGCACACAAAGCAGCTACATGCAAGATGTCTACACCAGTTCTCACTCGACTGCTGCTTGAGGCGGTTCAATTCCAAAGTCCGAAGCGTGCCGGTATGTTCCGTCCCAAGCTGCGCTATGCGCATCAAGGTGGGATGAATCCACCCGTAATCATCGTTCATGGAAACTCCCTCGAACACGTCACAGATGCATACAAGCGATTTCTGGAGGGACGCTTCCGGAAAGAGTTTGATCTGGTGGGGACACCGCTCCGCATACAAATGAAAACGTCTCACAATCCTTTTTCCGACAAGGACGACGACTAAGTAAAAGCTGAATTCTGAAGGGGGCATGTCGAGTTGCAACGAGCCGCCTGCATGGCTGTGGTAAGGTGCTGGTTTACAACAACATTTTGAACACGGAGAATATCGTGAGCAATAAAGGCCAGCTTTTGCAAGACCCGTTTCTGAACGCTTTGCGTCGAGAGCATGTTCCGGTTTCCATCTATTTGGTCAACGGCATCAAGCTTCAGGGGCAGATCGAATCTTTCGATCAGTATGTGGTGCTACTGCGCAATACAGTAACCCAAATGGTTTACAAGCATGCTATTTCCACCATCGTTCCTGGCCGTGCCGTAAATTTCTCAACGACTGAAACGCCGGAAGCTGATGCCGGCAGCGCCTAAGTCGTTGTTGTCTTCTTCGCTTTTTAGAGCTCGGATTGGTTGGGAAGGCGGTAGGCTTTGAGTGGAGCCAGATTTTCATCGTCACCCCCGAGTACTACTGTCCTTCTGGTTGGGGTGGATTTTGGGTTGCCCCACTTCGACTTGGAACTTCAAGAGCTGGGATTGCTTGCGCAAACAGCTGGGATGACTCCGGTTGCGCGAATCGCCTGCAAGCGCAAGGCGCCTGATGCGGCGCTGTTTGTAGGGAGTGGCAAGGCCGATGAGATTCGCGCCCTTGCACAGATGCATGGTGCTACCGAAGTCCTCTTTGATCAGTCGCTCAGTCCTGCGCAACAGCGCAATCTGGAGCGCCACATAGAGCTGCCGGTCAATGATCGGACGCTTTTGATCCTTGAGATTTTTGCGCAAAGAGCTCGGAGTCATGAGGGCAAGCTCCAGGTTGAGTTGGCTCGGCTTCAGTATTTGAGCACGCGCCTTGTTCGCCGATGGTCTCACTTAGAGCGCCAGACCGGAGGTATTGGTGCACGAGGGGGCCCTGGAGAGAAGCAGATCGAGTTGGATCGTCGCATGATCGGTGACGCCATAAAACGCACTCGTGAGCGGCTCGTGAAACTGAAGCGCCAGCGTTCGACGCAGCGGCGGCAGCGCGAACGCAGGGACACCTTCGACATTTCGTTGGTGGGTTACACCAACGCTGGCAAGTCCACAATTTTCAATGCGCTGGTCAAGGCGCGAGCGTATGCGGCGGATCAACTCTTTGCCACGCTGGACACGACTACGCGGCAGCTCTACCTTGGAGCCGCAGGGAGATCAGTATCGTTGTCCGATACGGTCGGATTCATCAGAGACCTTCCGCATGGTCTTATTGATGCATTTCAGGCAACGCTGCAGGAGGCCGTAGAAGCGGACCTGTTGCTTCATGTCGTGGATTCATCGAACCCTGAATTTCCCGAGCAGATGACACAGGTGCAGCGTGTCTTGCGAGAAATTGGAGCCGAGGGTATTCCACAGATTCTTGTATTTAACAAGATTGATGCCTTGGAGTCAGATCGATACCCTGCAATCCTGGAAGACTGCTATGAGGTGGATGGTCATATGATTCCACGCCTATTCGTGAGCGCTCGTTCGGGAGAGGGCCTTGACGGCCTGCGCTCAATACTCTCATCCAAGGTCTTGGCAGCGGCTGGAGTCATGACCCCAGATACCGCCATTGAATTGCCAAGTGAATTGCCCTGATTGGGCACAATGTCTGCATTGATCAACGCCAGTAGAGAACCAGAGACTTTGCGCATGAATTTTCAGAATCGAACCCTGCGGTGGGCCTCATTGCCAGAACGTATCCGGGGTATGTTCAACTTGAATGATCCCCGCTGGGGTCGCGGCGACGAAAAACCAGACGACGCGGTGCGTCCCGAGGAGCGTCCGGTACCGCCAACATCTGGTAACCGCGGCCGTGAGCAGGGCGGCAACAACGGGAACGGACAACCACCGGATCTCGATGAGTTGTGGCGAGACCTCAATCGCAAGCTTGGAGGTCTGTTTGGTGGCAAGGGTGGTGGTCGGGGGACGGGAAGCAGTGGTGGTTCGGGTGGTGGTTTTCAGCCCGATATGAAAAATGCCGGTGTAGGTGTTGGACTCATTCTTGGCATTGTTTTTGTGATCTGGCTGGGTACTGGTTTCTTTATTGTGCAAGAAGGTCAGCAAGCCGTTATCACCCAGTTTGGAAAGTACAAGAGCACGGTAAGCGCGGGCTTTAATTGGCGACTGCCTTACCCAATTGAGCGTCACGAGCTTGTTTTTGTGACTCAAATTCGATCTGCGGATGTTGGGCGCGATAGCGTTATCAAAAGCACGGGATTGCGTGAGTCCGCCATGCTGACAGAAGACGAAAACATTGTTGAGATCAAGTTCGCGGTTCAATACCGATTGAACGACGCAAGGGCATGGCTTTTTGAGAGCAAAAACCCGACGGAAGCGGTGGTTCAGGCTGCGGAGACCGCAGTTCGGGAAGTTGTGGGCAAGATGCGCATGGATACGGCACTTGCCGAGGAGCGCGATCAGATAGCCCCTCGCGTGAGGGCGCTCATGCAAACCATCCTGGACCGGTACAAGGTCGGCGTTGAAGTCGTCGGTATCAATCTCCAGCAGGGCGGTGTCCGCCCTCCTGAGCAAGTGCAGGCATCGTTCGATGATGTACTCAAAGCGGGGCAGGAGCGCGAGCGAGCGAAAAATGAGGCTCAAGCGTACGCGAATGACGTCATTCCCCGTGCTGTAGGCTCTGCGTCGCGCTTGAATGAGGAGGCTGCTGCCTATAAGGCACGCATAGTTGCTCAGGCCCAAGGTGACGCGCAACGATTCTCATCGGTGCTTGCTGAGTATCAGAAGGCACCAACTGTGACGCGTGATCGAATGTATTTGGAGACCATGCAGCAGATATACGGCAGCGTCACCAAGGTCTTGGTCGATTCGCGCCAAGGTTCAAATCTGCTCTATTTGCCGCTGGACAAAATCATGCAAGGAGTTGTTTCGGGAGCGGGGCCTTTGGAGCAATCGCTGTCTTCTGCATCTACTTCGCCTGCGGCGGTTCCATCGGTGCCATCCTCTTCCTTATCCACTGACCCGCGGGCGCGTGACACTAGTCGTACGCGTGATCGTGAAGCCCGCTAGGAGCTACCTGTGAACAGAGTCGGATTTATAGCCTCTACTTTTTTGGTGGTGCTTGCGTTAATGAGCTCGATGCTCTTTGTTGTGGATCAACGCCAGTTTGGTGTTCTTTATGCCCTGGGTCAGATTAAGGAGGTTATTACCGAGCCGGGCTTGAACTGGAAGCTCCCCCCCCCTTTTCAGAACGTTTCCTACATCGACAAGCGGCTGCTGACCTTGGATAGCACCGATACGGAGCCCATGCTGACTGCAGAGAAGCAGCGTGTGGTAATCGACTGGTATGTTCGTTGGCGCATTTCTGAGCCCACTGAGTACATCCGCAATGTCGGCCTTGACGAAAACGCAGGTGCCATGCAGCTCAATCGCGTGGTTCGCAATGCATTCCAAGAGGAAATCAACAAGCGAACTGTCAAAGAGTTGTTGTCGCTGAAGCGGGAAGACCTAATGGCAGACGTAAAACGCGAAGTGCTTGAGTCGGTTCGCGGAGTGAAGCCGTGGGGTGTTGATGTGGTGGATGTCCGAATCACCCGCGTCGATTATGTGGAGGCGATCACTGAGTCTGTGTATCGGCGTATGGAGGCTGAGCGTAAGCGTGTCGCCAATGAGCTTAGATCCACCGGTGGGGCTGAAGGCGAAAAGATCCGCGCCGATGCCGACCGCCAGCGCGAAATCGCCATTGCCAACGCCTACCGCGATGCCCAGAAGCTCAAGGGCGAGGGCGATGCCGAGGCCGCCCGCATCTACGCCGAGGCCTTTGGCCGCGACCCGCAGTTTGCGCAGTTCTACCGCAGCCTGGAGGCCTACAAGTCCAGCTTCAACAAGAAGAGCGACGTTATGGTGGTGGACCCCTCGTCGTCCGAATTCTTCAAGGCCTTCCGCGGTGGCACCGCTGCATCCGCGGCGCAGCCTGCCGCCCCGCGCAAGTAAAAAAGCGGCGCCAGGCGCGCAACGGCAGCCTCTGCATTGCAGGGCTGCCGTTTTTTTTGGGCCGCTCTCCCTCCTATGGGACAGGGCGGCGCCATGTGTTTCTCGCGCTTGATGGCCTTGTTGGTCGGTCCCCGTTGGAGGGGCCTTGGCCGGTGCCGGTAGAATCACGATTTTAACAGCCTCCCCTTTTCTCATGTCTGCTTGGGTCCTGCCGGATCACATTGCCGATGTCTTGCCG
>NZ_JBKBTV010000028.1:0-60033 GCF_046291265.1 Acidovorax sp. | reverse complement strand
ATCTCGGTGCAATGGATGCGGCGGTTTGGCAAGCCGACCCGTCAGGCCGCGCCACCCATCACGCGCCGGAGGTGCCCGCCGGGTCCTGGTGGTTGTAGACAACCTTGGACAGCAGCACCATCAACTCGGCACTTTCCTGCGGGGTCAGGGGGGCGGTCAAGCGCTCTTGCACGCGCTGGGCGGCGTCACGCATCTGCAGCGCCGCCACTTCGCCTTCGGGGGTGATCCACAGCAGCTTGCGGCGGCGGTCGCGGGTGTCGGGTTCGCGGCGGATCCAGCCGCGCTTTTCGAGGCGCCCGATGACTGAACCCGAGGTGGCCGCATCAAACGCCACGCGGGACGCCAGCGTGACCTGGTCCTCGCCAGGCTGGGCCAGCAGCTCGTGCAGGATGGCGAACTGCACCGGGGTGACGTCAAACCCGGCGGTTTCTTCCATGAAAAGCGCAACGGTTCGCTGGTGGGCGCGGCGCACCAAGTGGCCCGGCGTGTTTTGGAAATCAAAGCTCTGTGCCATGGGCGCGAGTGTAGCGCCCCATAGTCGCCACCCTGTCACCCCAGTCCGTCGGAACGGCGGGCGCTGGAACGGCAGGCCTGGGCCCTTCTGTCACCGGACGCAACTTGGTGGGCGCACCCATGGCACACTGCCACACCAAGGCGGCGCCGGGTGCAGACCCGGGGTTTTTGCCACCGCACCAGCCCAGCCCCCGCGCCGCCCGACTCCCCTTTGTATTGAACTCAAGAATTCGAGAGGTTGACATGAGCTACGTGTTTTCTCCGGCACCCGTGGCCAGCGTGCCCGTGATGGGCTGCGGTGACCAATTTCCTGTGCACCGCATCTACTGCGTGGGCCGCAACTACGAAGAACACGCCAAGGAGATGGGTTTCACCGGCCGCGAGCCGCCGTTTTTCTTCCTGAAGCCCGCCGACGCCATCGTGGTGGTCAACGACGGCCAGACCGGTGAACTGCCCTACCCCAGCCTCACCGCCAACTTCCACCACGAGATCGAACTGGTCGTGGCCATTGGCAAGGGCGGCAAAAACATCAAGGCCGCCGACGCGTTGGCGCACATTTACGGCTATGCCGTGGGGCTGGACATGACGCGCCGCGACCTGCAGGCCGATATGAAGCGCCAGGGCCGCCCCTGGTGCATCGGCAAGGGGTTTGACGCCAGCGCACCCATCTCTCCCATCACGCAGATCACCCACGCAGGCGATGTTGCCAACGCCGCCATCTGGCTCAAAGTGAACGGCGCAGACCGGCAGCGCAGCAATGTGTCCAACCTGATCTGGAACCTTGCCGAAACCATCGAGCACCTGTCCGCCGCGTGGGAGCTGCAACCCGGCGACCTGATCTACACCGGCACACCCGAAGGCGTGGATTCGGTGAAACGGGGCGACGTGCTGGAAGGTGGCGTGGCGGGCCTGGGCACGCTGCGGTTGACGGTGGTGTGACGGGGCGAGCGAGCCGCGGACACCTACTCACCCGGATGCGTCTCGCCAAAATACTACGCTTTTTATAGCTACTAGCGCTTATGCAATAAGCGCTAGAGGCCAATTTGACTCATAAAACTGCATGACGTACCGCAGCCCCATCAAACATTGCCGCGCCTGTGGCACCGCCGTGGTTTACCGCCTGCCAGACGACGGCGACACCAAGTTGCGCGCTGTCTGCCCCAGCTGCAACACGGTGCACTACGAGAACCCGCTCAACGTGGTGGGCACGGTGCCTGCCATGCCCGATGGCCGCGTGCTGCTGTGCAAACGCAACATCGAACCCCGCTGGGGCAAATGGACCTTGCCCGCAGGTTTTATGGAGCTGGACGAAACCACGGCCCAGGGCGCCGCGCGCGAGACGGATGAAGAAGCCGGTGCCCAGATCGAAATGGGGCCGTTGTTCAGCCTGCTGAATGTGCGGCGGGTCGGCCAGGTCCACCTGTTCTACCGCGCCAATCTGCTCAGCGACCAGTTCAACCCGGGCTACGAAACCATTGAGGCGCGGCTATTTGCCGAAGACGAAGTGCCGTGGGACGAGATTGCGTTTCGCACCGTCAAAGAAACGCTGGAGCACTACTTTGCCGACCGCAAGACCGGTGTGTTTGGCACGCATTTTGTGGACATCGAGTAACCGCATCAGCCAGCAAGACAGCCCAAACACTGACTGATTGAAGACTCAGCCAGTCAGCCAGTCAGCCAGTCACCCGCCCACACGCTCCTCTGCAGGCACCGGCGGGCCAGACGGATAGCCGGGGTCGGTGGTGACGGGCGGCAGGCCATTGGGGCCCGGTGGCCGGGGGGTGCCTCCACCGCCAAACAGCCCACGGATCCAGTCGCGCATGTTTTCCAGCGGCGCATCGGGCGGCGGCGGCGGCATGACCGGGGCGAACTCATCCACAAACCGGTCGTTGCCATCAATCACCTTGGTGCGAATCGCCTGCTGCATGAACTCGCCCACCATGGGCAACGCGCTGCGCGCGCCCTGCCCCCAGTAGTCGCTGCGCAGCGTGATGCGGCCATCGTTGAAACCCGCCCAGGCGCCCACCACCACACGGGTGTACATCAGGATGAACCAGCCATCGGTGTTGTCCTGCGTGGTGCCGGTTTTGCCCGCCACGTCCGCCTGCACGCCGTAGCGGCTGCGGATGGCAGTGGCGGTGCCCTTGTCGACCGCGCCGCGCATCGTGTTGCGCAGGGTTTGCGCCGCGCGGGGGTCAAACACCACCTCGGGCGTGGGTTGCGCAAAGGTCTCCAGCACCTTGCCGTGGCGGTCCTCAATGCTGAGGATGAGCACGGGTTCGATGTAGCGCCCCAGGGTGGCGATGCTGCTGTAGGCCGAAATCATCTCCTTGAGCGTGACCGGGCTGGTGCCCAGCGCCAGCGAGGGCACTTCTTCGAGCTTGGACTGGCGCACGCCCAGCGCACGCGCCACTTCGGCCACGCGGGCCGGGCCCACCTGCTGCATCACCTGCGCGGTGATGGTGTTTTTGGACAGTGCCAAGCCATCGGCCAGCGTCATGGGTTCGTCGCTGGGCGGACCGCCGTCGGTGGGGCGCCAGACGCGACCGCCACCCAGCGGAATCTCCACAGCCGAGTCCATTAGCGTGTCGGTGGGCAAGGCGCCCTGCGCAAATGCGGCCCCGTACACAAAGGGCTTGAAGGTCGACCCCGGCTGGCGGCGTGCCGCCTGCACATGGTCAAACGGGTCTTGGGCAAAGTCCCGACTGCCCACCCACGCCAGCACGTGGCCTGTGACCGGGTCTTGCGCCAGAAAGCCCGCCTGCACCCGCGTTTTTTCAGCGCGCAGCTTTTGCAGCCAGGGTTCGTTGGCCAGCAAGGTTTTTAACGTTGCCTCGGGGTCTTCGCCTTTGTCCACCGCCGCACGAAACTCGGGGCTCTCGCGCACCAGCGTTTGCACCAGTTCGTTGTCGGGCCCCCAGCCATTGCGCTGCGACCAGGCTTTGTCAGCCACGCCCTGCAGTTGCAGCCCTTGCCGCTCCACGGCCCGGTTGGCAATGGCTTGCAGGCGCGAATCGATGGTCGTGCGGACCACCAAACCATCTGAATACAGGTTGTAGCCGCGGCTGTCGGCCCAGTCGATCAGCTGCTTGCGCAGTTGCATTGCAAAGTGCGGCGCAGGGCCCATTACCTCGGTCTGGCGCTCAAAGTTGACGCCCAGGGGGCGCACTTTCAGGGCATCAAACTCTTTGGAATCGAGCTTGCCGCGCTTGACCATTTGCGACAACACGGTGTTGCGCCGCCCCTGTGCGCGCTCGGGGTTGAGCACCGGGTTGTAGTAGGCCGTGCCCTTGAGCATGCCAATCAGCGTGGCGCTTTCCAGCACATTGAGCTTGTCGGCCGACTTGTCGAAATACGTGCGCGCGGCCATCTCGATGCCGTAGGCGTTGTACAAAAAAGGCACCGTGTTGAGGTAGGTCTCCAGGATCTCGTCCTTGGAGTACGACGCCTCGATCTTGAGCGCTGTAACCGCCTCTTTGAGCTTGCGCGAGATGGTGCGCGAGCGGCCGATCTCTTCAGGAAACAGGTTGCGCGCCAGTTGCTGCGTGATGGTAGAGCCGCCCTGTGGCGCCCCCCGCAGCGTGTGCACGACCGACGAGGCGGTGCGCCGCCAGTCCATGCCCCAGTGGTCGTAAAAACGGTGGTCTTCGGTGGCGATGAGGGCGTCGATCACGTTGGGCGACACCTGGCTCAGCTCCACCCACTCACGGTTGGCCCAGCGGTATTCGGCCAGCAACTTGCCATCCATCGACATGAGCTGCGCGGGCAGCTCGCTTTTGGCCTTGCGGATGTCGCTGACGCTGGGGGTCAGAGGCACCAGCGCCAGTGCGTACAGCAGCACCGCCGTGGGCACCGCCACCATCGTCCAGAAAAGACCCAGCCGCACCGGCCGCGGCATCCAGGCAAACCAGCCCGCAACGCGGTGGAACAGGGCCGTCAAGCGGGCCCAGAGAGAAATGAAAAAGGTGCGCATCAAAGAGATCAACTAGGGTTTGGGCGGTGCCCGGTCAGCCAATGGGCCCAGCCAGCAGCGCCAGCATGCCCGCCTCGTCCAGCACCGGCACGCCCAGCTCCTCGGCCTTGGCCAGCTTGCTGCCGGCTTCTTCGCCAGCGACCACATAGCTGGTTTTTTTGCTGACCGACCCGGCCACCTTGGCTCCAGCGGCTTCGAGCATGTCCTTGGCCGCGTCGCGGCTCAGGGTGGGTAGAGTGCCGGTCAGCACCACGGTTTTGCCCGCCAGGATCTGCGGGGCTCGTTCGGCCACAGGGCCTTCGGGCCAGGTCACGCCACAGGCACGCAGTTGCTCGACCACTTCGCGGTTGTGCGGCTGCTGAAAGAAAGTGTGCAGGCTTTGGGCCACCACGGGGCCCACGTCGTTCACCTCCAGCAACTGCTCCACGCTGGCATCCATGATGGCGTCCAGCGTGCCAAAGTGTTTGGCAAGGTCCTTGGCCGTGGCCTCGCCCACATGGCGCAGCCCCAGACCAAACAGGAAGCGCGGCAAGGTGGTCTGCTTGGATTTTTCGAGTGCGGCCAGCACGTTCTGGGCCGATTTTTCGGCCATGCGCTCCAGTGCGATGAGGGAGGTGAGGCCCAGGCGGTACAGGTCGGGCAGCGTGCGGATCACGTTGGCGTCCACTACTTGGTCGACCAGCTTGTCGCCCAGGCCCTCAATGTCTATGGCGCGGCGGGCGGCAAAGTGCAGGATGGCTTCTTTGCGCTGCGCGGCGCAGAACAGGCCGCCGGTGCAGCGGTGGTTGGCCTCGCCTTTTTCGCGCACCACGTCGCTGCCGCAGATGGGACATTTATTCGGCATACGGAAGTTCGGGACATATACCTCCCGAGGAGGATTTCCGTGGCGCTGTTTGATGGGCACCCCATCGACAGAAATGACTTCCGTAGCATCGGTGAGTGGAGGCATGACGCCCACCACTTCGGGAATTACGTCGCCCGCACGGCGCACGATCACCTGGTCGCCCACGCGCACACCTTTTTTGCGAATCTCGAACAGGTTGTGCAGCGTGGCATTGGTAACGGTGACGCCCCCCACAAATACAGGCGCCAGCCGCGCCACGGGGGTGATCTTGCCTGTACGCCCCACCTGCACGTCGATGCCCTCGACCTTGGTGATCATCTCTTGCGCGGGGTACTTGTGCGCCACGGCCCAGCGCGGCTCGCGGGTCTTGAAGCCCAGGTCGCGCTGCAGCTGCAGCGCATTGACCTTGTAGACCACGCCGTCGATGTCGTACGGCAGCGCATCGCGGCTGGCGCCCACCTGTTGGTGAAACGCTACCAATTCCGTAGCGCCTGTCGCAAGCTGTACCTGCGCTGCGACCGGAAAACCCCATGATTTCAGGGTCAGCAGCATCTCGTAGTGGGTGCGAAACACCGGCCCGCCTTCTGCAGGCGCCGTCACAGCGCCCAGGCCATAGGCAAAAAAGCTCAAGGGCCGCTGGAGGGTAATGTTGGAGTCCAGCTGGCGCACCGCACCTGCAGCGGCGTTGCGCGGGTTCACAAAGGTCTTGCCGCCCAGCTCCCGCTGGCGCTCGTTGAGCGCGTCGAAATCGGCGCGGCGCATGTAGACCTCGCCGCGCACCTCCAATAAGGTCGGTACATCTCTGGGCAACGTCAAAGGAATCTGCCGGATGGTGCGGATGTTGTGCGTCACGTCTTCACCCACCTCGCCATCACCCCGTGTGGCGGCCTGCACCAAGCGACCGTTTTGGTAGCGCAGGCTCATGGCCAGGCCGTCAAACTTGGGCTCGGCCACGTATTCGATGGCGGCGTCCGATTCGGACAGGCCCAGCTCGCGCCGCACGCGGGCATCAAACGCCTGCGCGCCCGTGGCCTCGGTGTCGGTTTCGGTGTGGATGCTGAGCATGGGCACGGCGTGGCGCACGGAAGCCAGTCCCTCCATCACCGCACCAATCACGCGCTGCGTGGGCGAATCCGGGGTGACGAGATCGGGATGCGCGGCCTCCAGCGCCTGCAGCTCGCGAAAGACCTTGTCGTATTCCGCGTCGGGCACGGTGGGTTCGTCCAGCACGTAGTACTGGTGTGCCCACTGATTGAGCTGGCTGCTCAGCGCTTCTATTTTTGTAGCTATCAGCGCTTTACCAGTCTGCGCTTGGGGCGAAAAAAGGTCTAAATTATCGGACATGGCCGTTGCGGTCTTTCTGGAGTCTGCCCAACGGTTTCAGTGCTCATCACCGGGAATCTGACCGGCCAAGGCGGGCGCCTCTTTGACCTCAAGGCGGATGCGTGAAGGCATGTGCTGGCGCACAAACGCTACAACCCGCTCGTCGTGCCGACCATACGACGTGGTGAAGCGGATCGCGTCGCCATGGCGCCGCTCAAACACAAACTTGCGGCGAATGAAGTCGCCATGCAGGGTCAGCGCCTTGACCTCACGCAACGCAACCTCTTGCTGCCGGGGCACCAACCGGGACGACAGCGAGAAGAACGCGGTGCCGTCGTGGATGCGCACCAGCGGACGGCCCGCGGGCCCAAACTTGCGCCGCTCCGCCCATTGGCGCCAGCCCAGGAAGCCTGCCAGCCCCAGATAGACCGCGCCCATCGCGTGCATCTGCCCGAAAACCACCACCCCGACACCGGCTGCCACCAGCACTGCGGTCTTGAACAGCTCCAGCGCCTGCAGCCCCGGTCGGTACAGCCCCTGGTCGCGCTCGACCAGCGGTGGAAGAAAGAATGCACGCCAGTTCAATTTGCGTCCGCCTTGTGAGGGTGCGCGCTCAACTGAACAACCGCCGCGCCAGGACCGACCCCGCCGACAGATCGCGTCCATCCAATTGGTCGTACAGCAGTTCCAAGTCGGTGGCAATCGGGTCCATGGCCATGGCGGGCAGCGGGGTGCCGTTCTGGTCGCACAACACGCCGTCCATGGCTTCGCACAACACCGCAGCGGCTTCACGCAGGCGTGCAAAAGGCTGCTCGGTGCGGTGGACCTGGGCCACGTCCAGGCTCAGGGTGATGTCGCGGATGGCGGACTGGTCGGGGTCTTCGGCCAGGGCAGCCTGGGTGTCGTAGCCCAGCGTCAGCAAAGGCGGCAAGCCTTGCGCATTTGCTGGCAGCACCAGGCGGCCCGGCATGGCGCCGTGCACAAAACCCAGGCGGGCAGCATTTTGCTGCACGTAACCCGGGCTCCAGGCGGCCTGGCGGGCGCGCAGCATGAAGGCCAGTTGGGCATCGTGGTCGCTGGCGAACTGGTCCAGCTCACGCGCGCGGGCCACTTCCTGCAGCATGTCCGGGAAGTCGGGGGCGGCGTTGATGGCGTCGGCAAACGCCTGGGCCTTGACGACAAATTCAGAGAACTCGATCTCGTTGAGCGCGCCCATGCGGTTGGCCAGCTGCACACCGGCCTGAAAGCTCTGGTAGCGCTGGCCGGGCGCAGGGGTCTCCCATTGCTGGGTGGATTCGTTCAGGCCTTCGACCGCAAAGGGCTTGCTGCCTGCGCGGCGCGTGGGCGGCAGCGCGGCCAGGGCGGCGTCGCCCGACACCACGTTTTCGGGCTGCAGGGGTGCAATGACGTCGATCAAGGAGTCCAGCCCGGGGCGGCGCTCCAGCGAAAACGCGGGCACGGGCATTTGCAAGGCATCGTCCACATCCACCGTGTGCTCCAACGGGCCCGGGCCCCGGTCCAGGCCGTGGTAGTCGCCCGCAGGCACCGGCGTGGCGGCAGCGTCGAACCCGGGGTCCAGCCGAACGGTGGGCTCGGCCGGGTGTTCGGGGTCCGGCGGCAAAGCACGTTTGGGCGCGTTGCGGCGCGAGGTCCAGGTGTTGTAGGCCACGATGAAGGCCAGCACCAGGCCACCGATGATGGCCAGACTCAGTTGCAATGTGCTCATGGTTGAGTGGTTTGGTTCAAGCGTCCGCCATGGACAAAGCGGATTCCATATCGACAGCCACGATGCGCGACACGCCCTGCTCCTGCATCGTCACGCCAATCAATTGCTCGGCCATTTCCATGGCGATCTTGTTGTGGCTGATGAACAGGAACTGCGTGCTCTTGCTCATGCTGGACACCAGCTTGGCATAGCGTTCGGTGTTGGCGTCGTCCAGCGGCGCGTCCACCTCATCGAGCAGACAGAAGGGCGCGGGGTTGAGTTGGAAGATGGCGAACACCAGCGCAATCGCCGTGAGCGCTTTCTCGCCACCCGACAGCAGGTGGATGGTCTGGTTTTTCTTGCCGGGCGGCTGGGCCATCACCTGCACGCCGGAGTCGAGGATTTCGTCGCCGGTGATGATGAGCTTGGCCTGCCCGCCGCCAAACAGCTCGGGGAACATGCGCCCAAAATGCCCGTTGACGGTGTCAAACGTGCCTGAGAGCAGTTGGCGCGTTTCGCCGTCGATCTTGCGGATCGCGTCTTCCAGCGTGTTCATCGCCTCGGTCAAGTCGGCGGTTTGCGCGTCGAGGAATATCTTGCGTTCGCTGGCCAGCTTCAGCTCGTCCAGCGCGGCCAGGTTGACGGCGCCCAGTGCAGCGATTTCGCGGTGGAGGCGGTCGATCTCGGCTTGCAGACCGGTCACGCGCACGTTGCCATCGGTGATCGACTGGGCGACGGCCTCCAGATCAGCCTGGGCGTTGGTCAGCAGCGTGGTGTATTGCTCCAGGCCCAGGCGCGCGGCCTGTTCCTTGAGCTGGAATTCGGTGATGCGCGCACGCAGCGGGTCCAGCGCCCGTTCGAGCTGCATGCGGCGCTCGTCGCTGGCGCGCAGTTTGGTGGTCAGGTCGTCGTATTCGCTGCGCTGGGCGCCGAGCGCCTTTTCGCGCTCCATCTTTACATCCAGCGCCTGCTGCAGGCCGCCTTGCGCGGCGGCGTCGGACAGGCGGGCGAGTTCGTCGCGGGCGCGCTGCTGCTCGTCGGCCAGGGCCGTAGCTTGCTGCGTGGCGGTTTCGATGGAGCGGGACAGCTCGCCGCGGCGCGCCTCCACACTGCGCTGCGAGAACGTGGCCTCTTGCGCCTGGCGCTCCAGCGTGCGCTGCTGTTCGCGGCAGGCGGTGAGCTTGCGTTCGGCCTCGATCACCTTGTCGCCCAGCTGGGCCTCGCGCTCCTGGCTGTCGGCCAGTTGCATGTCCAGTTCTTCAAAGCGTGCTTCGGCGGACACCCGGCGTTCTTGCAGGTCGGCCAATTGGGCCTCGACCTCGGCCAGGTCGCCATCGATCTGCGCACTGCGGGCGCGGGTCTGCTCGGCCAGTTGGGTCAGGCGCAGGGTTTCGACCTGCAGTTCATGGGCGCGGCTCTGGGTTTCGGTCGCTTCGCGGCGGGCCGCCACCAGGCGTTGCGAGGCGTCGGCGTAGGCGCTCTCGGCGCGGACCAGGGCGCTGCGGGATTCTTCGGCGATCAGGGCTTGGGCGCGCAGCTCTTTTTCAAGGTGCTCGATCTCCTGAGCGCGCGCCAGCATGCCGGACTGCTCAGAGTCCTGCGCGTAAAAGCTCACGCTGTGGGCGCTGACGGCATGGCCCGAGGGCACAAATACCATCTCGCCGGGTTGTAGCGTGCTGCGGCGGGCCAGGGCTTCGTCCAGCGTGGGGGCGGTGGTGCAGCCCTGCAGCCAGTCGACCATCACTGCGCGCAGGCCGGCGTCGTTCAGGCGCAGCAGGTCGGACAGGCGGGCGTGGCGTGACGGGGTTTCGGGGTGGCCTGCAGCGGGGGCGCTGTAGAAGGCCAGGCGCGCGGGCGGTGCGTCGTTGCCGCCGGAGCCGAGGAAGCCGCGCACCATGTCCAGGCGCCCTACTTCCAGCGCGGCCAGCCGCTCGCGCAGTGCGGCTTCTAGCGCGTTTTCCCAGCCAGGTTCGATGTGGATGCGGCTCCACAGGCCTTGCAGGCCGTCCAGGCCATGTTTGGCGAGCCAAGGGCGCAACTTGCCGTCCGTCTTGACCTTTTCCTGCAGCGCCTTCAAGGCTTCCATGCGTGCCGACAGGTCGGCCTGGCGCGCGCTTTCGGTGTTCACGGCCTGCTGGCGGGTGCGGCGGTCGTCGTCGAGCTGGGGTACGGACTCCTGCAGCTCGTGCAGGCGGGCTTCGGTGGTCTCGGCGATTTCTTGTGCTTCGGCCAATTGCTCGCGCAGGTTGTCCAGCCGCGTTTCGTCGGGCGCGGCCAGTGCATTGCGGTCGGTGCGCAGGCGCTCGAAGCGGCTGTCCAGCTGGCGGCTTTGTTCGTCGATGCTGCGCTGCTCGGCCGCCAGCACGCCAATCTGTTGCTGCACCTGCACCACGGCGCTGCGCTGCTCGGACGTGCGGCTTTGCGCCTGGCGCAAGGCGTCTTCCAGGTCGGGCAGCTGCATGGCCTGCTCTTCGACCTGGGCTGCCAGCATTTCGGCGCGCTCTTCGGCGTCTACACCGGCACCGGCAAGGTTTTCCAACTCAATGTCGGCCTCTTCCTTGCGGGCCTGCCACTGGGCGATCTGTTCGGCCAGCGTGACCAGGCGCTGCTCCACGCGCTGGCGTCCTTCGATCACATAGCGGATCTCGGCTTCGAGCTTGCCGACCTCTGCCGTGGCTTCGTAGAGCTTGCCCTGGGCCTGGTTGACCTGGTCACCCGCCGCGTAGTGGGCTTGGCGGATGGTTTCTAAATCGGATTCCACCGCACGCAGGTCGGCCATGCGGGATTCCAGGTCGTTGACGGCCTGCAGGCCTTCCATGCGCACCTTGGTTTGCTGCTCTTCGGCCTCGGCGCGTTTCAGAAACCATTGCTGGTGCTGCTTGAGCGTGGCGTCGGCCTGCAGCGTGTTGTATTTGGCGGCCACCTCGGCCTGCTTTTCGAGCTTTTCGAGGTTGGCATTCAGCTCGCGCAGGATGTCTTCGACCCGCGTGAGGTTCTCGCGCGTGTCCGACAAGCGGTTTTCCGTCTCGCGGCGGCGCTCTTTGTATTTGGAGACACCGGCCGCCTCTTCGAGGAACAGGCGCAGCTCCTCGGGGCGGCTTTCGATGATGCGGCTGATGGTGCCCTGGCCGATGATGGCGTAGGCGCGGGGCCCGAGGCCCGTGCCCAGGAACACGTCCTGCACGTCGCGGCGGCGCACAGGCTGGTTGTTCAGGTAATAACTGCTGGTGCCGTCGCGCGTGAGCACGCGGCGCACCGCCACTTCGCCGTACTGGCCCCACTGGCCACCGGCGCGGTGGTCGGAGTTGTCGAACACCAGCTCCACACTGGCGCGGCTGGCCTGCTTGCGCGTGGTGGTGCCGCTGAAGATCACGTCCTGCATGGACTCGCCGCGCAGCTCGCTGGCCTTGCTCTCGCCCAGCACCCAGCGCACCGCATCCATGATGTTGGACTTGCCGCAGCCGTTGGGGCCCACCACGCCGACCAGTTGCCCGGGCAGCATGAAGTTGGTGGGCTCAGCGAACGACTTGAATCCGGAAAGCTTGATCGAGGTAAGACGCACGGGTCAGGGGCTGGGCTAAAGGAGTGGGCAAAAGCAGAATGCAGGGGCGCTGGACGGGCGTTTCGGGCAGAGAACGCACCAGCGGCTGCGAGGGCGGAATGATACCGCGCCGCCCTCTTGCACCGGCTGACCAGCGGGGCGCGGCGGCAAACCGAGGCGTGTGGCCAGCAGTTTTTAGTAAAAACAGGCTCTAGCGCTTATCCATCAAGCGCTCGCAGCTATGATTTTTGATGAATCGACCACGTGAGCAACCCTGTCGCCCCTATGGCACCTATGGCAGCACACACACCTGGTTACGCCCACCGGATTTGGCCTGGAACAGCGCCTGGTCCGCACGGGCCACGGCCTGGGCCAGGTGTTGGAGGGGCGCAATCTCGCAGGCGCCGATGGACACGGTGAGCGGTTCGGGGTCGGTGACGCCCTCCACGCTTTTGCGCAGCTTTTCAGCCACGGTGAGCGCGTCGGCCAGCGGCGTTTGGGGCAGGCAGACCAGAAACTCCTCGCCACCCCAGCGAATGATTTCGTCGCCACGGCGCAGGGTGTTTTGCAGCACGCGGGCGACCGCCTGCAGGGCTTTGTCGCCCATGTCGTGGCCAAACCGGTCGTTGATGCTTTTGAAACGGTCCAGATCGAGCATCAGGATGGACGACACGGGCTCGAACAACGACGCCCGGTACACGCGGCGGTCGATCAGGTCCAGGGCGTGGCGGTTGAGCAGGCCCGTCAGCGCGTCGTGGTAGGCCGCGCGCTGCAGTTCCTCGCGCTCGGCCGCCACTGTCATGAGTGATCCAAACAGCTCACCCAACCCAGCAAACAGGCCAATCCCCACGTCATTGAAGTAGCCTTCGCGGTCGGCATACAGCACAAAGATGCCGCTGTAGCCATTGAAGGCCGACGTGATGGGCAAGGCCAGCACATGGCGGATGCCGTGTTGCCGCGCCGCCTGCCGCCAGGGGCCGAACAGCGAAAACTGCGACACCGTGAAAGCCTCGGCGGGTTTGCCATCCAGGATCGAAAAGGCGGGGCCCACCTGGGTGATCAGGTTGCGCTCTATGCACAAGGATTCGGCATATTCCAGCGCAGGGCCCGCAAACACCTGGGGGCGAATGGTCTGGGTGTCCGACGGCCCGAACCAGGTCCAGGCCAGGCGAATGTGGGGCGTGATGTCGGCAATGGCCTGGCACACGCCGCGAATGATCTCCAGCTCGCCGCGCCCCAGCACCAGCTTGGCAGATCGCTTGAGCAGCATTTCGGCCAGGGCCGAGCGCTCGCTCTGGGCATCAAAGCCATCGGGCGACGCGGATCCCGACGGTGATGCGGAGATGGATGCTGGCGTACCGGGACGAGGACGTTTTTTGAAGAACATGGGAAGGAAGCGTTCCGATGCGGACCGTTCAGGGAACGCCGTGCTGTGGGCGGGTCAGTGACGGCGAGGGAGCATCATGCGCCCGGACCCGTCTCCGAACCGGTCGGAGGGCCATCCAGCGCGCTATCCAGTGCACCATTGGTTTGCCGCACCAGCGCTTCAAAGTCCGCCACCGGCACGGGCGGGCTCAGCAAATAGCCTTGCCATGCATGGCAGTTGTGGCGGGCCAGAAAGTCGCGCTGGGCTTCGGTCTCCACGCCCTCGGCAATCACGCGCAGGCCCAGGCTGGTGCCCAAGGCCACCACGGTGCGTGCAATGGCGGCGTCGTTGGGGTCGGTCAACACGTCGCGCACAAAACTCTGGTCGATCTTGAGCTGGTCCAGCGGCAGGCGCTTGAGGTAGGACAGCGACGAGTAACCGGTGCCAAAGTCGTCCAGCGAGAACCCCACGCCGTAGCCCTTGAGCAGGCCCATTTTCTCGATGGTGTCTTCCACGTCCTGCAGCAGCAGGCTCTCGGTCATCTCCAGCTTGAGCCGATGCCCGTCGGCGCCCGACCCGGCCAGCGACGCCAGCACCTGCGCCACAAAACCGACCTGGTGAAACTGGCGCGGGCTGACGTTGACCGCCAGGCTCAGCCCGGCAAAGTCTGGCTGGCGCGCCCAGACGGCCAGGCGTTTGCAGGCCGCCTGCAGCACCCATTCGCCCAAGGGCAGGATGAGCCCGGTGTCTTCTGCCAGCGGAATGAAGTGCGCGGGCGAAATGAACCCATCGCGCGGATGGCGCCAGCGCAGCAGCGCCTCGGCCCCGGTGATGCGGCCGTGGTCGATCTGGGGCTGGTAGTACAGCTCGAACTGGCCTTGGGCCAGGCCCACGCGCATGTCCAGCTCCAGCGCGGCGCGGGCAGTGACGGCGGCCTGCATCTGGGGGTCGTAAAAGCGCAGGGTGTCGCGCCCGGCATCCTTGGCCTGGTACAGCGCCAGGTCGGCGCGTTTGAGCAGTTCGTCCACCGTCTCGCGCATGTCGCTGAAGATGGTGATGCCCATGCTGATGGAGCTGTGGTGTTCGCCACCGTCCAGCTCATACGGTTCGCGCAGCACGGACAGAATGCGCTGGCCCACCTCTTCGCTGCGGGCGGCGGCGTCCTCGGGGCTGTCGCCCAGGTCTTCCAGCACCACCACAAATTCGTCGCCACCCTGGCGGGCGACGGTGTCGTCCTCGTGCACACAACTGCGCAGGCGGTGCGCCACGTGCTGCAGCAGCATGTCGCCCCGGTCGTGCCCGCGGGTTTCGTTCAGGGTCTTGAAGTTGTCCAGGTCCAGCATCAGCAAGGCGCCGCTGCGGTGGTGGCGCGCGCTGGTGGCCAGTGCGTGCTGCAGGCGGTCCATCAGCAGGCGCCGGTTGGGCAGGCGGGTGAGCGGGTCGTAATAGGCCAGCGAATTGATTTCTTCTTCAGCGGCCTTGCGCTGACTCAGGTCCTGCATGGTGATCAGGCGCCCGCCTTCGACAAAAATCCCGGAGATCTCGACCGGTTTTCGCACCCCGTCAGCACACACGATGTTGTATTCGGCGGCGGCGATCACCCCCTCGTGCCGACTGTTGCGCAGTTTTTCCCGAATCGCCCCCCGTTCCAGGGCGTCCGGGTAAGCACGCGACCACCAGGTGTCAATGTCCGGGACGTCGTCTTCGGTGTAGCCGCAGATCTGGACATACCGCTCGTTGCGAAAACCAATGCGGCCATCGTCCTGCACCAGGCAAAGGCCTACCGGCAGGCGCTCCAGAATGCTGCGCAGGCGCTGCTCGCTGGCGCGCAGGTTCTCTTCCATGCGCTTGCGCGAGGTGATGTCCTGCACCACGGCAATGTGGTAGTCCGACTCGGCACCCGGCGTCCACATTTGCGACACCGTGAGGTCGACCCACACTGCGTGGCCATCCTTGTGGAGGTAGCGTTTTTCCAGGCGGAACTCGGGCATTTCCCCTTTTTTCAGTCGCTCCACCTGTACCAGGTCGCCGTTCAGATCGTCAGCGTGGGTGATGGCCTGAAAGTTCAGCGCTAGCAACTCATCGGGTGTGTAGCCCACGATGTCTGCAAAACGCTGGTTGACCCGCACGAATTTTCCGGTGCGTGCCTCGACCTGCGCCACGCCCATGGTGGCCTGGTTGAACAGCGCGCGAGACCGCCCTTCACTTTCGTGCCGCGCGTCTTCGGACACCTGCGCGCGGGCCAGCGCCAGGGTGCGCTGGCGTACCAGAAGACCCACCATGGACGCCAACAACAACGACACCAGCACCCCCACCAGCCCGACCAGCAGCGGCAAACGCGCCTCGGAAGGAGAGAGAAAAGAGCGCGTGGGATAAAAGGTCAGCCGCCAGCGCCGGTCGTGCACCACCAGGTCGCGCACGTGGGGTTCGGTGCCCGGCAGCGCGGCGGCGGTTTGCTGCAGCAAGGGCCGCACCGTGGTGTCGCCCGTGCCCAGGCGCAAGGGGCCATGGTCGCTCATCGCCACGGTAATACCGTTCAGAAAACCCTGGCTCCCCAGCCCCTGCACCAGGTCATACACCCGGATGGTGGACGCCACCGCCCCCAAAAACCGCAGCTCGGGGGTGCCCGCCGTCGGGTCGAACACCGGCACCCGGATGACGATGCCTGCGCGATGGTTGTCTTCCTGCAGCAGATCAAAAGGTGCCGACACCACCGTGTGACCGCTGTCACGGCTGTAGTGCATGGCCGCGAGGTTGGTGGGCTGGGCGCTGATATCAAGGCCCAGCACGCTCTCGTTGCCACTCATGGGCCACAGGTACTCGGCGACAAAGTACTCGGGCCGGTCGCCGGGCGGGCGGATCGCAAAATCGGGAAACCCTTCGGGAGACAGTGAGGTGTCGGCACGCACACGGGCTTCAAACGCTGCTTTTTCGGTGGCGGGCACCCAGCGGGTGAACGACAGGTTGCGCACCCCGGGGTAACGCTGGCCGACCTCGACCTCGCTGGCGGCGCGCTCGAAGTCCAGGCGCGACAGTTTCGGGTTGGCGGTGAAGAGGCCGCGCAAGCCGTTCACGACCTCGGTGTGGCCGGCAATGCGCTGGGACAAGGTGTCTGCAAACACCCGGGCCTCCTGAACAAACCGTGCCTGCTCGATCTGCGCCACCGACTCGGCCTGCTGCTGGCCAAAACCCCAACTCAGCAACAGCCCCAAAACGGCCACGCCCAAGCCGGACACCCAGTGTCTGTAACGACCTGTTTGCAACAAAGCTGCGAGGGGAGGTGAAGTCAGGAGAGACAGACGGACGGCCTTTGGGTTGCCAGCCGGACAGCCGGCCGCGGGGGAAAGCGCAGGATAGCGGGAATCCGGGCGCTGTGACACCAACATATGGTTACGGCCACACTTTTAAGTAAAAAGTGCCTCTAGCGCAACACCATCAAGCGTTATCAGCTATGAAATGATGAGCATTTTTTGTGACTCATTGGTCGCCCAGCCTACCCGCGGGGAAGAACTTCTGCCACCGGGTAAGGCGCAAAACGGCTGCGGTTCTCATTCACATCCAGTGCGCGCCCAATGGGCGGAAACGCCCGCTGCGGGCAGGCATCCCGCTCGCACACCTTGCAGCCCATGCCAATCGGCACGGCGGCCTCGGGGTTGGCGAGATGGAGCCCGCGGGCATACACCAACTGCGGTGCATGCCGGATGTCGCAGCCCAGCGCCACCGAGAACTCCTTACCCGGCACGCCCCATCCGCCCCCGCTGCGCGACACCGCGCGGGCCACCCACAGGTAGGCGCGGCCATCGGGCATGCGCGCCACCTGCGGCACGGTGCGGCCCGGCTGGGCAAAGGCTTCGTACACATTCCACAGCGGGCAGGTGCCGCCGATCTTGCTGAAGTGAAAGTGCGTGGCCGACTGCCGCTTGCTGATGTTGCCCGCCCGGTCCACGCGGATGAAGAAGAACGGCACGCCCCGCGCGCTGGGCCGCTGCAGGGTGGACAGCCGGTGGCACACGGTTTCGAAACCCACGCCAAACTGGTGGCCCAGCCGGTCGATGTCGTAGTGCGCCGCTTCGGCCGCCCGCAAAAAGGCTGTGTAGGGCAACACCAGCGCCCCCGCAAAGTAGTTGGCCAGACCAATGCGCGCCAGCGCCCGGGCCTGGTCGCTGGACAACCCGGCGCTGTCGGCCAAGCGCTGCAGCTCGGCGCCCTGCTCCAGAAACGCCAGCTGCGTCGCCATCTGAAACGCGCGCTGCCCCCGTTCAAGGCTGGTTGCCAGTTGCAGCACCCCCATGTCGGCCTGGAATACGCGCTGCGCCTGCCCTGGTAGGTCGGCCACATCCACCACGCGCACCCCGTGGGCCACGAGCAGGCGTTGGGCCAGCGCCTCATCGGCACGCCCGGGCAGCAGTCCCCACTCGGCCGCACAGCGCTCGGCCGCGTCATCCAGCTCGGCAATGTGGTTCTGGCGCGCAAAGAAGAAATCGCGCACCTCCTCGTAGGCCATAGGCGGGTGGCTGGGCAGCGGGGCCAACCCGCTGCGGTCGTCACCCAGGCTGCCCAGCGCCTCCAACCGTTCCAGCGCCTGGCGGTGCCGCTGGTGCAGCGCCAGCAGCGTGCGCGCCACGGCGGGCATGCCGGCGGCCAGCTCGCGGATCTCGGCCAGGGACACGGCATCGCCCGCGCCCTCCCCGCCCACCCCGGCAGGCAAGTCGGCCAACACCTCGCGCAGGCCCGTGATGAGGCGCGCCTCATCGTCGTCTGAGAAGCGCTGCACATCCACGCCGAACACAGCATTGATCTTGAGCAGCACAGGCACCGTGAGCGGGCGCTGGTTCTGCTCCAGCTGGTTGAGGTAGCTAGCGGACAGGTCCAGCGCCCGCGCCAGCGCAATCTGGGTCATGCCGCGCTCTTCGCGCAGGCGGCGCAGGCGCACGCCCATGAAGGTTTTTTTCATTCCATCTTTCTCAGTGGCGTCTGGTAGCACCTACACCATCATTCGCAATATTTGCAAATTGACGGTTTTGCATTCGCAATCATTCACCAATTTAGGACTTACAGAGGGGTGCCATTGTGCGTAAATTGCGAAGCATGACAACCCCCACTGGCACCGTCGAGCTGACGGAGATCGTGTTCCCCACCCTGGCCAACCACTACGGCACGCTGTTTGGCGGCAACGCCCTGCAGCTCATGGCCAAGGCGGCGTTTCTGGCAGCGCGCGGCGCCGCACAGCGCGATGTGGTGATGGCGGGCGTGACCGATGTGCGTTTTCTGGCCCCCGTGCCCGTGGGCCATGTGCTCACGCTGCGCGCCTGGGTCACCCGCGTCGGCCGCAGCTCGCTCACCGTGTGCGTGACCGGTCTGGCCGCCACGCTGGGCTCTCCCCCAGAAGAGGTGCTGAAGGGGATTTTTGAAATGGTGGCGGTGGATGGCAAAGGCCGCCCCGCTGCTATCACCAAAACATATGTAAACCAGGAGACCGCATGATTCCCACCGTCGAAACCCCGGGCTTCAAGCCCAAGAAGTCCGTCGCGCTCTCGGGCGTGACGGCGGGCAACACCGCCCTGTGCACCGTAGGCCGCACGGGCAACGACCTGCACTACCGGGGCTATGACATCCTCGACATTGCCGAGGTCTGCGAGTTTGAAGAAATCGCCCACCTGCTGGTGCACGGCAAGCTGCCCACGCGCGCCGAGCTGCGCGCCTACAAGTCCAAGCTCAAGGCCCTGCGCGGCCTGCCGATGAGTGTGAAGCAGGCGCTGGAGCAACTGCCCGCCGCCAGTCACCCTATGGACGTGATGCGCACGGGCGTCTCCGCCCTGGGCTGCGCACTGCCTGAAAAGGACGACCACAACCTGCCCGGTGCGCGCGACATTGCCGACCGGCTCATGGCATCACTGGGCTCCATGCTGCTGTACTGGCACCACTGGGCCAGTTCGGGCCGCCGCATTGAGGTGGAGACCGATGACGACTCCATCGGCGCACACTTCTTGCACCTGCTGCACGGCACTCCACCCAGTGCGGCCTGGGAGCGCGCCATGCACACCTCGCTCAACCTGTATGCCGAGCACGAGTTCAACGCCAGCACCTTCACCGCCCGCGTGGTGGCCGGCACGGGCAGCGACGTGTATTCGGCTATCACCGGCGCCATCGGCGCGCTGCGCGGGCCCAAGCATGGTGGTGCAAATGAAGTAGCGTTTGAAATTCAGAAGCGCTATGACTCGCCCGATGAGGCCGAGGCCGACATCCGCCGCCGCGTGGAGGCCAAGGAGGTCGTGATTGGGTTTGGCCATCCGGTCTACACCGTGAGCGACCCGCGCAACGTGGTCATCAAGGGCGTGGCGCGCAGCCTCTCGCAAGACGCTGGCAACACCAAGATGTTCGACATTGCCGAGCGGCTGGAGACCGTGATGTGGGAGGTGAAAAAGATGTTCCCCAACCTCGACTGGTTCAGCGCCGTGAGCTACCACATGATGGGGGTGCCCACCGCCATGTTCACGCCCTTGTTTGTGATTGCCCGCACCAGCGGCTGGGCGGCTCACATCATCGAGCAGCGGCAGGACAATAAGATCATCCGGCCGAGTGCGAACTACACGGGGCCGGAAGACCTGGTGTTTGTGCCCATCGAAAACCGTGCTTAACGCCCACGCCCTCTGCCTCCTTCTTCCTCCCTCTCCCCTCGCGGGCGAGGGCCAGGGAGAGGGGGATGAACAAGCACAGCGTCACCATGCAACCGCCCACTCTCCCCCAACCCCTCTCCCGCGAGGGGAGAGGGGGGAGTGAACAGCCGGGCACCACAATGACTCGCCATCCCACCCATGATGAACACCCAATTCCGCCGCCCTTTGCCGGGCATTGATCTTGACTACTTCGACGCCCGCGCCGCTGTCGAAGCCTTGCAACCCGCCGCCTGGCCCACCCTGCCCTACACCGCCCGCGTGTTTGCCGAAAACATCGTGCGCCGCGCCGATCCGGCCACCATCAACGACTGCCTGCGCCAACTCATCGAGCGCCGCAGTGACCGCGACTTTCCCTGGTACCCCGCACGGGTGGTGTGCCACGACATCCTGGGCCAGACGGCGCTGGTGGATCTGGCGGGCCTGCGCGATGCGATTGCCAAGGAGGGCGGCGACCCGGCCCAAGTGAACCCCGTGGTGCCGGTGCAGCTCATCGTGGACCACTCGCTGGCCGTGGAATGTGGTGGGTTCGACCCTGACGCCTTCGCCAAGAACCGCGCCATCGAAGACCGCCGAAACGAGGACCGCTTTCACTTCATCGAGTGGACCAAAAAAGCCTTTGCCAATGTGGCTGTGATCCCGGCGGGGAACGGGATCATGCACCAGATCAATCTGGAAAAAATGTCGCCCGTGGTCCATGCCGACCGGGGCGTGGCCTACCCCGACACCTGCGTGGGCACCGACAGCCACACCCCCCATGTGGATGCGCTGGGCGTGATCGCCATTGGCGTGGGCGGCCTGGAGGCCGAGAACGTGATGTTGGGGCGTGCATCGATGATGCGGCTGCCCGAGATCGTGGGCGTGGAGCTGACCGGCCATCGCCAGGACGGCATCACCGCCACCGACGTGGTGCTGGCGCTCACCGAGTTTTTGCGCAAGGCCAAGGTGGTGGGCGCCTACCTGGAGTTCTTTGGCGAAGGCGCAGCCAAGCTCACGATTGGCGACCGCGCCACCATCTCGAACATGGCGCCCGAATACGGCGCCACGGCGGCCCTGTTCAGCATTGACGAACAGACGCTGGAGTATCTGACGCTGACGGGCCGCGAGGCAGAACAAGTGAAACTGGTCGAGACCTATGCCAAGGCAGCGGGATTGTGGTCCGACACCCTCAAAGATGCGGTCTACGCGCGCAACCTGGTGTTAGACCTGTCAAGCGTGGTGCGCAACCTGGCCGGCCCCTCCAACCCGCATGCGCGCGTGGCCACGTCCGACCTGGCCGCCCAAGGCATCGCAGGCCCCTGGGCCATGCCCGCACCACAGGACGGCACGATGCCCGATGGCGCCGTGGTCATTGCCGCCATCACCAGCTGCACCAACACCTCCAACCCGCGCAACGTGATCGCCGCCGCGCTGCTGGCGCGCAACGCCAACCGGCTGGGCCTCACGCGCAAGCCTTGGGTCAAGACCTCGCTGGCGCCCGGCTCCAAGGCGGTGGAGCTGTATTTGAAGGAAGCGGGCTTGCTGGCCGACCTGGAAAAGCTCGGCTTTGGCATCGTGGGCTTTGCCTGCACCACCTGCAACGGGATGAGTGGCGCGCTGGACCCTGCCATCCAGCAGGAGATCATCGACCGCGACCTGTACGCGACCGCCGTGCTCTCGGGCAACCGCAATTTCGACGGGCGCATCCACCCGTATGCCAAGCAGGCGTTTTTGGCCTCGCCCCCGCTGGTCGTGGCCTATGCGATGGCGGGCACGGTACGTTTTGACATTGAAAAAGACGTGCTGGCGGTGGTGGACAGCCAGGCGATTCGCCTCAAAGACCTGTGGCCCAGCGATGAAGAAATCGACGCCGTGGTGAAGACCGCCGTCAAACCCGCCCAGTACCGCGCCGTGTACGAACCCATGTTCGCCATCCGGCATGACGACGGCCAGCGCGTGTCGCCGCAATACGGCTGGCGCCCTCAATCCACTTACATCCGCCGCCCGCCCTACTGGGACACCGAAGGCATCGGTGCGCTGGCCGCCCACCCGCGTACGTTGAAAGGCATGCGACCGCTGGCCATCCTGCCCGACAACATCACCACCGATCACCTCTCGCCGTCGAACGCCATCCTGCGGGACAGCGCAGCAGGCGAATACCTGGCCCGGATGGGCGTGCCCGAGGAGGACTTCAACTCCTACGCCACGCACCGGGGCGACCACCTCACCGCCATGCGCGCCACGTTTGCCAACCCGCAGTTGGTCAACGAGATGGCCGTGGTGGATGGCCAAGTGAAAAAAGGCTCGCTCGCCCGCGTGGAGCCCGAAGGCCAGGTCATGCGCATGTGGGAGGCCATGGAAACCTATCTGAACCGCCGCCAGCCGCTCATCATCATTGCCGGTGCCGACTACGGCCAGGGGTCGAGCCGCGACTGGGCCGCCAAGGGGGTACGGCTTGCGGGGGTGGAGGTGGTGGTGGCGGAGGGGTTTGAACGGATTCACCGTACCAATTTGATTGGGATGGGGGTGTTGCCGCTGGAGTTTGGGGCGGGGGTCAACCGCATCACGCTGGGGTTGGATGGGACGGAGGTGTATGACGTGGAGGGAGACATGCAACTCCGTGCCGACCTCACCCTGGTCATCCGCCGCAAAAATGGTGAAGTCACCCGGGTGCCCATGACATGCCGCCTCGACACCGCCGAAGAGGTCTCCATATACCAAGCGGGCGGCGTCCTGCAACGCTTTGCGCAAGACTTTCTTGCCAAGAATACAGACCGAAAACAGGCTCTGGCGCCTGCCTAGAAAGCACTACGCGCTATCAAATTTGATATTTCTTCATGAGCATTCACTACGCACCACAGATCCGCATCCCCGCCACCTACCTGCGCGGCGGCACCAGCAAAGGCGTGTTCTTCCGACTGGAGGACCTGCCCGCCCCCGCCCAACAACCCGGCCCCGCCCGCGATGCCCTGCTGCTGCGTGTGCTGGGCAGCCCTGACCCGTATGGCAAGCAGATCGACGGCATGGGCAATGCCTCGTCCAGCACCAGCAAGGCCGTGATCCTCTCCCGCAGCACGCAGCCGGGGCACGACGTGGACTACCTGTTTGGCCAGGTGTCCATCGACCAACCTTTGGTCGACTGGAGCGGCAACTGCGGCAACCTTTCGGCCGCCGTGGGGCCGTGCGCCATCCACATGGGGCTGATCGATGCCGCGCGCATTCCGCTGGACGGCCACCTCACCGTGCGGATCTGGCAGGCCAACATCGGCAAGACCATCGTGGCGCACGTGCCGATTGCCCACGGGCAAGTGCAGGAAACAGGTGACTTTGAACTGGACGGCGTGACCTTTGCGGCGGCCGAGGTGGCGTTGGAGTTCATCAATCCCTCAGAAGCCGGAGAAGACGGCGGCGCCATGTTCCCGACCGGCAATGTCGTGGACACGCTGGAAGTCCCGGGCGTCGGCACCTTCGCCGCCACGCTGATCAACGCAGGCATTCCGACCCTCTTCCTGAGCGCAACCGACCTCGGCTACACCGGCACCGAGTTGCAGAGCGCCATCAACGGCGACGCAGCGGCGCTGGCACGCTTCGAGACGATCCGCGCGCACGGCGCCCTGCGCATGGGCCTCATCCAGGACGTGAGCGAGGCCACCACGCGCCAGCACACGCCCAAGATCGCGTTCGTGGCGCCGCCTGCCAGCTACACGGCGTCGAGCGGCAAAGCCATTGAAGCCAAAGACATCGACCTGCTGGTGCGCGCCCTCTCCATGGGCCAGCTGCACCACGCCATGATGGGCACGGCGGCCGTGGCCATTGGCACGGCCGCGGCCATCCCAGGCACGCTGGTCAACCTGGCGGCGGGCGGCGGTGCGCGGAGCAGCGTGCGATTTGGCCACCCCTCGGGCACCTTGCGCGTGGGTGCTGAGGCCCGGCAGAACGATGCGGGCGATTGGCAAGTCACCAAAGCCCTCATGAGCCGCAGCGCCCGCATCCTGATGGAAGGCTGGGTGCGGGTTCCTGTCAACATTTTTAAGCCAAATTGACCTCTAGCGCTTATCCATAAAGCGCAAGTAGCTACTAAAAGTATAGCGTTTAAGTTCCCCATCCATGAACACCAAACAACAACTCAAAGCCCTGGCCAACGCCCGCCGGGGCGTCATCGTGCCCGGCGCCTTCAACGCACTCTCGGCCCGCGTGGTGGCCGACCTGGGTTTTGAAGCCATCTACATCACCGGCGCGGGCGTCACCAACATGTGGTTCGGCCTGCCGGACCAGGCCTTCATGGGGCTGACCGACATTGCAGACCACACGGCCCGCATCCGCGATGCGGTGGAGCTGCCGCTCATCGTGGATGCCGACACGGGCTTTGGCAACGCCCTCAACACCTACCACGCCGTGCGCACGCTGGAGCGCGCAGGCGCTGACTGCATCCAGCTGGAAGACCAGGTCAGCCCCAAACGCTGCGGGCATTTCAACGGCAAGGAGGTGATCAGCACCGACGAGATGCTGGGCAAGATCAAGGCCGCCGTAGACGCGCGCCGCGACCCAGACACCCTCATTCTGGCCCGCACCGACGCCTGCGCCACCCAAGGCTTTGAGGCCGCCGTGGAGCGTGCGCAGCGCTTTCAGGAGGCGGGCGCCGACATCCTGTTTGTGGAGGCCGTCACCACGCTGGAAGAGATCCGCGCCCTGCCCCAGCGGCTGGCCGCGCCGCAGCTGATGAACATGGTGATCGGTGGCAAGACCCCCATCACCAGCGCCGAAGAACTGGCCGGGCTGGGCTACGGGCTGGTGCTGTATGCCAACGCGGCGCTGCAGGGTGCGTTGGCTGGCATGCAAAAGGCGCTGACCGTGCTGCGCGACACCCAACGCATCGACGAAGACCCTGCCCTGGTGGCGCCGTTCGCCGAACGCCAGCGGCTGGTGCGTAAGAGCGAATGGGATGCTTTAGAACAAAAATATCAATGAAAAATGCCTCTAGCGCTTTATATATAAGCGCTAACAGCTATCAAAAACATAGTAACAAGCGAATAGAGCGCTGCACAAATGACGCGACACGGTTCCCTACCACCCCAGCGTTCAGCTATCAGTTCAGTAGCGTAATAGTCACATCTGGCGCGTTGAAATAGGGTTTATGCCAGCGCAAAGCTTTACAGGCGGTTCACAATAGGTTCTCCACGTCCTCTGTAAGCCCCTGCGCGCCGCGCCTTATGCACAGCATTTCTTCTCTCAACGTGGTGGACCTCCTGCTCGATGCGGTGTGCATCGTCGAGCCTGACAGCACCATTGTTTTCGTGAGCCCCGCGTTCGAGCGGATTTTTGGCTACACGCCAGAGGAAGCGGTCGGCAAGCGCATGCTGGACCTGGTGCACCCCGACGACAAACCCGCCACGGCGCAGCAGGCCCAGAGCGTGATGGACGGCAAACTGCAGCTGCAGTTTGAAAACCGCTACATCCGCAAGGACGGTGCCATTGCCCATATCCGCTGGACGGCCCGTTGGGTGCCCGAGCGCAAGGTGCGGCTGGCGGTGGCCCACGACATCACCGAGCGCAAGTTCACCGAATCCATGCAGGAGGCGATCTACGCCATCTCCGAAGCGGCGCACACCGCGCGGTCGCTGGAGACGCTGTTCGAGCGCATCCACCAGATCATCGGCAAGCTGCTGGCCGCCACCAACTTTGCGGTGGCGCTGTACGACCCGACGCAGGACCGGTTGAGCTTTCCGTACCACGTTAACGAACGCCACCCGGCCCCGGGCCCCCTGGCGTTGAGCGACGACGCGCTCTGCGCCGAGGTCATCCGCCACGGCAGCACCCTGCTGCTGACGCCCGAGACCCGCGCCACGCTGCCAAGCCGCGTGACCTTGCCGGCCGACCACGCACCCCTGTACTGGTTGGGTGTGCCCCTGCAATCGCAGACAGGCCCCATGGGCGCGCTGGTGCTGCAGGGCTACACCGAGCAGGCCCGCTACACCGACAAGGACAAGGAGCTGCTGCAGTTTGTCTCCACCCAGGTCGCGGCGGCCATTGACCGGCAGCAGATGCACGAGCGGCTGCAGCACATGGCGCAGTACGACCAGCTCACCCACCTGCCCAACCGCCAGCTGTTTCTGGACCGACTCAAGACCGCCCTGGCCCGCGCGCGGCGCGACGACCGGCTGCTGTCGCTGCTGTTCATAGACCTGGACCGTTTCAAGGACGTGAACGACACCCTGGGCCATGCCATGGGCGACCTGCTGCTGCAGCGGGTGGCGCAGCGGTTGATTGAGTCGGTGCGCGGCTCTGACACCGTGGCCCGGCTGGGCGGCGACGAGTTTGTGGTGCTGCTCGAAGGCGGCCAGGCGCGCGAACACGCCACCGCGGCGGCCGAAAAGATCCTGGCGGCGTTCAGCCACCCGTTTGACCTGGAAGGCAACCGCCTGCACATCCAGCCCAGCATTGGCGTGGCGATTTACCCCGAACATGGCGGTGAAGAACACCACCTGCTGGGCCACGCGGACGAGGCGATGTACGTGTCCAAAAAAAGCGGCGGCAACCAGGTGCGGGTGGCACGCCCGGCGCAGCCTGTGCCGGATGTCGTTCCTGCCAAATAGAAAAACGGCCACCCGCTAACGGCGCTGACGCCCGCAGGCAAGGTGCGCAATCTCCCGAACACACCCAGCCCTCGCAGGGATACAGCACGCGGTTGAAGGGCATTCCAAACGCCTGTCGCGGCACAATGCCGCCACAACGTCATCACCCCACAACCCATTGAAACGGCGCAGGTGCCCCCGCCCCCGCGCAACACACCCATGCTCTACAACGCCCTCCAGCTCGTCCATGTCCTGTCCATCATTGTGTGGATCGGTGGCATGGGGTTTGCCCATTTCTTCTTGCGCCCCGCAGCGCTGTCGTTGGAGCCACCGCAGCGCGTGTGCCTGATGCACGACGTGCTGCAGCGGTTTTTTGCGGCGGTGAGCGTGGCGGTGGTCGTGGTGCTGGGCAGCGGGCTGTGGATGATCGGCCGCGTGGCCAAGCAAACCGTGCAGGCCGGTGGCAGTTTTGCCATGCCGCTCGACTGGACCCTCATGGCCACGCTGGGCTTGGTGATGATGGCCCTGTTTGGGCACATCCGTTTTGCGCTGTTCAAGCGCCTGCAGCGCGCGGTGGCGGCATCGGACTGGGCCGCAGGCGGCAAGGCGCTGGGCAGCATTCGCACACTGGTGGGCGTCAATCTGGCGCTGGGCGTGGTGATTGTGGTGGTCACGCTGCTGATCTAGCCCGCGTGCTCCGCCTACCCCGTTTCTGAAGGGTGTGGGCGCGACCCTCGCGTTGCCGCGTGCATTGTCGGCAGGTGGCGAGCATGACCGCCGGGCCACGTAACATCGTGGCTTAAGGAGTCATGACTTTGTTCCGTTTTTTCGAAAGCCGCCTTCCCCCCTATCCCCCCGCAGAACCCCACCTGCCCCCCAAGGACTTCATGGCCTTTGTGTGGGATGGCACGCGTGGCCTGCGCGGCTACGTGGTCGCCATGGCCGGTCTGTCGGCAGCCATCGCCTTCTATGAGGCCCTGTTGTTTGCCGTGCTGGGCTACGTGGTGGACTGGATCTCGACCACCGCCCCCAGCGCACTGTGGGCCGAGCGCAAAGGAGCGCTGATCGGCATCACCGCGCTGCTGCTGGCCTCGGTGGTGCTGGTGGCGGTGCAGACCAGCATCAAGCACCAGGTGCTGGCCATCAACTTTCCGCTGCGCCTGCGCTGGAACTTTCACCGGCTGATGCTGGGCCAGAGCATGGCGTTTTATGCCGACGAGTTTGCGGGCCGCATCACCACCAAGGTCATGCAGACCGCACTGGCCGTGCGCGACATGATCTTCACGACGACCGACGTGGTGATTGGCATGGGCATTTACCTCGTCACCATCCTGGCGCTGCTGGCGGGGTTCGATGCGCGGTTGATCGTGCCTTTCGCGGTATGGATCGTGGCCTACGGCCTGGCCTGCTGGTACTTTGTGCCGCGCCTGGGCAAGGTGGGCAAGGCGCAGGCCGATGCGCGCTCGGTGATGACCGGGCGCATCACCGACGCCTACACCAACATCGCCACCGTCAAGCTGTTCTCGCACACCCGGCGCGAGTCTGAATTCGCCCGCGCCGCCATGGACGCGTTCAAGCTCACCGGCTATGCGCAGATGCGGCTGGTGAGCCGGTTCGAGATCGTGAACCACATCCTGGTGGTGGCGATGATTTTGGGCGCCTGCGGGACCGCGCTGTGGCTGTGGTCCGCCGGTGAAGTGGGTGCCGGGGCCGTGGCCGCCGTCACCGCCATGACACTGCGCGTGTCAGGCCACGCGCACTGGGTGATGTGGGAGATGACCACCCTGTTCGAGAGCGTGGGCACCATCCAGGACGGCATCAACACGCTGACCAAACCCCACACCGTGATCGACGCGCCCGATGCCAAACCGCTGAGCGTGGCGCAGGGCGAGGTGCGCTTTGACAACATGACCTTTGCTTACGGCCAGGGCGCCAATGCGCGTGTGGTGATTGACCGGCTCAACCTGACCATCCGCCCCGGCGAGAAGATCGGCCTCATCGGCCGGTCGGGCGCGGGCAAATCCACCCTGGTCAACCTGCTGCTGCGCTTTCATGACGTGCAGTCGGGCCGCATCCTCATCGACGGGCAGGACATCGCCCAGGTCACGCAAGACAGCCTGCGCCGCAACATCGGCATGGTCACGCAAGACACCTCATTGCTGCACCGCTCCATGCGCGACAACATCCTGTACGGCCGCCCCGACGCGAGCGAGGCTGACCTGCACCAGGCGGCCGAGCGCGCCGAGGCGTCGGACTTCATCGCCACGCTGACCGACCTACAGGGCCGCACCGGCTACGAGGCGCATGTGGGCGAGCGCGGCGTGAAGCTCTCGGGCGGCCAGCGCCAGCGTGTGGCGATTGCGCGTGTGATGCTGAAAGACGCGCCCATCCTGCTGCTCGACGAAGCCACCAGCGCGCTGGACTCCGAGGTGGAAGCCGCCATCCAGCAAAGCCTGCACGGCCTGATGCAGGGCAAGACCGTGATCGCCATTGCCCACCGCCTGTCCACCATCGCCGCCATGGACCGCCTCATCGTGATGGACGCGGGCCGCATCGTCGAAGAAGGCACCCATGCGCAGCTGCTGGGCCAGGGCGGCGTGTATGCGCGGCTGTGGGGACACCAAAGCGGTGGCTTTCTGGGCGAGTCGGAAGAGGACTGAGTCTCCATAAAGCGGAACCGGCGCTGTCGCGCAGGCGGCTGTGGGACCAGCGCGATGTGCCTACCGTGACGGGTTTTGAAACCTCCACCGAAAGTCTCGGATGATCAAAGTCATCGCCCTGTACCGCTGGCGCGAAGGCGCCACCTTCAACCACGACTACTACCACGGCGAACACATGCGCATCGCCCGCGCGGCATTGCAGCCGCTGGGCCTGGTGCGGCTGGAGAGCGACCGCGTGCTCTACCCCGGCGAACCCCGCCCCGGCCAGGTGGTGGCGCTGACCAATGCTTTCTTCAGTGACCTGCAGCAAGCGCAGACCGCGGCCAAAGAGACAGCGGCGGTGCTGATGGCCGATGTGCCGAACTACACCAACATAGCGCCCGAGTCTTATCTGGCGCAGTTGAACGAACACAGCCTGGCCAACGCAGGCTGACCGCGGTTGAGCACGGGGCGCCAACAAATTTTGAGTGAAAATGGCCTCTAGCGCTTATCCATCAAGCGCTAGTAGCTATCAATATCGAAGCAAACTACTGTTTGCCACTGTACTTACGCCAGCCTTCGGCCCGCCATGACGAATCCAGACACTGCGCCCACACACACGCCCCTGCACATGCCCGTCCCCACCGGCGACCAGCTCAAAGCCGCGCGCGTTGCCGCCGGTCTGAGCCAGGCCCAGGCCGCCGAGCTGATGGGCTACCCGCTGCAAACGGGCAGCCGTGGCGGCGTGCAGTCGCGCACCTGGCAGGCGCTGGAGAGCACCAGCGACGAGCGCAACATGCAGGGGCCGGTGTTTGCTATGTTTCTGCTGCTGACAGGGCAGCACCCGGACTTTGTGCTGGCCCCGCGCCCTGCTCCGGACCACCCGGACCGCACGGTTCAAGCCGACTGACCAACCGCGCCGCCATAAAAAAAGCGGAACAACCCGAAGGCGGTTCCGCAAAATCTTCACAGGGAGATGGGGTGCCGCGGTGGGCGGCGGTGCGCAATGCTATTCAGTGCTGTGCGCAGAGGCGCTCAATCCACTTTGATATTGGCCGCCTTGATGACCTGGGCCCACTTCTCGACTTCGGCCTTCTGGAACGCGGCGATCTGGGTCACGTTCATGTCGGCAGGCTCCATGCCAAAGCCCTTGAGGCGGGTTTGCATGTCGGGCTGGGCCAGAATTTTGCGGATCTCGTCGTGCAGGCGGGTGACGACCGGTGTGGGCGTGCCGGTGGGCACAAAGATGGCTTGCCAGGACTGCACCTGAAAGTCCTTCAGCTCTGCCACACCCGATTCGGCCACCGTGGGCACGTCGGGCATGGAGGCCAGGCGCTGGGCCGAGGTGACGGCAATGGCGCGCAGCTTGCCGCTCTGGATGTGCGGCGCCGCCACCACCGTGGTGTCAAACATCATGTCGACCTGGCCGCTGATCACGTCCTGAATGGCCGGACCGCTGCCTTTGTAAGGGATGTGCGTGAACTTCACGCCCGATTTGAAGGCCAGCAGTTCCACCGCCAGATGCTGCGAGCTGCCCGTGCCGGCAGACGCCGACGACAGACCGCCCTGTTTGCCCTTGGCACCCGCCAGCACGTCCTTCAAGGTCTTGTACGGGCTGTTGGCAGCCACCACCAGCACCACGGGGTTGGTGCCGATCAGCGTGACGGGGTGGAACGACTTGATGGGGTCGTAGCCCAGTTTGGGGTACAGGCTGATGTTGATGGCGTGCGAGCTGACGGTGCCGCCCAGCACGGTAAAGCCGTCCGGCGCCGAGCGCGCAGCGGCTTCAGAACCAATGCTGCCTGCCGCGCCGCCCTTGTTCTCCACCACCACCGTGGTACCCAGGGCGGTGCCCAGTTGCTGGCCAATCAGGCGCGCCAGGGTGTCGGTGGTGCCGCCTGCGGCAAACGGCACCATATACGTGATGGGTTTGCCGGTGGGCCAGGTGGCCTGGGCTGCTGCGGGCAGGCTGATGAGGGCGCTGCAGGCGGCTGCCGCCAGGGCTGCGGTGTGGATGAGGGTTCTGCGTTGCATGGTGGTGTCTCCTGGTTATGAATGAATCAACGAATCAATGAACGAATGCCGAGGAAAGAAGGCGCTTGAATAAACATCAGACGCGCAGGGCAACCGAAAAGCGTGACGAAAAGGGCGAGCGAAGGGTGAGCAAAAGGCGCTCAGGGCAGATCCACGATCTCTACCCAGTTGGGGTTCTTGCCCGCAGGCACCCGCGTGGGTGTGCCGGGGATGCCGGTGGCGGGGTCGATGGGGTGCAGCGCCACGTGGTGCGACTCCTGTCCCGCCGCAACCAAAAAGCGGCCCAACGCATCCACCGCAAATCCGCGCGGCGATTTCTCGGTGGGCACCTGGCCCAGCGGCTGCAACTGGCCCGTGGCGGCATCAACGCGGAAGCTGCTGAGCGTGCTGGACGTGCGCTCGGACGCATACAGCGTGCGGCCATCGGGCGACAGGTGAATGTCCGCCGCCCAGGGCTTGCCGGTAAAACCTGCGGGCAATGCGGTGGTGCGCTGCACCGCGCGCAAGGTGCCGCGCTCTTTGTCGTACGCCATCACGTGGACAGCCGCATCCAGCTCGTTAAGCACATACATGTGCCGCTGGTCGCGGTCCCACACAAAGTGGCGCGGGCCCGACTTTTCGGGCGCCACGGTGGTCAGCGCGGGTTCGTGGGCCGCGAGCCGGCCGGTTTCGGCATCAAAGCGCCAGGCCGACAGGTTGTCGCCGCCCAGGCTGGTGGCAAACACATGGCGGTTGGATGCATCGGCGTGGATGGCGTGGGCGTTGGGCGCCGTGGGGATGAGCTGCTGCACGGCGCCCACGGCACCGTCCTTGCCAATGCTGTTGACCGTGATCTTGTGGCCGGGGTACGAAGCGGCAAACAGCCAGCGGCCGGTGGCGTCGGTGTCAATGTTGGCCATGCTGTCGGCCAGCGGCGCCTCGCCCAGCTTGCGCAGTTTGCCGCTGGCGGGGTCAATCGCCAGGCTCACCACCCGAAAAGGCTGCGAGCGCAGCGCCACATACAACACGCGCTTGTCCGGGCTGACGGCCATGGGCATGGCGTTGCCGCCCAACGCCGTGGTGTCCACAGGCTTGAGCGCAGCGGCGTTTCGGTCAAGTTCAAACACCGAGACATCCTGGCTGTCCGCGTTGGACACATAAACCCAGGTGGCGGCCCAACTGCCCGGCGCAGCAAGGGCGCACAGCGCCGTCAGTGCGAGCGGCGCGGCCCGGGTGCGAAACACAGCGTGCATTGCAAGGTCTCCTTTGTAGTCAGCGCAGCCCAGCAAGGGCAGCGCGGTGATGGGTTGCGTTCGACCGTGTGGCGACGGATCAGGATCGTCTGCCTTGGTCCCTAAACGGCCAATTGTCATATGTCGTCATACAACATGGAGGTGCATTGTCACGCCGAATAGGTGTTCGGCTTCAAAGGGATTACCCGAGGATTCGGCATATCCCTTCAGCCCCATCCCCCTCTGTAAACCGGGGATTTATCGCCTCAAAAAGCTAGTGAAAACCCTTGGTTTCTGGCGCAAAACCGACTTTTTTGATGCGGTCCATTGTTTTCTTTCATGCTTGGTTGTACGATGACTAACAACAAGACTTCTACTGGAGACATCCGATGACTTTGACCCGCCGAACGGCCCTTCTGGCCTGCACCGCCGCCCTGGCTACCGCCACGGCCACCGCCCAAACCGCATCAACCGCCCAATGGCCCGCCAAGACCTTGCGCATCGTGGTGCCCTACCCACCGGGTGGCAGCTCGGACATCATTGCCCGGTCCATCAGCCAGGTGATGTCGGACGCGCTCAAGCAATCGGTCATCGTCGAAAACAAGCCCGGCGCCAACGGCAACCTGGGCGCCGACTTTGTGGCCAAGTCCGATCCGGACGGCTACACCATGCTGCTGTGCGACGTGGGCGCGCTGGCCATCAGCCCCTCCGTCTATACCAAGCTGTCGTTCGACCCCTCCAAGGACCTGCGTGGCGTGACCATGCTGGCCTACTCGCCCCACCTGCTGGTGGTGCACCCGTCGGTGCCGGTCAGCAACTTCAAAGAGCTGGTGGCGTACTCGAAAAAGAACGACCTGAACTTTGCCGTGACGGCCACCGGCAGCGCCCCCCACGTAGCGGGCGTGGCGCTGGAGCGCGCCAGCGGTGCGCGCTGGCAGTACATCCCTTACAAGGGCGGCGTCACCGCCATTCAAGACACCGTGGCTGGACAAACCCAGATTCTGATGAACGGCATGCTGGCCACCCTGCCCCACGTGCAAAGCGGCAAGCTCAAGGTGCTGGGAGTTTCCAAAGCCACCCGCATGCCGCTGATCGGCGATGTGCCCACCATTGCCGAGCAGGGCGTGACCGGTTTCGAGTCGGGCACCTGGCAAGGCATTCTGGTGCCGCGCGGCACGCCAGAAGCCGTGGTGCAAAAGCTCAACAACGCCTTCATCACCGCCATCCGCTCGCCTGAAATCCGCTCGCGCCTGGCCGGCCAGGGCGCCGAAGTGGTGACCATGACTCCGACCGAGCAAGACCAGTTCTTCGCCAAGGAACGCGCCCGCTGGGCCACCGTGGTCAAGGCCGCCAACATCAAGCTCGACTGATTTAGAGCGGCCAACAAAGCTCTTCTGGCGTCGTTGCCGCGTCTTGTCGTACTGCCCGTACTGCCTGCGACGCAGCGCCTGGCCAGAACCGCTTCGCTGAGTTGTATTCGCCGCTCTTAGCCCTTCCTCCTTTTTCTTACCGGACCTGCACTCACCATGACCCCCCAAGAACTCAAATCCATCATGGGCTCCGGCCTGCTGTCCTTCCCGATCACGGACTTTGACGAGCAGGGCGAGTTTCGCCCCAAGACCTACATCGAGCGCCTGGAGTGGCTGGCCCCCTACGGCGCCAGCGCGCTGTTTGCCGCCGGTGGCACGGGCGAGTATTTCTCGTTGGCTGGCGCCGAGTACAGCCAGGTCATCCAAACCGCTGTGGACACCTGCCGCGGCAAGGTGCCGATCATTGCGGGCGCTGGCGGCCCCACCCGCACCGCCATCGCCCACGCACAAGAGGCCGAGCGCCTGGGCGCGCACGGCATTCTGCTGTTGCCGCATTACCTGACCGAAGCGGGCCAGGAAGGCCTGATCGAGCATGTGGCGCAGGTCTGCAACAGCGTGAAGTTTGGCGTCATCGTCTACAACCGCGACCGCACCAAGCTGACGGCCGAGTCGCTGGCCATCCTGGCTGAGCGCTGCCCGAACCTGGTGGGTTTCAAGGACGGCGTGGGCAACATCGAAATCATGTCTTCGATCTACATGAAGATGGGCGACCGCTTCTCGTACCTGGGCGGCCTGCCTACAGCCGAGGTGTATGCCGCGGCGTACAAGGCGCTGGGCACGCCGGTGTATTCGTCGGCGGTGTTCAACTTCATCCCCAAGACGGCGATGGAGTTCTACAAGGCGGTGGCGGCTGACGACATTGCCACCCAGCACCGTCTGCTCAAGCAGTTCTTCATGCCGTATCTGGCCATCCGCAACCGGGTGGAAGGTTATGGCGTGAGCATCATCAAGGCGGGCGCCAAGATCGTGGGCCACGACGGCGGCCCGGTGCGCGCACCGCTGACCGACCTCAAGCCTGCTGAGATGGAAGAACTCAAGGCGCTGATTGACAAGCTCGGCCCGCAGTAAGCACCCCGATCAATGCGTCAAAGGGCCTGGTTCACCAGGCCCTTTTTTGCAGCGATTTGCGCACCCGACACACACCACACAACACCCCGCGCCCGGTCGTGCACGGGCGCGGGGTGCCCCCATGCGGCACGCCACAACGTATACAAAAGACGGAGACAAACAACATGTTGAAGACCCTCATCCTCGCCGCAGCGGGCGCCCTGGCCCTGGTCGCACTGAGCGGCTGCGCCAGCCACGCAACCACTGCGGCATCGGCATCGTCCGAGCAAGCCGTGGCCGCAGCCGCCGAGCGACTGCGCCTGGCCATGATCGACCCCACACCCGCCGCCCTTGCCCCGCTGGTGGCTGACGACCTGAGCTACGGGCACTCCGGCGGTCGCGTGGACACCAAGGACAGTTTCATCGGCGACCTGGTGGCGGGCAAATCTGATTTCGTCACCATCACCATCACCGACCAGACCATCAAGGTCGTGGGCCACACCGCCCTGGTGCGCCACACCCTCACGGCCGACACCAACGACTCGGGCAAGCCCGGCAAGGTGCAGATCAAGATCCTGGGCGTGTGGCAGCAGCAAGGCGGCAGCTGGAAGCTGCTGGCCCGCCAGGCCGTTCGTGTGGCGGCATGATGTAGCCACCGGGTCGCTGTAGGCGGCCCTTTTTTCGACCCCTTCCTCCTCCTTCAGAGACCCATGACCACAGCCACCCTGCCCCGCATCCTGCAAATCGGCCGCCTGCCCCTGCCTGCGCTGGAGGCCGAGTTAGCGGCCCGGTACAACGTCACCTGCCTGGCCGACCAGCCCGATGCGACGGCGTTTCTGGCAGCTCAAGGTGCGGAGTTCAGCGGGGTGGTGACCACAGCCGCCATTGGCCTCAAGGGCGAGGTCATTGCTGCACTACCGAACCTCCAGGTCATCAGCAGCTTTGGTGTGGGGTTTGACGCGCTGGACATCGCCGCCGCCAAAGCCCGTGGTGTGCCCGTGGGCTATACGCCCGGCGTGCTCAACGACTGCGTGGCCGACATGGCATTTGCGCTGATGCTGGATGTGTCGCGCAACATTGCGGCCAGCGACCGTTTTGTGCGCCGGGGCGAATGGCCCAAGGCCCGATTTGCCTTGGGGAGCCGCGTGTCTGGCAAGCGCCTGGGCATTGTTGGCATGGGCCGCATCGGCCAGGCCGTGGCCGAGCGCGCGGCGGGGTTCCGCATGGAGGTGGGGTACCACAACCGCCGCCCGGCGGAGGGCTGCGCGTTGTCCTATTTCGAGTCTTTGACCGCCCTTGCGCAATGGGCCGACTACCTGGTGCTGACCGTGGCCGGGGGCGCAGGCACACGCCATCTGGTCAACGGCGATGTACTGAACGCCCTGGGACCGAATGGCTACCTGATCAACGTGGCGCGCGGCACCGTGGTCGATGAGGCCGCGCTGATCGCAGCCCTGGCCGAACGCCGCATTGCCGGTGCCGGGCTGGATGTGTTCGAGGACGAACCCAACGTGCCCGACGCCCTGATGGCGCTGGACAACGTGGTGCTGACCCCGCACACCGCCAGCGCCACGCACGAAACCCGCCGGGCGATGGCGGATCTGGTGCTCGAGAATTTGCAGGCGTTTTACGCCACCGGGGCGGTGCTAGTGCCGGTGCCGGGGACTGGTCGGCCCTGAGACTTGCTGCGACGACTGTGCCTGGGCGCGCGCCCAGCTCTACCCGGCTGTTCCCCCCTCGCCCCTCGCGGGAGAGGGACGGGGAGAGGGGGTGACGGAGCAAGCACCGCGCTTGTTCTGCCCCTCTCCCCCACCCTCTCCCACAAGGGGCGAGGGAGCTGAAGGCGGCGCGGCTGAGCTCAGGGGCTAAAAATTAAGTCATTTTAGCCTCTAGCGCTTATCCATCAAGCGCTAGCAGCTATCAAAATAGAAGTATTTACGGACTGACTGCACACCCGCAGCCCCGCCGTTTTTCAAGGCGTCAAGACTCCTCAGTGTTCACAAACCTCTTTGCAAACACCTCCGGGTCCACCCGCGGCTTGACGCCTTTCAACTGAAACAGCCACATCTCGTACAACGGCAATGACTCGGTCAACCGCAACGGAACCACCCACTCGGCGGCGGTGCCCAACAGTGCGGGATGGGGGAACACCGCAAGCAGGTCGGACTGGATGACCAGGTTCAGCATGCTGGCAAAGTCGGCGCAGCGCACAGACATCGGGGGCGCTGGCATGCGCCGCACGCGGTGCGCCTCGGTCAACACATCCACAGGTCCGCTGACGCTGGGCCCTACACACGCCCACGCCGCGCCCTGCAGTTGTGCCAGAGACTGCGCCTGGGCCAGCGGGTGGTGGCGGCGCACGTAAATGAGCGGGTGCAGTTCATACAACTGCCACTGCGCCACATCGGGGTGCGCAAACTTGCGCGGCTTGGGCGCTATGACGGCGTCGAACTGCCGCCGCAAAAGGCCCGTGAGCAGGCTGCCCTCATCGGCCGTGCTCATGTGCAGTGATCGCCTCGCGTCTGGCAGACACCAGCTTTCATACAGGGTGGGGCCACACACCAGGGCGGCAGAGGTGGTGAGCCCGACGCGCAGTACCCGCCGGTCCGCAGGTTTTGGCACTGCCAAGGGCAACGCATCCATGCGCTGCGACAGAGACAACGCCTCTGCTGCCACACTGCGCGCCAGCTCGGTGGGCACATGGCGGCGCCCCTCGCGCACCAGCAAGGGCGCGTTGAACTGGTTTTGCAGGGCCTTCAGGCCATAGCTGATCGCTGGTTGCGAAACGCCGCAGGCCTTGGCCGCCAAAGCAAAAGAGCCGTGTTCGATGACCGACTGGAGGTATTGCAGGTTGCGCAGATACATAAGCCGAATTTATGGTTGGAGTGCCATTGTGGCTTGTGCACCAGCGCGGCCCGAACGAAGCTACGCCCTCCAACCAACACCGACTGCATTCATGACCACTGCGCAACTCGACACTGTCCGCACCTACCTCGCGCACCTGCATGCCAGCCACACCGACGGCCTGATCGCCTGCTTTGAAGACGATGGGGTGGTGCACTCGCCCTTTCTGGGCACCATGCGGGCCAACGATTTCTTCAAGAAACTGGCCCAGGCCTCCAGCGGCAGCGTGATCACCGTGCTGGATCTGTTTGTATCCGCCCAACCAGAAAGCGGCGGCGCGGTGCGTGTTGCCGCCTACTTCCGCTACGACTGGACCTTGAGCGATGGCCGCGAGGTGACCTTCACCTGCGTGGACGTGTTCACGTTTGATGCGGGCAGCACGCGCATCCGCGACATGAACATCGTCTACGACACCCACCCACTGCGCGAAGAGGTGGGCGATAAGTACGCTCCTGATCCGGTCAAGGATGACCTGCATAACCCTCGCGGTCGGGGGTAGTGCGGATCGGGATGGGCCGCAAGGCATCTTTTCGCAGCCAATAGCCCGGCTATTGGCAAGAAAAGCAACGCAGCGGACCGCCCGAGGCCGCGCTATCACCGGCCGCAGGGAGTTATGCAGGCCATCCTCAAAGCAACTCCACGCCCTTGAGCGTCACAAAACTCGTCTCACGCGTGACCTGCACAAAGTCCTGCAGATACGGTTTGGCCGACAGGCTTGGCAGGCTGACCGCGTGCAGTTCGCCGCGCAAACCCTTGACACCAATCGGTCGCGCCGTGACATACCCCCGGTCCAGGTAACTCTGCACCGCCCACAGCGGCAGCGCCGCCACACCCCGCCCGCTGGCCACCAGTTGCAGCATGGCCACCGTCAGCTCAGTGGTGCGGCGCGGGGGGCGCACACCGGCGGGCTCCAGCACCTGGCGGATCAGGTCCAGCATTTCGTCGGGCACGGGGTAGGTGATGATGGTCTGGTCGGCAAAGTCCTCTGCCACCAGGTGCGGCTTGCTCACCAGCGGGTGCGTGTTGGCCAACAGCGCGCGGATTTCAAAGCCAAACAGCGGGTGGTAGTCCACGCCTGCCTCGTCACCATCGACCTCCGACACGATGGCCACATCGGCCCGGCCTTGGTGCAGCAGGCCCACGGGGTCGGCATGGAAGCCGCTCACAATGTCCAGCTCCACCTCGGGCCAGCGGGTGCGAAACGCGTCCATGGCGGGCATGAGCCAGTCAAAACAGGTGTGGCATTCGACCGCAATGCGCATTTGCCCGCCCTGCCCCAGCACCAGGCGGGCGATGTCGCGCTCTGCCCCTTCAACCTGCGGCAGCACGGTATCGGCCAGCCCCAGCAGGCATTCGCCCACGGCGGTGAACTGCGGGGGCACGGATTTGCGCTCGAACAGCGGCTGGCCGTAACGGTCTTCCAGCAGCTTGATCTGGTGCGACAGCGCCGACTGCGTGAGGTTGAGCAACTGCGCGGCCCGTACCAGGCTGCCGCTGTCGCGCAGGGCGACCAACGTGCGCAGGTGGCGAACTTCCAGAATGGACTGGTTCATTATTAATTTTCAAGTTGAACGGCCAAAACTTTCGTTTGAATAATAAACGAGGCCACGCGACCATCGGTACTTCCATGTTTTGCTCTGTCTTAGAAGAAGGAAATCGCCATGTCGCTCGCCACCACGTTCCGCCGCCCCGTGCTCACGCACACGCTGGGCTTTCCGCGCATGGGTGCGCAGCGGGAGCTGAAGTTCGCCCTGGAATCGTTCTGGCGTGGCGACAGCACGGAGGTTGACCTGCACACCACTGCCGTCCAGTTGCGCCAGCTCCATTGGCAGGCGCAGGCCGACGCGGGCCTGGGGTTTGTCACCGTGGGCGACTTTGCGCTGTACGACCACGTGGCCAACCACATTCAGCTGCTGGGCTGCGAACCTGTCCGTTTTGGCTTCGACCGCGATACATCGGAGTTGGCGCGCTACTTTGCGATGGCACGGGGCGTGTCGGCCCACGCCGCTGAAGACCACCCAGGCTGCAGCGCCAGTTGCACCGCCCAGCACACCACCGCAGGCCAGCCCGCGCTGGAGATGACCAAGTGGTTTGACACCAACTACCACTACCTCGTGCCCGAGTTCAGCGCCCACACCCAGTTCCACCTGGCCAGCGAGCGCCTGTTTGCCGAAGTCGCCGAGGCACAGGCCCTGGGCCTCCGCGTCAAGGCCGTGCTGCTGGGGCCACTGAGCTTTTTGTGGCTGGGGAAATCCAAGGTGGCGGGTTTTGACCGCTTCAGCCTGCTCGCGCAGCTGCTGCCTGTGTACGAGGCCGTGCTGGCGCGCCTGAAGGCCCAGGGTGTGGAATGGGTGCAGATCGACGAACCCATCCTGGGGCTGGACCTGCCCGATGTGTGGCGCCATGCGTTCGAACCCAGCTACTGGCAACTGGCACGCAGCGCGCCCAAGCTGCTGCTGGCCACCTACTTCTCGCCCCTGGCCGAGAACCTGCGCCTGGCATGCCAGCTGCCCGTAGCGGGCCTGCATGTGGATGCCGTGCGCGCGCCCGACGAGCTGGTGGGCGTGGCCGACTGGCTCCCCTCGCACAAGGTGTTGTCGGTGGGCATCGTGGATGGCCGCAATATCTGGCGCACCGACCTGGATGCCGCCTTGGCCCAACTGCGCCCGGTGGCCGACAAGCACCAGGGCGAGCTGTGGCTGGCGCCGTCATGCTCGCTGCTGCATGTGCCGTTCAGCCTGTTGGCCGAAACGCAGCTCGACGCCGAGGTGAAGTCGTGGCTGGCGTTTGCGGTGGAAAAGCTAGACGAGCTGCGCGTGCTCTCCACCGCCTTGTCACAAGGCGAGGCGGCGGTGGATGACGAACTGCACGCCGCCCGCACCGCCCTGGCCGCGCGCCGCGCGAGCCCCCGTGTCCATCGCGCCACCGTAGCCGCCCGCCTTGCTGCGGCCGCGCCAGGGGCCGACCAGCGCCACAACGCCTTTTCTGCCCGACAAAAGGCACAGCGCGCACGGCTGAAACTTCCCCTGCTGCCCACCACAACGATTGGCTCCTTCCCGCAGACGGCCGAGATCCGCGCTGCCCGCGCCGCCTTCAAACGCGGCGCGCTCAACGCCGCGCACTACCAGCAAAAGATGGAGGCTGAAATCACCCTTGCCGTGCGCAAGCAGGAAGCCTTGGGGCTGGACGTGCTGGTGCACGGCGAGGCCGAACGCAACGACATGGTCGAATACTTTGGCGAGCAGCTCGACGGTTTTGCCTTCACCGGCAACGGCTGGGTACAAAGCTATGGCTCACGCTGCGTGAAGCCGCCCATCATCTACGGCGATGTGGGCCGCCCCGTGCCCATGACGGTGGCCTGGACGCAGTACGCCCAGAGCCTGACCACCAAGCCCATGAAGGGCATGCTCACCGGCCCCATCACCATCCTGCAGTGGAGCTTTGTGCGCGACGACCAGCCCCGCGCCACCACAGCCGACCAGATTGCCTGGGCCATCCGCGACGAGGTGTGCGACCTGGAGGCTGCGGGCATCGCCATCATCCAGATCGACGAGCCCGCGATCCGCGAAGGGCTGCCGCTGCGCCGCTCCGGATGGAAGAGCTACCTGGACCGCGCCACCCGCGCCTTTCGCATCAGCGCCAGTGGCGTGCGCAACGACACGCAGATCCACACCCACATGTGCTACAGCGAGTTCAATGACATCCTGCCCGCCATCGCGGCCATGGACGCCGATGTGATCACGATTGAAACCAGCCGGTCGGACATGGAGTTGCTGCAAGCGTTCGGTGCAAGCGCCTCAGGAGGCGCGGGCGACTTCAAATATCCGAACGAAATCGGCCCCGGCGTGTACGACATCCACTCGCCGCGCGTGCCCAGCGTGCAGGAAATGGCCGCGCTGCTGGAGAAGGCCGCCGAGGTGGTGCCCGTCGAACACCTTTGGGTGAACCCCGACTGCGGCCTCAAGACCCGGGGCTGGCCCGAGACGGAAGCCGCGTTGCGCCACATGGTGCAGGCGGCGCAGGAAGTGCGTGAGCGGCTGCTGGAGGAAGCGGCGGCCTGATAAGGTTTTTCGCGTTCGATTCTTCAGAAAGAACCGCGGCGGAAAAGATCCGTTCGGTCTGAGCCCGTCGAAGCCCCGCACCGCGCTTCGACAAGCTCAGCGTGAACGGTTTTCAGGTTTTTGAGAGCGTATAGATGGAGCCCCACCAAACACCCGCGCTACGCAGAAACGCCCCGCGCTTCCGCCAGTTTCACCAGCACCTGCAGCGCGTGATTCAGCGGCGTCGGCACCCCCAGCGCCGCGCCGCGTTTCACCACATACCCGTTCAGATGGTCGATCTCGGTGGGCTTGCCCCGCGCCAGGTCTTGCGCGGTGGATGAAAACTGGCTGGGCATGGTGGTGGCGATGCCGCGCACGGCAGCCTGCACATCACCCGGAATCGTCACTCCATCGGCAGCGGCCACGGCCAGGCACTCAGCCACGATGTCTGCAATCACCTGCGTCACGCCAGGCACCTGCGTCAGTGGGCCATAAGGCTGTTGCGACAGGGCCGAGAGCGCGTTGTACGCACTGTTGAGTACCAGCTTGGCCCAGAGCGCGCCGCGCACGTTGTCTGAAATCTGGGTGGGGATGCCCGCCGCCGTGAGCTGGCGGCCAGCCTCTTCGCTGCGCGGCGATGGCGCAGTCACCAGCTCGCCCCGGCCATGGTGCACCACGTGCCCCGGGCCGCCCATGGCGGTGGCTACGTAGACTACGGCGGCCGCGACAGGTGTGCTGGCATCGAGCACGCCGCGCACGCGCTCGTCGTTGTCCACGCCGTTTTGCATCGTCAGCACCAGCGTGCCGGGGGCCAAGTGCGGGCGTATCTGCCGCGCGGCGTCTTCTGAATCGGACGACTTCACACAAAACAGCACCACGTCCGCGCCCTGCACGGCGCTGGCCTCGGTGCTGGCCGCCAGGGGCACCTGCACATCCAGCACCGCCGTCTGCAGCCGCAGGCCGTGCTGCAACACCGCCTGCACATGGGCAGGCCGCCCGATGAGCGTGACGGCGTGGCCCGCCCGGGCAAGCAAGGCGCCGAAGTAGCAGCCCACGGCGCCAGCGCCCATCGCGGCAAAGCGCAATGGCGGGGTGGAGGAATGGGCGGCAGCGGAAGTGGCGGTTTCGGTCATGGAGCTGAGCAGGTTGGACGACGCACGGGGAGGTCGAAGGGTCTGAATGGTATCGCTCGAAGCCTTGTTCAAAAATTAGAGAAGCATTGACCGCCAGTGCAACCATTGCACCCTCAACCCGATTGGCGCAAAATGCGCCAATCAGGAGATCACCATGTCCGCCACCCCTTTTTCGTCCGTCAAACTCCCCGCGCACTTGGTGGAGCAAGCCCGCCAGGCCGCCCAGCCGATGCGCCGCTCGGTGGCCAGCCAGATCGAATACTGGGCCACGCTGGGCCAGATCGTGGAACACACCGGCCTGAGCGTGCAAGAGGCGCGCAGCGCCATCGAGCAGTACGAAGCCGCCGCCGCGCGCACCGCTACGGCAGCAGCCCCCACGTCGGTCGACGCGCTCACTGCCCGGCTGTTGGCCGCACAAACGCGGGGCACCCTGGCGCAGCGGGTGCGTGAGGTGGTGCAGGAGAACCAAGCCAAAGCCACCGCAGCCATCGTTTGACCCACATGGTGACCCGGTCGCAGCCCCCTTCCGCGCCGACCGCCCCCCGCACGCCACCCCGCTGGTTCCACCTGCTGGCCGGCCCAAACGGCGCAGGCAAATCCACCCTGTACCGCGCCCTGGTCCGCGAAGGTATCCTGGGCCCGCCGCTGGAGTTTGTGAACGCCGATCTCCACGAGCAAGCGCATCTGCAGTACATCGCTAATCCCGAAGCCAGGTCCGAAGCCGCCCGCCAATGGGCCGACGACCGCCGCGCCACGCTGCTGCGCGAAGGCGCAGACTTCGCCAGCGAAACCGTGTTTTCGCACCCTTCCAAGCTGGACTTGATCGAAGAAGCCCAACGCTGCGGCTACACCGTGGCCTTGTACATCGTCGCGCTGGACGACCCGGCCCGGCTGCTGCCCCGCGTGGCACAGCGCGTGCGTGAAGGCGGGCATGCTGTGCCGCCCGAACGCATCCTGGCTCGCTACCCGCGCACCATGGCCAACCTGGCGCTGGCCGTGCGCCTTGCCAACGTGTCCTATCTGTATGACGCCGCCGAAGCGACCGGCACCGGGCCGCAGTTGGTGGCGGTGTGCACGCCGCATGAAACCACGGCGCTGGCGCCCCGCTTGCCCGACTGGGCGCAACAGTTGGCTGGCCGCTGAACGGGCTTCTATCCAGACACACATGCAGCACGGCCATCGGCATTTGTCAAAAAAATATGGTCAAAACAGGCTCTAGCGCTTATCCATAAAGCGCTAGCAGCTATCTTTTTAGAAGATTCCTTCTTCAAGAGGATGCGCAAGCACCTGCGTGTACACAACGCAGCACGCCCTCTCGTTACAACCTGAATATTCCCCTGGCGCCGAGTCAAGCAATCTTGATTGCCAAGACAATCATTGTCTAGTCAATTAAATTCCAGGACATGACTTCATCGCGCATACAGACTCCTTCCGCCGGTTTCTACAGCTCCACCCAGCTTCAGCCCGAAGAAAGCGTCGGCTACCTGATGCGCAAGGTGATGTCGTCCATCCGCACACAGGCCGATGCGCAACTGGCGTTGCACGACCTGACTTACGCACAGTGGCTGCCGCTGTTCAAGCTCTCGCTGCGCGATACCTGCACGGTGGCCAGTTTGGCGCGCGACTTGGAGACCGACCCCGCCTCCATGACCCGCTCGTTGGACCGCATGGAAGTCAAGGGCCTGGTGCTGCGCGAACGCTCGACCGTCGACCGCCGCGTGGTGCAGCTCAAGCTCACCCCCGAAGGCCAGCGCATTGCCGCACTCGTGCCCCCGGTGCTGGCTGACGTGCTCAACGGCCACCTCAGCGACTTCACCCACGACGAATGGCAACTGCTGCTGCGCCTGCTGCGCCGCATGTTGGTGAATGGCGAAGCGCTGCGCCAGCAGCGCGGCACAGACGCCGACTGAACCCGCAGCACGCAACGTTTTTCCTCCACACAACACCCCAAAAAATCATTCTGGAGAACTCCGTGAACACCCCATCCCACCTGCCCTCCACCCGCTCGGCCCTGGCGGCCCATTTCGCTGTATCGGCCCTGGCACTGGCTGCAGCCATCCTGCTGGTCGGCTGCGCCAACCCCGGCCCCAGCCACACGCCGCTGGCACAAACCACGCCCTCAGCCTTGGGCCTGAATGCAGCAGCCACAGAAACTGCCGCGCCGTCCCAGTGGTGGAAGGCGCTGGGCGACGAGCAGCTCAACACCTTGATCGACACCGCCCTGCAAGGCAGCCCCAGCTTGGCCGTGAGCCGTGCCCGGCTGGAACAGGCCGTGGCCCTGAGCCAGGTGCGCGAGGCGGCCAATGGCCCGCAAGCCACGCTGGGTGTAGACGCCACCCGCCAGCGCTACACCGCCAATGGCCTGGTACCCGCGCCCGTGGCCGGCAACATCTACAACAGCGGTACCGTGCAGGCATCGCTGAGCTGGTCGCCCGACTTTTTTGGCCAGCACGCTGCCGAGCTACAAGCCGCCCTGGGCCAGGCCCGCGCCGCCCAGGCCGACGCCGCCGCAGCCGCCAACACCCTGGCCGCGCAAGTCGGTCGCAGCTATGTCGCGCTGGCCCGGCTGGTGGCGCAGCGTGATGTGGCCCAGCGGGCCCTGGCCCAGCGTGAAGAACAACGCAAACTCACCCAAGAACGCACCGCCGCAGGCCTTGATAGCCAGGTCGAGCTGACCCAGGCCCAGGGCGCCGTGCCCGATGCCCGCACGCAGATCGAAGCCATCGAAGAACAGATCACCCTGGCCCGCCGCCAACTGGCGGTGCTGACAGGCCAGGCACCCGACGCCTTGCCTGCGGTGACGCCGCAATTGACCGCACTGCAACCCGCCGCCGTTCCCAGCGTGCTGGGCGCCGACCTGCTCGGCCGCCGCCCCGACGTGGTGGCCGCGCGCTGGCGCGTGGAGGCGGCCACCCAGGGCGTGAACAGTGCCCGCAGCGAGTTCTATCCCAACATCAACATCGGCGCGTTCATTGGCCTGAACTCGCTGGGGCTGGACCATCTGTTCAACGTCAGCTCGCGCCAGATGGGCGTGACCCCCGCGCTGCGCCTGCCCATTTTTGACGGTGGCCGTCTACGTGCCCAGCTCGGCGGCCGCGCTGCCGAGCTGGACGCTGCCATTGCGCAATACAACGGCGCCGTGCTCGATGCCGTCAAGGAAGCGGGCGACGCCATGGCCTCCATCCAGTCGCTCACCCGCCAGCAAACGCTGCAGGACGACGCCGTGGCCAGTGCCGAAAAAGCCTACCGCTTTGCGCAAGAGCGCTACTGCGCGGGCCTGGGCAATTACCTGGTGGTGCTGAGCACCGAAAGCCAGATGCTGGCCCAGCGCCGCCTGGCCGTGGACCTGCGTGCCCGCCAGCTAGACACCCGCCTGGTGCTGATGAAGGCGCTGGGCGGTGGGTGGACGGATGACACCGCTGTGCTGAAGACCGCTGCCCGATAGAAGCAGAAGACTCCGCAGGCGCATCCATGTTCATGCCCACCCCACCCGTTCACGCTGAGCCTGTCGAAGCGCCGCGCAAGGCTTCGACAAGCTCAGCCCGAACGGTCAGAGGCGGATGAAGGGCTGAGAACAGCACTGCCGCGCTCCGCCCCGCCCGCGCCCAAAACGCCCAACAACACATCATTCCCGAAAGACCACTGCCATGACCGCCACCAGCGAACCCCTCACCGCCAACGAAACTAACCCCGCCCGCCGCCGGGGCCTCACGATCATTGCCGCCGCCGTGGCCATTGCCGCCATCGGCTGGGGCGCATGGCACTGGGCCAACGGCCGCCATGTGGAAACCACCGACAACGCCTACGTGGCGGGCAATGTGGTGCAGATCACGCCCCAGGTTGCTGGCACCGTGGTGTCGATTGGTGCAGACGACACCGACTACGTGAAGGCTGGCCAGTTGCTGGTCAAGCTCGACCCGTCCGACGCCCGCGTGGCGCTGGAGCAGGCCGAGGCCCAACTGGCGCAGACGGTGCGCGAAGTGCGCACGCTGTATGCCAACAACTCCACCCTGAAGGCCCAGGTCAGCCTGCGCAGCGCCGACCTGGCCCGCGCCCAGGCCGACGCCGCCCGCTTGCAAGACGACGTGAACCGCCGCGCCCCGCTGATGGCCAGCGGCGCCGTGGGCAAAGAAGAGTTCCAGCACGCCAATGCCCTGGTCACCGCTGCCAAAAGCACCGTGGCCGCCGCCCAGGCCGCCGTGGTGGCCGCCCAAGAGCAACTGGCCGCGAGCCAGACGCAGACCGAAGGCACCTCCATCGAGCAGCACCCCAACGTGCAGCGCGCCTCGGCCCGCGTGCGCGAGGCCTATCTGGCCGTGCAGCGCGCCCAGCTGGTGGCGCCGCTCGACGGCCACGTCGCCAAGCGCGGTGTGCAGGTGGGCCAGCGCGTGCAGGCCGGCGCCCCGCTGATGACGCTGGTGGCGCTGAACGACCTGTGGGTGGACGCGAACTTCAAGGAAAGCCAGCTCAAAAGCCTGCGCATTGGCCAGACGGCCGAGCTGGAAGCTGATGTGTATGGCACCAAGGTGGTCTACCACGGCACGGTGACGGGCCTGGGCGCGGGCACGGGCGCCGCGTTTGCGTTGCTGCCCGCGCAGAACGCTACCGGCAACTGGATCAAGGTGGTGCAGCGCGTGCCGGTGCGCATTGCCCTGGATGCCAAGGAAGTCGCCGAGCACCCGCTGCGCGTGGGCCTGTCGATGGAAGTGAAGGTGGACACGGCCGACCAAAGTGGCAAGACCCTGGCCGACACGCAGCGCACCACGCCCGTCGCCGCCACCGCGGTATTTGACGAGCAGTTCAAGGCTGCCAACGACGAAGTGGCGCACATCATTGCGGCCAACCTGGGGCGCAACAAGGCGGCCGTGGCGGTGACATCGCCCAAGGTGGGCGGCGTCCAGGCCAAGACACCCGCAGTCGCCAGTGCCCATGCCGCGCCTCGCACCGAGCAACACGCGTCCGCGCCCACCGCCCCCGTGCAATCCCTGCAGTCGCCTGCCGTTCAGTAAATCGGGGTTCGCATGAATGCCGCCAACCCCACCGCAGACCAAGCGCCCGCTATACCAGCGCCTGCTGCTGCCCCCACACCGCCCGCCGAGCCCACCGCACCAAACGCGCCCTCGGGGCCACCGGCAGCGTATTCGCCGCTCAAAGGCACAGCCCTGCTGCTGGGCACGCTGTCGCTGTCGCTGGCCACGTTCATGAACGTGCTGGACTCGTCCATCGCCAACGTCTCCATCCCCGCCATTGCCGGTGACCTGGGCGTCAGCCCCGGCCAAGGCACCTGGGTCATCACCAGTTTTGGCGTGGCCAATGCGATCTCGGTGCCGCTCACCGGCTGGCTCACGCAGCGCTTTGGCGCGGTGCGGCTGTTCACGATGAGCGTGCTGCTGTTTGTGCTCACGTCCTGGCTGTGCGGCTTTGCCTCGTCGCTGGAGATGCTGGTGTTCTTCCGCGTGCTGCAGGGCCTGGTGGCCGGGCCGATGATTCCGCTGTCGCAAACCCTGCTGCTGGCCAGTTACCCCAAGGCGCTGGCGGGTACCGCCCTCGCGCTGTGGGGAGTGACCACGCTGGTCGCGCCCGTAGTGGGGCCGCTGCTGGGCGGGTGGATCACCGACAACATCTCCTGGCCGTGGATCTTCTATATCAACGTGCCGGTGGGCCTGCTGGCGGGGGCGCTGACCTGGGGCATTTACCGCAAGCGCGAGACCCCCATCCGCAAGCTGCCGATCGACACCGTGGGCCTGAGCCTGCTGGTGTTGTGGGTGGGCGCACTGCAACTCATGCTCGACAAGGGCAAAGAGCTGGACTGGTTTGCCTCGGGCGAGATCATCACCATGGCCGTGGTGGCGGTGGTGGCGTTTGCGGTTTTCCTGGTCTGGGAGCTGACGGACAAACACCCGGTGGTTGACCTCAAGCTCTTCAAGGGCCGCAACTTCACCTTTGGCGCGCTGGCGCTGTCGGTGGCCTACGCGCTGTTCTTTGGCAACGTGGTGCTGCTGCCCCTGTGGCTGCAGCAGTGGATGGGCTACACCGCCACCTCGGCCGGTATGGCGCTGGCACCAGTGGGCATCTTCGCCATTTTGCTCACGCCGTTGGTGGGAAAAAAGGTGGGTCAGTGGGACCCGCGCCGCATGGCCACGGGCGCGTTCATTGTGTTTGGGGCGGTGCTGTGGATGCGTTCGCAGTTCACGGTGCAGACGGACTTCATCCACATCCTGATCCCCACCCTGCTGCAGGGCGCGGCCATGGCGTTCTTCTTCATCCCCCTGACCACGCTGACGCTGTCGGGCATTGCGCCTGAGCGCATCCCGGCTGCAGCGGGCCTGTCGAACTTTGTGCGGATCACCGCCGGGGCCATGGGCACGTCGATTGCCACCACGCTGTGGGAAAGCCGCGCCGCCATGCACCACGCGCACCTGACCGAAGGGCTGGTGCAAGGCCAGGGCGTGTTTGCGCAGACGCTGGACACCCTGACTGCCACCGGCCTGACCCAGCTGCAAGCGCTGGCGCAGGTCAACCGGCTCATCGACCAGCAGGCGTTTACCCGCGCGGCCAATGACATCTTCCTGGGCTCAGCAGGTTTGTTCTTGCTGCTGATTGGTTTGATCTGGTTGACCAAACGCCCCGCCAAAACCACGGGCGCCGGGGCGGCCGATGCCGCGGGAGCACATTGAGGCGGTTCACATCGCAGGCAGCCAAAATACAAGCCAAATAGGCCTCTAGCGCTTATTCATTAAGCGCTAGAAGCTATATTTTTGATAGCAAATCATCGGCAACCACAAAACTGCCTCAGTCCTTCCTCCCACAGCGCGTGTCGGAAAACCCTGACCGCCCCGCGGGCGCGACACCTTCGGGCCGCGCGCTGGTTGCACCCAACAATGCACTCACCGCAACACACAACAAGGAAACACCATGTCGCTCTCCCTGATTCTTCTGATCGTTCTGATCCTCATCCTGGTCGGCGCGCTGCCCACCTGGGGCCACAGCAAGTCGTGGGGTTACGGTCCTAGCGGCGGTTTGGGGCTGGTGGTTTTGATCCTGGTGGTTTTGCTGCTAATGGGCCGGATATAAACCCCAGTCCGCACAGCGCAGATGCGGCAAGCCACTGAAATAGTGGCGGCTGCTATCAAAAATGCACAACGGCCCTTCATGGGCCGTTGTGCATTTGTGCATTTGTGGATTGCCTCCTGCGGCTCGCCGAGCGCGGTGCTGCAGGCTAAGAGCGGCTCACAAAACTCAGCGAAGCGGTTCTGGCTAGGCGGTGCGTCGCAGGCAGTACGGGCAGTACGACAAGACGCGGCAACGACGCCAGAAGACTTTTGTTAGCCGCTCTAAGCCACCAGAGGCCGCTTTGCTGCAGTGGCGGCAAACGCCGTTGAAAACGCCGCAAACTCTTTGGCCGCCACGGTGCCGTCTGCGTTGCCGCTGCCGCCGCGGTCCATCAACTGCATCACCGCCTGCGAAAAGTCCGCGTCGGCCGGGGTGCCCTGGGTGCCCTTCGTTTTGGCCAGCCCTTTGAGGAACTCGTCCTGCGAGATCGCGCCGTCCTTGTTCGCATCAAACCCGGCTGTCAGCTGCGCCTTTTGGGCATCGTCAGCGCCGAAGCGGGTCAGCAACTCCTGAAAATCCTGGGTAGACACCGGACGGCCGGACAACGCGGCAGACACTGCGTTGGCCGCGCCACCGGTCGTGCTGCGTGCCACTGTGGTCAGGGCGCCCAGGGCATTTTCCACCTTGCCCTGCGACACCATGATGCCCTTGCCCGCAAAACCGGCCATCGCCTCCGCCTGCGGGCTGAGGGTGACAACCGCAGACGGTTCGGGCTCCACATCCGCCCCACCGCGCCGCGACGCCACCGACTTGGCCGGGCCGCTGGAGGCGGTGTTGAAAATCAAGGACGCGGCCGAAGCAAGAACGGAGACGAGAGCGGACATAGCATGAACTCCTGTGCGGCGAAAGCTTCGCCCAGTGAGCCGAGGGTACGCGCCGCCGCGCACAGCAATGCCCGGATGAACCGGCGCAATCCGCTTTACTTCAGCACATAACTGGCCAGCACCGCCTGCACGTCGTAAATGCTGAGCTTCTTGTTGAACTGCTTCTGAAACGGTGTGGCAGAGCCCGAAATCCAGATCTTGAGTTCGGCATCCAAGTCGAACGTGCCCCCGGTCTCAATGCTGAAGTGGGTGATATTTTTGTAGGGCAGCGAGTGGTATTCGACTTTGCTGCCGGTGATGCCCTGCTTGTCGACCAGCACCAGCCGCTTGTTGGTAAACACGAAGTAGTCGCGGATCAATTGGTAGGCATGCTCTACCACCTCGCCAGGAGCCAGGATGCGGCTGAATTCGTCCTGAATCTTGCCTGCATCAATCTTGGATGCGTTGCCCATCACGCCATCAAACAATCCCATGTGCTGTGCTCCTGTGAAGTGGTTGGATCGTGTGTTGTACCGCAACGGCTATTGATAGCCCAGCCCAAGGGCCACCAACTACCCCACCAGCGGCGAAGGTGTGTAGGGAGCGGTTCCAACACCAGTTGGCGACGGTGCAGACACCCGGCACCTCCACGTCCACCTCATGGTGCAAACGCGCAGGGCACGACCACTCGAATGCAGGTCCCGCCGTTCTCTCTATGAAGGACCTGCAGTTCTCCGCCTGCATTGATGGCCCTGCGGGCCATGCTGGCCATCCCTTTGCCTGTGGCAACCGTGTTTTGCGGGCCCGGCAACCGCTCCATACCCTGGCCGTTGTCCCGTATTTCTACGCACCACGCGTCGGTATCCGGCAAGTTCCTCGCACTTACCTCGATCTCGGTGGCCCGCGCGTGTTGCAGTGCGTTGCTCAAGGCTTCCTGAACAATGGCCACCAGGTGTGTAGCGCTGTCAGGGTGCGGAAAACTGGCGCACTGGGGTGTTTCTACCTCCCACACCATGCGGATTCCGTTGCGCTCCAGCACCGGATCGATGCGGTATCTCAGCTGCGCAAGCCGGTCCGCAAACGGCGCGTCGGCGCTGTCCATGGAATCCACGATCCAGCGCAGGTCAAGCAGGCATTTCTCAAGTACCGAATGAATTTCGCGCTCACGGGGTTTCGAGGGATCCAGCGACGCCAGGGCACAGACCAGCTGAGAGCCCAGGTTGTCGTGCAAATCCCTGGCAATGCGTCGCCGCTCAGCAATGACCTCTGCACTGGGGCGCGGATTGAGCCGGGGGCGCCACTGCATGGCTCTGGGCAGTTGCACCAGCAGCATCGCACCCAGACCCATGGTTGCGCCAGCGGCGGCCAGCTCCCACCACCGTTGCATGGACGACTCTACGGAGCCGATCCAGTGAAACGTGAACGCAATCAACACCAGTTGCAGCAACCAGATGCCAATGCATACAACAGCAAACCAGGGTGGACGGGTGCGAAACACGGTGCGAACTTGCGGTGTCGGGGTAAGCGCATGCGCGCCGGTCGGCCATCCTGGGATGCGCCACTAAAACAGGCCTCGCAGCGATGCAAAACGCACGGCCTGTGCGCGCGTGCGCACCTGCAGCTTGCGATAGATGTTGCGCAAATGGGTGTTGACGGTCATGCCGCTGATCAACAGGCGCGACCCGACCTCCGCGCTGGTGTAGCCGCTGGCCACCATGCGCAGGATCTCTTTTTCGCGGGTTGACAAACGCTCTGCCTCATCGGGTTGCCGCCGCTTGGTTTCGGACGAGTGGGCTCGGTCAAACCGCTGCAGCAGCCTGCGGGCCAGGTGCGGCGTGATGGACGCACCGCCATTGGCGACCTGCAGCACAGCCTGTGAGTAGTTGCGAAACCAGGAATTTTTGCTCACATAGCCTGTGGCACCCAACTCGAAGGCGCGCATCACCTGATCCTCGTTCTCCATGACCGAAATGACCACGGCCTGAGCCGACGGACGCGCGGACTTGAGAAAGTGCAGCAAGTCAAATGCATCGCCATCGCCCAGATTCAGGTCGACCAGCAGCACATCAAATTCGTGCTGCTTGATCGTCCGGCGCCCTTCGCGCACGCTGCCCGCCTGTGCAACCAGCAAAGTGCGGGCGTCTGCCATCAGCTCCTGGGCAATCACGAGTCGGATGTGTGGGTCGTCATCCACCAAAAGAACCCGCACCGGACTGTCCTTCTGACCCGCGAGGAAGTCGGGCCATACAGAAGGCGGATGTCCGAAGTTGTCGAAGGGGCCCGAAGACCACGGCAACGAAGACGTGTTGCGCGTAGCCGGTGATGAAAACGATGCCAAGGAAGCATTCGTTCCGAGAGATGTATCAGGCTGCCAGTTGTCAGTCACAGTCAAACTCCTGCGGACCTCGTCCATTGCCACGGAAGACATTTCAGCTACGGCACCAATCACTGACTGCCGCCGATTCAAAGCCAGCCGACTTTCAGCCCGGTTTTTCCGTGCTGCGCCTCGTCCGCCTCAGGAACGCAAGATGCGTCAAACAAGGCTTTAAATCTATAACTAAATGTCAACTACACAAGTTTAACAATTGGTTACTACCTGAATTTTCCGTGCTTTCCCCATTGCGCGAAAGGGGTTAGGGCTTTGGTTTTCAACGTGCCAATGCACGTGCAGGCCCGCGCGGCTCACCTGATCGGGCTACCCAGCTCAGCGTATTCGCTTCTCGTGCATCCCCACAGACACTGAACCCGACAGCGCAAAAAACGGCCGCGCCCTTCCACCAAGGATTTGGCCGCCAAGCACCGTCCAACCCCGCTGCACTGCAGATTCGCTGCGGCTGCGGCATGTGTCGAAGTCCATCACTGAAGGAACTGTCATGAAAACCCTTGCTTTTGTTGCACTCAGCGTCATCGCCTCCGCCGCCATGGCCACCGGTCCCGTGGCATCTACGCCAGACATCACGATCAGCGGCACATCGGTGCAGTCCGCATCGCTGACCTCGGTGGCTGTCAGCAACAACTCGACCGGCTCCAAGAGCGAAGCCTTCCAGAACCTGGCGACCAACACGGGCAACGTCACCATCAGCGGCACGTCGATCCAGTCGGTCATTGGCATTGGCGGCAGCGTGTCCAACACCGCCAGCGGCAGCGACGCCTACGCCAGCCAGAACCTGTCCACCAACGTGGGCGACGTGACCATCAGCGGCAGCTCCAACCAGTTCACCGCCCTCGTGAATTCGTCGCTCGCCAACCTGTCCAGCGGCAGCAACAGCAAAGCCGTTCAGAACGTGGCCACCAACAACGCCTGCTTTACCTGCCAGCCCACCAAGACCACCGGCTGGCCTCACTGAGCCACCGCTCACAAGGGCAGACATCAGGCCTCCTGGGGCCTGACTCCGGGCACACCCCGTGCCCCGGAGCTGTCTGAACAAGTCACTGCCACACGCGGCGATACGGCAGCTTCGCCTTTGGTCCGTGCCCTCGCCAGCGCCCCTCGATGTTGTTTTGGAGGTGTCTCATGAACACAGTGTTTGGATTGCGCTGCGCCGCTGCAGCGCTGTGGCTGGCCTGCACCTCAATGGCGGCGGCACCCGTCTGGGCGCAGGCCCCCGGGGAGGACCCCGTGATCCTCACCAAAAAACTCACGGTGCAGATGCAGCCGGTGGGAGGCGCTGCCACGTCGACCGGCCTGGACAACGGCAACACCATGCCGTCCTGGCTGCGCGCACGCATTGCGCGCTACGAGGCCAAGGCCTTTTCGGACGACACCACGGGCGTGCTGACCAACAACGATGTGGTCACCACCGCCAACGCCCAGGGCATGCAAAAGACCTGCGTGCAAGAGGTTGGCAGCAACACCTTGTCGGCCAACACCACCGGGTCGGCCAAATATGGCCCCAACCAGGCACCGCAGGTGGTGGTGCTGCGCGGTGACCTCGTCAACATCTGCAAGTGAATCGATCTGCACAGCTGCCTTGGCTTTTGGAGAGACAACATGCCGCCCACATCTTCAAACCAGGCACCCGATCAGTCTGGTCGGCCCGGTCGATGGGATCAGCACGATCGGTCTCCGGCACGCATGCAGCAGCGCACCAGCTTGTTCGGCTTGCTGCTGGTGGCGGTGCTGACCGTGCTAGCTGGCTGCGCCACGCCCATGGACCCGCGCAAGGACCGCGAATTTCAGAGCCGCGCGTCCATCACCGATCGGCCTGCGGTGCGCCCTACCCGGTCCATCTCCAGCTTTTCAGACTCGCTGATGTGCATGGACCACATGCTGCGCGACGCGCAATTGCCCACCACGCTGATCACCAGCAAACAAATCCCGGACTATTCGACCCGCGTGGCGGTGGCCGCCAAGGACATGGTGATCACCGCGTTGTCGCAGATGTCGCGGCTGAGCAATGCCTTTCGATTTGTGGACTACGAAGTGGACATTGCGCGGCAGGACACCGTGCAGAACCTCACCACCATCTTGCTCAACAACAACCAGATGCAGTTGCAGCGGCCTGCGTTGTACCTGTCGGGTTCGATCTCGTTTGTGGACCAGAACGTGATCAACAACCGCTTTGACACCGGGCTCTCCGGCCCCCGCATCGACATGGGCTACAGCCAGAGCCGCAACGCCACCATCATTGGCCTGGAGATGCACCTGGGCGACTTTCGCACCCGCACGCTGATTCCTGGCCTCGATTCGGCCAACGAGGTGATCGTGGGCACGGGCGGCCAGGGCGTTGACCTGGCCGGGCGCATCGGCACCTACGGCGTGCAGTTCAACGTGGGGCGCGACTACACCCAGGGGTCTGGCAGCGCGGTGCGCACCCTGGTGGACCTGGCCACCATTGAGCTGATTGGCAAGTGGGCCCGCATCCCCTATTGGCAATGCCTCACGCTGGAGCAAAACCACCCCGACTTTCAGCGACAGCTGCGCGACTGGTTTGACGAGGGCTCGCCTGCGGTGCGCACCCAGCTCATCGCGCGCTCGCTCACCAGCCAGGGCTATCTGGCACCCCGTGCGCAGCCAATGCCCGAAAACAGCATGCTGTTGCGCAAGGCGCTGGCACGCTTTCAGGCCGACAACGGCATGGTGGTGACGGGGGTGGTGGACTTTCCTACCTACGAACGTGCGCTGCGCAATTTTGTGGGCCTGTCCGCCAACGGCACGCTGGCCCGCATTGGCTGGGCCAGCACCCATGCAGAACCCGTTATCGAGGTGGCAGCTGCAGCAGCAACAACAACAGCCGAGACGACAGAGACGCCAGACTCGGCAGAGGCATCCAAAGATGCAGCGCTCAAGTACGGCGCCCCGCCCCCCGAGCGCACCATCAACCTGCAGATCGAAAACGTGCTGCTGGAGCGCAGCGCCTTTGAAGTGGGCGAGCAGATCTTTCTGTCGGCCACGGTGTCGCGCGCGTCCTACCTGCAGTGCTACCTGGCAGATGCCACCGGCACCGTCATACGTTTGATACCCAATCAGGCCAATCCCAAAGGCTGGGTGTCTGCCAACCAGGCCCTGCGCATTCCAGACTGGATGAGCCCGAACCCCGGCTTCATCATGGATGCGGCCAACCCCGGCACAGAAGGGGTGGCCTGTTTTGCCACCGACGAAGACAGCACACCCCGGCTGCCCGAGGAGCTTCGCGGCCCGCCGCTCAAGCCCCTCAAGAACTACCGCGCCCTGGAGCGGCTGAACGAAGCCTTCGCCGCCGCGTGGGGCACACAGGGCTACACGGGCAACGCGGTGTACTGGAACGTGGTCCCCCGCCGGGTGGCACCTGCCGCCCCTGCAGCACCCGCAGCGCGCAACCAATAGCTGGCGATGCGCGGCCTTGGTCGACAAACACCAGCGCACACCATGACCGGCGCCATCATCACCGCCGAGCAGGTTGTGCCCCGCAAGAGTTTGTTGGCGCGGGCGCGGGTGGGACTCCGCGTGCTGCTGGCGATGCCGCCACTGCTACTGCCGCTTCTGCTGCTGCTGGGGGTCGGCGCACCCGCACACGCATCCGTTCGGGCGCTCCCCGCGCCATCCGAAACGCCCATCGACCGCGCCTCCCTGGACGCTGCATCGCCGCGCGTTTCAGGGCCCGACAACACCGCCCGGGAGAAAACCTTGCAAACACTCCGCCGCACAGCGCAAGGTGATGAAAATCCATTGCGCAAACAGCGGCCTCCGGCAGCCCGCGCCACCGCCGAAAAGGCCACTGCCGATGCGGCGTGGCTGCTCGGGCTGCTGGCGCTGCATGGGCTGGCCATGCCCGCCGACCCGCCACAAGCGCAGCACTGGTTTGAACGCGCGCACATGTTTCGTCACCCCCTGGCGCCCGCCGGCCTGGCGTGGTGCCAGCTCAGTGGTTGTATTGCCGCCCCCAACCCTGCAGCGGCCACGCAATGGATCGCCCTGGCACGCCGTGCCGACCCGGGGCTTGCCAAATATCTGGAGTGGCATGCCGCCAAGGCGCTGGCCCCCATGGCAGACCCCCGGGCCGAAAACCGCAGCGGCGCCCCGCCCCTGTCTGCGGCCCTTGACGCAGGCGCGCTCGCACCGCCACCCGCCAGCCCCGCCCTGCTCCAGCTGCTGACCGAGGCCAGCCGCGCGGGCAATGCGCAGGCCAAAAACGAGTTGGGATTGGAGACACTGGCTGCGGGCGACCTGGAGCAGGCGCTGGTCCAGTTTCAATCTGCCGCAGCGCGGTCAGACGCCGCTGCCGCCAACGCCAGCCTGCTCACCCACCGCATCAAAACCCGCCCGGCCCACCGTGCACCACCCGCACGCTACAGCGCAGCCGATTGGTACGCCGAAGCCCGGCGCTATCACCACGGCGACGGCGTACCCGCCAACTACGCCGAAGCCGTGCGCCTGTACCAGATTGCCGCCAGCAGCGGCGACCCCCAGGCACGCCGAATGCTGGCGCTGATCTTCTCCCGCCCCGCGCCCGACGGCACGGTAGACGTCACCTGGATGCAGCAACTGGCCGCCATGGACCTGGGGCCCACCGGCCTGGCCCCAGGCGCAAGCCGCGCCGTGAACCCCCAGAGCTGGCAGCGAGACCCCAGCCCGTTGTATGAATGGGTTCCACGGGAGTGGAAAGCTTCCGGGACGACAACCGGGCGCTGATCGGCCTCAGGGCGAACAGTCTGCCTGTCGCCGACAAATATCAGGCAAAAACAGGCTCTAGCGCTTATTGGATAAGCGCTAATAGCTATACTATTAATAGCAAACTATTGATCCCGTGAGGGCAACAGCAGCCCCTGCTGCGCAGCCACCGCCTCGCGCAAGAAGGCCCAGGTGGCCTGGATGCGCGCCACGTGTTTGTTGTCGGGTGGCATCGACATCCAGAACGTGCGCTGAAACCGCGCCACCGCAGGCAGCACCGGCACCAGCGATGGGTCTTGCGCCGCCACAAACGCGGGCAGCACCGCCAGCCCTGCCCCGGCGCGCGCAGCTTCGTACTGGGCCAGGATGCTGGTGCTGCGCAGCGCAAAGTGCGCGGGGCGGTGCAGTTCGTCCAATATCTGCAGCTCTTTGCTGAACAGCAGGTCGTCCACATAGCTGATGAAGGTGTGGCCGCGCAGGTCGTCTGCGGTGTGGATGGGCGCATGGCGCTCAAGGTAGCTGCGCGCGCCATACAACTGCAGCACATAGTCGGTGAGCTTGACCACCAACACCGCGCCGCGCGCGGGGCGCTCCAGCGAGATCACGATGTCCGCCTCGCGCCGCGACAGGTGCACCAGGCGCGGCAGGGCCAGCAAGTCGACCACCAGGCCGGGGTGGTCTAGCGCAAACCGGGCCAGCTGCGGCGCGAGGATCAGGTTGCCAAAACCCTCGGTGGTGCCAATGCGCACCAGGCCGTGCAAACCCTGTCGCACGCCGGGTGCGGCGCTCTCTACCGCCAAAAAGGCGGCCTCCATCGCCTCGACCTGGGGCAGCAGCGCCCGCCCGGCCTCGGTCAGCCGGTGGCCGCCTGCCTCGCGGGCAAACAGGGCCGATCCGACTTGCTTTTCCAGCGCCTGCAGTCGGCGGGCCACTGTGGTGTGGTCCACGGCCAGGCGGCGCGCGGCGCCGACCAGCGTACCCGCGCGGGCCAGTTCCAGAAAGTAGCGCAGGTTGTCCCAGTCCATGTGTGTTCCCCGTGTGGTCTTGCAATCAACGAATCAATGCGCCGATGTGCATTTTTGCAAACCTAATGCGCACCATTGTCTATTGTGCTGACAATTTTGCACAGCTACCATGGCGCAGTTCGGGGCAACGCTGCACACTCAGCGGCTGCCTCACCGACCCCTTACCGACCTCTCGCCGACCCCTTTTTTCAGGAGACAAAACCCATGAACGCACCCACCTCTTCGGCCGTCCTGGCCCCCACCGTCAAGCTGCTGATCGGCGGCCAGTTCGTCGAGTCCAAGACCACCGAGTGGCGCGATGTGGTGAACCCCGCCACGCAAGAAGTGCTGGCCCGCGTGCCGTTTGCCACCGCCGATGAAATCAACGCCGCCGTGGCCTCGGCCAAGGAAGCCTTCAAGACCTGGAAGAAGACCCCCATCGGCGCCCGCGCCCGCATCTTCCTCAAGTACCAGCAACTCATCCGCGAAAACATGGCCGAACTGGCCGCCATCCTCACAGCCGAACAGGGCAAGACCCTGCCGGACGCCGAAGGCGACGTGTTCCGTGGCCTGGAAGTGGTCGAACACGCTGCCAGCATTGGCAACCTGCAACTGGGCGAGCTGGCCAACAACGTGGCCAACGGTGTCGACACCTACACGCTGATGCAGCCGCTGGGCGTGTGTGCGGGCATCACACCGTTCAACTTCCCGGCCATGATCCCGCTGTGGATGTTCCCGATGGCCATTGCCACGGGCAACACTTTTGTGCTCAAGCCGTCCGAGCAAGACCCCATGGTGACCATGCGCCTGGTCGAGCTGGCGCTGGAAGCTGGTGTGCCCCCAGGCGTGCTCAACGTGATCCACGGCGGCGAAATGGCGGTCAACGCCATCTGTGACCACGAGGACATCAAGGCGATCAGCTTTGTGGGCTCCACCAAGGTCGGCACCCACGTTTACAACCGCGCCAGCCTCAACGGCAAGCGCGTGCAATGCATGATGGGCGCCAAGAACCACGCCATCGTCATGCCTGACGCCAACAAGGAACAAACCCTGAACGCCCTGGCGGGCGCCGCCTTTGGTGCGGCAGGCCAGCGCTGCATGGCGCTGTCGGTGGTAGTGCTGGTGGGCGAGGCACAAAGGTGGATTCCTGAGCTG
>NZ_JBKBTV010000027.1:10948-60840 GCF_046291265.1 Acidovorax sp. | reverse complement strand
CCACCAGGATCACATCTGGATTGAGTACACAAACAAACTCTTCCGTCGCCTCACTCAGCGCACGGTTGTGGTTGGTGCCGAAACCGTGCGGTGTTTCATTTGCTATCACTTTTAGATCAAACGGCCACCCCTTAGATGGAGCGGCGGGCGCAGGCTCTGGGAGATTCTGGACCAGGACGACCCGAGCAATCGAAGAGGCCGACCACCGTGCCAGTTGCAGCAGCAAGTCTTGCACCAGTGCGCTGTGCCCGTGGCTAACAATGGAGACCACCAGACAGGGGCCGAGCGTGGAAGAATAGACAGACATCGCCCGCTATTGTCCCCCGCGCGGCCCGTCTTGCCTCCGGTTTGGCCCCGTCATAATCCGTGGATGACGAATTCAATTGACGATCTGCATGTGTATTTGCGCTCTATTGCCGAGGGAGAGCGCACTTCGCTGTCGGTCCTGGCAGGCTTGGTCCACCGCGAAGCCACCGTGCTGGACCTCGGGTGCGGCAGCGGCGCATTGGGCCAGTTCCTGAAAGAAACGCGCGACTGCACCTCCGACGGTGTCACCCTCAGTGAGGCCGAGGCCGCCCACGCCCAGCCACACTACCGCACCGTAGAGGTGGCCGATCTGGAAACTGCCGATCTGCGCAGCATGTTCGCCTCCAGGCGCTATGACTACATCGTATGCGCCGACGTGCTCGAACACCTGCGGCGCCCCGAAAACGTCCTGCAGGTATGCCGCGAGCTTCTGGCGCCCGACGGAAAGCTACTGATCTCCGTTCCCAACGCCGCCTACTCCGGGCTGCTGGCCGAGTTGCTGGAGGGCGAGTTTCGCTACCGCGAAGAGGGCCTGCTGGATCGCACCCATCTGCGCTTCTTCACCCGCCGCTCACTGGTTCGGTTCATGGCCGAACAACGCTGGGAGCTGGACGCCGTGGATACCATCACGCGCGAGCTACCGGAATCCGAATTTCAGGTGGCGTTCGACAGTTTGCCGCCTACGGTGGCACGCCACCTGCTCAGCGCTCCCGATGCGCTCACCTATCAGTTCATCTGCGTGGCGCGCCCTGTGGAACATGTGCCAACTGCCGCGCACCAGTCCGCCAATACCGATGAATCGCATGCCCGGTTTACCGCGCAGCTTTATCTGGGACGTAGCGGGCGCTATGCCGAAGAAGAGAAACTCACTGCCACCGGGATCATTGGCGACGAGCGACAACTAGTACGTTTTCAGATTCCGGCTTCAACGGAGCCACTCACCCAACTGCGACTTGACCCGGCCGATCGCCCAGGTTTCCTGCATCTCTACAGCCTTACCCTGCGCGACCAAGCACAGCGGCCTCTGTGGCAATGGCAGGCCGATGCCTCCACACGCTCCCTGCTCGCGGCTGCGCCCCACAGCCAGATTGCGTGGCAAGCCCCTATGCCCCCTGCCTCCGGCGCCAGTCTGCTGCTCCTTGCGGGCACAGACCCTTGGCTGGAACTGCCCATCCCCACAGAGGTATTCGCAACGGCTGACGGTACGCCAACCTCGTTGGATGTGGAACTGGGCTGGCCAATGTCTGCAGACTACCTGGCGCTAGCGGGCACCGTGCGGCCCTTGGGTGACCGCATCGACCTGTTGGAGCGGAGCGCCCGCGAAACACAAGCACGCCTGCAAGAACAACTGAGCCAGACGCAGCAAACACTTTCCAATTTTGGCGCGCGCAACAGCGTGCTTGAAGAAGGTAACAAGGCGCTGGCGCAGCAACGTTCCATGTGGCACCAAGAGGCCACCCGCCTTCAGAAGGACTACAACGCCTTGGCCTCACACCTTAAGACCATCGAGACTTCCACCGTATTCCGAGCCACCCGCCCCCTGGTTCACGCCAAGATGCGCGTGGACCGACTGCTCGGCCGCACCCCTGCTGCTGCGTCGCAAGCCAAACCTGCAGCGATTGCCATGACCCCGTCGCCCCACCCCGTCGATGTCATCGTGCCGGTCTATCGTGGGTTGGCAGACACCCAGCTTTGCATTAACTCAGCCCTGGCCAGCACATGCCAGACGCCTTGGCGGCTGATCGTGATCAACGACGCCAGCCCCGAGCCCGAAGTGACAGCATGGTTGCGCGAGCGAGCCCAGCAAGATGACCGCATCACCCTGTTAGAGAACCCGGAAAACCTCGGCTTCGTCGGCACCGTTAATCGAGGCATGGCGCTTAGCGACAGCAACGATGTTTTGCTCCTCAACAGCGACACCGAAGTTGCCAATGACTGGCTGGACCGCATCCACCGCGCAGCTTACAGCGATCAGAAGGTGGCTTCTGTTACGCCGTTCTCCAACAACGCCACCATCTGCAGCTACCCCAGGTTTTGCAAAGACAACCCCCTGCCTGGGGGTTACAACACAGCAAGGCTTGATGCGTTGTGCGCGCAGACCAACGCTGGTGCGGTGGTGGACGTGCCCACCGGCGTAGGCTTTTGCATGTACATCCGGCGAGACTGCCTGATATCCGTGGGACTGTTTGACACCGAAAATTTTGGCAAAGGATACGGCGAAGAGAATGATTTCTGCCAGCGTGCAGCCGCATCCGGCTGGCGCAACCTGCATCTTCTGGATACCTTTGTTTTGCATACCGGGGGCGTAAGCTTTGGCGATAGTAAAAGCCCTCGGGAGCGTGCCGCCATGGAGACCCTGCGTCGCTTGCACCCAAGCTACGAGCTCGACGTGCTGGCGTTTGTGCAGGACGATCCGGGGCAGCCGTACCGCATGGCCCTGGACGTTGCACGCATGCGAAAAGCCCAGGAAGAGGCCGGCGTTCAAGTAGTCCTTGCCGTACTGCATGACCGCGCAGGAGGTACCTTGCGGCACGTGAGAGAACTCGCCACCCACCTTTCCAATCAAGCGCAGTTCCTCACACTCACGCCAGCGCCCGGCCGATCGGTGCGACTGCAATGGGCCCATGAAGCTGAGGGCTTCCTTCTTCAGTTCAGCCTTGAAAGCCAGTCGGCAGAAATGCTCGAAGCCCTGCGCAAGCTGGGTGTGGCGCACATTCATTACCACCATCTGCTCGGGCACGACGCAAGCATTCTCGACCTGCCCCATCAGTTGGGTGTGGGCTATGACTTCACCGCGCACGATTACTACAGCTACTGCACCCACATCTCCCTGACCGGCCTCGACAACCGCTATGCGGGCGAAGTGGCCCCGGGCCAATGCGCATGCTGCCCATCGGATAGCACTGCGCCGCACAGTGGCACCGTCAGCCAGTGGCGCCACCGCAATGTGCACTTTTTGACGGCGGCACGGCAGGTCTTTGCGCCCAGCCAAGACACTGGCCAACGCATAGCGGGATTCGCTCCGGGCGCCAAACTGCGGGTAGTGCCACACACCGACCTTGGCAGCGATGCCGCGCTGCCCACTCCCACACCGCACGTGCGACCCGAAGGCGCAGCCCTGAAAGTGGTAGTGCTGGGTGCACTCAGCGCCATCAAGGGCGCGGATATGCTGGAAGCCCTCGCCATTGAAGCCGCGCGCCGCAACGCACCTGTTGAGTTTCATTTGCTGGGTTACGGCTACCGCCATCTCCAAACGCAGCCGCGAGCGCACCTTACCGTGCACGGAGCTTACGAGGACAAGGATCTCCCTCGCCTGCTGGAGTGGCTGCAGCCTGATGTCGCGTGGTTCCCTGCCCAATGGCCCGAGACCTACAGTTACACCCTCAGCGCCTGCCTGGAGGCTGGACTCCCCGTCGCAGCCCCCGACATTGGTGCGTTCGCCGAGCGTTTGGACCAACGGGACTGGAGTTGGGTGGAGCGCTGGGACCAAACACCGGCCCAGTGGCTGAATACCTTCTTGAAGATGCGTGCAGAGAACTTTGCACGCACGCAGCCCCCCGCTCCTGTGGTGATACCGGCACCCATTGCGCAAGCCCTTCAGGCCGCAAAGGCGTCAGGCGTAATCTGGCACTACCGGGACAGCTACCTGAGCGGCGTGACCAGCACCGCTGCACAGAACCCCATCGCACTGTCTTTGGAGTTTCTGCAAGCCCACCGCGCACCCACGGCATTGCAAACGGGCGCGCGCTCAGTGCTGCTCAACGGAATCGTCAGGCTGCGCTCGCACCCCCTGCTGCGCGGCGTTGCACAGCGCATCCCCCAACGCTGGCAAACCAAGGTGAAAAACTGGCTCCACGCTTGATGGCGACTTAAATCGCCGCGCGGCGCCACACGCCCGCCTACACATTGAAAGCGTCAAGCGCCGACGGGCCGACCAGGACGCCGTCGCGCTGCCGCCAGCCACCGGCGGCCCGCTCGAATGGCGGGCTGCTCCACCCCGTGCCACGAAAGCAGGGCCAGAAGCACAACCGGCACAAGCGATAACAACATGCAGACCGCCAAGGACCATCCCTCTCGCAGGCACAACATGGTGACCGCCTGCTGAACAGGGAACGCATAGATGTAGACGCCGTACGAAATATCGACCGGCGCGCGGCCCGCTTCTGCAGGCGCAGGGTTGCCCACGTGCGCCATAAAAAAAGTCCCGAAAGCAATCATGACCCACACGGCCAACTGGATAAGTAGCGCGCCGGGGGCGTAAAACGCCACGACAGCCGCTGCCAGTGCCACGCCACCCATCCAGGGGCGCGCACGCAGTCCATAGGCAGCCACAGTGCTGCCTACAAAGAATGAGACCCCAAAGCCGCAAAAATCACGCCACCGAAACACATCCGCCAAAGGCCCTCCAGCCGCCTCCAAACGCGCATCCCACAGCCCCAGGCGCGCTGCCTCCCAAAGAATGGCGAGAGACGCCGCCACTACCGGATATACAAGGCGACGTCCGCGAGCCCCCCAAGCTACTAAAGCCAGCAACAGGTACATCGCCAACTCGTAGCGAATGGTCCACAACGAACCGTTGACTGCCCGCGCAAACGGATTGGACTCAAACACCCCGGGAAGCGTCTGCACCGTAGCAAGCCCAGCGGCGTTGTTGATGAAATTGACCCATGTTCCCGGGGCCCACCAATAGGCCGTCGAAGGCAGCGTGGTTACCGCCCAGCCCACCACAAACACTGAGAAAGCCACAGCAACAATGAGCCCGGGGAACACTCGCAACACACGCTTGGACCAAAACGCAAACCAGTCTGGCTCACGCTCCCAGCTTTGACACACCAGATAGCCGCTGACGAAGAAGAACACGTAGACAGCTAGCGAGCCCAAGCTGTGGCCGGGCAGAGGCACCGGCAGATGCAGCCGATAGAGAAAATCTCCATGTGCCGCAAACACTGCCAGAGCTGCCATCAGGCGCAGAAGGTTGAAGCGGTTGCTGCGATCAATGTCCGACATGGCATGTCCAGCAGGATGGCGCCCAATCGCCCTGGTGCCGCAGCAACCGGAACATCGGAAACCGGCTTGAAAAACACTTCATGGTGGTTTTTAAGGAAAAATGGCACCTAGCCCTTATTAAATAAGCACTTATTGCTGCTATTTATATAGCAAATTGACAGTTACAGAGTTGCACCCCATCGCGATCATTGGCCACCCATTCGCACCGTCTCGCTGGCAGAGCCGACAAGCAGGCGCTTGAGGCGCAGTACAGGTCCCTCCACCGCATGCCACGACACATAGCCCGCCACCACCGCCAAGAACAACGCCAGGAACAAACTGGCCATAAACGGCCACTGCGGGAAGGTCGCCTGTACGGCCTGCTGAATGGGGCAACCCAGTATGTAGATACCGTACGAGGGGTCGCCTGACCGATGCAGCCATTTGAAAACAGGCGCTGTGCGCGTACCCAGATAAATCAACAGGGGGGGCAGCAACAACAGCCCCGCCGAGTGTTCCAGCTTGGCGCCAAAGAAAAGCGTGGCAGCCACCGGAATCAGTGCCACAACCACGGTCCGCCCGTAGGCCATGAAGGCATCACGAAAGAGCGCAATCAAACCGCCGTAGGCAAAGTACGCCGGGTACTCAAACCAGTGGTGCATGGTGCCCGAGAGGTCAGCATTGCGCATGGTCAAAAAAAACGCGAGATACCCCAGCACCACCATACATGCCAACACACGCCAGCGAAACACGCCCACCACACCAAGGGCCGCCAACGCCGCGTAACACATCAACTCCATTGGAATCGTCCACAGTGGTCCGTTCATCAGACCCACCAGGGGATTCGCGGGAAACACGCCAGGCAAGTTCACATAGGCCTCGACCAGCAGCAGATTGAGCCCATGCTCCAGCGTCTCTGGATGGGTCAAGAACTCACGCAACGGCAACCTGGTGAACACAGCGCCAAACAAAAATACGTCTGCCAACACCGCCACCAACATGCCAGGCCACAGCCGCAACAGACGCTTGCCGACAAACGCGATGACACGCGGATCACTCAGCCAGCTCAATGTCACCAAGTAGCCGCTGATGGTGAAAAAAGTCATCACCGCGACGCCGCCCACCATGTCTGAATGCAGCCAGGCCGGCGGTCGCGTGCCAGTGATATGGAAATGGTGACTGAAGATCACAGCCGACGCGGCAGCGATGCGCAGCGCGTTGAAGGCATTGTCTTGAGGCTCGCTGAGCGATCGCGCACCCATGGGCCTCACTCCTTGCGAAGCAATAGAAAAATCTCGTTGTTGACCAGCCACTCCCGCGGATAGCGCTCCAACAACGCAGCGGGCACGTCTATCTCCACATTGCGCCGCTCTTGCCGCTCCAACCGAAAACCTGCCCCCAGCGCAAACTCCACCAGTTCATCCGCCGTCAAGCGGTTCAGCGCCTGGTACTCCTTGAAAACAAACTGCTTGTAGCCATCAGGACCAAAGTCGGCAAATCCGAAATCGACTTCTGAAGCATCGATAGGGCCAACATGCGCCTGAATGATCTTCCACAGCTCATCTTCAGACGCCAGCAAGTGATGCCAAGGCATTTCGTCATAGCGGCGCAAATGCGAGCCATAAGGCGAATAGAACAACGGCTCGATCTGGATGAAGAAGTATCCCCCCGGCTTCAGGCAGGCGTGCAAGTCCGCCAGAATGGGCGCCAGTTGGTCACGCTGCACGTGCTCAAAGGTGGACCAGCTCATGATTCCATCCACCAGCGGATGTTTGCCGGCCAGAGAGGCACTGGGCTTGATGGTCTCAAACGTCAGCGCAGACGGAATGCGCGACATCCCCAACTGCTCACGCGCTATGCGGGGCAGCTTGGCGTACTCGCGGCGAATATCCACGCCGTGGATGGCAGTCGCCCCATACCGAAGGACGAGCGAAAGGTCCGTAATGCCGTCGCCGCACCCAAAGTTCAGGAACTTGGCCGTACGCACGTCCAGCACGTCCCCGATCCAATGGTGAACCACATCTGCCGCATAGTCGAAATGCGCGCGAAACCATTCGTCAGTGATCCTCTTGGCGTCCCAGGGCGCCAACCCGGAAACCCGCTCCTGCAGCTTGAGCATCCAATTCATTGCGATCCTGCCTTCGGCACAGATGCGAACACCATCACCCTGCCCACCAGTTCGCCCTTACGGCTTGCGCAGCACATAAGCATCCTGATGATTCCAGAAGTGCACAGGCATCTTGTGCACGAGTTTGTCAGCGCCCACGGTTTCAGCAATGCGCGCCATGACAAATGCCTCGGAGGTGAACGTGGTTCCATACTCTTGCTCATCGATCGCAGTGGATTCGCTGGATGCGGCAAAGAAGTAGCCGTCATCATCCAGCGCCACATGATCAAAGTTGGCCGCCTTGATACCGTGGGTGCTGAAAACCAGCAGGCCACCAGGTGCCACGGCGTCGTACAGCACCGTGAGCCAGCGAGACCACGTAGAGCGCGGCAGGTGGCTGAACAGTGAAAGAACAAAGACCAGCTCGTATCGGCCAGGCCACTCCACCTTCTCGGGAACGCTCGCAGAAGGAAACCCGTCCACGCCAAAGGTAGTGCGAGAAAACGCCACCGCACTTTGCACCACATCGGACACCACCACGCGCTGGGCGCCCAGTGCTTTCACCAAGTGGCGGGTAAAGCGGCCGTGCCCGCTCGCGAACTCCAGCACCCGCGGTGTTTTGAGCAGCGGCTGGTCCACGGCCTCCAGCAGTAACATCAACTCAGAAAGTGTTCGCCACCCATCAGCGAGGTAGTCCCGAAGAGGATTCCGACTGGAATGATGGCCTGCGAAAAATCCAAAAATATCGTCCTGGGCAGAGATCGTGCAATCCAGTCCCATGACGTTGGAGTAAGACCCTACCAGGCCATTCGTTTCAATGAGTGCGTGCGCGGCAAGGAGGGTGTCACGCTCATCTCTCGCTCTGGCCAGCACCTGCGCTGCACCGGTTCTATCGCCTTGAGAGAGCAAGCCCTGTCCTTCTGCCAGCAATTGCTGACCCAGGGTGGTTTCAGTGGAGATCGTTGTCATATGGGTACGGATTATCCAGTCGGCGCGGCAACGCTCTGCAGGCGCAAAGCGCGCGATCAACCTCAACTCCAGTGGTGCGGCAAGCGAACCAGGCCCGGGAGCGGTTTGGGGAAAATAAAACGGAAATGCAGAAACTGGAACCACTCGTCGTACACGGCAAGGCCCGTTTCATCAAACAGGAAAGCGCTGATCACATAATCGCCACTGTGCAGAGGCAGGTCGGGAAAGCTGAGAACCGAGCGCCAGGTCCCATCGGGCAACAGCAGCGGGGCGGCACCGTCCTCATGCGTCGCCAGTGACGTGATTCCGACCCCTTTTGACTGCTCGATCATGAAGCCGATATGCGGGCGCTCGCTCCCCCGGCCCCGGGCAGTGATGGTCACCACAAGATCCTGGCTGTGCAAAACAGGGGGGTGTCCATCCTGCGCCTCACCCAGATGCGCAATGTCCACATCCAACAGGCATGCGCTGCCCCCCTCTCCAGCTGCCATACGCCCCGGTGCCGCGTCGTCACCCAACTGTGCCGGTCCATCGGCCACGGGCGATGTGGGCTGCGCAGTTTCTTGTGCCGCTGCATCCCGCAACCGCGTATGTACGTCATAGGCGGCAAGCACGGCCTCTGTGCCGCCAAATTGCTCGACCTGCCCGCCCTTGAGCCACACAGCGCGATCGCAGAGGTGCCGAATGTGATACGGGCTGTGAGAGCAAAACAAAATGGTGCAGCCGTTGTTGCGAAACGCCGTGATGCGCTCCACGCACTTTTTCTGAAAATTCTGGTCTCCCACCGCCAACGCTTCGTCAATGATCAGCACATCTGGCTGGACGGCGGTGACCAGCGCAAACGCCAGGCGCACCGTCATGCCCGACGAATAGGTTTTGACAGGTCGGTCCAGTGCCTCACCCAGTTCGCAGAAGTCGATGATTTCCGGCTCCAGCCGGAGCATTTCGTCGCGGTCAATCCCAATCAGGCTGCCTGCAAAGAAAAGGTTGTCTCGCCCGCTGAAGTCAGGATGGAAGCCCGCACCCAGTTCCAGAATGGCGGTTACACGCCCTACCCGATCAATGCGCCCCTGGCTGGGCTGCAAAGTGCCCGCCAGCAGCTTGAGCAACGTGCTTTTGCCGGCGCCATTGTCGCCAATCACGCCGATACACTCGCCCCGCTGCAGCTCGAACGAAACGTCCCGCAATGCCCAATGGCTCTGGTGGGTGGCGCGCCCTGTCAACAACGCCTTCAGCCGCGTTCGCGGGGACGGGTAAAGTTTGTACTCCTTGGAAACGCCTTGCACGCTCAACACGGTATGGCGTGCTGCACCCTCTGATCCGGTCGATGGGAGCGTCGCGGTCATAGCCAGTCCACCAGTTGGTCGCGGCTTCGTGCAATCAGCACATTGAGCGCCAACACGAGCAAACCCGCCCAAGCCAGCAACACCCACCACACACTCAGAGGCGGCCAAGCACCCAACAGCAAGACCTGTTGATAGCCTTGTACGGGCGCAGTAATAGGGTTGAGCCACAACACCCACCGCCATTGCTCCGGAAACAGCGTCATTGGAAACAGCACGGGCGACAAGTAGATACCGACTGAAAGCAAGAACCCCACCATTTGCACCGTATCGCGCAGCGCTGCCGCCAATATAGCCAGCACGTAGGCCAGCAACATGCAAACCACCCACTGCAGCAGCAGCAGCAAAGGGAACGCCAATACCGGCAATGCGAATCGGTGCAGCGGGGTGTAGGCCAGCGCCAGCACGAGCAGCAGCGGCGCAAACACCACTGCGCTGGCGAGCACCGAGCGCACGACAAAAAGTACGGGAGGCAGTGGGTTTTTATGCAGTAACCCGCCTGCTTCCAGCAGGCTGTTCATGCCGCGTGAAAGGCCATCACAAAAGGCCATCCAGGGCAAAGCACCCACCACCAAAAAAGTGCCCACCGCATGGGTGGGAGCGCCATCACCCAAACGCATGGCGAACACCACGTCAAACACAAGATAGTAAGCCGCTACCGTGAGCAGCGGCTGCAGGTAGGGCCACACGATTCCAGCGGCCGTGCCTGCATGGCGGGCCGCGACCTCTCGGCGGGTGAGCACCCAAACCAAAGAACGCGCGCTCCAGACGGAGCGCAGTTCGTTGCGAAACGCATGCAGCATGTTTATTGTTGTGGGCCCACCTGTTCATGGGCCAACCCTATCAAAGACAAAGCCGGGTAACGTACCACGTTTTGCCGCATGCTGGCACCCCGTATGCCAACCAGCGCCGACATGCCACAGACAGGCAGTGCCGGACGCATTGCAATCAACTGACCCAATGGCGCGTTAAGTTAGGGCTTGGCGGGCCCCACCAGCTTTTCAACCGTGGCCTTGACTGCAGGCTCATCCAGCTTGACGGTGTCTTCCAGCGATTTGGCCAAGTCGTTGCGACCCTTTTGTTGCGAAGACTGCTTCACTTTGGCAATCAGCGCATCCTTCACCTCATCAAAAGGTTTTGGTCCCTTGGACTTGCGTGCCACGAGTTGCAGGATGTGATAACCGTACTGGGTCTTGACCAAATTGCTGATCTCTCCCGGCTTTTGCATGGCAAAAGCAGCGGTTTCAAACTCAGCCACCATGCCGCCCCGCACAAAAAAGCCCAGATCGCCGCCCTTGGCCGCGCTGCCAGGGTCTGCAGAATGCTTTTGAGCCAGTGCAGCAAAGTCACCACCAGCACGAACCTGCGCCAGCAAATCTTCTGCAGTTTTCTTTGCGATTGGGTCTTCCGCAGGGTCTTTCACTGCCACCAAAATGTGGCGCACCTGCACCTGCTCGGGCTGCTCGAAGTCGGCGGGCTGTGCCTGGTACATCGTGCGGGCCATGGCCAGGGCCTGCGCATCCGATGGCGTATTCGATTTGTCTACTTGCACCAACAAAGCGTCTGAAAGCACTTTGTCGCGCGCCAGCGCCAGAGCCGCCGCCACTTCGGGTGACTTCGCCAAACCTTGGGCGTCCGCACGCTGCGCAAGAGCACGGCGGGTATACAGGTTGGTCACCAGTTGGTTCATGGTACGGGCCTGTGTGAGCACCTGAGGGCGCACATCCAGAGGAATACGCTGCACGTCAGCGGTCACATCTGCCGCAGTCACTTGCACTTCGCCCGCGCCTTGTACCGAGCCCTTGGCCAGCACGGGATCGGCAGCATGTGCAGCCACCACAAGGCAGGGAGCCAACAACACAGCAGCCAAATGCTGCCTCCACAGGCGATATGCAGCCACTTGGTGAGGCCTACTGTTCAAAACGTTCTGAGAAATTTTGGTGATATGCATGGATGAATATGAAATGTGAGGGCACCTGTGATCGCAAAACAGTCGGCGCCATACAAAAAAAAAGGCGGGTTGCCCCGCCTTTTTTTGGTTTCGCATTGCTGCGAAAAGTTCAACCGCCGAATTAACGGCCGTAACGGTGACCCCAGGTCAGACCGAACGTCGAAGCAAAGCCTTGGCCTGCGGAGTCGTTCTTCATCTTGATGAAGGCGTCACCCAGGATTGGCAGGCCGCCGGTGAAACCGACAGTGTTAGCTGCCCCCACGAAGGCGTTGGTGGTTGTCACCAGAGTCCAGCCGTTGGTGTAAGGAGCGGTCGTCGTGCTAGCCGTCAGATCGCTGCTGGAGCTCAGAACCTTGCCAGTGGACAGCGACAGAACGCTGGTTTCACCGCAGAAGCTCAGCTGACCTGCCACTGCTGGCGAGAAGATCGGTGCATTGCCTGTGGTGGTTTCTTCACGGTCGAAGAAACGGATGCTGTCTGCGTTCACGCAGATGTTGCCACGAGCGTCCACCGAAGTGTTGGCTGGGTGGAACCACTCATCCACAAGACCGGTCAGAGCTGGCGTACCAGCTGCAGTAGCAGCAACGCTCAAGTCCGAGTACAGGCGGTACGCATCAGCAGCAGTCGTAGCAGCTTTGTAGTTGGCGGCAACGCTGTAACGACGGGTAGGCATGGAGAACACCCAGTCGGTCTGAGCCGTGATACCTGCGTCCAGAGCGAACTGGTTGGACACCGACGTACGCGACAGGGCGGAGGTCAGAGCAACAGCTTGCACCTTAGGCAGGTTGGCATCAGGAGCCGCGCCAGCAGGAGCGGAACCTGGCAGGTAAGGCGTCGACATGTCTGGCAGGTCGATGAACAAAGGCGTCACGACTGGACCAACAACGGCAGCCTTGGCTTGGTTGTGAACGTTGGTACGCAGCAGTGGGTCTGCAGTGTACGTGTCAGCGGTCTTGAAGCCCGTGAAGAACCCGGCGGAACCAGCATCCGTTTGTGGGAAGTGCACAAAATTGGCGGCACCAGCAGCACCAGCTGCGGCGACGCGTGCTTCGATAGCAGTTGCTTCGCCAGAGAAGGCAGTGGTTTGAGCCAGGTTCAGGATGTACCAGTCAGCCGAAAGACCTGTCGTCGAACCAGCGAAACCAACCGACGCTGCGTGAGGGCCGCTGGTGTAGCTGGTCAGAGCGATTTCGTCCAGCAACGAGCGGGCAGCAGAGCCAGCCACCGAGCAAGGAGCAACACCGTTCACGTGCTTGGTAGCAGTGTACAGGGGCGATGCTGCAGTACCTGCGGCACCAAGCACAACACCACCAGCAGGCGTCGTAGCGGTGTACAGCTTCACGGATGGGATGTCAGCCATGTTGAAGATTTCAACGTAGCCTTCACGGGTACCGTTCACGTTAGCAGCCGTGTTCAGGCGTGCCGTAGCGAAAGGGGTGCCAGTAGCAGGAATTGCTGGAACCGTGCAGGTCTTGTCGTTGGAGTACAGCACAGCTGCGCCATCAGCGCCTTGCAGAACCGCACCAGTCCACACATCGCCAGGCGACATGAAAATCTGGAAATCCTTGACGTCGTCCGAGTTAGCAGCGCCGCGGAAGCGGATCTTCACAGCCTTGCCGTTGGCACGGTCGGTGTTGCTCAGGTGAATCACGGACATGTTGCCGTTTTGAGCCGTGTAGTAAGGCACCACCAGCATGTGGCCAACGTTGTTGGAATTCACTTCCAAGATCGTTGCGTTTGCGGCATTTGCACCGACGGTATCAGGCGTAGCTGCCACGTTCGTGCCGAGCACAGCACCAGTAGGCGTAGCTACAGCGGGCGCAAACACGTCCGCTTGGGCAACACCGGCGAAGCCACCAACCATGGCAGCGATGCTCAGTGCCAATACATTCTTTTTCATGCTTTAACTCCAGTTAAAAAAATAAGCGCAACTACCACGATTGATTACGCATGAGAATCCTAGCACAGCCTTTTTAAAAAGCCACCGGGGCCTCAATCCTTCGCTCAATCAGTTGCTACAACACAACAAAAACCCTGACCTACCAGGTGTATGACGCCGCGCCGAAAGCAATCGCGAACGGTGAATATACACAAACTCACCCCGCGGCAGAGGAAAACAAATGAGCTTCTTCCAAAGTGTTGCTATTCGGCCAAGTGCTGGACTTACGGAGCCTGAAACCGCCACCATTGCCCCTGCTCCAACACCCACGTATCGTCCATGTAAGTGGTCACCAACGGCAGATTCAAGCCGGGCACCATGGGCTTGGCGGTGAGGCTAACGCGGGCGGTGCATCGATCTTGCGCCTCGCACGTCACCTTGGCTACTCCCGTCTCTTTGACGTTGGCACCTGCACCGTGCAGCTTGACAAAGTCTTGCTCACTGGCCAGGTTGCGGTAGGCAGGCGCCAACAGCGAGTAGGCCGTTTTATGATCTGAAGTGGCCCGGGCCTTCCAATATGCCGCGGCGCGCGCCTCGACCTGCTGCTCAGGCGTTTGGTTGCCCATTGTGGCGCATCCCGCCAGTGCCGAAAACGCGACGGCGGCGGCACCCCATTGAAGAATCGTCATAAGTAAAAACTCCTGCTAAAAACACTTAGATTGAGCACTGCGCTCTCATATACAGGCGATGCCGGTGTTGCGATGCAAGTTCACTGCGTCGGCACGGGTGCACTGATCGGCGTGACTTGGTTGCTCTTTGTGGGCACATCCGGCTGTAGTTGGATTACTTTGAGGCCCTTGAGGCGGTCTCGCAGATCTTCACTCACCTCCCGGATGTCAACGTCCGAGCGCACAACACGCGGGGTGATGATGACGAGCAACTCGGTTCGGTTCCCGTTGGTTGTGTTGGTCCCAAACAGATTCCCTACAAGAGGAATGTCCTGCAGCAGGGGAACGCCGGTCTTGCCGGTGGTTGTGTTGTCTTTAATCAAACCGCCAAGGACAATCGATTCGCCCGATCTGACGGCGACTTTGCTGCTGATTTGGCGCTGCAGAAATGCCCTCTGGCCACTGGCGTCATCGACCTCCCCCACGTCAGTCACCGACTGATCGATCTGCATCGCGACAATATTGCCAGCGTTCACCGATGGGGTTACGGACAGATTCACCCCCGTGTCCTTGTACTGGATGGTGCTGGTAGTCACATTGGCGTTGTCTACAAATGATGTCGTACTGGTGCGTACAGGAGTCTGGTTCCCTACGGCAATGTTGGCCGAATGATTGTCCAACACCATGAGGGACGGGTTGGAAATCATTTTCACAAGCGATTTGGTTGCCAATGCGTTGAGGACCGCCTTGAGCGTGCCGGCCGAGTTGCTTAACGAATAGGTGAAGCCTTGAGCTATTGTTCCCAGCGCACCGTTGGCGAGCCCGCTGATCTGCCCCTGTCCTGTATAGCCATTGGAGCGCCCGTCACTGAATGCCCATTGGAGTCCGTACTTCAGGTCATCCGTAAGAGTGACCTCCACGATGCTGGCCTCGATAAGAACCTGGGTTAACGGCAGATCCAGCCGCTTGAGAGCCGATTCTATTTTGGTGTATTCCGACCGAGTACCCCACACCAATACCGAGTTGTTCAACTCGTCCGCCATGATGCGGATACTGCCGATACTGGTGGCGCTTGCTGCTTGTTGCGCAACGCCAGTCTGGTTGGCGCGATTGCTTTGGTTGTTCAAGCCCGTACTCTGCGTCCCGGTCCTGTTCCCAAAAGCGCCCCCCGCCACACCGCCAGAGCCAGAGAAGGCACTGCTAGTGCCCAAACCACCGCCACTCATGCCGGACTGCCCAAAGGAGTTTCCGGTCGTCGTGGACAGGGTCGGAGCCACACCGCTGTTGGCGGTGCCCCCTGCTGCCGCGCCTTGTCCTCCAAAGATACCGCCAAGCACGCCCGCCAAATGGCGTGCGTTGACGTTTTGCACTTGGTAAATGTGAAGCTGAGGCTCGCCACCGTTGTCACTGGGCTGATCAAGGCGTTCAATCCATTTTCGAGCCTCTTCAAGGTAAGCTGCCCGTGGCGTGACGACCAAAATGCTGTTGATGCGCTCTATGGGCATGATGCGCAGCGCCCCAAACAACGGGTTCGCCTCTCCCAATGCGGCCTGAGTGGCACCGCCAGCTTGCGCCCTGTTCGCTGCGCTGGCTACGGCGCTCTGCGTCGCAGTAGCCGCGCCTGTAGTCGGCGCCGCCCCACCACCGCTTACCAGCCTAAGAGCAGCCTCGATCTCCTTGACGGTAGAGTGCTTGAGCGGGAATACACCCACGGACATGCCTTTGAGCAAATCGACGTCGAAGGTGTTCACCAATTCCAGCCAGCCCTCTGCCTGGGTGCGGGTTCCATTCATCACCAAAAGATTGCGCACGGTGTCTACACGGACAATGGCGTCCTGCGACACCATGGGCCGAAGAATGGAGGCCATTTCTCCGGCGCCTATGTATTTGAGTGGAATAACGATAGCGCCGTAGCCAGGCGCCAAAGGCACACGGGGACTGGCCTGCCGTACGTCAGACCCAACATTGCGCAGCATGTCTGCACGGCCCACGTGGTAGGTGCCACGGGCATCCCGAGCCAACGCCAATCCATTGGCCTGAAGCGCGCTTTCGAGCAGGAACACTGCCTGGTCTGGGGGGATGGCTGTGCGACTCGCCAAAGTCACAGTGCCCGCAATGGGGGGATGCAACACGTAGGGCACGCCCATGATGTCGCCAAGGACGGTGCGCACCACATCAGCCACAGGAGCATCTTCAAAGCTGAAGGTCAACGGCGCGCCCGAAGGCACGACCACGGGCCGAGCAGGCGCAATGACCTGATCGTTGCCCTGGATGATGCGCGGCTTGTTCACAGCATCCTGCGAGTTCGCGTCGCTTGCCGGTACTGGCGAAGCAACAGCAGCCGCTGCGCCGGGAGAGCCGGACAACGCTCCAGACGCCTTTACAGGGGGGGATGTGGCGCCATCGGGACCGGCCTGCGCCCATGAAGCGGCGCTTAGACCCTGCAAAGCAGTCCAAGCGAGCAAAGAATAGCCGAAGCGAGAAAAATTCATTTTTTGAAAAGCCTACGATTAGTTCTGCATTGACTGGGACGATCTTGCCTGTCAGGGCCCGAAGCGCGGGGGTGCCGGGCGTGGAGCCGGTGCTGGCGCTGGAACCGCTACAGATCCCGTATCAGTGTTTCTGTTGACTGTGTTGCGGCCATCGTCCTGCCGAGGGACGGCCGAAGGCATTGGTGGTGGCGGAGCAACGCCACTGAACTTGCTCACATCTGCGCGCTGCATCGTCAGTGCTTGCGACTGATCACCGCGCACGAAGATGACCTGCCGGTCAGCGAAACTTTTCAGAGTCCATCCCTCGACACTTTGGTTCTGCTGAATGCGACGCTGTTTACCATTGATCAGCACAATCGCGTATCCCACGCCATTGCCCGTCACGATGCCTGTCAAACGCGCGCCGCTGAGGTGGTCTGGCGGTGGCGGTGGCTGCTCTGGTGGGGGGGGTGGCGGTGGCCTGCGCGTCAAGGAGAACAAGGGCCGCTCGAGCATGGCCAAAAAGCGACTGGCGTCAACCGCTTTGTCTGGCATCAACGGAGTTACCAGACTGCTGAGGTCAGCAGGCAGCGGCGCTGGTTCTTGCCAGCGAACATCACGCGGCGTTCCGTCAGGCTGGACCCACATCAGAGCAAGCCCAAACAACAGCGCCAGATTCAAAACAGACAGCACGCCTAGAGCACGAATTTTCATGTTCGGTCTTTCAGCACGCTCAGTGAAAACTGCGTCGTCAGTCGCAGGGGTGCTTTCGGGTTACCCGTGGTAAGCCCCCCTATCAGCTGAATTTGGAGCGCGTCGATGATGATGACCGGCGTCTGACTACCCAGAACAGTCAGCACGCTCTGGAGCGCAAGCAGTTCGCCATCCGCCTGCACCTTGAGCGCAATACGGTCATACCCTTTTTCATCTTTCGGCGGCAACACCTGACTGCTGCTGATTTGCAGCCCCGCTGCTGCAAAAATCTCACGCACATGCTGCTGAGCAGCATTGCCCGCCTGACTCACGTCCATGCTGGCCGGGTAAACATACTTCGTCTGCACTTGCAGAACACGCTGGCGCGCTTGGTCGAGTTCGGTCTTTTGCCGTTCCAGCCCCATCAGACGAGCGTAACGAGGCTCAAGCTGAGACATCAAGTCTTTTGCCCACTGATGTTTGTTGTAAACATAGAGCCCACCCAACGCTAAAGGCACCACTGCCAGCAGCATGGAAAAACCTACGAGAACGGCATCCCTAGAAAAACGGAAAGGCTTCATCGACGAGCCCCCGAGACGGATGCAGCAGGCGCACTTGGTGCGGCAGATGCCGCACCAAGTGCGGTCAAAGCATCTACAGAATCAGCCGCAGCCGCTTGTGCCGTTGGTATGCGGTCTTGACCCGAAACGCCAAAGACCTTGGGATCCACCATGAATTCGATGCTGAAACTTTCTTTAGCGGAGTTGCTGAGACGAGTCGCTGCAGCTGGAGCCTTCACGTCGCGAAAGCCAGGTTGCTGACCCAGCTTTTGCATCAGCGAGGCCGTGTCGGTGGTGAGTCCGCTCAGGGACACCTTGGTCCCCGTCAGATTCAAGGCTTGAATAGCTGCATCATCTGGGAAAACCTGCGTGAGGGTGTCGATAACGCGTAAAGGGTCAATTCGCTCACTCAACACTTCCGACAAGGCGTTCAATTTGACGGACGCCTGCACCACCTGCTCTCGATCACGAACCACAGGGGTGGTGCGGCGCACCGTCTCCTCATAAGCAGCGACAGCCTGCAAGGCTTGCATGCGCAGTTTCAGCGTGGGAGTCAACGCAATCACAACCAACAATGCCAACGCACTTAAAACGAGGGCATAGCCCAGCATGCGCCTGCGCCGTATTACTTGCTGACGACGATCCAAGCCCCAACCTGGCAAAGAAACATACCGCTGCGGTGCGATGGCGACCCAGATTTCCGGAGTGCTCAGAACGGGGAGCTGTTTTTCGCGCCAGCCATTTACATATTGCTCAACCTGGCTGCGCGACGCCAAAACGAGCGCAAAGTTTGGCCCCCCTGCCGGATCGTCTGGCAGCAGGCGCTCACCAGCCCAAATGAGATCGTCCACAGAGAAGGGGCTAAAAGTACGTGCTTGCAATGCAAGAGCATTGTCAATGTCAGCACTACTCATCGCGGCGGGCAGTCGCACCGTGCGGTTGAGCACCATGTCGGCAGGCAGCTCCAGAGCTACGAACCCGCCTCTCTCACGCCCACCAATCCGATCCGGCACCGCTTCAAATGAACGATCACCGTAGCGATAGGACTGAGTGCCGTCTGCGTGCAGCACATGAACAGACAATGATGGCGTTAACCAAGAGAAAAAAGGCCAATTTTGAGCTCGCGCCCAAGCCTTGCGGGTATCTCGCACCAGAGCACTCAGGTCAATCCCAAGAAAACGGGCCTCAGAAGAAAAAGCAGGCATGTGAAGTGTCTATATTCAGTTCTCAGACGTCGTGGCCTGTATGCTGGAGGATGTGCGGTACGTGGACCACGGTGTGCCGTCAGGCGCCGACGCCATGACATCGACACTGCGAGATACATGAATAGATTTGCCTGTATCAATAGGCACTATGGCAGTGATCTTGAGGCGATTTGAAGATGAACTGTCTGTGAGAGCGGTGTCTAAGCCAGACATATCAATTCCAACATCCCCGCTGAGTCGCTTGGCATGGATCATTTCAACTGTGCGGGCGTCGCCATTGGCCAGCACCAAAAGCACAGGCAGAGGGGCTGCTTTCGCATTTACCCTGCTGGAACCACGGCCCTCCAGCGTCACAAGAGAAACCAGTCTAGCATACAGGTCATAGGTCACCCCGGGCACTTTCAGCAGGTCTTCCTCCGCCTCAAAACGCATCACACTACCTCGGCTATCACGCTGTTGCCGAGTATCAATAATGGTTTGTGCAAGAGCCGCCGCACGCTCAGGCGCCAACTCTCCAGCCACGGTCAACAAGCGTGACAGCAGTGGAAGATCCGCCTGATTCAGATCAATAAGGCCGGTGAGAGGAGTAATTTGCGCCACCACCGTCTGCCCTGAATAAGCTACGTTCAGCTGACTCCACTGATCGGGAACGCGTTCTGCCGCACGGACTTTTTGGAGCACTAGCTGCACCACCGCATCTCCCACCGCCTGGGCCGCAACCAGATCCCTTTTGCCGGACAAAGTTCGTGCCTCCTGACGGATACTGGTGGAAAGACTTGCGACCATGATGCTCAATGCAGCCACCAGCCAGAGCACGGCAATCAAAGCCATTCCTCGAATGCCACCTGATCGCCCCGAAGGGCGCATACAGCTCAGTCGCCCATGCGAAGCCTGCCGGACTTGCACAGTAATTACAGGAACGCTCCTCATCGTATATCCCCCCCAAACACCGCACCACGCGCACGAGGGTCGCTGGCAGCGAGAGGGCGCATCGCAATAATGAAGTCTGGCAAAGGGCCCCTGGCCGTGTGCACAATAAGCCGTATGCGTTGAGGCACCTGATCGGGCGAACTCCAACGCGATGCCCAAACCGTGGGCTCGGGGCGGGCATCTTGATACCTTATTTGCAGTTGGCTCACTCCGCTGAGCAAAACGTGGGTAGTCGCTTGGGACCAATCTGGCTCAGTAGTGACACCATTCCACGGCAAATACTGCAGCAACAAGGCAGACTCCCCTTGCTCATCCGTCGCCTGCTTTAGCCGCATAAGGGTGCGCCCACCGGTGGCGTACCCCGCAGGCATGACGCCGAGCCACATCACTTGTGATTCCTCGCCCTCAAAAAAATACTGATTTGCGCCCTCCCTCAATGGAGGCGCTCGCCTCTGCAGGGATATACGACTCAGCGTGGATTGGAGGAATCCAGAGACAATTCGCAGATCGTCAGTGCGCACAAGCGCTTCATCTACACGTTCGCTCGTTTGCGAAGCTGTTTGCAGGGCGGAGGCCATCGCTAGCACCAACAGCGACATGAGCGACATGACCACCAACAATTCCAGCAAAGTAAAGCCCAAGGATCGAAGCCTCGGTGCATTCAAAGAGCTTGAGACCATTTGAGATGCCGACAATCCGCAAAAATTTTGCATCACGGACGAAGCTCCAGCGGCGGATTGCGCTCAGGCCTGAGTGTCGTCAATTCAAACGTGCGTGTTTCCCCACCACTTTCACCCCAATGGATTGCAACGGACACTTCGTACAGCGGCGGAACTCTAGGACCTTGAACATCAGTGCTGTAGGGCTGGGATTGAACTCGCCAGTGATACCCGGCGCTGTCCCCCTCTTCGTTCCACCCCCCTGCAGGGACAGAATCTCTCAGGTTGAGAAGTGACTGGGCAAGAATGACCGCCCCTTGGTGGCGCTGAAACTGATCGACGGCCCTGACGCTGCCGCCCAGCGCGCGATAAAACATTCCGAGTGCGAGCGCCATGATGGAAAAGGCGACCAAAAGCTCCAATAGCGTAAAACCCGAAACCGATCTCACTGCGACAGAGCGAGCGCTCAAAGACGCACGCCTTCCACCACGGATCTTCGTGCTCATGGAAGCAGCGCCTCTTGTGTAACGCGCCCGGACAACCAATCAACCCTCAGTCGCACCCCGTTTCCCACGGATCTGAGTATTTCAACACTGCCTCCAGATGATCCACCCGATGGCAAAAATCGGATGGTCAATAGCTCGGAGGTTTGTCCTCCCTCCAGCTCGGCAACCACGGCCTTCATCTGCAATGACTCAGGCAGTGTGCTCAAAGCACCGGACTGAAGACCATACTGGCGCTGCGCCAAGTCCATCACAAAACTGGCGTCACGCCCCGAAGCAACGGCCTGTTCTCGCGCAGCCTTTAACTGATTCAAGACGGTGCGCACGGCATCTCTGTATTGAGCGCCATCCCGCATACGATCCATTGCCACGGGCACCAAACCAACAACCAGCGCGATGATTGCAAAGACAACCAATAGCTCAATCAAGGTGAAGCCGCTCACGCGGCGCCGAGCGTATGCCACTGCTATTGCTTAGATTTGGTAATCCCAGACCAGTGCGCACAAGCGCTGCACTGAGCCCGAAGAATTATTTGGTATTGCGCACGTCAGCCGCTTCACCTTCACCGCCAGCAGCGTTGTCCGAACCAAGGGAAATTATTTCGACTCCTGGGGGCACGTTGCTATACCGATAGGCATTGCCCCACGGGTCGCTGGGCAATCCCCCCTTCAGGTAAGGCCCATTCCAGCCATTCGCCGCCGGAGGTTTTGCGACCAGTGCGTTCAAACCCTCTTCAGTGCTGGGGTAGCGCCCCACATCCAATTTGAACAATTCAAGCGACTTATCCAAATCCGAAATCTGAACAGCTGCAGTCTTCGACTTGGCTCCGCCCAAAGAACCAAGGACCTTTGGACCTACAAGGCCAGCCAGCATGGTGAGAATAGCCAAAACAACCAGCAACTCAATCAGCGTGAAACCTTTCAGAAGGCTGTTTTTACGTGTGTTGCTTGGCTTACGCAGATAGGCGCCTGACCGAGCAGGTTGTTGGGACATCGACTTACCTCCAGAACAAAAAATTATACGGCCAAGTCATTCACAGAGAGAATGCCCAGCAGGATCGACACGATGATCGCGGCGATCAAAATGCCCAAAACCAAAATAAGTACCGGCTCTACCAAAGTGAGCAGTCGTTTGATGCCGATTTCGACTTCGCGATTCAATATATTGGACAGCTCCAACATCATTGGCCCAATGCGACCCGTCTCTTCCCCTACACGAATCAAATTGATTGCGAGGGGCTCAAAGATTCCGGTAGCACTGATGGCTTGAACGACTTTGCCCCCCTCTTTGACAATAGGCGCGACCTTCACGAGTGCCTGTTGCAAAACGACATTGCCCACCGTCTCCGTTGCAATGTGAATCGCAGTCAGCATAGGAACACCGTTACCCAGCAGAGTTCCCAACGAGCGGGAAAACAGCGTGAGCTGATACTTCAGCGCCAGCCGTCCAATCAAAGGCGTCTTGAGCAAACGCGCTTGCCACCATCGCCGCCCGCCAGGAGAACGGAGCCAGCGCAGCAGAAGTGACCCCAGCCCAAATGAAGCAACAGCAATCACAAGCCCGTAGCTTTTGAAAGCATGGCCCAAAGCCATGACCCACTGCGTGGGCAAAGGCAGGGCATCTCCCATATCTGTGAACAACTTCTCGAATTGAGGAACGACAAAGCCAAGCATGACAACCAGCGACAACACAGCAACCCCCAGGAGGATGGCTGGATATATGGTTGCGGACACCACGCTTTCTCTCAAGGCGCGTTGGCGCTCCATGTGCTCCACGAGTCGCTCCAGAACGGCGGACATCTGCCCGCTTGCCTCTCCCGAACGAATCATGTTGATATAGAAATCGCCGAACAGCTCCCGATGAGCACCCAATGCACGACTCAAAGGTGTTCCGCCCTTGACAGCCTCAAGCACACCTTGCAACAACTCGGCAACGGTCGGTTTGTAGCTCATGTCGATGAGCACGCGCAGGGCATTGTCGAGCGCCAACCCAGCCCTCAACATGATTGAGAGTTCAGAAGTCAGCGCCAGAACATCTGCCGTCTTCACAGGCCCTTTAACAGCCCGCAGCTTAGGCTGTGCAATTAAAGCCCCGGAAGAACTGGCCGCTGCGGACGTCCGGGTAGCGGCACTGAAAGCACCCTCACTGATTCCAAGTGGCGTGAGCCCTTGTTCGTGCAATTGCTTCAATACAGCCGCTTCGCTGCCCGCAGTGGTGCGCCCCTCGGCAACCTTCCCGTTAGCAGATGCTGCGCGCCAAACGTAATCAGGCATCGGATTGATCCTGTGTCACGCGAGCAAGCTCATCCAGCGTCGTAACCCCGGCCGCAACCTTGCGCAAACCGTCTTCGTAGAGGCTCACCATTCCGCCCTGCGCTGCTAGCGCGTTCAGCGCATTGGCATCACGGCCATCGATGATTGCCCGACGCATAGGCTCGTCAAGTGTCAAGAGCTCATGGATGCCTGTGCGACCTCGGTACCCCGTCTCGCGACATTGATCACAACCAAGCGCACGGTAAATTTGTTGTCCTGGCGCAGTAAAACGATGCAGGCCCGTACGCTCCAGAACGTCGGAGCCAGGGTCGTAAGGCTCTTTGCAGTTGCCGCACAAAGTGCGCACAAGGCGTTGCGCGAGCACGCCGTTCACAGATGAGGTAATTAGGTAGCTTTCCACCCCCATATCCTGCATGCGGACTACAGCGCCTGCTGCCGTATTGGTGTGAAGCGTAGAGAGCACCAAATGGCCGGTGAGTGCCGACTGAACGGCAATCTGGGCGGTCTCGCCATCCCGCATTTCCCCAATCATGATGATGTCGGGGTCCTGCCGCAAAATGGAACGCAGTGCATTCGCAAACGTCAGGTTAATCTGAGGGTGAACCTGAATCTGATTGATGCCTTCGAGTTGGTATTCGACTGGATCTTCAACGGTGATGATCTTGTTCGCCTCAGCATCGATCTTGGACAGCGCAGCGTATAGCGTGGTGGTTTTGCCTGAACCTGTTGGCCCTGTGACTAGAAGAATGCCGTGTGGTTTGGCCAACAGGCTGTTAAAGCGCGCCAATGTGTCTTGTGCAAAGCCCATCTTCTCTAGGTCCAGACGCACACTAGCGCGATCCAACACACGCATGACTACGCTTTCACCATGCACCGTGGGGACCGTGGAAACACGCAAATCCAGCTCCCGTCCCTTGACACGCGTTTTTATACGACCGTCCTGCGGCAGCCGCCTCTCGGCAATGTCCAAATGTGCCAGCAGCTTGACACGAGAGTTAACTGCTGCACTGAGGCGGGGCGGCACCACCTCACCAGCGTGAATGACACCGTCAACCCGATAACGCACATGAAGCCCGTCATCGAACGGCTCCAGGTGGATATCGGAAGCACGCAGATCGGTCACGCGCCCGATGATGGTGTTGACCAACCGAATGACGGGCGCTTCGCTCGCGAGATCCTTCAGATGCTCAACAAAATCTCCGCTGTCGGATCCATCACCAAAGCCGTCATTCTCATCACTTGTAGCTTCTTCAACGGGCTCCATCAGAGCCTTCTCAATGTCTGACTCTAGCGCTAAGTGCGGCTGTATTTCATAGCCCGTTGCCAAGCGTAATGCTTTGGTGACAAAAGAATCCTGCGGGACAGCCATCGCGACATGGAGTCGCCCGTCTTCAAAGCGCAGTGGATAGACAGCATTGGCTTGAAGAAACTCCGGCAGCAGCCCTTTGACATCCGGCATGAGATCAGGAAAGGCATCTGCCGTAACAATGGATATGCCCAACTGCGCCGACAGCGCCCCCACCACATCCGCTTCTGAAACTAACCCCAGCCTCACGAGCACACGCCCCAGCATGCCGCCCATTTCCTGTTGCGCAGACACGGCACGTTCAAGATCGCGAGCGCTCAATTTTCCGGCCTGTACCAGCAGATCGCCAATGCGCGTTCGCGCGTTGGCCTCCGTACCCAGTGCCTCAGCTACTGACGAAAGTGTGTTGATGGTCATGGATGCTTAGATTGCAGCGCGATAAGTGGTCGAGTGAACTACCCTCAAGCGCCTTCGATGGCTCAAACAGAATGGTCGAGAGTGTAGCCGGGGGCTGTGAGCCCCCTTTCAGGTAATGGCGCGAGCAATTGCCAGAACCCAACTCGTTGCGAGCTGCAGATTTCTGCTGGGGCGCTGTCAGTTCTTCATCCGCCAGTCCTTTACAGTCACCAGATTAGCCACCGCTGAGTTCCTTACAACGATGAGAACACTTTTGCCGCGCCGAGCGACCACCCTAGCAGCCCTGGTTGCGGGAGGCTCAGTATTGATAGCAGGATGGTGGGGCGCGAAATTGTTGGCGGCACATACCCCCGCGCAATTTCGCAACCCAGATGGAATGCTGCTGGCCCCGATGGTTTCCGTGGTCGATCCTTGCATATTGCTTCCAACACAATCCACACACTCCGGAGACGCTAGAGCAGATTCGCTGACGCTGTCCTGCACACGCCCAGAAGGATCTGCGGCCCAGTTAGTAGAGTCGACACTGACGACCCTGCAGCCGGGGGGAACACAGCAATCGGCGGCGTCATTGGGTTACACCTTGCCCGCACCACTGCTGCAACTGTTTCGCCGAGAGGGTAGGAGTTGGGTGATCGACACGGAACGGGTCCAACGGATCGTGCGAACCATACGAGATACCAACCGGCCAGTCATCCTCTATCTGTTCTCTACCCATTTTGCAACCGACGCACCTCTTGAAATCGAGCTTGCGAAAGACCCCAGCAATTTGGCTCAAACGCGCGACGGCCCCATGCCGCAGAGCCGTTACTACGACTCTGCGATCAACAACTGGACATTTGCCGACACGCAAACAGATATCACAACACGGCGCACACAAGCAGTTCAGGCATTGCTGACCGAGCTGTGTCGACTTCCAGATCACGATCTTGCAAAAATCAAGGGCGTCAGCTTGCTGGGCGAGCTTCATCATCTGTTTCCCGATTTCGAAGCAGGCATGGGGTTTGACCTTCCTTATCGAACCACCGACTACAGCCCCGCGTCCATAAAAGGCTTCCGAAATTTCCTCAAAGGAGACTTCCGCCGCATAGAGCATCTAAACCGGGTGCTTGCCAGTGACTACAGGTCGTTTGAAGATATTCACCCCCCTTCCCGCGATATTCGTTCAGAGCCCCTGCAGCGCTACACAGAACACATTGATTCGTTCGCGCACGGAGCTTTGCCCGTTTCAGGCTGGACATTTGTCGACTCACCCAAGGGCAGCGCACCTGCATGGGTGCATGTCTATCTGAACGGCACCTTCGTCCAAAAGACACTTACTGACAAAGGCCGACAAGATGTCTTGCTAGCAAAACCGGAGTTTGGCTCCGCCAACACTGGCTGGCGAGTGGATCTGGATTTCCGGCGCCTGCAGCCGGGTCTGCACCGCATTGATATTTTTCTGGAATCCTCGCCCGGTCAGCTGTCCGCGCTGGGCGCGCGAGAAATATCGGTGATGGACAAACACCAAAAAACGCCCTTATTAGTGCCCCAGAAGCCGCTTCCAATGCATTCGCCACTTAGCAGATCCATACAGGCACATATCGATCAGCCACGAAGCCAAGCGTCCTACTACTACAACCCTCTAGTGCCTTTTTGGCACTCGTTTAGGGCTAGGCAGGTGGTGGACTATCTGCACTTTTTTGACAATCTGGTGAGCCAATCCTGCTTGTCCACCACGCCGCATTACACACACCAGATCATTCCATTCACCAACCCCAGCTGGGACGAAAACAAATTCGCGATCGGGTCTTCGCTGAAAGTGCTGGACACCCAGAACATTCAGCTCGGCGTCAGTTTGTACGGTGACGCGTCTTACGGGACCTCATTTGGCAAGTGGTACTCGTCTACGGGCCATCGAAACTACGGAGTCACCGAATTCCATCCACTCAAGGGCATGAGCGCAAAAGATTTGAGCCAGACACTTGACCTTCACGCGCGCCGAGGCGCAAGTTTTGTGTCATTTTTTGTGGAGCCCTACTGGCAAGGGCAAATTGTGGACCGAGGCCACAATATTTTTTCCTTTGATCCCAGCAACTCGAAATTTGGCTCTGATCAGCTGTACAAAGCGATGCAGGTTCACTTGGCAGAACCAAAAAAATATCGCTGACGCAAGGCAAGGTACAAAGAAGAAACTCAGGGAAATAGTTCTGCATTCGACAACAAGGCGCCTTGCGCATCCTTCGCTGAAAGCGTCGGTGTCTGCCGTAGTTTCCAATCGATGGCAAGTGCCGGATCATTCCAAGCGACACAGCGTTCGTGGGCAGGTGCGTAGTAATCCGTGGTTTTGTACAGGAACTCAGCCACGTCACTGAGTACGACAAAACCATGGCCGAAGCCCGGGGGTACCCACAGTTGGTGGTTATTGTCTTCACTCAGCTCTTCACTTACCCACTTGCCGAAGGTTGGCGAACTTCTGCGCAAATCTACAGCCACATCCAACACAGCGCCACGCACAACACGCACCAGCTTTCCTTGTGGTTGCTGAATTTGGTAGTGCAACCCTCGCAAAACGCCCTTAGCGCTGCGACTGTGATTGTCTTGAACGAATTGATGGCGCGTACCGGTGGCTTCGTTGAAAGCACCCTGATTGAAGCTCTCGTAAAAATAACCGCGCGAGTCCCCAAACACTTTGGGTTCAATCAGTACTACTTCAGGGATAGCGAGAGGAGTTGCTTGCATACAGGAATCAATAAATTTTTTCTTTGAGCACCCGAAGCAGATACTGACCATAGCCGCCTTTGATCAACGGATGGGCCAAACGCTCCAGCTGCACGCTGTCAATCCACTGATACCGCCAAGCAATCTCTTCTGGACACGCAATCTTCAACCCCTGGCGGTGTTCCAGCGTGGCGATGAACTGCCCCGCTTCCAACAAGCTCTCGTGTGTACCGGTGTCCAGCCACGCGTAGCCACGCCCCATGATCTCCACATTGAGCTGATCCTGCTCCAAGTACAGGCGATTGAGGTCGGTGATCTCATACTCGCCCCGCGCTGAAGGTTTGAGCCCCCGGGCCAGATCCACCACCTGGTTATCGTAAAAGTACAGGCCCGTCACGGCGTAGCTTGATTTGGGCGACTGCGGTTTCTCCTCCAGCGACAGCACCTTTCCGTGCGCATCAAACTCCGCCACGCCGTAGCGCGCTGGGTCTTGCACGTGGTAGGCAAATACGCTGGCGCCCTCAGTGCGGGCCATCGCACTGCCCAGCAGTTCATGGAAGTCGTGGCCGTAGAAAATGTTGTCGCCCAGTACCAGCGCACTGGGCGAATCGCCCAGGAACTGTTCGCCGATGAGGAACGCCTGCGCGAGACCATCGGGGCTGGGCTGTATGGCGTATTCAAGGCGGATGCCCCACTGGCTGCCATCGCCCAGCAGTTGCTCGAACCGCGGCGTGTCCTGCGGGGTGCTGATGATGAGGATCTCGCGGATGCCTGCCAGCATCAGGGTGCTAAGCGGGTAATAGATCATCGGCTTGTCATACACCGGCAGGAGTTGCTTGCTGATGGCAAGCGTTGCCGGATGCAGTCGGGTGCCGGAGCCTCCGGCGAGGATGATGCCTTTGCGTTGGGTCATGTCAGAGGCCATTCAAAGGATTTCGGTAAGCATGCGCGCGACACCCACTTGCCATGGCGGCAGACGCAATCCGAAAGTGTTCTGCAGGTGGGTCGTATCCAGACGCGAGTTGTGCGGGCGCGCGGCGGGCGTTGGAAACGCCGTGGTGGGAACAGCGGCAACTTCAGTCGCTTTTAAATTGATAGCTGGTTGCGCTTGTGCAGCAAGCGATAGCACCTCTTTTGCATACAAATGCCAGTTGGTTTCGCCGCCTGCCACGCAGTGGTACAGACCCGCGTCCTGCGGGCGCTGCTGCAGATGGCGCAGCGCGTGGGCGGTCACGTCTGCCAGCAAATCAGCCCCAGTCGGGGCACCCCACTGGTCGTCAATCACGGTCAGGCGCTCTCGCTCCTGTGCCAGACGCAGCATGGTCTTGGCGAAGTTGCCGCCGCGCGCAGCGTAGACCCAGCTGGTGCGCAGGATGAGGTGTTGGGCGCACGATTGCTGGATGAGCTGTTCGCCTTCGAGCTTGGTGCGGCCATAGACGCTCAGGGGCGCAGGCGTATCGGTTTCCACCCAAGGACGGGTGCCACTACCATCGAACACATAGTCGGTGCTGTAGTGCACGAGCCAAGCGCCCAGCTTCGCAGCCTCCTGCGCGATGGCGCCGGGGGTGGTCGCATTGAGGGCGTGGGCGAACTCAGGTTCGCCCTCGGCCTTGTCGACGGCGGTGTGGGCTGCGGCATTGACGATGACGTTGGGACGTAGGGTGCGCACCGTCTCGGCCACGCCGGCCGGGTTTGAAAAGTCACCGCAAAGCTCGGTGCTATCAAAGTCCAGCGCCGTGACCGTACCCAGCACCGACAGGCTACGCTGCAGCTCCCAGCCGACCTGGCCGCCTTTGCCGAAGAGCAGGATGTTCATGCGCTGGCGTCCGCCACAGCCGCAGACTCCTGCGCATACTGGGTCTGCACCCAGTCGCGGTAGGAGCCGGTCTGCACGCTGGCCACCCAGTCGGCATGGTCCAAATACCACTGCACGGTCTTGCGGATGCCGGTGTCGAAGGTCTCGGCAGGCTTCCAGCCCAGCTCGCGTTCGATCTTGCGCGCGTCGATGGCGTAGCGGCGGTCGTGGCCGGGGCGGTCCTTCACGTACGTGATCTGGGCCATGTAGCTCTGGCCGTCGGCGCGAGGGCGCAGTTCGTCGAGCAAGCTGCACACCTGGTTCACGATCTCGATGTTGGGCTTCTCGTTCCAGCCGCCCACGTTGTAGGTCTGGCCCGGCGTGCCAGCTTCCAGAACGCGGCGGATGGCACTGCAGTGGTCCTTCACATAGAGCCAGTCGCGCACCTGCATGCCGTCGCCGTAGACCGGCAGGTTCTTGCCGGCCAGGGCGTTGACGATCATCAGCGGAATCAGCTTCTCGGGGAAGTGGTAGGGCCCGTAGTTGTTGCTGCAGTTGGTGGTCAGCACCGGCAGGCCATAGGTGTGGTGCCAGGCGCGCACCAGGTGGTCGCTGGCCGCCTTGCTGGCGCTGTAGGGGCTGTTGGGCTCGAAACCGCGCGTCTCGGCAAAGGCCGGGTCCGTGGGTGCGAGCGAGCCATACACCTCGTCGGTGGAGACATGCAGGAAGCGGAAGGCTTTGCGCTCGCCTTCGGGCAGTGCGCCCCAGTAAGCGCGCACGGCCTCCAACAGGCGGAACGAGCCGACGATGTTGGTCTGGATGAAATCCTCGGGCCCGTGGATGGAGCGGTCCACATGCGATTCGGCCGCAAAGTTCACCACGGCGCGCGGCTTGTGCTCGGCCAGCAGGCGGGCCACCAGGGCGGTGTCGCCAATATCGCCCTGCACGAAGATGTGGCGTGCATCGCCCTTGACCCCGTCCAGGTTGTGCAGATTGCCCGCGTAGGTGAGCTTGTCGAGGTTGACAACGGGCTCGCTCGATGCAGCAAGCCAGTCAAGTACAAAATTGGCGCCGATGAAACCTGCGCCGCCGGTAACCAAAATCATGGGGTGGGCCGTTTTGAAATGCCTTGCGGCAAAGCCTGCAATTATCCCACCCCGGCCCGACGGCGGTGTCGTAACAGAGTCCAACAGCCGGTGCGGGCTCGATTTCGCGTCAGAAGTGGATGCCACGCATCATCTGCTGCAAGGCCACGGCCTCTGCGGACAGCTGCGGTTTCGCATCTTTGCTACCCTTGGCGGCCGTCGAATCCGGGAACATGCGAAAGCTGGTGTTCATGGCGATCTGCGCCACGCGCGGCACCAGCGCATGCAACACCTGCCCGGTAATGCCCAGCCGCGTGGCGATGCGCACGGGCTTGAAGATACAGGCCTGCGCAATCATGTCTGCCGCCTCCTCGGGCGCCAGGGTCGGCACGTTGTTGTAAATCTTGGTGGGCGCGATCATGGGCGTGCGCACCAGCGGCATGTTGATGGTGCTAAAGGTGATGCCCTGGTCGGCGAACTCGCTCGATGCGCAGCGTGTCCAGGCATCGAGCGCCGCCTTGCTGGCCACATATGCTGAAAAGCGCGGCGCATTGGTCAACACACCAATGGAGCTGATATTGACCACATGCCCCTTGCGCTTGGCCACCATGCCGGGCAAAAAGCCCATGGTCACGCGCAGGCAGCCAAAGTAGTTGAGCTGCATGGTGCGCTCGTAGTCGTGGAAGCGGTCGTAGCTCGATTCAATGGCGCGGCGGATCGAGCGGCCCGCGTTGTTGATCAAAAAGTCCACACCGCCGTGGTTGTCGATGAGCAATTGCACGAAGCGGTCGCAGTCCACCATATCGGCGATGTCCGCGGCATAAGCGATGAACTCGTAGCCCTTGGCCTTGGCCTCGGCGCAGGCCTCGTCGAGCTTGACCTGGTCACGCCCGCAGATGACGGTGGTGGCGCCCGCCTCGGCGAATTTGTGGGCGGCCGCCAAGCCAATGCCCGAGGAGCCCCCCGTGACCAGCACCACCTTGCCCGCCACCGTGCCCTTGAGACTGCGGTCGATGAACAGTTCAGGGTCGAGGTTGCGCTCCCAGTAGTCCCACAGGCGCCAGGCGTAGTCCTTGAGGTTGGGGCAGGTCACGCCCGAACCCTTGAGCGCCGCCAGGGTTTCTCGGCAGTCGAAGCGCGTGGGGTAGTTCACAAAAGTGAGCATCTCCTCGGGCAGGCCCAGATCCTTCATGATGGCATTGCGCACGCGGCGCACCGGCGCCATGGCCATCAGGCTTTTCTTCACGCTCTTGGGGATGAAGCCCAACAGTGCGGCATTGATGAACAGGTTCATGCGCGGCGCGTGCGCAGCACGGCTGAAGATGTCCAGCACGTCGCCCACGCGGTACCCCACCGGGTCCACTAGATGAAAACACTTCTTGGTGATGGACTGCTGGTGGCTGATGACGTTGAGCGCGTTCACCACGAAGTCCACCGGCACAATGTTCACACGCCCGCCTTCCAGGCCCACGGTGGGCATCCAGGGCGGCAGCAACTGGCGCAGGCGCTGGATGAGTTTGAAGAAGTAGTAAGGCCCGTCGATCTTGTCCATCTCGCCCGTGGTGCTGTCGCCCACCACCATGGCCGGGCGGTACACCGTCCAGGGCACCTTGCAATCCTTGCGCACAATCTTTTCGCTCTCGTGCTTTGTTTGGAAGTACGGGTGGTCCAGGCCTTCGGCCTCCTCGAACATGTCTTCGCGGAACACGCCTTCGTACAGGCCGGCAGCCGCAATGGACGAGACATGGTGAAAATGCCCCGCGTCGATGGCTTTGGCCAGGTCCACCGTGTTGCGCGTGCCCTCGATGTTCACGGCGGCCTGTGTCTCTTCGTCGGCACCCAGGTCATACACCGCCGCCAGATGAAAGAAATGGTCGATCTGCCCTTTGAGCTTTTTGACGTCTTCACCTGCAACGCCCAGTTTCTTTGCCGTGAGGTCGCCAAACACCGGCAAGACACGGGCCGCACTCACACCCCAGAAGCTGCGAAGATCGGCCACCTTGTCCGCACTTTCCCTGCGGATGAGGAAGTGCACAGTGGCCCCCTTGCGCTCCAGCAGCTTCTTGACCAGCCGCTTGCCAATGAACCCCGTTGCTCCCGTCACGAAATACTGCATGGAAAACTCCTCTGAGATTTCTTGATTCTTGCGCAAGGCGTCGCCGCACCGATTCAGCACAAACCCGCGCAGTTTGAAGCCCTCGCCTGCTTTCGGCTAGGTGCGACGCTCTACGGTTTTAGGAGCGTGCGCCTACACCCGCGGCGCATCGCGGCGTAAAGTGCGGCCATGCGTCAGAGGCGGCCCGCCCTGGCAAACCCAACCCACCCGCACACCGGAGGCCCCATGGTCAAGAAACTGCAGAAACTCAGCGCCGACAAGAAAAAGAGCAACGCCCAACTGTCCAGCACCGTCAAAGACTCCGCACAGCAGATCTGGCTGGCTGGCTTGGGTGCTTTCTCCAAAGCCCAGGAAGAAGGCGGCAAGGTATTTGAATCTCTGGTCAAGGAAGGCCTGACCATTCAACGCAAGACCCAGGCCGTTGCCGAAGAGAAAATCTCTGAAGCCACCAGCCGCGTGACCAACATGGCCACCGACATTGGTTCCAAGGCCCAAGGTCAGTGGGACAAGCTGGAAAACATCTTTGAAGACCGCGTAGCCAAGGCCTTGTCCAAGCTGGGCGTTCCTTCTGCACGCGACCTGGAAGCACTGAGCGCCCGCGTTGACGCTTTGTCCAAGGGCAAGTCGGCCCCGGCAAAAGCGGCAGCCAAGCCTGCGGCCAAAGCCCCCGCCAAGAAGTCGGCCGCTAAGGTAGCCACTCCTCGCAAGCCCGCAGCCAAGCCCGCCGTCAAGGCAGCACCGGCCAAGAAGGCTGCCGCCAAGAAGCCCGCAACCCGTGCAGCAGCCACGGGCACCAACGCCCCTTCGGCCAGCTGATCGCGCACCGGTAGCCGTTCGGGCCCCGCCCGCATTACATGGCCCCATGCCCAAAGGCCGACACGCCCACAGCGTGTCGGCCTTTTTTTATTTTGCGAAAGCCTACGGGCTGCGATACAAGCAGTCATGTAAGCAGCGAGGCAAGGAACGATCTGGCGCGAATCGCTGGAGGCCCACACCCTGCCTCATGTCGCACTGCAGCATTTCTGCGTGGGTTAGAGTAGCCCCCAGAGACATCGAAACAACGACCTACAACGACGCGAAGGGGCCCGCACACATGGTGAAGAAAGCGCCACGCCGCACCGCAGAACGCATCTTGGAAGTGACGCTGGACCTGTTCAACCGGTTCGGCGAACCCAACGTCTCCACCACCCTGATTTCGGCCGAGCTGCGCATCAGCCCTGGCAATCTGTACTACCACTATCCGGCCAAAGACGAGCTGATCAACGCGCTGTTTGATCGCTACGAAACCTCGCTCACCGAGCTTCTGGCCGCCGCCGATGGTGTGCGCAATGTGGAGGACGCGTGGTTCTTCATGCACACGCTGTTCGAGCTGATCTGGCAGTACCGCTTTCTGTACCGCGACCTGAACGATCTGCTCTCCAAGAACCGGCGTCTGGAGACACACTTTCAGGCCATCCTCAAAAACAAGACCCGCGCCGTGCGCACCATGCTCGACGGCATGGGCCGCGCGGACACCCTGCACATCGACTCGCGCGAGCTGGAGGCCATTGCCACCAGCATGGTGGTCGTGCTGACCTACTGGCTCAGCTTCGAATATGTGCGCGACCCACGCCGTGCACTGGAGCCTGAAAGCGCCCAGGCAGCATTGTTGCGCGGCGCCCATCACGTGCTCAACCTGCTGATGCCCTACCTCGAAAGTGGCCAGCGTGCCCATCTGCTGGAACTGGTGGGCGCCTATGCGCCAGTACCCACCTGACCCAGCCCCCGCCACGCGTCACGCGCCACACAAGCCAACAAGAACCTCAGGAGACAAACACCATGGCCAAATGGACCCCCTTCCCCCACGCAGGCGACTACGCGTTTGATGCTGCCAGCATCAAGAAGCAATGGGCGCGACTGCACAGTGGCGATGCCGAGCCCTGCCCCAAGGATGCCGCCGTGCTGGACGCCTGGGCGCTGTTCCACAACGGAGATTTCGAGAAGGCCGCTGCCGCGGGCCTGGCTGCGGGTGGTGCGGGCATCACCGTCGCGAACAAGGCCACCTCCATCTACGCCAACTACCTGGAGCAGAAAGAGAAAACACGGCTGGATCTTTTTACCCAGGTGGCAGAACGTGCAGAGGCCCAGGCTGCGAGCGAACCCGACAACGCCAACGCGTGGTATTGGCACGCCTACGCTTTAGGCCGCTACAGCCAAGGCATCAGCGTCGCCAAGGCCTTAGCCCAAGGGCTGGGGGGCAAAGTGAAAGAGTCGCTCGAAAAATCGATTGCGCTGTCCCCCAAACACGCAGACGCCCGCATTGCGCTGGGCGCATTCCATGCCGAAGTGATCGACAAGGTGGGCTCGCTGATTGGTGGCATGACATACGGCGCCAAGAAGGACACCGGCCTCAAGCTGTTCCAGGAGGCGCTGAAACTCAACCCGGGCTCGGCCATTGGCATGATCGAGTACGCCAATGCCCTCGTCATGCTCGAAGGCGACAAGAAGATGCAGGAGGCCACCGTACTGTACGAAAAAGCTGCATCCAGCGAGCCCGCCGACGCCATGGAGCGGCTCGACGTAGAAATGGCGCGTGCCGAACTCGAAGAGGAGTAACACGCCCTCGGGCTACCGCCGCCTGGCTCGGCCTAAACCTTGTTTTCTAGGTGGCCGCAGCGGCTGGCGTGTCAGCAAAGCGCCGCGATGCAATCTCTAGCAGGCCGTCAAAAATCAGGTTGTCCATCAACTCAAACGGCCGTGTCATGCTGGGCGCCATCTTCCAGCCCGCGCCGCCGGTCATCAGGCACGCGGGCTCTTCGCCGCAGTGCTGGATGACGTGCTGCACCATGCGCTCCACAGCGCCCGCAATGGCGTAGGTGCCGCCACTGGTCAGCGCATCACTGGTGTTGGTGGGGAACATGCGCACTTCGCCCGTGGGCACATGCAGGCCCGCGGTGCCGGACTCGAGGGCGCGCAGCATGATGCCGTGGCCCGGCAGGATGAGCCCGCCCATAAAGCGTCCATCCACGTCAATGCACTCCACCGTGACCGCCGTGCCCACCATCACCACCACCAGCGGCCGTGCGGGGCCTTGAGCCAGCACATGGTGGCGCGCGCCGATCATGGCCACCCATCTGTCCGAACCGAGGCGCGAGGGGTGGTCGTAGCCGTTGGTCAGCCCCGCCTCCTGCGCCGATGACACCACCCACGAGGGGGTGACATCCCAGAGTTCCATCTGCTCTTGCACGCGGCGTTTGACGGCATCGCCCGCCACCACGCAGCCCAACATGCGCTCCGGGTGGGGCAGCGACGCCCAGCTGCCTTCGGCCAGCCGGTCAATGTGGTCGAGAAACTCGGCGCCATGCGCAATGAGCGCAGCCCCGGGGCGGGGAGCGTCGTACAACGCCCATTTGAGACGGGTGTTACCGACGTCGATGGCCAAGAAAGTCATGCGGCGGATTATCCCGAGTTTTGTTCAAGGGACTGAATCGGCGGCGACAAGCCAGGCCCCACAGCAGGCACACGCCCCAACATTGTGAAAAATCGTTTCGCGCGCCTGTCCGACACGTCGTCGACAGGCTTTGCCGCTACAGTGGTCTTCCTTGTTTCTGCAACATCAGGAGGTATGACATGGGTCTTTTCAGTTTTATCAAGGAAGCCGGCGAGAAGCTGTTCGGCGGCAAAGAGGCACAGGCAGCCACTGCCGCAGCCCCCACGCAAGACGAACTCAACGCCAAGGCCGCCAAAGCCATCGAGACCTACATCACGGCGCAGAACCTGGGCGCCAGCAACGTGCAGGTTGCCTTTGAAGGCCCTGAAGGCAAGGTCACCGTGAAGGGCACAGCCCCCACGCAGGGCGCCAAGGAAAAAATCACCTTGTGTTGCGGCAACGTGGCCAGCGTGACCAGCGTCGACAACCAGATGGACGTGACCAACCCCGAGCCCGAAGCCCAGTACCACGACGTGGTGCGCGGCGACACACTGAGCGCCATCGCCAAAAAGTTCTACGGCGATGCCAACAAGTACCCCGCGATCTTTGAGGCCAACAAGCCCATGTTGTCGCACCCTGACAAGATCTACCCAGGCCAGAAACTCCGCATTCCGCAGGCTAAGTAACCCCCTGAGTCGCCTGCGGCGCCATCCCACAAGAGGGGGACGCACCCGGCGGCCCGGCGAAGCCGGTTCCACGGGTGCACTGACTTGGGCCGTGGAGGTGCAAGGACCGCGACGAACTGGACACAGGGCCCGCGCGGGGAGGAAAAATTTTGAACAAATCGGCTGCTATCGCTTACCCAATAAGCGCTAGCAGCTATTTTTTGTGAGCATCAACCCTGCTTCCACGGCAGGCCGTGAAACCGCCAGCCGCCCTTCTTGCCGCGCTGGCCCGTCGCGTCGGCGTCGCCTTCAAAACCTTCGAGGATGTTGTACGCCGTGATGCCGAGCTCGGTGGCACGGCGTGCAGCGGCAATGGAGCGCACGCCACTGCGGCACAGCAGTACAGCGCGCGCGCCGTCAGGCACAGCCGTACGCATCTGCGCATCAAACTCCGCGTTCATGGCCATGCCCGGCCACTGTTTCCACGCCACGGGCACAGCGCCAGGTACGTGACCGACCCATTCACGTTCGGCATCGGTGCGCACGTCCACCAGCACGGCTTGGCCGGCCTGTACCCATTGCCAGGCCTGTTGGGGCGTGATGTCTCCTGCATAGCCTTCGGCGGGGGTCACGGGTTGGGGGGTGTTCATTCCAGTCTCCTCTTTGTCATTTCGCATCCAGTCGGTCACTCAGCGCGCCGCGCGTTCGCTGCGGGGCGCCTACTCCCACAGCGGGGCGGGCTCTTCACGCAAGCGGCTGCGTAGTTCCGCATAGTCCGGCACCACCGTGGCCACGGTGTCCCAAAAGCGCGGGCTGTGGTCCATCACGCGCAGGTGGGCCAGCTCGTGCGCCACCACGTAGTCGATGACGGCCGGGCGGTAGTGCAGCAGGCGCCAGTTCAGGCGGATGGAGCCATCGGCCTTGGCGCTGCCCCAGCGGGTTTGGGCGCTCGACAGGCGCAGGCTGGCCCAGCGCACGCCGAGCAGCGGGGCAAAGTGGTCCAGCCGCGTGGTGAAGTGGCGGCGCGCGTCGCGCATCAGCCAGGCTTGCACGGCGTCGCGGATTTGGGCGGGGTTGGCGCTGTGGGGCAGGCCAATGTGCAAGCTGCGTGTAGTAGAGCCACTGCCCTGCTCCACCGCTGCGACCAGCGCCCCGCCCTTGCCAGCGAACCCGTGGCTGGGGTCCAGCACCACAGTCAACGGTTCGCCCAGATAGGGCAGCACGGCGCCATTGGCCCAGACAATGCGGCCACCTTCCATGCGCTGCTGGCGGTCGCGCGCTTCTGACAGCTTGCGCAGAATCCAGTCGGACTTCTCGCGCAGTGCGGCGTCCACAGCCCCCAGCGTGACCCAGCTGGGCGCGCGCACCGCGAGTCCATCGGCACCGACGGTGAAGCCGATGGTGCGGCGCCGTGCGCGCTGCAGTGCGTAGGCCACCACGGCATCGCCCAGCAACACTTCGCGGCTGGCTTGCGGGTGGCGGAACTCGGCGGGGGACAGCAGCGATGGCAACGGCACGGCGGGTGCCGTGGGTCGATTCACTACGGTTTTAGGAGCTACCAGCGCTTGACCATCAAGCGCTAGAGGCACTTTTGGCTTGAAATCTGCAACATTGCCCCCCGGCACTACAACGGGTGCAGGGGCGGGTGCCGATGCCGCCGCCGGTGAGGGAGGCGGATCGAAAAGGTCCAGCGCCAACTGCACAAGCCGCTGCATCACGATGGGCTACTTTCCGTGGGGCGCTTCGGTGTTTCTGGCGGCCGGGATGACCACGGCGGGGTACGCATCCGGGTCCAGGCGGCGCATCTCGGCCTCGATCCAGGCTTCCACCTCGCGCATCAGCTCATCGGGCTTGCGGCCCACGCTGGAGATGGGTTTGCCGATGGACACATCCACCACGCCCGGGCGCTTGATGAAAGCCTTGCGCGGCCAGACTTTGGCAGACGTCACGGCAATCGGCACCACCGGCGCGCCGGTGTCGATGGCCAGGCGCGTGCCGCCGGTCTTGTAATTGCCCTTTTGCCCGCGCTCGATGCGTGTGCCTTCGGGGAACATGATGATCCAGACGCCTTTGGCCAGCAGGTCCTTGCCCTGCTGCACCACCTTGTGGAAAGCCTGGGTGCGCTGGTCACGGTCGATGTGGATCATGTCCAGCCGCCCGATGGACCAGCCAAAAAACGGTACGTGCAGCAGTTCCTTCTTGAACACGTACGCCAGGGGGTGCGGCATGATCGCGGGCATCAAAAAGGTCTCGTACGTGGACTGGTGCTTGACCAGCAGCACGGCCCCCGCGTTCTCGCCCTGGGGCAGGTTTTCCATGCCCATCACGTTGGCGCGCACGCCCAGAAGCATCCGGGCGCTGCTGATGCACAGCGACAGCCACGCCCGCGCAATGCGGTACAGCGGCCGGCCGCGCATGCCGAACAACGAGCCCAGCATGATGGCCAAGGTGTAGGGCACCACGGTGATGCCCATCCAGAGAAAGTGAATGACAGAGCGGAGAAAAGCCATTTTTATAGTGTTTTTGGCCGCTAGCGCTTATATATTAAGCGCCAACAGCTATCAATTAAATAGCGACGCCAAACATCAGACGATGACGGCGCCAGGCACAGGCACCGATGCATGCACGGGCGCAGGGGTGGCCGACGCCAGCACCACGGGCAACAACTGGTCCACAAAATCGCCCAGGCTGGCATGCACCCGGGTACCTGGCGGCAACCCGGCGGGCAGCGCGCCCCCTGGCACCACCTGCGCCGACTGACCCGTGCACACCAGGTGCAGACGTGCACCTATCGCGGCCCCCGCCTGCAAATGTGCTGAGCTACTGCCCACCACCTGCACATCATGGCGCTCCACCCCGTAGCGATCGCAAATCTGCTCCAGCAAACCGGGCAAAGGCTTGCGGCAGGTGCAGTCTTCGTCAGCGGCATGGGGGCAATAAAACACCGCATCAATGCGCCCGCCCACGGCTGCCACCTGGCGGTGCATCTTGGTATGAATGGCGTTGAGCGCCATCACATCAAACAAACCCCGCCCCAGCCCCGGCTGGTTAGTGGCCACCACCACATGCCAGCCCGCGTGGTTGAGCCGCGCCACGGCTTCGAGTGCGCCCGGCATGGCGCTCCACTCGTCCGGCGAGGTGATGTAGTCGTCCGCCACCGGATTGAGGGTGCCGTCGCGGCCAAGGATGACGAGTTTCATAGGGTCGGTGTGCCTTGTGAGAAGCGCCAGCCTATCAGCTTGTGCAAACCGGTCAAACCGCCAGGCGCGAGAGGTCGGCCACGCGGTTCATGGCGTTGTGCAGCATCTTGAGCAAGCCCAGGCGATTCATCCGCACATCCAGCTGCTCGGCGTTGACCATGACGTCGTCGAAGAATGCGTCCACCGGGGCGCGCAGCACGGCCAGCGTCTGCAGGCTGGCGGTGTAATCGCCCGCGTCGAACTGGGCATTGGCCTCGGGCACAAAGCGCTGCAGCGCGGCGTACAGGTCCTGCTCGGCTTTTTCCTGCAGTAGATCGGGGTTCACGTGGGCGTCCACGGCGCCTTCGACCTCGGCCTTCTTGAGGATGTTGCCCACGCGCTTATTGGCAGCGGCCAGGGCCGGGCTTTCGGGCAGTGCGGCGAAGGCGCGCACGGCGGCGAGTTGCTTTTCGACCAAGGCCAGGCGCTGCGGGCGCAGGGCCAGCACGGCGTCGACTTCCTGGGCGCTGTAACCCTGCTCGCGCAGGCTGCCGGCCAGGCGGTCGTAGATGAAATCCGCAAGGAGCGATGCGGTATCTGGTCGCAGAGGAATGATGTCACTGACAACCGCTCCTGTACCGCGCACCAAAATTGCGTCGGACCCGCCTACCTTCAGTCCCAGTTGGTCCGAAGATCCGATAGCAAGTTGCACCAGCACACCGAGGTCCAGAGACAAGTCCTTCTCGACCAGCATCCGAATCACGCCCAGCGCATGGCGGCGCAGCGCAAACGGATCGCGGTCGCCGGTGGGCAGGTTGCCGATGCCGAACATGCCCACCAGGGTTTCGAGCTTGTCGGCCAGCGCCACCACCACGCCGGCGGTGTTGCGCGGCAACGTGTCACCCGCAAAACGGGGCTTGTAGTGGTCTTCGATGGCGTGCGCCACGGTCTCGCCCAGACCGTCGTTGAGCGCGTAGTAGCCGCCCATGATGCCCTGCAGCTCCGGGAACTCGCCCACCATGTCGGTCACGAGGTCGGTCTTGGCCAGTTGCGCGGCTTTGTCGGCATCTGCGACCAAGGCAGCGTCGCCCAATTGCGTGGCAATGGCTTTGGCTATTGACCTAACGCGCTCCACGCGTTCACCCTGGGTGCCCAGCTTGTTGTGATAGACCACCTTGCCGAGGCCTTCTACGCGCGATGCCAGGGTCTTTTTGCGGTCTTGGTCAAAGAAGAACTTGGCATCGGCCAGGCGCGGGCGCACCACGCGCTCGTTGCCGCCGGTCACAAAGCTCGTGTCTTCGGGGCTGATGTTGCTGACCACCAGGAACTTGTTGGTCAGCTTGCCCGCGGCGTCCAGCAGCGGGAAGTACTTCTGGTTGGCCTTCATCGTGAGGATGAGGCATTCCTGCGGCACGCCGAGGAACTCGGTCTCGAACGAGCAGGTGACCACGTTGGGGCGTTCCACCAGCGCGGTCACTTCATCGAGCAATGCCTCGTCTTCGATGGGGCGCGCGCCGTTGCCCACCTGGGCGGCGGCAGCGGCCAGCTGGCGGGCGATCTCGGCCTTGCGCTCGGCAAAGGAGGCGATCACGGCGCCGTCCTTCTTGAGCGTGGCGGCGTAGCTGTCGGCATCCGCCAGCACCACGGGCGACACGGCGGCTTCAAAACGGTGGCCTTGTGTGCTGTTGCCCGCCGTGAGGCCGAGCGCCTTCACCGGCACGACGGTGCTGCCGTGCAGCGCGACCAAGCCGTGTGCGGGGCGCACAAAGTTCACGCTGCTCCAGCCAGGCAGTTCGCAGTCGGTTTCGAGCTGGTAGCTCATCACCTTGGGGATGGGTAGCTTGGCCAGGGCTTCGAGCAAGGCCTTTTGCAGGCCTTCCTGCAGCGTGGCGCCGGGCACCACGCTGTCGTAGAACAGGGCTTCGGCCTTGCCGTCCTGAGCGCGCTTGAGTGCGGCGACGGCGGCTGCCGGGTCGGACACGTCAGCGCCCAGCGCCTGCAGCTTTTTCAGCAGCGCGGGCGATGCGTTGCCGCTGGCGTCGAGGCCCACCGTCACAGGCATGAGCTTTTGCTGCACGGCCTTGTCGGCCGCTTTGTCGGCCACGGCGGTCACATGCGCGGCCAGGCGGCGGGGCGATGCAAAGGGCGTGACCACTGACGCGGCGGACGCCAGGCCCAGGGCCTTGAGCTGGTCGGCCAACACGGTGGCAAAGGCATCGCCCAGCTTCTGGAGCGCCTTAGGCGGCAGCTCTTCAACAAACAGTTCAACGAGGAGGTTTTGGGTGGTCATCGTCATTTTTCTCAAGCAGCCTTCTTCGTCATCTGTTCCACCCACTCGCGCGGCGCCATGGGGAAGCCCAAGCGCTCACGGCTCTCGTAGTAGCTTTGCGCCACGGCGCGGGCCAGGTTGCGGATGCGGCCGATGTAGGCGGCCCGCTCGGTCACGCTGATGGCGCCGCGTGCATCCAGCAGGTTGAAGCTGTGCGCACCTTTGAGCACTTGTTCATACGCGGGCAAGGCCAGCTGCTGCTCCATCAGGTACTTCGCCTGCTTTTCGTGCGCATTGAAGGCGGTGAACAAAAAGTCGGCGTCGCTGTGCTCGAAGTTGTAGGTGGACTGCTCCACCTCGTTTTGCTTGTACACATCGCCATAGCTCAGGGTGTCGGTCCACTTGAGGTTGTAGACGTTGTCCACGCCCTGCAGGTACATGGCCAGGCGCTCCAGGCCGTAGGTGATCTCGCCCGTGGCAGGCTTGCAGTCGATGCCGCCGACCTGCTGGAAGTAGGTGAACTGCGTGACTTCCATGCCGTTGAGCCACACCTCCCAGCCCAGGCCCCAGGCGCCGAGTGTGGGGTTCTCCCAGTCGTCTTCCACAAAGCGGATGTCGTTCTTTTTCAGGTCAAAGCCCAGCGCTTCGAGGCTGCCCAGGTACAGCTCCAAGATGTTGGCAGGAGCGGGCTTCAGGACCACCTGGTACTGATAGTAGTGCTGCAGGCGGTTGGGGTTCTCGCCGTATCGGCCGTCCTTGGGGCGGCGGCTGGGCTGCACGTAGGCGGCCTTCCACGGCTCAGGGCCAATGGCGCGCAGGAAGGTGGCGGTGTGCGAGGTGCCTGCGCCCACTTCCATGTCATAGGGTTGCAAAAGGGCGCAACCCTGCGCGTCCCAATAGGACTGCAGCTTCAAAATGATTTGCTGGAATGTCAACATGGCGTCTGTGGCTGAGGCACTGGCAAGCCAGGGCCGGGCAAGTAAAGGGGGAAAGAAAAAGGCGGTGTGCGTGCCAAGCCCGGCGCCCGCAGCCCACAAAGGCAACCAGGGCGGGCATCGCGCGCGCAACCGGTCATTTTACGGCGCTGCGGCGGGGCGCCCTGGAAACGGTGCAACAGGCCCTCAAGCCCATGAAAAAAGGCCCCCACGCTCCCCACTTCGTGTGGTCGCTGCCCCCCAAGGGGGTGCTTTTCATCTTGGGGCGGCCCGGCGATGAAAAAAGGCCGGAGCCCTTTTGGAGCCCCAGCCTTCCCAACCAGTCACGCGAGCTATAAGCCGGTGCGTACCGGTGACCACCTTTGCGGGCAGCCCGTCGGCGCATGTGTCGTGCGCCAAGTCTCGTTTCAGTTGTTCATTGCACGGATCACACCCGGTTCGCGCCCGTTGCGCCTCCACGGGGCGCATCTTCCACCAGTGCACCCGTGGATCTGGCTCCGCCAGTCCACCGGGTGCGTCCCCCTCAGGGGGAAGGCGCGAAGCGACTCAGGGGGCGCTCAATATTCCCAGAAGATGCGTTGCAGCTCTTTGCTGTCGTTGGTCTTGGTGAGGGCCACCATGGCCAGGATGCGCGCCTTTTGCGGGCGCAGGTCATGGGCCACGACCCAGTCGTACTTGTCGTCGGGCTGCTCGGCATTGCGCAGCACAAAACCATCCGGCACACGGGCCGAGCAAACGATCTGCACGCCTGCGGCACGCAGCGCCTTGAGCGAATCCACCGCCTGTGCTGCTACCGAGCCATTGCCCGTGCCGGCATGGATCAGAGCCTTGACGCCCGCCTTGCCGTAGGCTTCGATGCCCGTGGTGTTCATGTTGCTGTAGCCGTAGACGATGTCCACCGCAGGCAGGGACTGGATGTCGTCGATGTTGAACTCGGAATTGGCGGTGTGGCGCTTGACCGGCGCGCGGAACCAGTAGTTCTTGCCTTCGACCACCATGCCCAGCGGGCCCCACTGGCTCTTGAAAGCCTCGGTCTTGATGTTGATGGTCTTGCTCACATCGCGGCCGCTCTGAATCTCGTCGTTCATGGTGACGAGTACGCCTTTGCCCACGGCGTCCTTGCTGGCCGCCACGCTCACGGCGTCGTACAGGTTCAGCGCGCCGTCGGCCGACAGGGCCGTGCCGGGGCGCATGGAGCCGACCACCACGATGGGCTTGTTCGTGCGCACGACCAAGTTCAGGAAGTACGCGGTTTCTTCCAGCGTGTCGGTGCCGTGGGTGATGACGATGCCGTCCACATCGGCCTGCTTGGACAGGGCCGAGACGCGCTGGCCCAGCTTGAAGAGATGCTCGTTGGTAAAACTCTCCGATGCGATCTGGAACACCTGTTCGCCAGACACCTTGGCCACATTGGCCAACTCTGGCAGACCCGCCAGCAGCTTGTCGACGGGCACCTTGGCAGCGGCATAGGTGGCGCTGTTGGCGGCCGATGCGCCCGCACCGGCAATGGTGCCACCGGTGGCCAGCACTACCACGTGGGGCTTGGCCGCCTGGGCCATGGCGACGGCGGAGGCTGCGGACAGCAGCAGGCCGGCGAGCCAGCGGTGGGCAGGTTGTGAAATTCGCATGGAAGAAGTCTCCTGAAAGGTGTTTTGAATTTCGCAGGGGCGGATGGCCCGCATTTTTTTGCTTATCCTGCGCCCGCCCTGTTGTCGGCGGTGCGGCATCCTATGAGAGATCAATGCACATCAATGCGGAATAATTAACCATCCCTTGTGAATTTCACTCACACCATTGTTTTGAAGGAATCGGCTATGAACCTGCGACAGCTCGAAGTCTTTCAAGCAGTGCTGCAGACCGGCAACATGAGCGCTGCAGGGCGCCTGCTGTGCATCACCCCGTCCGCCGTGAGCAAGGCGATGGCCCACACCGAACTGCAGCTGGGTTACCGCCTGTTCATGCGCACCCCGGCAGGCCTGACCCCCACGCCAGAGGCTCAGGTGCTGGCGGCAGAGTCCACCGGCATTCACCGCCAGCTGGATGCACTGCGCCGCACCGCGCGCAACCTGGCGGCGGCAGACACAGGCGATGTGCGCCTGGCCGCCATACCGGCGGTGAGCCACGAGTTTCTGCCGCACCTGCTGCAGCAACATGCGCTGCGCTACCCCCAGGTAGGCATTGAAGTACGCACCATCCACCAAGATCAGATGACACAGGCTCTACTCACCCGCAGCGTGGATTTTTGCCTGGGTTTCTACAAACACCCGCATCCGCAAATCGGCAGTGATCTGCTGGTGAGTGGGCGCATGTACCTGGCCGTGGCGCAGTCGGTGTGGATGCGCCAGCCGCGTGCCAGCTCGCGCAGCGCGCGGTTGGCACAGGTGCCGGTGATCCGGCTGGTGGGGGACGACCCCATGCGGCAGTCCATTGATGACATCGCCCAGCGCCTGGGCACGCCCGCAGGGCCCGGCATGCAGGTGCAGACGTCCCAACTGGCGCTGGAGCTGGTGCGGCTGGGCATGGGCTGGACCGTGGTGGACTTCTTGACCGCCACGCACCTGGACCCCGCGACCATGGTGACGTTGGAGCTGCATGAGCTGCCACCCATTTCGCTGTACAGCTACCACGCGCGATCGTCGCCGCCGGGGCTGCAAGCCACGCGCATGCTGGCGATGTTGCCGGGGCTGTTGCACGAGGCGTTGTCGCCCCGCGCGGGCGGGCAACCGTTGCGTTGAGCGCCCAGAGCGCCCCCAGCGCCCACCGCGCAAAAAGAAACGGCCCGCCACCCAAAGGGCAGCGGGCCGCACAAGGCGTCAATGTGGGATCAGTTGTCCCAACGGCGGAGCACCAAACTGGCGTTGGTGCCGCCAAAACCAAAGCTGTTGGACAGTGCCGTGCGAATGGGCGCATCCACCGTTTCGCGCACCAGGGGCATGCCCTCGGCAGCGGGTTCCAGTGTTTCGATGTGGGCCGAACCCGCGATGAAGCCCTCGCGCAGCATCAGCAGGCAATAGATGGCCTCCTGCACACCCGTGGCGCCCAGCGAGTGGCCGGTGAGCGACTTGGTGGAGGAGAAGCGAGGAATCGCGTCGCCAAACACTTCGCGAATGGCGCGCAGTTCGGGCACGTCACCCACGGGGGTGGAGGTGCCGTGGGTGTTGATGTAGTCGATGGGTTCGGTCACCGTCGAAATCGCCTGGCGCATGCAGGCAATCGCGCCGTCGCCCGACGGAGCGACCATGTCGGCGCCATCGGACGTGGCGCCAAAACCGATCACTTCACCCAGAATGGTGGCGCCGCGCGCCTGGGCGTGTTCCAGGCTTTCGAGTACCACAGCGCCGCCGCCGCCGGACAGCACAAAGCCGTCACGGTGGGCGTCATAGGCACGGGATGCCTTCTCGGGCGTGTCGTTGTACGCGCTGGACATGGCACCCATGGCGTCAAACAGCAGGCCCATGCCCCAGGTGACTTCTTCGCCGCCACCGGCAAACATCACGTCCTGCATGCCCCAGGCGATCTGCTGGGCGGCTGCACCAATGCAATGCGCCGACGTGCTGCAGGCCGAGGTGATGGAATAGTTGATGCCCTTGATGCCAAAGTTGGTCGACAGGCAGGCAGACACGGTGGAGCTCATGCAGCGCGTGACCTGGTACGGCCCCACGCGGCGAATGCCCTTGCTGCGCAGAATGTCGGCCGCTTCGATCTGGTTGGCGGGTGAGCCGCCGCCCGAGCCCATGATCAGGCCGGTGCGCGGGTGCGACACCTGTTCGGGCGTCAAGCCCGCTTCGGCAATCGCGTTGGCCAGCGAGATGTGGGCGTAGGCCGCGGCATCGCCCATAAAGCGCAGTTGTTTGCGGTCGATCAGTTCTTCGAGGTTGATCTGCGGCACGCCCGCCACCTGGCTGCGCATGCCCAGCTCGGCAAACTGCGGCATCGCGCGGATGCCGGAGCGGCTTTCGCGCAGAGATTGCGACACGGTGGCCATGTCGTTGCCAATGCACGAAACAATGCCCGTGCCGGTGATCACCACGCGTTTCATGCTGCTGCTCCTTGTTCGGCTCCGGCAGGTGCGGCGACCTCTTCGCGCTTGAACAAGCCGACGCGCAGGTCACTGGCCACATAGATCTCCTGGCCGTCGGCCAGCAGACGCGCATCGCCAATGGCCATGACCAGCTTGCGCTTGATCACACGCTTGATGTCGATTTCGTACGTCACCAGCTTCACGTTGGGGCCCACTTCGCCCGTGAACTTGACCTCGCCCGCACCCAGCGCGCGGCCTTTGCCCGGCAAGCGCAGCCAAGTCAGGTAAAAACCGATGAGCTGCCACATGGCATCGAGCCCCAGGCAGCCGGGCATGACCGGGTCGCCCTGGAAGTGGCAGTCAAAAAACCAGAGGTCGGGACGCACATCCAGTTCGGCACGGATCTTTCCCAGTCCGTGCGCACCACCATCGCTGTCGATGTGGGTGATGCGGTCGAACATCAGCATGGGCGGCAGCGGCAGGCGCCCGCTGTCAGCGCCGAACAGCCGGCCCTCGCCCGAAGCGATCAGTTGTTCGTAGGAAAAGGAATCTGCCATTTTCAGTCGTGCTCCAGAACAGCGGTGGGCCCGCTGCAAATCATCGTTGTACGCAACACAAGCCCCGGTTGCGGGGCTCCATTATCAAGGCATAGGGAGTCAACTCTAAACAATGTGGCCCCAAGCCCCCTGCGCGGGTCCAGAGATGCGTGACCTGGATCAAGAGAGGCCGCCCCTGCCGCCCCTCTGAGCAACCTTGGCCCACAGGGCGGCCGACAACGTCAACCCCGCCAATATCCACAGCGGCCAGAGGCCCCAGCGGGACACCCACCACGCATAAGGAGTGATTGCCCAGCCGCTTTGCGTATCCAGCCCCCGGCCATGCACCTCGCCCTTGAGCACACCACGGGTGTGGCGCTCCAGCTGGTGCGTGACCACCCCCCGGTGGTCAATGATGGCCGTGGCGCCGGTGTTGGTGGCACGCACCATGGGCCGCTCGAACTCCAGCGCGCGCATGCGGCTGATGTGTAGATGCTGGTCAATCGCGATGGTGTTGCCAAACCAGCCAATGTTGCTGAAGTTGACGAACACGGTGGGCGCCTGGGCCGGGTCGGCAAACCGTGCGCCCAGTTCTTCGCCAAAAAGATCTTCGTAGCAGATGTTGGGTGCAATGCGCTGCCCCGCCCAGGCAAACGAGGCCTGCCCGACGGCGCCCCGGTTGAAGTCGCCCAGCGGGATGTTCATCATGGCGGTGAACCACTTGAAGAACGGCGGGATGAACTCGCCAAACGGGACCAGGTGGTGCTTGTCGTAGCGATACCGCTCCACGCCACTCCCCGGCGCCATGCCCAGTACCGAATTGGTGTAGCCCAATGCCTCATCACCCATCGGAATGCCCAGCATCGCGGCCTGGGCCCCTTGGGTGTAACGGGTCTGGATGCCTTCCAGGTAGCCCGGTATCAGTTGCTGGGGCAGCAGCGGAATCGCCGTCTCGGGCGCGACGACCAGATCGGCCTTGGCATCCCGCAGGGCCTGGGCATACCACTGCAGCGCCATCGGCACGCCACTGCCGGCCTGAAATTTTTCGTCTTGCGGGATATTGCCCTGAAGCAGCTCCAAAGTCAGCGCGGGCGCCGGGCGCTGCGACGGCGTATGGCACAGATCGACGGCACACATGCGCTGCAGCGAGGCCATCACCAGCACGGCACAGCCCACCAGCGCGAGCGCCCAGGTGCGCCCACTGCGCAGATCGGCACTTCGCAGCTGCACCGCCCCCATGGCCAAGATGGCTGCCACAGCGCCTAATCCATACACGCCCACGCTGCGGGCGAGCACAGACAGCGGCCCTTCCACATGCGCATAGCCACCCGCACCCCACGGAAATCCCGTCCACAAGGTACCACGCGCCAGCTCGGCTAGCAACCAGAGCGCTCCGAAAAGCAGAGCAGTCAGTGCTTTATTGGCGGGCGCCAGACGGCAAAATAGCCCTATTACGAAGGCGTAATAGCTGCCCAAAAAGGCGGCAAGCCCCAACACCGCCGCCACGGCCAGCGGCGCGGGCAAGCCGCCGTAGTTGTGCATGGAGATGAACAGCCACCAGAAGGTGCTCGCCAGCCATGCCGTGGCAAACACGCCACCGACCAGCGCGCCGCGCCGCCAGCCCACGGCCTCGTCCGCACGCGGCCGCACCAGCCACGCCAGTACCGCCATCGAGACCAGCTGCAGCCACCACAGGGGTTGTCCATTAAACGGCCAAGCCAGCGATGCGGCCTGCGCCAAACCGGCGACCACGGCCAGCGGCACCTGCAGGGCAAGCCGCGGCCCTGCCAGGGTTCTAGTGCAGTGTTTCACGCTTGATGGCACAAATAAAAAGGTTGGATTTTTGGCTTTGGCAAGGCGAAAACCGGAGCGATACCGGGTGTATCGCGAGGATTTGCAACGCAGCCAGAGGCGAAAAGACGCCTTTTTATGTGCCAGATAACATGAAACACGACACTA
>NZ_JBKBTV010000027.1:0-10938 GCF_046291265.1 Acidovorax sp. | reverse complement strand
CTCGTATTCCCACCCCACCCCCTGCCTAAAATCCTCCTTTTTATGCCCCATAGCGCCCCACCCACGGCACTAGATTGCGCCATCACTCGGCGGCGCTGGCGTCTTCGACCCGCGACACCTTGAACCAGCGCACGGCGCCGCCCTTGGTGTGCAGCACCACAAAATGCAGGCCGCCCAACTGGATGTCTTCGCCGCGCTTGGGGACGTGGCCCATTTCGTGGGCGATGAGACCGCCAATGGTGTCAAAGTGCTCGCCGGGGTCGCTGCCAAGAATGGTGGCGTCAAACGCCTCGGCCACCCGCTCAATCGGCGTATCGCCGCTGACCCGGTATGTGCGGTCGGCCAGACCAAAAATGTCGCCTTCGTCTTCCGGGATGTCGAACTCGTCTTCGATCTCGCCCACGATCTGTTCCAGCACGTCTTCAATCGTGATGAGCCCCGCCACGCGGCCAAACTCGTCGATCACGATGGCCAGGTGGTTGCGGTTGCCGCGGAACTCACGCAGCAGGTCGTTGAGGCCTTTGCTTTCCGGCACAAACACCGCGGGGCGCAACAGTGCCCGGATGTTCAGCTCTGGCGCCCGCTGCAGCTTGAGCAGGTCCTTGGCCATGAGGATGCCGATGATGTTCTCGCGCTCGCCCTGGTACACCGGAAACCGCGAGTGCGCGGTGTTGATCACCAGGTACAGCAGCTCTTCGTACGGTGCTTCGATGTTGACCAGATCCATGCGGGGCGCAGCCACCATCACGTCACTGGCCGTCATGTCGGCCATGCGAATCACACGCTCCAGCATCACGCGCGATTCCGCACCGATGACCTGGTTGTCTTCGGCCTCAGCCAAGGCGTTGATGAGTTCTTCCGTGGAGTCGGGCCCAGGGTGGATGAACTCGGCCACTTTCTGCAGGAAGGTGCGCTTGTCCTCCCTTTCGGGCGGACGCCCGGGGTGCGCGGGGTGCGGGTCAGACACTGTCTGGGACGTGCGGTAGTGAATCAGGCCTCTAGGATAGCGGATTGCCGTGACGCCACGGCATTCCGGCGCCCCAACGGCTTGGGCGCCTGTTCGACTGCCTTTATTCGGCAGACTGGTGGCGGGCGTGCTGCACGCCGCTGCGCACTTCCTGGACACCGGCCAGAAAATCCCAGAACTGCTTGGCTTGCTTCTTGATCTGGTAGTCCACTTCGGCAAACTGCTGCTCCACGATCTCGGCCATGCGGGTGTCCAGGCTGGCTGGCGCAATCTGCAGGTAAGCCTCGGACTCCGAACCATCGCGGCGCACCGTGGCACCCGCGCCGCGCGCGATTTTGAGCATGGCGGTGTTCTCTGACAGCGCGTGGATGAACACCATGTTCACGCCTTCGTTGCGGGCGTGCATTACAGCCCGCTCGAACAACCGTGCGCCAAATCCACGGCCACGGGCCTGCTTGAGGACGGACACGCCGAACTCGGCGCAGTGTTTGTGCTCAGGGTGCTCAGAGAAGGCCAGATGGGCCATCGCGATGAGCTCAAGGCGGCGGTTGTAAATGCCAAAAATCTCGTCGCGGTTGAAATCAAGCTGCTCGGCGTAACGGCGAATCTGCTCGTCGTTGGCCGCATAGCCAAAACGGAGATATCGGTCCGCAGGCTCCAGCTGCAGCAAATGCTGCGTGATGCGTTCGCGGTACGACGGGCCAAGGGCGCGGATGGGGACCATCACAGGGTGGGCGTTGCTGCTGCGGCTCTCAACAGACGGGCGACCCGCCGCTGGGCGCAGCATGGCTTTGCTGATGTACCAGGAAGCCTTCAGCCAGTCTTTGGTTGCGATCATGCCTGCAAATATAAGGGTTTTCCCCAATCATTTCCAGTCCAAATTGCTGCGTTGCAACAAAATAAGAGAGTCTTCTCAAAAACAAACCAAAACCGCATCTAGCGCTTGTTGATAAAAGGCTTTTAGCTATTGTTTTTAAAGCAGGATTGCTTTTTTCCGTCCCTGGCCTGCACAAGCGGGCCGCTTTGCGAGCAAGCGTATAGCGGCCACGGCGTGGCAGCAACCAGGAGATCAGCGCTCAGTGAACAGGAACCAACGCTACGGTGCGAGATGAGTCCCCGGAGTTGGTGGTCGCAACTGCACTGGCCCCGCATACAGGTGAACCTGCGCCACTTGCATCGGCAACAGTCCGCCCGGGCAAAAGATCCAGCGCCCCGACGCGGTCCAACGACAGCGCGACCGCGCCGCCCAATTGCAACTCCAGGCTTTGAAGGCCTTCGGACCGCTTCAACTCGACCAGGCCACTAGATGCACGCAGGCGCACAAGCTGCATCTCCTTGGCATCGATGTCCATGCCGTCCTCGCGACTTCCCCGCCGCCGTGAGTGAGGGCTGCATTCCGAAGAGCGCAGATCCAGCGCCTTGACCGCTCCATGCACGGTGATCCGCTCCCCTTCAATCGTCAATGTGTCCATCGGCGCACGCACGTGAACCCGGCCCTGCTCCAATTGCAGGTGCTGGATGTGAGCCGGTGCCTCAATCTCCTTGATCCAGGTTTGCGCCCGGGAACGGCTTCCCGAGCGGGCGGTGGTGGGGGACGTGCTTACGCGCAGCACCAGCGTTTCCCCGTCGACCGATGCCGTGATCCACGTGGTGGGCTCCAATGTGCGCAGCGTTGCATCCTCCTCAGCCACCGACGGATGAATGCGCAGGTCCGAACCGGTGCCCAGTTGTACCGAAACCGGCGGCAGGTACGCCTCGGACGGCGTGGCATCTTCCACCCGCAGACGAGTCACCCCAACGAGGTCGGAAGCGCTGATCCGATGGATCCGGTCAGCCGCCGAAGATGCCTTCAGCCCGTTCCAGCCGCTGATTGCCACCAGGGCCCAGAAGCTCGCTAGCACCAGTATAAAAAGCCAGGGCCCCGTTTGGCGCAAAGCCGGTTTGCACAGCCAGTGTCTCATCAACGCAGCTCCTTTTCGCGAAGATGCAGGTAGACCTGCAGCCATAACAGCATGGGCAAGCCAATCCACAACACGGCATTGATAGCATGCACACCGAGGGACAAAGTAACCCCGCTGGCAGACCACCAGGCGAAAAGCACCGTGTCGCTGGCTTTGGCCGTGGCGCTGACCAGAAGGGTCATGAGGAACAGGACAAAAGCCAATGCCATCGTCTTGAGCATGGCCGCGCGCCGAAAATACAGAGAACCGGCCACTGCCAATGCCTGAAAAGCCCACAGCGCGATCAGGAAACCCACCTGCTGTCGCGCTGACGACACCGACGCGTCATGCCCCTGCGGCCACATTGGCACAAAAAGAGCATGCTTCGCCGGATCGAAGTAGCTGTCAGAACCCAGCGCGCCAATGGCCAACACAACCTGCTGAGCAGGCCACATGAATGCCAGGAAAAGAAGGCTGTAGCACAGCGGGTAAAGCACGGCCACCACCAACACGCACAGCAGCCATTTCTCGAAGACCGACGCGGGCCGCATAAGCGCCAGAAGCGCAGACTCACGCCGCGCCATCGCGTTGAAGTAGCGGGCTGCAAAAACGAACCCGGTGAGGAAAACCCCCCAAAGATAGAGCATCTGCTGCAGCCACGTCGGGAACTCGCGCCCCGAAGCAATGACCAGCAGAAACAAAAGCACGACCACAGCAAGCATCCCGACGACCAGCATGTGCCCCAGATACTGCGTGCGCTGCTCGGCCCATTGCGCACGCGACAGGCGCAGGAACCGGGAAGCGGAAAAGACACTGGAAGCGCCGGCTCCCAAATCAGTGTGTGCGGGCATGGTCATTCGCGCTCCTTGGCGCCCGCAGGGAGTGCGGCCAGCAACGTGTCGCGGCTCAGGCTGAGCGCTTTGTACAGAAGCTCCAGCTGCACTGTGCCTGCAGGGCCTTGGCTTTCACCATCGCGCGCCGCCACATAGGCGGTGTGGGCGCCGAGCGGTTCCTGAAACACGATGCCCCGAACGGCGCTCAACTCATCCGCACTCCGGGCTACGCCCATGTGCAACCGTTGCGCCAAGTCGCTCATGGTGGCCGACAGCGCCAGGCGCCCCTGGTCGATGAACCAGACATGGCTCAGGATGCTTTCCAGGTCGTGCGCCTGGTGGGTGCTGATCAGCACCACCCGGTCGGCGTGTTCAGGCCGTTGCATCAGCTGCCGGAACTGCCCGCGACCCACGATGTCCAGCCCGTTGGTGGGCTCGTCCATCAGCAGCAGCGGCGTGCCGGTGGCCAATGCAAAGGCAATGGCGGCTTTCTTCTTCTGGCCCAGGCTCATGGCCTCAAAGCGGGTATCGGGCGGCACCTCCAGTTCGACCAGATATTCGCGGAACCTCGGCACCGAAAACCGGGGATAGAAGACGCCTTGGGTCGCTGCCAGCTGGGTCGGCGTAAGGTTGGGCAGGTGGAACTCCTCCGGCACGATGTAGATGGACGCCAGCAGGTCCGCAGCGCGTGCGCGAGGTTTGTGCCCCAGCACCTGCAGTTGCCCGGCCCAGGGCGTGAGCAGGCCGCAAATCAGCTTAAGCAGCGTGGACTTGCCGCTGCCGTTGCGCCCGAAAAGGCCGTAGATGCCAGGCTGCTCCACACAGGCGGCAAAGCCGTCATAGAGCAGGTGTCGGCCATAGCCGAACTGCAGGTTGTCGATAGCGATCATGAACAATCCGTAACACCCCCAGGGCCGAGGGCGCGCGGATTGTCACACAGGCACCGCCGTCGTCGCCTTCACCCGGTCGAGCACAAAACTCGTCTTGCAGTCCTGCACGCTGGGGTGTTTGAGCAGCGTGTCCATGATGAAACGGCTGTAGTGCGCCATGTCGGCCACCACCACGCGCAGCAGGTAGTCCATCTCGCCGGTCAGGGCCGCGCATTCCACCACTTCGGGCCAGGTCTGCACGCTGGCGCGGAACAGGTCCATGGGGTTGCGTTTGTGGCTTTCGGTGTGTTTTTCGAGCCGTACGTTCAGGTACGCGGTCAGGCCCAATCCAACGGCCTCGGGGGGCACCAGGGCGACATAGCGGTTGATGACGCCGCTGTCTTCCAGCCGCTTGACGCGGCGCAATACGGCGCTGGGGGACAAGCCCACCTGCTCGCCGATGACGTCGTAGGTCTCGCGGCCGTTTTCTTGCAGACGGCGCAGGATGGCCCGATCCAGCTTGTCCAATGCGTTGAAACCACTCATGGCGCAGGATTCTACGAAAACCCGCGCACTTGCAGCAGCCCCTGCTGCAGGCGCGGGTATGTCCCGATAGTGACTCTGCGGCCGCAATACAAAAATTGATCTCGCAAAATAGAACGGTCGTTCTTTTTTGTGTGCATAAAAAAACCAACTTCATGGAGACAACACATGACCGGATTTTTCAGCCGCTTGTTGCGGCGACTCGCGCTGGCGGCCACGGCCGGGCTTTTGCTCGCAGGGGGCAGCGCCCACGCACAAAACGGCTACACCCAGACGCGTTACCCCATCGTGCTGGTACATGGCCTTTTTGGCTTTGATTCGGCCCTCGGAGTCGACTATTTCTACGGCATCCCCGATTCGCTGCGCCAGAGTGGCGCCAAGGTCTATGTCGCGCAGGTGTCGGCCGCCAACAGCACCGAGGTGCGCGGCGAGCAGTTGCTGGCGCAGGTCAAAACCATTTTGGCCATCACCGGCGCGTCCAAGGTCAACCTCGTGGGCCATTCCCACGGCGGGCCCACCACGCGGTATGTCGCGGGGGTTGCGCCACAGCTGGTGGCGTCGGTCACGTCCATTGGCGGCGTGAACAAGGGCTCGCGCGTGGCCGATATCCTGCGAGGTGTGGCGCCCGCCGGGTCGGTGTCTGAAACCGTGGCCAATGCTGCAGCCAAGGCACTGGTCGGCCTGATCAACCTCACATCCGGGGGCTCGGGCCTGCCGCAGATGCCGACGGCGGCCCTCGATTCGCTCACCACGGCCGGGCTGGCCCATTTCAACCGCCGCTTTCCGCAGGCGCTGCCCAGTGGCTGCGGCAGTGGGGCCGAGCTGGTCAACGGCGTGCGCTACTACTCGTGGACGGGCACAAAACCCCTGACCAATGTGCTGGATGCCAGCGACGGCCTGCTCAGTGTGATGAGCCTGACGTTTGGCGAGGCCAACGATGGGCTGGTGTCTGCATGCTCGTCCCGCCTGGGCAAACACCTGGGCGACTATCGCCAGAACCATCTGGACGAAGTGAATCAACTGCTGGGCCTGCGCGACTGGTTCTCTACCGACCCGGTGACGCTGTACCGCCAGCACGCCAACCGCCTCAAGCTGCTGGGCCTGTAGTCCGTGAAACGCTCCCGCGCTTTCGCAGGAGTCGCCCTTGCCACCACCACGGCCGCCGTGGTCTGGTGGCTCGGGGCCCCGCACTTCTTATCAGTGGACGGTGCCGAGCCGCGCCAAGCGCAGGTGTCGGCCACGGCTCCCACCGCCTCCCCAGGCCTGCGCTCCTCGCCGCGGCCCATGGACAGCAGCTTCTTTGCCGCCCGCCGCGCCGCCAGCCCCGACCAGAGTGCCGACCCGCTGCTGGTCCACGGCCTGCGCGACACGCTGGAGGCCCTGTTGATGGAGGCACAGGCCGACGACACGGCCGACCCCGCCACGCTCAAACAACGGCTGGCTGGGCTGGTGGGCAAACATTTCCCGGCGGCGCTGGCCACCCGGGCCTTGGCATTGGCCGGGCGCTACGTGGACTACCGCGTTGCGCTGGGCCAGTTGCGCACCCCCCAAGACCTGACGGACCCTGGCGCTTTGCGCGAATCCCTGGAGGCACGCCACAAGGTAAGGCAGCAGTTTTTTGACGGTGACGAGTACGACGCACTGTTTGCCCGCGAGGCCGACCTGGACCGCTATACCCTGGCGCGCCTGGAGATCGCTCGCAACACCCAGTTGACCCCCGAGCAACGCACCCAAGCCCTGCGCGACGCCGACAACGAACTGCCCGAAGCGCGCCGCACCGAGCGCCTGGCCGCCACCGAGCACCTGACCGCCGCCGCCCAAACCGCTGCGTTCAACGCCCAGAACACCGACGAACGCACCCGCCACGCCGCGCGCAGCACCCAATACGGCGAAGCCGCCGCCCACGCCATGGCCCAACTCGACCGGGACGAGCAGCACTGGCAGCAACGGCTTGACCAATACAGCCAGGCCCGCACACAGCAAGGCGACGGCGCTGCGCTGCAGCAGTTGCGCCAGCAGCTTTTTTCGGCAGAAGAGCAGCAGCGCATTGACGCGGCCCTGGCCCTGCGCCAGTTACCACCCGCAGCTTCGGGGTCCTGAGCCTGCGCGCCGCGCAAAAAAACAGGGGCAGCCATACACGCCCGAGCGTGAGCCCTGCGCCGATATTTGATCATTCGCAATATTCCTGCAAACAGGGCGGCAAAGCCTCTTGATTTCGCCAGAAAAATGAGGCACTGCGCGCCTACAGTGCATGGCATTGATCAACGAAAGCCGGAGACACCCCATGAACGCTGCCCTGCCGCAACAAACCACCGCCCAACTGGATGCCTGGGACAACCCCATGGGCCTGATGGGGTTCGAGTTCATTGAATTCACCTCGCCCACTCCCGGTGTGCTGGAGGCGGTGTTTGAAAAGCTGGGCTTCACGCTGATTGCCAAGCACCGGTCCAAGGACGTGGTGTTGTACCGCCAGAACGGCATCAACTTCATCCTGAACCGCGAGCCCCACAGCCAGGCCGCGTACTTTGGCGCCGAACACGGCCCTTCGGCCTGTGGCATGGCCTTCCGCGTCAAAGATGCGCACAAGGCCTACCAGCGTGCACTCGACCTGGGCGCCCAGCCCATCGAGATCCCTACCGGCCCCATGGAACTGCGTCTGCCCGCCATCAAGGGCATCGGCGGCGCACCGCTGTATCTAATCGACCGGTTTGAAGACGGCAAATCCATCTACGACATCGACTTTGAGTTCATCGAAGGCGTGGACCGCCGCCCCGTGGGCCACGGCCTGAACCTCATCGACCACCTGACGCACAACGTGTACCGCGGCCGCATGGGTTTCTGGGCCAACTTCTACGAGAAGCTGTTCAATTTCCGCGAGATCCGCTACTTCGACATCCAGGGTGAATACACGGGCCTGACGTCCAAGGCCATGACCGCGCCCGACGGCAAGATCCGCATCCCGCTGAATGAAGAATCGAAGCAAGGCGGCGGCCAGATCGAAGAATTCTTGATGCAGTTCAACGGCGAAGGCATCCAGCACATTGCGCTGATCTGCGACAACCTGCAGGACGTGGTGGACAAGCTGGGCATGGCGGGCGTGTCGCTGGCCACCGCGCCCAACGATGTTTACTACGAAATGCTGGACACCCGCCTGCCCGGCCACGGCCAGCCGGTGCCCGAGCTGCAGTCGCGCGGCATTCTGCTGGACGGCACCACGGCCGACGGCACACCCCGCCTGCTGCTGCAGATCTTCTCCACGCCCATGCTGGGCCCGGTGTTTTTTGAGTTCATCCAGCGCGAAGGCGACTACCGCGACGGCTTTGGCGAAGGCAACTTCAAGGCGCTGTTCGAGTCGTTGGAACGCGACCAGATCCGCCGTGGCGTGCTGAACGCCTGAGGTCGGGAGCGAACAAAGGGTTAACCCTGAGCAGATGCCTATACTGCGCGCTTCCTGGAACTCAAAAGGATCCCGATGTCGCTCCGTCGCATTTTGTTCAGCGTTGTTCTGGTCAGCGTGGCCACCGCCGCACTGGCGCAGAACCCTTCTGCCCTCCTCACCATCGTGGTGCCTTACCCCGCCGGTGGTCCGCTGGACATTTCTGCGCGCATCGTCGCCGAGGGCTCTACGGGGCTGGGCACCATCACGGTAGAGAACAAGCCCGGCGCAGGCGGTGGCACCGGGGCGGACCTGGTGGCCAAGTCCCCCAAGACCAGCAACATGGTGCTGATGGGCGCGGTGGCCACGCACGCGGTCAACCCCTGGCTGTACAAGAATGTCCCGTACGACGCGCTGAAGGACTTCAAACCCATCGCCTTGGTAGCGCGCACGCCCAACGTGCTGGTGGTGAATGCGCAGCAGGCAGCATCACTGGGCATCAAGACCACGCCGGACCTGGTGCAGTACCTCAAGAAGAACCCGGACCAGGCCAAGTACGGCTCCGGCGGCAACGGCAGCATTGGCCACATCTCGGCCGAGATGTTCAAGTCGCTCACCAACACCCGGATGGGCCACACGCCGTTCCAGGGCTCCAAGCCCGCGCTGGCGGCGCTGGAGTCCGGCCAGGTGCTGCTGGTGTTTGACAACCTGGCCTCGGCCTTGCCACAGATCCAGAGTGGCAAGCTGCTGGCACTGGGGGTGACCACGCTGAGCAGCAATGAGGCATTGCCGAAGGTACCGAGCATCAATGACAGCGTGCAAGGCTTCAACGTGTCGACCTGGTTCGGCCTGTTTGCGCCTGCGTCCCTGCCCGAGGCCGACGCGCGCCGCTACGCCACGGCGTTTTCCAACGCCATGCATTCACCTGCAGGCATGGCCAAGTTCAAGAAGATGGGCATCACACCCGAAGAGCTGACGCTCGACGGGTTTGCGCAGTTTGTGCGCTCGGAAAACAGCAAATACGAGTTTCTGATCCGGGCCGCAAAAATCAAGATCGATTAACAGCCGTCGGGCAGGTGCGCCACTTTTTGCGGTGCGCAGGGTCATGGCGGCAAAGGAGCAAAAAATGGGACAAGCCCCCGTCGTCTATGGCCAATCCACCCGCCCACCGCGTGGCGACTACTCGCGCGCCGCAGGCGACTACACCTGCCCGCAGGACTACGCGGCCTACACCGCCGCAGACCACGACACTTACCGGCGCCTGTATGAGCGCCAAAGTGCGCTGCTGCCCGGCCTGGCCAGCGACGCTTTCATCAAGGCCCTGCCATCGCTGGGCGCAAGCGACCAAATTCCACGCTTTGAAGAGGTCAACGAGCGCCTGCACAAAGCCACCGGTTGGGAGCTGGTGGGCGTGCCGGGCTTGATTCCCGAAGTGCCGTTTTTCACGCTGCTGGCCAACCGCAAGTTCCCGGTGACGGACTGGATCCGCAAGCCCGAAGAGTTTGAATACATCGTCGAGCCGGACATCTTTCACGACCTGTTCGGGCATGTGCCGCTGCTGTTCAACCCGGTGTTTGCGGACTATGTGCAGCGCTATGGCCAGGGTGGGCTGAAGGCGCAGGGGCTGGGGTCGTGCGAGATGCTGTCGCGCCTCTACTGGTACACGATCGAGTTCGGGCTGATCCGTGAGGCGGGGGAGTTGCGGGCGTATGGGGCGGGCATTCTGAGTTCGGCGGGGGAGCTGGCGTATTCGGTGCAGAGCCCGGCGCCGCAGCGCATTCCGCTGCAGCTGGAACGCACGATGCGCACGCGGTACAAGATTGATACGTACCAGCAGACGTATTTTGTGATCGACAGTTTTGCGCAGTTGTTTGAGATGACGGCGGCGGACTTTGCGCCGATTTATGAGCGGCTGCAGGGGTTGCCGGAGTTTGCGGCGGATGAGCGGGATGCTGTGGTGGCTTGATTTTTGAATGAAATTGGGCTCTAGCGCTTATCCATCAAGCGCTGGTAGCTATTGTTTTTACAATTTTTGGATTCCCCCAATACTCGTTCGGGCTGAGCCCGTCGAAGCCTGGGCACCACTCCAACCGTTCGGGTTGAGCTTGTCGAAACCTGGGCACCACCCCAACCGTTCGGGTTGAGCTTGTCGAAACCTGGGCACCACCCCAACCGTTCGGGCTGAGCCCGTCGAAACCTGGACACCACCCCAACCGTTCGGGTTGAGCTTGTCGAAACCTGGGCACGCAAGCTCACTGATCTGTGCGATGTGCCTGGTTCAAGGGCGGGAGCCGGGGTGTGCGCCCGGCGGCGCAGTGGCTTTCTTTTGCGTCGCCAAAAGAAAGCCACCAAAGAAAAGGCGACCCTACACGCTGCGTCCCTTCGCTTCGCTGCGGGCAACCTGCGGTGC
>NZ_JBKBTV010000026.1:0-61301 GCF_046291265.1 Acidovorax sp. | reverse complement strand
GCGTCCGCCCTGGGGGTCGATGAGGGCAATGGGTTGGTCCACCCAGGCGCGGGCATTGGACGTGATGTGGGCGGCGGCGGTGTGGGGTGGCTCGGGCAGGTATTCAAGCCGGGTGCTGGTGGCCAGGTCACCAGCGACCACGGTGGTTTGCAGCAGGCGGCCCCAGGGGTCGTATTGGTAGTGGGTGTGGATGCCGTTGGTGCTGGTGCTTTGCAGCAGCAGGCCGTCGGCGTCTGTGCCGGGCAGGCCCCAGCGTTGTTGGCTGCTGCGGCCATCGGCCCCTTGCACGCCCAGCAGGTTGCCTTGGCCGTCGTAGCGCCAGTGGGTGGTGCGCCCCAGTGGGTCGGTGGCGGCGATGCGCCGGCCTGCGCCATCGTATTGGTAGTGTTCTTCGCTGCCGTCGGGGTTGACTTGCCGGGTGATGCGTTTGAGGCCGCCTCGGCCTTCGTGGTGGTATTGGGTGGTGCGCCCCAGGCTGTCGCGCACGGTGGTGCAGCTGGCGGCTTTGGGGTCTTGGGGCAGCGCGTCCTGGTAGATGAAGGTGTAGCTCAGGCCTTCTTCGTTGTGGTGTTCGACCACGCGGGCGCCGGGGCGATCGTCTTCGTAGCGGTAGCTGTGCTGGGGGCCGCTGCGCACGCGGTGGCCGACCATGCGGTGGGCGCTGTCGTAGCTGAACTGGCGGGTGCGCTGGCCGTCTCTGGTGTGCACTGCGATGAGGTCGCCCAAGGGGCTGTAGTGGTAGCGCACCAGCGGGATGGGGTTGGCCTTGCCTGGGGCTGTTCCTGCCTGGGTGCTGTCGTGGGGGTTGTGAACGCAGTCCACGCCGAGCAGGCGCAGGCCGCTGTCGGGGTTCAGTCCCGTGACGTGCGGGGCTGGGACTTGGGCGGGGGGCGTTGTGGTCGCTGACGCCGCTGCCGCTGTGCTTGGCTGGTTGTACAGCAGGGCGTAGCGGCGGCCTGCGCCGTCGGTGATGCCTTGCAGGCGTCCGTGTTCGTCGTGGTGGTATTGCTGGCTGCGGCCAAAGGCGTCGATGAGGCCGATGAGGCGGCAGGGGCCTTCGGGCTGGACCTTGAAGAGCCAGACGGTGCGGCCGGTCTGGGTGGCTGCCAGGATGTAGCTGGCGTCTGCCTTGGCGGCTGCGGGGACGTGGGACCAGCGTTGTTGGTGTATCCAAGGCAGTAGCTCTTGGGCCTGGTTGGCAGGGGCGCTGCTGCTGTAGGGTGCATCCCCGCCGCCGCGCAGCAGCAGGAGCGATTCGCTGTCGCTGTGCAGGGTTTGGCCTGCGCGCAGGGGTTCGTCAAAGGTGATGACGCGGCCACCGGCGTCGCGCAGCAGGGTCTGGGTGGGCTGGAGTTCGATGCTCAGTTCGTGGGGGAGCTTCCAGCCGTAGCCCAGCAGGCCGCAGTCTGCGCCGTGTTCTGCGTTGATGTAGCTGCTGTACTGGCGTTGCCAGACCAGGGGCATGGGGCCGGGCAGGGCAAAGTCCAGGTCTTCGGGGCCAAGCAGGACTTTGGCGCCAAGGGTGGGGTTGACGGGGCTGCCAATGGTTTTACCGCCGGGGCAGGTGGAGCAGGCGATGCCGCCTTGGGAGCCGATGAGGACTGTCAGCGATCCCTGGATGATCGGCCCTCCGGATTCCGTCAGGTCTCCCAGCCGCGCAGCTTTTTTTCCCATGGTCTTCCCTCAATCAAGTATGTTGTTGTTCAGACGCTGGCGCTTGCAGGAGCGCCGCGATGCGCGCGATGTCGGCGCGACTAAAAATTCAGTCCGCGATGCCGACCTAGCAGTTGAGCTTGTCCAGAGGCGAAAGCACTTCAATCTGGCCGGGGGTGAGCTTGATAGTGCTGCTGCCCACCGTCAGCAGAATCTCTTCCTTGGCGTTGAGATGGATCTTCTTGGACTCCAGGAAGATTTGGCTGGCATCGATCTTGATGCAGCTAGGTGCATCGCCACCACCACCGCCTGCACTGCCGCCGGAAGGCGCAACGATATGGTCAGCCCCAGCACCGGCAGCTGCAGAGCCAGCGTCGCCGCCCCCACCACCGACCTCCAGCACGTAATCCTTGCCCACCGTGGTCTTCTGGCTTTGCCCGACCTTGGTGGTCTGTGTCATGCCCACGATGGTGGACATCATCATGCCGATGTTCTGGCTGTAGGCAACGCCAATGTTCATCACGCGAACCAGCCCGACGTTGAGCATAGACATGATGCCGATGGTGTGCTGCCTGGTGAGGCCGATCTTTACCGTCTCGTTCTTACTGACGGTTTCGTCTCGGTTGTCACCGATGCTGATCTTCTCATTGTTGTCAACACGCTCTGACCGGTTGCTATGAATCGTGATCGTCTCATCGCCATCAACCTCCTCCGTCCGCCAGCCGTGGATGTTGATCTTCTCATTGCGGTCAACTATCTCCGTGCGGTCACGATGGATGGTGTTGGTCTCGTCCCGGTCAATGGTCTTTTCACGATCCCGGCCCACCCACTTCTCTTCGTCGTTCTCGACTTCGGTCAGCTGGTCCTTCTGCGCGTGGATCCACAGTTGCTCTTGCCCTGCCTTGTCTTCAAAGCGCAGCGCGTTGGCGTCGCCGGGGCCCTTCTTAAGGCCCGGACCCGAGGCGCCGCCTTTGCTGGAGCGCGTCAGGATGCCGCTTTGGGTCGCGTTGGCAGGCAACGTCCAAGGCGGCATGTTGACCGCGTTGTAGACGCAGCCCGTGAGGATGGGGTAGTCGGGGTCACCGTTGATGTGGTCGATGATGACTTCCATGCCAATGCGAGGGATGAACACGGCGCCAAACTGGGGGCCCGCCCAGCTGGTGGATACGCGCACCCAGCAGCTGGAGTTCTCGTCCATGGAGCCAATGCGGTCCCAGTGAAACTGCACCTTCACACGGCCATATTTATCGGTCCAGATCTCTTCGCCCGGTGGACCAACCACGACGGCGGTCTGTGGCCCACGGGTGCGGGGTTTGGGGGTGCTGCGTTTAGGGCGATATTCGATGCTGGTGGGCTGAGCGCGGATCTCAAACTGCTGGATGGATCCTGCTTCCTGCGGGTTCTTGGTGGCGGTTGCGCCCTCTCCACGACTGCTGCTCACTTCGGGGTTTTCTTCGAAGTGGTAGTGCACGCTGAGCACCAGATACTGGCGGTTCTGGTCTTCGCGCGGGTAGTTCTCCAGATTGATGGTGTAGCCAGGCGCCAGATTGCGTTTATTGGCGCGCCCCAGCACGCGACTTTGTTTGGTCAGGTGTTCTTGCAGGCGCAGCTTGGCGTAGGTTTCGCCATCAGGAAACTCGGTGTAGCCACCGGGCCATTCGTAGATCTCGTACTTGTCATGCTCATGCCCGGGCGGGTTCTGGCGCATGTTGGAGAGGTCAGCCCTGGGCTTCTTGAAATCGTAATCGTCGTTGTAGTGCCTGCCGGGCTGCACTTCCTGCAGCAACTCCCATGCGTGGAAGTGTTCTTTGTCAGCAATGGCGGCCTTGCCGGGAGGATGAAACGGAATGACGTTACCGCCGGGCAGCGGGCTGTGTGAACCCACGATGTCGTCTGCCAGCACCAGGGTATGGCTGCCTGCGCTGTGCGTGAAGTAGTAGTACGCGCCTTCGTGCTCCAGCAGGCGCGCTACGAACTGGTAATCACTTTCACCATATTGGGTGCAGTAGTCCCAGGTGCGGTATGAGCGGGTGAGCTTCTTTTCAATAGGAAAGCCGTATTTGCCCAGCACCTCCATGATGATGTCCGGCACCGTCATGTGCTGGAAGATCTTGAAGTCGGTCTTGCGAGTGGCCATCCACAGCCAGGGCTTCAAGCGCAATCGGTATGAGGCCCAGCGGTGGTCCTGCCCTTGCATTCCGAAGTGGGTGATGAGGCCGCTGAGGTAGCGTTTGCCAAGACCTTCTGTCTCCACCACCACCGATGCCGCCTTGCCCAGCAGGGCTTTGGGGTCGACGCTCTTGCTCTGGCTGACCAGGTCAACGTCGAGGGAAAACAGCTCGCTCAGCGTTTCTGTTCCATCGAGTTTGCGAAACTGCAATTGCTCGCCCAAGGGCGTTTGGATAGTGACGCGACGGGTCATGGCAGATGAAGAAATCTCTGGTGTAAGGCGATCAGCAACGTGGCCGACAGCTGTGGCGGGCAAGCAGTGCACGCAGTACGGAGGCAGCGAAGCACATGCATCACCACCTCGCAAGGCGAACACAAAAAAAGAGCCGCGTCCAAAGACACGGCTCTTGGGTTGCGCTCACGGTGTGGACGCAACCAAAAGCAAAGCCGATCAGGCTTCCTTGTTTTCCTTGATGCTGAAGCCCATCTGGCTGGTAGCGCCCTTGCCACCCTGGCTGGTTTGCTCGGAGTACTCGGTCTTGACCTTGGCCGCCTGGAAAGCGTAGTTCACAACCACTGTGTCACCAGAGCTGGTGCCACTCACGGTGACGTTCGTCACCATGACGTCAGTCAGCGTGATCTTGCCGAACTCGATCTGCGTGCCACCGGCCTTGCACATCGAAATTTCCACTTGACCCAAGTGCTTACCGGTAGCGCAATGCTTGAGCACTGCGGGGTAGCACTTGTCGATGTTGGCAACGATGTTCAGGTTCTGGAAATCGGCCTTGCCAGCGCCTGCACCACCACCAGACGCCATCGAGTGCGGCTGGGTGACCCCCCAGGTGAAGGACTCGACATCGGTCCAGTCCTTGTGCGCCGCGTCTTTCGACTCACCGCTGGCGCCTTCAACCTTCATAAAAATTGCAACTGTCATTCGGGTACCTCTCCTTGGTTCAAAAAATGCGAAGCAATCACCACCGACGGCAGCGCGCTCGCGCTCTAAATTTCCGCAAAGGCGTTAGGCCTTCACAGAAGATCTGCCCAGAGAGGAGTACGAAATCACCCGCGAAAAAACGCGTTGGAGCCCAATTTGAATCCACTGATTCGCATGAGCCACCCGCACTTGATACACGGCATTTCTTTGACGGAATTACCCGTTGCTTGCTTGAAATCCCCTCCCTCGCAAGCTTGTTTGCGGGCGCATGATACGGGCGCATTTCAGAAAAGGGGGTTTCAAGTGACAGCAAATAAGCCGACCTCCGCAACATTAGAAACAGTGTGTTTCTTCGCGCTAAAAGTGTGTGTTTTGCGACCTCTCTTGCAATTTCTCCACGGTAGACTCGCCCGCGATCAGCAGACCAGTTGACGCGTTAGAAGAGACGATCGCTTTCAAAAGACGGATGACCTGTCTACGAAGGCTCGCTCCTAACGGCCCCGCATCAGGGTGGCCATATGGTTCGAGTTGATGTGAATGCTTAGTACTCTTTTTACGAGAGATGGCGGCAACTTGTAAGGCTTGTCTTGCATATCACCGATGACACATCGGTATATCGAAGAACTTGTGTTGGTCGTTACATGAACCGTGCGGTGCCTCCGCACTTGCCTGCAAGCGCACCCATCGGCTTTGCACCGCATGCCGCCACGGCCCACAGGTTGAGCCAGGTTGATATTCAAGAATGAAAAATGAGGGCGTCGCGTGATGATTGAAACTGTCGGGGGTTCTGCCAACTGCTTAGAGCCCGGTGTTCATATTGGTGAATACCGGCTGCTCGACGTGATTGGCGAAGGGGGGTTCGGCATCGTTTACAGAGCGCGCGATATCAGCCTCGATCGGATCGTTGCGATCAAGGAATACATGCCGGCCACCTTGGCGGGTCGCAAGTCCTCCAATGAAATCCATGTGCGCTCTCAGCACCGCGGTGCCTTTGATGCTGGATTGCGCAGCTTTATCAACGAAGCGCGCTTGCTGGCAAAGTTTTCGCACCCCGCCTTGGTCCATGTGTACCGGTTCTTCGAGTTCAACGGAACTGCCTACATGGTGATGCGTCACTACGAAGGACAGACGTTTCGTGCGTTCCTCAGCGCACAACATGACCGCATGAATCAGCGCATGCTCTCGGCCATCGTGAGCCCCGTTCTCGATGTGGTCGAGATGCTTCACGCAGCTGATTGTTATCACCGGGATATTGCGCCCGACAACGTTTTTTTGCAGAACTCCGGCATGCCCGTGCTGCTGGACTTTGGCGCGGCGCGGCGAATCATCGGCGACATGACGCAGGCGTTGACGATGGTGCTCAAACCTGGGTTTGCGCCTATCGAACAATACGTCGATGATGGCGCCATGCCCCAGGGCGCATGGACAGATATCTATCAGATAGGCGCAATGCTGTACCTGGCGATCACAGGCAAGCCCCCCGCGACATCGGTGGCTCGGATGATCAACGACCCCGTGGCTGCATTGACCCCTGCGAACCATGCAGGCTATTCGTCCCAGTTCCTTCAAGGTGTCCACCTCGCGCTTGCCGTGAAGCCTCAGGACCGGCCACAGACAATTGCAGAACTCAAAGAACTGCTGGGCATCACGACTTTCACCTCCCCCATTTTCACGCCATGGGTCAATGCAGAAGCCCCTGGCATGGTCAGTGCCTCGGCTCATCTATTGCCCGCCCAAACAACAATCGGGTTGATGACAACGCATGCCTCATCCGAAGCGACAATCGCGGACGAACCGGCAGGCCCATCTGCTGAAGGCCATATCGACTGGGGGCAATTCGGAAAACCGCAACCTGGCGGAGCGGCAGACGAACCCGATGCCCGACAGGACCGACGCGGCATCGCGTCTGCGCCCATCAATCCGGACGCATCACATGCCTCGACCGAGACCGTCGTCATGGAGCCACCTGAATCGCTGGGCGCCCGTGGCATTTCAATCCCTGCCGTCCGGCAATCAGTCCCCTTGGCAAGAAACGCGACCGATGGAACCACGCACCCCGAAGTTAAGTTTGCGGCGGAGATGCCAAAACAAAGTCCCCAAAGTACTGCGCCTCAGTCCACAGAAAAAAAAGCGGGACTTGGCAGCAACTCTGCGTCGATGCGCTGGATTGCCATCGGTCTCGCCGCAGTTGCAGTGACCACGATGGCTTTGTGGTGGGGTGGCAAAGATTCTTCTTCGCAAAGTGCGGCTTCGTCGGCCATTGTGGATGAGCAGCAATGGAGAGAGTCAAAGGCCGTTGGAACGGCTGCGGCACTGGACGCCTACCTAGCGGCACAGCCGACGGGTAAGTACCGTAGCGAAGCGTTTGAATTGATCAATCGGCTGGAGGCCGTAGAAGCCCCGTCGCGTACAACGCCGGTCGAAGCGACTGCCGAGCCTGTGGTCATCGCGGTAGCGCCGCCCCCCCCAGAACGCCCCCAAGCGCCTGAATCAGTACCAAAAACGGATGTTTCCACCGCCCCTGGGGCTGCGCCAAGTGCAGCAGATTCAACTTCTGGCGTAAAGGTAGCGGTAACTGCCAAGCCCGTTGGTGATGTTGGGCGCGTGGTGCTTCGGGTCAGTCCATGGGGCCGGATTTCTGTGAACGGCAATGCTATGGGAACGACCCCTCCGCTCACACAAGTCGAGCTTCCCGAAGGAACCCATCGCATCGAAGTGAGTAACCCAGCCGCAGCGCCGGTGGTCAAAACCGTACAGGTAAAAAAGGGTGAACCGGTGGTACTGAGCCATCAGTTCGAATAACTTTTTCCACCACTCTCTGAAGTCTTGCTGCCATGTCAATGAACGCTTTGCTGCGCCGGGTTGCGCTTTGCCTATGGGCCTGTGCTGGCGCTGCATTTGCGTCAACCGATTGCGATGAATCTGCGAGTTCAGACATGCGAGGGGCGGACTCGGCCTCAGGCCGTCAATTGCTGGGCCAGGGCATCTCGCTCTATGACTCTCGCAGGTTGGACATGGCGGAGAAGGCTCTGCAGGCATCTTTGTTCTCCGGTTTGCCAGACCGTCGCGAACGATCCACCGCCCACAGGTACCTCGCGTTTGTGTACTGTACCAACAAGGAATGGGCCCGGTGCGATGCGGCCTTTGATGCCGCGTTCGAAGCCAGGCCATCTTTCGCACTCGAAGAATACGAATTGCAGGGCACCCCCTGGCGCGAGGCCTACCTGAAAGCGCAAGGAAAGCGGGGGTTGAGGTGCACACGGCCGCTGCACAGCTCCGCAGGCAACCAACGCAACGCAGATGCAAACCCGCATAGCTTCTCGCTGAATAGCACGGTGATTACTGCGATCACCCCGCTATTGCCATCAACGGGCTATCTCCAAATGTCGAATGGGGCACCGTCTTCAGCCACTTTGGGGGCGAGACCACGCTCGGACCACAACATCCAGCTGCGTGTTTCGCCATGGGCAAACGTCAATCTCAACGGCAAGCGATTGGGAGTGACCCCCCCCCTCACGGAGATGAAGCTGCCAGTAGGTTCTCACACGATTGATCTGACTAACCCCGGCTTTGAAACAGTGCGCAAAACACTGAAGGTCGACAACGACCAGACGATCACGATTACCCATGACTTTGATGCGAGATAAATGATGAATACCCGCTTTTTGAACTTCCTGCTTGTTGGCTGTGCCTGTCTACTCGCAGCGGCATGCCAATCCACTCCGGACGCACCTCCAGCAAAGGTGGAAACGGTACAACCTGTTGTGTCTGAGCCACCTGCTACGCCCGTCGCCCCCATAGATCCGCGTGCGCAGAAAGAGGCGCTACTCACCGAGGCCCTCAATACCTATGCAGAAGGTCAGTTTGAAGATGCCATATCCAAGCTCACCCCCTTGGCCGATGCCCCGGAACTGTCACTGACGTCACAGATCAAGGCCCGAAAGTTCATGGCATTCGGTCACTGCGCCCTGGGTCGCACGCGCCCATGTCGCCAGCAGTTCGACTTGGCTCTCGAACAAGACCCAACATTTCAACTCACCGAAGCTGAGAAAGGCCACCCGGTCTGGGGGCGCGAGTTCAACAACGCCCGGAACTCAGCGCGCAACAAACGCACGATACGCAAAGCACCCTGACTTGCTAGACGAATACTGAGCGCGAATCTGATGGACAAGATTGAACTGGTGGTCACACACCAAACTGGAGTGCCGATTGACCGCCTCTGGTCTGCGGTATTTGGCATGGCCGGAGGCACCATTGGGCGCGCCGGTCAGAACAAATTGGTGCTACCTGACGCAGATGCGGCTGTTGCACGGGTCCATGCCATGGTGCGCCTGGACTCTGATCGCGCCTATATCGCGAACTTGTGTGAGCGCCGATCCGTGCTGGTGGGCGGACTCGAAGTTTTATCAGGGCAAGAGGTTCCCCTGCTGCCCGGCGCCGAGATTGGCATTGGCCCCTACCAACTCAAAGCCAGCCTTCCGGGGGAGGTCCGCCGCGAAGCTCCTACCCAAAATGCGGCAACAGTGAGCACGACTGCCACCAGTTTGCCATCTCAGCCCATGCCAACAGCACTGAACGCCACGCTGCAAACAAGCACGACGGCGCTCAACCTTGCCTCGCTGCCTAACCCTTGGGCAGATATTCCATCCATCGTTGGCGAAGAGTCATATCTCCCTGAACTTGCAGGCATACGTTCCCAGAACGAGCGCGGACGCGATGATCGCCCGCCTTCAGACAACCCATTTGCAATACTCGGCCGGGTAGAGACACCCAACCAACCGCCTTCCGCGGCGCACCAGGCGATTGATACCAAGACGACCGCCGAGAGATTGGACTCAGACGCTACTACCACTTCAACGCCAACGCACGGAGTCATCGACAACCCCTTCGAGCAGAGCGCGCCAGCGGCCAGATCGTTGCGATTGCAACCATCCGAACACCGCGCCATGGTGATCCCAGACGACTTCGATCCGTTCGCGGCGGACCCCAAAGACGTGTCAGCCAGCCGCGACGCCTGGAGCGGCGATCTGGTTGCCAAAAGCCTGGCAGAAGTCGCACAACTTAAACATGATGAACTGCTGCAGTCTTTGCCCAAGACGAGCCAATTCGCCGGTGAAATGGACAACGCTGCGCATGCGGGTCTTCCGAAGCAGCTGGATCCCAGCGTGGAACTCAACCCCCTCAAGCTATTTCGCGAACCGGGGGAGGCCATTTACGCCGAAACCGCAGACCACGGCATGTCCCGGGGATCCGATCTCACGCAAGTTTTCAGCATGCCACGAGAAGTCCGGAGCGGATTACATACGGACCCGGGGAATCTTCAACATCCGCATGAGCCACAAGAGTCCAAAACAACAGAGCCGGCCTTTGCGGCAGGGCTACAGCCCACGCAAGGTCTGGATTTGGGCCTATTTGGAGGTGCTGTGGCCAGCGTCACTCCAGACCTCTCGATTCTGGAGAGGTATGTGGACAAAGCTTCCGGATGTGAAGCAACGCCGCCCCTATCTCCCATCCCGCAGAGCGAAAGTCTCAGCGACAACACAAGCCAACAAGACGGACGCCTTACCCAACCTGCGCCGCCTACGGACCGAGTTAAGGGGGGCAACGCTACAGAGATAGAGCGCCCCACAGCCACCACCGATTGCCATGCTCCAGTGGCCAACACCATTGCGGCAGAGAACCTTTCAGACCGAAATGACACTCGGCAGTGCGCGCAGGCACTGGCCAAAGCTTTTCTTGACGGGGCAGGGATAGCGCCGGAGAGGGTCGCCCTCTCCATCACACCAGAATTCATGCGGACCTTTGGCGAAGCTATACGCATCGCCGTGCAAGGGTCTATTGATCTGCTGTCTGCACGATCTGAAATCAAACGCGAGTTCCGAGCGGACGTCACGATCATTGCGTCAGGAGCAAACAACCCTTTGAAATTCTTACCGACTGCAGAAGGGGTGATGCTGCAGTTGACCGGACAGACATTTCCGGGGTTCATGAAACCCGTGCCGGCAATGCAGGAGGCCTACAACGACCTCGCGGTACACCAGATTGCACTAATGGCCGGAATTCGTGCAGCTTATGCGGAAGCGACTGCACGCCTGAGCCCTGCCGAACTGGAGAAGAGTGCGTCCAAGTCGGCAGGTTTCCTGACAAAAGTATCGGCGCTACACCGCAAGGCGGCATTGTGGGACGACTACCAGCAACGGTACGAGTCCATTCGCCGCCACGCTGAGGATGACTTGATGGCGTTCTCCGGGAAAACGTTTGTTGAGGCCTATGAGAATGCCGCACAAGCCGCTGAGGAGAACCTGTGATCGCGCACATCGCCGGTGAGGCACATCGGCTTCAACTCATGGTTTCCGCCATCACAGAAAAGGGTGGCCGTGCGTCCAATGAGGACTACCTCGGCATGATCGATCTCGGCCAGAAGGGATTCTGCTGCACGTTGGCAGACGGCGCTGGGGGGCATGGAAACGGCGCTCTGGCAGCGCGGCTGACTGTAGATGCGGTGCTGGGCGGCTACAGAGAGAACCCTATGTTCGCCCCCGCCAGCCTGGCCTCCCTGATTTTTCGAGCCGAGCACACGGTCTCAGAGGAACAACCCACCTCCACTTCACGCATGCACATGAGCGCTACGGTCGTACTGCTCTGCATTGAGCCAATTACTGGCCGCGCACTGTGGGCGCATTGGGGCGACTCGCGGCTGTACTGGTTTCGCAGCGGCAAGGTCCACCGCATGACCGAAGACCACAGCGTGGTGCAGCAACTATTGCACGCTGGCATGTATGCCAACAGCGATCCACGGTCGATTCCCAATCGCAGTGTGCTGGCGGGCGCGGTGGGTGCTGAGTCTCAGGTCCCCCCTACTGTGCTACCCGAATCCATGGAGTTGCTGGAGGGCGATGCATTTTTGCTGTGTTCTGACGGCCTGTGGGAGAACCTGCACGAATCCGCGATGGAAGACGCGCTTCACGCATCAGATCGTCCGGACGTATGGCTGCAGAACATGGCGAGCGCCGTGAATGCACAAAGCCGTCCCCATCAAGACAACCTCAGTGCATTCGCTGTCTGGGTTTCTGCCAACCCTGCTGTCACCTGAAATTCAAGGACTATTGCTGTGATCATCGACAAAAAATTGCGGCGAGCCGTTCTCCGATCTGTTCCCATCGCCATTGCCGTATCTGCACTTTCGGCTTGCGGTGTGGTGAATACGCTCAACCGCCCGGCGGAAGCACCTACTGCCGTCCCCTCGGCAATCATCGAGATCATCGCTGAGCGCAGCCTGAACCCGGACATTGACGGTCTGCCGAAACCCATCTTGCTGCGCATCTACGAACTTCGTGCACCAGCAACCTTCGAGCGTTCGAGCTTCTTTGATCTCCAGGACAAGGACGAAAGCCAGCTTGGGGGCGATTTTGTGCGTCGAGAAGAGTTTTTGATCGCGCCAGGCGAGCGGCGGGTTATTGAGCGCAAGGGCAATCCTGACGTGCGTGCATTTGGCTTTTTCGCAGGCTACCGAGACCTGGAGCGCAGCACGTGGCGGGCCTCCGTGGACGCCCCCAATTCTGTAGAAATGCGTCGCCGATGGTGGGGCCTCGGCCAGACCGAGCGACTCAAACCTGTGCACTACTTGGTCACAGTTTCGCGCGATGCAGTCCGCGTTCAACATCAAATCACTTCAAGGTAGAACCATGGTCTGGCAAAGAAAAGTGGTGTGGGCAGAGGGCATGTTTTTGCGCCCACAACACTTTCAGCAACAAGAGCGATACATCGATTTTCTCGTGCAAGGGCGCAGCCTGCCAGCGCAGCCTTTCTACTGGGGATTCTCGGAACTCACGCTGGATACGCAGATGTTGGCTCTCGGCAAAATCGCACTGATCTCGGCACACGGAGTTATGCCGGACGGAACGCCGTTCCAGATACCGCAAGTGGACGATGCACCGCCACCACTGGACGTTGGCAAAGAGATCAAGGACTCCCTCGTATATCTCTCGCTTCCCTTGCGTCGGCGCAGTGGTGCAGAGGTCACGCTGAGCGAACTGGGCGGTGGGATGACACGCTACCAGACAGAAATCATGGAGGTGTCCGATGTGAACGATGTCGGCGCCCAGCCCGCTGAAGTGCAACTTGGCAAGGCCCGCTTCAGCTTGCGGGCCACGCGGGATCTGTCGGAGGGATGGGTGGCGCTCCCAGTCGCCCATGTGGTCGAACGCAAGTCCGATGGATCAGTCCTTCTCGACAAGTCATTTATACCGACCGTAGTAAACAACTCCGAAACTTCGGCCTTGTTTGCGTTCTGCCGCGAACTACACGGTCTTTTGAAGCAACGCGGGGCGGCATTGGAGGATCGTCTGATACAGCCAGGCCGGGGCGGTGTCGGCGAAGTCGGAGACTTTCTGATGCTGCAATTTATCAACCGCTGGGAGTCCGCGGTAGAGCACTGGGTCAGAGTCCGCACCATCCACCCGGAGCGCTTGTTTGATGATCTTCTCAAAATGGCTGGAGAGCTTGCCACGTTCACCCGAGAGCAACGTCGTCCCGCCCCACTGCCCGCCTATGACCATGATGATCTGCGCAGTTGCTTTCCGCCACTGATGTTGGAACTTCGTCGTGGCCTGTCCTCGGTCCTTGAGCAGAATGCCATCCAGATCGAGCTTCAGGAGCGCCAGTACGGTGTGCGCGTAGCGTTGATCCCGTCGACCGAACTACTCACCACATGCGACTTTGTTCTCGCGGTGCACGCCCAGACCACGGTTGAGTTTCTGCGCACTCACTTTCCCACACAAACAAAGCTGGGGCCCGTCGAGAAAATCCGCGACCTTGTCAACCTGCACCTCCCTGGCGTTATCTTGCGCTCGCTTTCTGTCGCTCCACGCGAGATTCCGTACCACGCTGGTTACTCGTATTTCGAAGTGGACACGACCCACGACCTGTGGCGCCAGTTGAACAGCTCAGGGGGGTTGGCCATGCACGTCTCTGGCGAGTTTCCAGAATTGCAACTGGAGTTCTGGGCGATTCGCAGATAAGAAATGTCTATGACAATGCAAATGACGGACAACCTCTTCGCTGCGAGTTCAGGCGGAGATGCGGTTGGCGGGACCTCAGGCCTGATGGATACATCAATGCCCCCCCCTGCAGCTGCTCGAACAGATCTGCCCGACGTGGTCAGTGGCGGAAATCCACTGGTCGCATCTGCCAATGCGCTTCTGAATCTGATACCGCAGATTCGAGCCATGGCGTCCAACTCCGACCCCGAGGGCTTTCAACGCTTGCTTCTCGCAAACATTCGCGAGTTTGAGCGCGGCGCCGGTGTGGCTGGCGTTCCCATCGAAACCGTGATTGGGGCGCGTTACTGCCTTTGCACAGTGGTGGACGAAGCCGCTGCGCAAACGCCCTGGGGCGGATCTGGGGTATGGCCAAAATTCAGTTTGCTGGTTGCGTTGCACAACGAGACATGGGGCGGTGAGAAGTTCTTTCAGTTGCTTGCGAAATTGGTTCAAACACCACATCAGCACATCGACCTGATCGAGCTTATGTATTTTTGTCTGATGCTTGGCTTTGAAGGCCGCTACCGGGTGATTGAAAACGGCCGCAGCCAACTGGAAACGTTGAAGGCACGACTGCTCTCATTGATTGAAAGTACACGCGGCGACCGCAGCAGTGCACTGTCGATACGCTGGAAGGGAGAAGAACGCAAAGCAGCGCCTCCCTGGACGATGGTTCCCTTGTGGGTAGCCACTGCGCTGGCATTGCTTTTGGCTTTCCTCTTGTTTCTCTGGTTTAACTATCGGCTGGCTGCCCAATCTGACGCATTGTTTGCCGCCATCAACTCCATCCGCTTCCCCAAAGCCATTGCGGCCGTCACGGCCGTTGACAAACCCCGGCTACGCCAGTTTCTGGAGCCCGAAATCAGGGAAGGCTTGGTAGAAGTCATTGACCAGGCAGACCGCAGCACCATCATTTTGCGAGGCGACGGCTTGTTCGACCCTGCATCCACCAACGTCAAGCCCCGTTATGTGCAAGTTATCGAGCGCGTGGCCATTGCCTTGAACGAAGTTCCTGGAAGGGTCGTGGTGTACGGCTACACAGACACATCGCCTATACGCACCGCCCGTTTTCCATCCAACTGGCACCTTTCCCAAGAGCGTGCTCAATCAGTCTCCGAGATGCTCGTCCGCACGGTGCGAGACAGCACGCGAGTCCGTGCGGAGGGTCGAGGCGAGGCGGACCCTGTGGCATCGAACGCCACCAGCGAAGGCAAGGCGAGAAATCGTCGCGTTGAAATTATTCTTTTGGTAGCGCCCCAGGTGCGTGACAACGAACTACAGGCCGTTGGCGACAACGCCGCCCGTAGCGAGAGCGTTAGGAAATGAGCATGCTGAGAAAACTGGCAGCGCTGCTGTTCAATCGTCACACCTTGGCGTTCTGTGGCTTGATCTTTTTGAGTCTGGTGATCTGGTTCATTGGCCCCCTCGTCTACATCAAGCCTTACCAGCCACTGGAGAGTGAAAGCGTACGCTGGGCGCTAATCACTCTCCTGTTTGTCGCTTGGTTCATCAAGCTGCTTTTGCAATGGTGGCGTGCCAAACGGATGAACGACAAGCTACTGGGTCAGCTTGCACGGTTCACGGCGGGACGTGATGGACCTCAAGATCTGTCGCCCGGACACGAAGAAGTGGCAGAACTGGAAGGACGCTTTAAAGAGGCTGTTGACGTTTTGGCCAAGACAAGGTTTGGCGAAACAGAAAGCGGCCTGTTCAGTCGATTCACGAAGCGCTACGTCTACCAACTTCCTTGGTATCTCATCATCGGGTCTCCAGGGTCCGGGAAGACGACCGCTCTGGTCAATTCAGGGTTGAACTTTCCATTAGCAGAACAATTTGGCAAAGGCTCGATACGGGGCGTGGGTGGAACACGCAACTGCGATTGGTGGTTCACGGATCAGGCGGTACTGCTTGACACCGCTGGACGCTACACCACACAGGAAAGCGACGCGGTTCAGGACAAAGCGGCATGGTCTGGATTCCTGCAGTTGCTAAAGCGCTTTCGGGGGCGGCAACCCATCAATGGGGTCATCGTCACGCTCAGCGTTCAGGAGTTGCTGAGCAGCAATGATGTAGAGCGCGCGCGACTCGCCAAAACCATCGGAATGCGGCTGGGAGAGTTGTGTGATGAGCTGGCCATCAAGTTTCCGGTTTATGTAGTGATTACAAAGACCGATCTGTTGGCTGGGTTCAACGAATTCTTTGGACAAATGACCCGCGAAGAACGATCGCAGGTCTGGGGTTTTACGCAGGCATACAAGGAATCCGCCTCCCACATCGACCCAACCGCGAAGTTCACCGCAGAGTTCGACGCACTCAGCACACAGATCAACCGCTTGCTACCGCAACGCCTGCTTGCCGAGCCTGATCTGGCCCGACGTGGATTGATTTACGCACTCCCCCAGCAGTTCGTAGGCCTTCGTGAAGTAGTGAACCAGACCTTGGAAGAGGCCTTCTCCTCATCGCGATTCAAGGAAAAGCCGCTCTTCCGGGGTGTCTATTTCACCAGCGGCACCCAGGAAGGCATGCCGTTTGATCGGGTACTTTCCGCGCTCAGACGCCGTTTCTCCATCACCAGCGCCACCACAGCGGGCGGAGGACAGCAAGGCAAGAGCTTTTTTATTGAAACCCTCTTCAAAGGGGTGATGTTCAATGAAGCTGGGCTAACCGGTCGCAACGCGAAGAAGGAACGTCAACTCAGACTGCTGCAGGCGGGCGGCTTGATTGGATTGGTCCTGGCACTGACCGGAGCAGCCCTCGCCTGGAGCGTCAGCAATAGCAATAACCTGGCCTATTTGGGCGAGGTCAAGGCCAGCGTGGACATACTTCGCCATGCGGTGGATGAGGCGAAGTCTGCCGATCCAGAGAACTTGGTGGCACTGCTTCCTTTGCTGGACCATGCAGAGTCCCTGGCCATCAGCGACCAATACACAGGGTCTGCTCCCGTGAGCTGGCGCTGGGGCTTGTTGCAGGTTCCCAAGGTGCAAACGGCTGCTGACAACACCTACTTGCGTTTGCTGGAGGATGCCTGGTTGCCCGGCATCGTGAAACAACTACGGCGCTCTCTCCAACAAACATCAACCAACAATCCAGAAGCCAGCTACGAGGCCTTGAAAGCGTACCTGATGGTCCATGACGCGGACCGGTTTGACGCGCGCACGGTGAAGGCGTGGATCCGCCACGAATGGGACGCAAGCCTAACGACTGAACTGGTACAGGCGGGTGTCAGTGAGCGACTGTCTCACCACCTGGATCGTCTTATGGACGAGCGCGTGGTACTTGCAACCACCCCCATCGACAACGTACTGGTCGCAGAAGTTCGTCAGCGCTTGGCGCAGATGTCGCCCGCCCAGCGCGCATACAGCCGCCTCAAGCAGCTATTGTCTACAGGCAACAATTTACCCGCCGACTTCTCCGTCGTGCGCGCTAGCGGCCCTGAAGCCCCACAAGTGTTCAGTCGGCGCAGCGGGCGCCCCTTGACACAAGGAATATCCGGACTTTTTACGTATGACGGATATCACGGGGTCTTTTTGCACGAACTTCCCAAAGTCACCACCTTGCTGTCCAAAGAAGAGGGATGGGTGATCGGGCAGTCTGACGGCAGACGCAGCACTGCGCAGGAGCTTTTGACCGGCCAGATAGCGAACGAGGTCAAACGTTTGTACCTGATGGAGTATGCAAAGCTTTGGGAGGACTATCTGGCGGATGTGCGTCCTACCCGCATCGGGTCTCTGGACCAAGCTGGCGAACAAGCGCGCTTGTACTCGTCCGCCAATTCCAGCCTGGAGCAGTTCGTCCGCGCCGTATCCAGAGAAACGACGCTGGCACGTCGTCCCGACGCCGAAGGCGGGAACGGCGCCAGCACCAGCAGTTGGCTGGGAGAGAAGCTCAATCGCATTCGAGAAGAGCAAAACCAACTCAGCCGCCTGACCGGGAAACAGGTCAATGTGGGAGGGCTGACGTCCAGCGGCACTCTTGAAGCAGACATCGTGGACTTCCGCTTTCGCGAGTATCGACGGCTGGCGACCAGCAATGGGTCTGGCCCAACGCCTTTGACGCAAAGCCTGCAGGTTCTCAACGAGGCGTCTGCCGTGATTGCCGCAGCGCGGCAGCAAGTGAAGTCTGGCGGGACGGTGCCGCCGACGCTCTCATCGACGCTGGAAAGGGTGCGCGCTGAGGCCAAGCGGCTTCCGCCGCCACTCAATGTCATGTATGGAGACTTGGCCGAAGCCACCTCCACCATGGTCGGGCGCGATGTGCGGAGCACCATCGGCGGGAACCTCAATGCCACCATTGGGGATTTTTGCCGCCGTGCCATCCTGGGCCGGTATCCATTTACCCGCAGTGCCGGGCGAGATGTCACCGCCGACGACTTCTCCAAACTGTTCGCGATGGGCGGGACCATGGACGAGTTCTTCCGCAGCACGCTTCAGCCGATGGTCGATATCTCCACGGCAACCTGGACGTTCAAGCAAGGCGTTGACGGAACCCCTGTGGGTGGTTCTGCGTCACTCGCTTCGTTTCAGAAAGCCGCCACCATTCGCGATGTGTTCTTCCGATCGGGCGGCAAAGCACCCGGCATTCGCTTGGACATCAAACCGATCGAAATGGACGCATCCATCTCGCAGATGGTGCTGGACGTTGACGGAGATGTTCTGCGGTATCAGCACGGGCCTCAGATCCCGAAGTCGGTGAACTGGCCGGGCACGCGCGGAACGGGTCAGGTGCGTCTGCAGATCACAGCAACGGGCGCTGAGAACTCCGGACTGGTCACTGAAGGACCTTGGGCTTTGCACCGCCTCTTTGACCGGGCCCAAATTCTGCCCGGCAACGCCCCCGAGAAATTCACGGCAATCTTCAATGTAGACGGACGCAGGGTGCGGTTTGAAGTCACGACCAGCAGTGTCTTCAATCCGTTCCGACTCAAAGCGATGGAGGAGTTCGAATGCCCGAACAACCTCTAATCCATGAAACCCGTGGTGTGCAACCACAAGGCACCGTCGCCTGGTTCGGCAAGTTGCCGAGCCTGGGGGACTTTGTGGGTCGCAGGATGCCGCACGCATTGACCGCCGAATGGGACGCATGGTTGAGATCTGGAATGGATGAGTTTCGGGCGTTGAACGGAAACGACTGGTCCGAGAAATTCGTGAACGCCCCCCTGTGGTTCTTTGTGGCTCCCGCCGCGGTCACCGGAACTGCAGTGATTGGCGCGCTTGCTCCGAGCATGGACCGCGTGGGGCGCTACTACCCACTCACGGTCATGGCAACCGCTTTCCGCGCCGATAGCCTGCTGGCTGATGATGAGCGCTTGAGGGAATTTCTCGCCGGGGCACGCGCTGCGATCGTGGAGGCGAGACGCTTGACGCTGTCCGCAGAAGAGCTTGACCAGCGCATCAACCATCTGCCGAACCCGTTCGACACGAGGGAGGCGATCGCAGGGGCGCCTTCATTGATTGACGTCATCCTGTCCGATCTGAGCGAAGCCTCGTCAGCACACCAAGCGCCCAACGCAAGAGTGCAACTGCCTGTCGGAGAGTGGCGACACAGGGTGAGCAGATCCAGCGAGCAAAGCCTTTGGTGGACAACCCCTACGCCGCGCCTGGGCTACCAAGAACAGTTGCATCACGGTGTACTGGACCGTTCCCTGTTTGTGCAACTGTTCATGAAGCAGCCGCAAACACCCACGCCACAGCCGTCCCATTCGTAACCCGAAATCTCACACCCTATGACAGATATCGACGAACTCTTGCGCGAAGTTCCGTCAAGCCCCCCTTGCGGGCCGGAAATGACGTATGCCCCCGAGTTCCTCGCCTTGGAACAGGCGGCCCGCGGAAAACTGGAACAGCAATACGGCGACACCATCATTCCCGCAGAGGATCCTGACTGGCAAGCCGTGGAAAAGAGCGCTTCGCAACTGCTGAAACTAAGCAAGGACATGCGCATTGCAGGTCTGCTGTGCCGTTCCTGGACCAACACCCATGGATTCGCTGGCTTGGCCCGCGGATTGGGGCTCATGGCCTCTTTGTTGGAGCAGCACTGGGAGCACGTGCACCCCCTTCCCGAAGACGATGACTACTTCATGCGCATGAATGCGGTCTCGATCTTGAATGACGTTGCAGGACTGCTGCGGGAGTTCCGGCAAACAGAGTTTGTGAGATCTACTTTTGGAATCTTCACGGTCCGCGACGCAGAAGTTCTGGCGCGGGGTCAGCGCGCCGAGTCCAATCCGCAACTCACGGTTGAACAACTGCGGCTAGGAATTGAAGATGCCACCAAACGGGCGGCCCCTTCCTTGTCCGCAGTGCCGCAAGCCAAGGCATCGCTCCAAAAGCTCGCCCAAATTTGCACAAACAACCTGCCCAGCCACCAGCAACCTGATCTGGGAAATATCCAGTCATTGGTAGGACTTTTGAATGACCTCCTGCCCAAAACCACTCTCGCCGCCGAAACACCTGTCGCGGAGGGACAAGCCCCTCACTCCGGCATACAAATACCGACAGCAACAGTGTTGGAGATCAAGACCAGGGATGACGCCATCCAACAGTTGGTAAAGATCGCCGAGTTTCTCGAATCTACGGAGCCGACCAATCCGGCATCACTACTCATCCGAAGATCAGCCAGATTGATGCGCATGGGCTTTCTCGACATCTTGCGGGAGTTGGCTCCACAGAGCCTGCAACAGATCGAAGTCATCACGGGAACGCAATCAGAACCGTCCCAATGAATCTACGAACTGTAACAGTCACTTCATCCGAGACTTGGATACTGAAATACGCAAGCCAGTCGGTCGGAACGTACGCGAAGTACTCAAACGTTTCGCTTGTAACCGGGCGCTGAAGCGAAATCTGTTGATGGGGCAACTGCCGTTCACATCCTTTTATGAGGAAGTGGTTCGTGAGTCTTCAAAACGTTGTGTTCGAGTTGCATCGGACTGTTGTGGATCCGCAAATTTTTGTAAGTATTTGAAGCAATGCGCGCCTGCCGGGTCCCGTCGCAGGTCCACGCGGTTTTTCGATTTTTAGATCCAGATAACTTAAGAGGTAAACATGTCAATCACCAAGGTGGGGAAAAGCGGTCAAAAGTTCATCGCCAGAAACCGGGCGCCTCGTGTACAGATTGAGTACGACGTCGAAATTTATGGATCAGAGAAGAAGGTCCATATTCCCTTCGTGATGGGGGTGATGGCAGACCTGTCGGGCAAGCCCCTGGAGAACTTGCCCGAAATTGCTGACCGCAAGTTCCTCGATATTGACATCGACAATTTCGATGCGCGCATGAAGTCGATCAAGCCGCGCGCATCGTTCCTTGTTCCCAACACCTTGACTGGTGAAGGCTATCTCAGCGTGGATCTCACGTTTGAGAGCATGGACGATTTCTCCCCTGCAGCCGTGGCACGGAACATCGGTCCGCTGAACACCCTGTTGGAGGCTCGTACACAGCTGCACAACCTGTTGTCATACATGGATGGCAAACAAGGCGCCGAAGAGCTGATCCGAAAAGTGCTCCAAGACCCCGCGCTGCTCAAGTCCCTGGCCACCAGCGCCAAGCCCACCACAGAGCCTATCGAGGGCTCGGTTCAAAACGACGCCGCCTGAGGCAGCCAAGCGAACGGAAATTACCCATGAGCGCACTACCCATCACCGAATCCTCTGCGGCCCAGTCCCTGGAGGGGCACGACTTCGCAGCGTTGTTGAACAAGGAGTTCAAGCCCAAGACGGACCAGGCCCGCGACGCAGTGGAAGCTGCCGTACAAACCTTGGCACAGCAGGCGCTGGCATCTGTAGCGACGATTTCCAATGACGCCTACCAAACGGTGCAAGCCATCATTGCCGAGATTGACCGCAAACTCTCAGAACAAGTGAATCTGGTGATTCATCACGCAGAGTTCCAAAAACTGGAAGGCGCTTGGCGCGGCCTCCAGCATCTCGTGACCAATACAGAAGTGGACGAGATGCTAAAGATCCGTGTGATGAACATTTCCAAGAAGGAACTGCATCGCAACATGCGCCGCTACAAAGGTGTCGGCTGGGATCAGAGCCCCATCTTCAAGAAGGTCTATGAAGAAGAATACGGTCAGTTCGGGGGCGAGCCGTTTGGTTGCCTGGTCGGCGACTACCACTTCGATCACAGCCCACCAGACGTCGAACTTCTGGGTGAGATGGCAAAAGTCGCCGCTGCAGCGCATTGCCCCTTCATTTCAGGCGCATCACCCGCTTTGATGCAAATGGATTCGTGGCAAGAACTAGCGAACCCTCGTGATCTCACGAAGATTTTCACCAACACCGAGTACGCTGCTTGGCGCAGCCTGAGAGAGTCGGACGACTCCAAGTACATCGGACTGGCCATGCCACGATTCTTGGCACGCCTGCCGTATGGAGCCAAGACGAACCCCGTTGACGAATTTGATTTCGAGGAAGAAACCTCTGACGGCAACCACAGCAAATACTGCTGGTCCAACTCGGCGTATGCCATGGCCGTGAACATCAATCGGTCATTCAAATACTACGGCTGGTGCACTTCCATCCGCGGCGTGGAATCTGGCGGTGCGGTAGAGAACCTGCCAGCTCACACCTTCCCCACCGATGACGGCGGTGTGGACATGAAGTGCCCCACCGAAATCGCGATCAGTGACCGCCGCGAAGCAGAACTGGCAAAGAACGGCTTCATGCCGTTGGTCCACCGCAAAAATTCGGATGTTGCGGCATTCATTGGCGCACAGTCGCTGAACAAACCGGCTGAGTACTACGATGCCGACGCTACGGCCAATGCCAACCTGTCGGCCAGACTGCCGTACATGTTTGCTTGCTGCCGCTTCGCTCACTATCTCAAGTGCATCGTGCGCGACAAAATTGGTTCCTTCAAAGAGCGCAGCGACATGGAGCGCTGGCTCAACGACTGGATCATGAACTACGTGGACGGGGACCCGTCGAACTCGTCGCAGGAAACCAAAGCCCGCAAGCCATTGGCTGCTGCAGAGGTAGAAGTCAACGAAGTCGAAGGCAACCCTGGCTACTACACATCCAAGTTTTTCCTGCGTCCGCACTATCAACTGGAAGGCTTGACCGTATCGCTGCGGCTGGTGTCCAAGCTCCCATCCGTGAAGGAAGCGGGCAACTAGTGGTGCGCCGGTAGCCGTTGCTGGAGCATGTATCCAGCAACGGAACGACGCCCAATCTGCCGGCAGCAGCACAGGTCGACTGAGTCCGCCGAGGGATCTATCTGGGGTGCGGCGCTGCTGCACGCGCGAACGTTGGCAGCATATTTGACCGCGAGACCCGGCTTGAACCGGGACTCGTGGCCGATTGTCTGCATCATCACTCTCGGATTCCGCCAGTGCAGCGCGCAACTACGTTGCTCTCCCTGGCAACGCCCAGCCTTCTAACCTACTGCTTTCCACGTGCATCGCGCGTTCACCAGCTGCCAGTCATTTGCCACGACATTGCGTCACACGCACACCAAAGAGTTTTCAAGTGAGCACCACCTTTTTTGATTCGAAAGAATCCCTCGACGTACAGCTAAGTCACGTCAAAGACGCGATTCGCGCAGAGCCCTCCAATGCATCTCTGCGCACCTTCTACTTTCAGCTGCTTGCCGTGATGGGCGATTGGAACAAGGCACTCGCGCAGTTGCAGGTGTGTGCTCAGCTCGACCCCAAGGCGATGCCCATGGCACATGCCTATCGAGAAGCGATGCGCTGCGAACTCTTGCGCAGTGAGGTGTTTGAGGGGCGGCGCACGCCCTTCGTCGTGGGGGAACCACCAGAATGGCTCAGCTACATGGTGGACGCACTGAAGGCGCAGACAGGCACTTCCCCAGAAGCAGCGCTCGACCTACGCACCCAGGCACTCGATATGGCTCCTGCGATCTCCGGCACCATCAATGGAGAGCCTTTTGAATGGCTTTCCGATTCAGACTCGCGCCTCGGGCCCGTTTTCGAACTCTATTCCAATGGGTGCTACTACTGGGTGCCCTTCTCGGCTATCCGCAGCATTGCATTGGAGAAGCCTCAGGATCTCCGCGATGTGGTGTGGCAACCTGCAGAACTGACGCTGGTGAATGAAGGCACGCTGCAAGGGGTTGTACCCGCACGGTATCCCGTCTACGCAGACGACGATGATGGCCTGCGCTTGGCGCGTCGCACAGAGTGGTCAGAGATCGGTGGCGACCATGTCACAGGCCGAGGCCAGAAGGTGCTGATCACGGAACAGGGCGACCACGCTCTGCTCGACGTGCGCACGGTTGCCTTCAACATCTGACGCAGCCGCACCATGCTGTCCAGGCGACTGAGCGGGGCCGGCACCGAAAAAGACCGTTTGCAGCCTGCGCTGCTCGACCGACTCACCGACCACGAACCGACAAAACGCACCGAGCAGGCGGATGCCGTCTATGTCACCGAGTCGCGGCTGCGCGCAGCTTTGCTGCGCGATCTGGGCTGGCTGTTGAACGCTAGCAACGCTTCGGGGCACATTGATTTCGAGGGGTTGGCGCACGCAGAACAGTCGACGCTGAACTACGGAATGACCCCTCTGGCGGGCAAGCTTCTGTCCGACCTGGACTGGAAGGAAGTTGAAGCCCATGTGAGCCGCGCCATCCTGGCCTTCGAGCCCCGCATCCTGCCGGAAACCCTGGCCGTCACTTTGCTGCCCTCGTTCGACTCCCTGAACCACCACAACACCCTGCAGTTCGAGATTCGTTGCCAGTTTTGGTCCATGCCCTACCCGCTGGAGTTACTGCTCAAAACCAGCCTGGACCTCGAAACAGGCCAGGTCGTGGTTTCAGACCTGAGAAATTGACCGTGAGAACACGACGATGAACCCGCGTCTGGTGGAGTACTACAACCGCGAACTGACCTACCTGCGCGAGTTGGGCGCCGAGTTTGCCGCCGCATTTCCAAAAGTTGCGGGGCGCCTCGCGCTGCGGGACCTGGAAGTTGCCGATCCGTACGTCGAACGCCTTCTTGAAGGCTTCAGCTTTCTCACGGCACGGGTACAGATGAAGATGGACGCGGAGTTTCCGCGCTTGTCACAGCGCATTCTGGAAATGGTGTGTCCGCACTATCTGGCGCCCACTCCCGCCATGGTGGTCGTTCAGATGTCTCCCAGCGAGATCGAAGGGAATGTCGCTGATGGCTTCTGCCTTCCTGCAGGCAGCATGCTGCGCTCCCGAAAAACCTCCGACGACCAGACACCCTGTGATTTCCGCACAGGTCACGACGTCACGCTGTGGCCTATCGCACTGACACGCGCCGCTTTGGGTGGTCCTCCGCTCGACATCCCCCTCTCCCGGTTTCGCCTCCCTGCTGAACCTGCGGGTCACCTGCGGCTAGAGATCGAAACGCAGGGCGCGATGGAGTTCGGGCACCTGGCGATGGACAGGCTAGACCTCTACATCAACGCGACGGACGCCATTGCCTCGCATCTGCAAGAACTGCTGCACCAATCGGTCGCAGGGATCGTGGTGCACGATGCTCACGATCCTGCAAAGGTGTACGGATACCTTCCTGCGCAAGCCCTGCATGCAGAAGGCTACGAGCAATCCCAGGCATTGCTCCCTTACTCCCACCGGGCGTTTCAAGGGCATCGCCTACTGCACGAGTATTTCGCGTTCCCCCCGCGATTCCGCTTCTTCTCCATCCGAGGACTGTCGTCCACATTGCGGCAGGTTCCCGCAAAAAAGATGGCCATCACCCTATTGCTGCGCAAGGCAAACCCAGGCCTCGAAGCGGTGGTGGACCAGCAAAAATTCTTGCTCCACTGCACACCCGCGATCAACCTGTTCGAGCGCATGGCAGACCGTATTCATGTGTCGTCAGACGTGAACGAATACCACGTCGTGATGGAGCGAACGCGACCCCGTGACTTTGAGGTTTACAGCGTCTTGAGCGTCACCGGCCACCAGGAAGGTCAGGTCAACGACCGTGCGTTCGTACCTCTGTATGCCTCCGTGCATGGCATCCGGTCTGAAGACCAAGCCTATTTCGCGATGCGGCGTGAACCCAGGCTGTTCTCTGAACACGCCGTCCGCTTTGGACCACGCACCCAATATCTGGGGAGCGAGGTGTTTCTTTCCCTGGTAGACCAACGGGCCGCGCCCTTCTCTGACGACCTCAAACAGTTGTCCGTGCGCACTTTATGCACCAATCGGGACTTGCCACTGCTGATGGCAACCAACCGCGCTGAAGGCGATTTCACCACCATCGAATCGGCACCGATTGGTCTCATCCGCACCGTAACGGGTCCGTCGCGACCGGTTGGCAGCGTGGCTGAGAACGAAATCACCTGGCGCCTGATTTCGCACCTCACACTGAACTACCTGGCAATGACCGACCTGTCGGATGAGGAAGGTGCCTCCACCCTGCGTGAGTTGATGACGCTCTACTTGGGACTGGGCAACCACGCACTTGCAGGCCAAGTGTCCGGACTCAAAGAAATGCGCATCGACCCTATTACCCGGCGTCTCACGCAGCAAAAACAGCTCGTATACGGGCGTGGGGTGGGAATCTCGCTCACGGTCGACGATGCCTCTTTCGCAGGCGTGAGCGCGTGGCCGCTGGTCGCCGTGCTGGAGCGCTTCTTTGCCCGGCATGTGGGCGTCAACAGTTTCACGGAACTGTCTCTACACTCGCGACAACGCGGCAAGATCGCGCAATGGGACGTACGCCCTGGGCAAAGGCCCGCCACATGAGCACTGCCCAAACCCCTGCCACGGACCCATCATCGCCGTCGGTGCAACGGCCGCGCGCAGCTCCCATAGACCTCTGGCAGCGACTGCGCCGCAATCCCCACGCGTTCGACCTTTTCTTCACGCTGCGATGGCTGCAAGCCCGCAACCCCCATCTGCCACGCTTGGGCCGCGCCGCGCGTCCGCAGGCAGAGCCCATCCGCCTGGGGCAGGACCCTTCGCTCGCCTTTGCGCCCGCCACCATTGCAGAACTGCTCCCCCCGGTGGCAGGCCAACCCGAGCGCCTGACGGTCTGGAACTTTGGTCTGTATGGACCCAATGGCCCTCTGCCGATCCACCTGACGGAATACGTGCGTGAGCGCCAGCGCCAGCATGACGACCCCACGCTCGCACGTTTCTCGGACATCTTTCACCATCGGTTGCTACTGCTGTTTTTCCGCGCCTGGTCTGATGCGCAACCGACCGCCTCGCTGGACCGCGCTGGCGATGACATGTTCGGTCGGCACATGGCGAGCATCGTCGGTGTGGGGGAGACCACCGCGCGCCAGCGCGATGCCGTGGCAGACCATGCCAAGCTGCACATGGCCGGACACCTCACGCGGACCACGCGCAACCCCGAAGGGCTGCAACGGGCCATCGGCAGCTACTTCGGTGTCAAAGTCGCGCTGCAGGAGTATTGCCTGCACTTTCTTGCACTGGAGCCAGCGCAGCAAACACGCCTGTCAAGCCACCCCTGCAACTCCCAACTGGGTGTGGACACGGTGGTGGGCTCCCGCGTTCCAGACGCGCAGAGCAAATTCCGGCTGCGGATTGGCCCCATGACCTTGGCGCAGTACGAGCGGTTTCTTCCTGCCCAACAAGACTTCAAGGCGCTTGTGGACTGGGTGCGCAACTACCTCGGCATCGAATTCGCCTGGGACTTCGAGCTGGTCCTGCAGCGGGAAGAAGTTCCTGGCACCCGGCTCGGTGGCGGAACGCGCCTAGGCTGGACCAGTTGGATGCTCGGCGCTCCCGCAGTGCAGGACGCTGACGATTTTCGACTGGATCCAGAAAGCTGGCTCCAGCACCGCGGCCACAAAGTGCGGGGCCAATCGCAGGCGCATCGCTCACCTTCGTAGGTCCACCGCGCGACCCCAACCCCTCTTTCTCTTTCAACGCACTGCCTTCACTCCCATGTCTGAGATCAGCCGACTCGCCCTGTTTGGAAAACTCAACCCCCTGCTCTTCAAGTCCTTGGAGGGCGCCACGGTGTTCTGCAAGCTGCGGGGCAATCCGTATGTGGAACTGGTGCACTGGCTGCACCAGTTGCTGCAAGAAAATGATTCCGATTTGCACCGCATCTTTCGCCATTTCGAAGTGGACGCGCAGCAGCTGGCCAACGATGTTCTGCGCAGCCTGGATCGGTTGCCGCGCGGGGCTACGTCCATCAGCGACTTCTCGGACCAGATAGAAACCTCCATTGAACGTGGCTGGGTCTACGCCACGCTGATGTTCAATGAATCGCAGATTCGCAGCGGCTACTGGCTGTCTGGCATGCTGCGCACGCGCGCGCTGGCCAACGAACTGCGGTCCATCTCCAAAGAGCTGGACAAAATCACTGAACCGGCGCTCAGCGATGCGTTCTCGAAACTGCTGCCCGCGTCTCCAGAGGCCAAGCTGCAAGCGGCCGATGGTTCCGGCTTGCAAGGTGCACCGGGGGAAGCCAGCGGGGCAACATCGCCGCTGGGGAACGGAAAGCAGGACGCGCTACAGCGCTACACCGTCGACCTGACCGAACGCGCGCACAAGGGACAGCTGGACCCTGTCTCCGGGCGAGACGAAGAAGTGCGCCAGATGATCGACATCCTGATGCGTCGGCGGCAAAACAACCCCATTCTGGTGGGCGAAGCAGGCGTCGGAAAAACCGCTGTTGTAGAAGGCCTGGCGCTGCGCATAGCGGCAGACGATGTACCGCCGCCTCTGCGGGGCGTGCAATTGCGGGTGATGGATGTGGGTCTCCTCCAGGCGGGCGCCAGCATGAAGGGTGAGTTTGAAAACCGCCTGCGCTCCCTGCTCGACGAGGTGCAGGCCAGCACCACACCCATCGTGCTGTTCATCGACGAAGTCCACACCCTGATCGGTGCGGGTGGTCAGGCAGGCACAGGCGACGCGGCCAACTTGCTCAAGCCCGCACTGGCACGCGGCGTGTTGCGCACCATTGGAGCGACCACCTGGGCGGAGTACAAAAAGTACATTGAGAAGGACCCTGCGCTCACCCGCCGATTTCAGCTGGTGCATATCCACGAGCCTGACGAGCCCAAAGCCGTTCACATGCTTCGCGGCGTGGCGGCCAAGCTGGAAGGGCACCACAAGGTGCGCATTGCCGACGAGGCGGTTGCGGCAGCCGTCAGCCTCTCGCACCGCTACATTCCATCGCGCCAACTGCCCGACAAGGCCGTGAGTTTGCTGGATACCGCCTGCTCCCGCGTTGCGATGGCCTTGACCGCAACACCGGCACGCCTCGAAGCGGTGCAGCGCCAACAAGAGGCACTCCAGGTGGAACTGGAAGTGATGCAGCGCGAAGCGGCCCTCGGCATTGCCCACGCCAGCCGCCTCGATGAAATGGCCGCAGCCCTGGAGGCGCTGCAACTGGAACAAGCGGCGCTGTCCGAGCGACTGACGCAAGAGAGTGACCTGGCGCAGCGCATCGTTGCGGCGGAAACTGCGCTGATGGCGGCTCACCGCCCCCCAACCACCAAGGGTGCGGCAACCACCCCCAACGCTACAAACCTGGCAGGCACTGCTGCAGATGCGTCGACCGTCGACGATGCAGCCGCAAACACACACCAACAATTCAGCGCAGAAGGTCTCGATGCCTTGCGCAAGGAGCTAAGTGCCCTGCAAGGCGACGACCCCTTGCTGCATCCGGTGGTCGATGCGGGCGTCGTGGCCGCGGTGGTTGCGGAATGGACGGGGATCCCTGTGGGCCGCATGGTCCGCGACGAAGTGAAATCGGTCCTGGAGCTGACGCAAACGCTGGAAAAACGCGTGATCGGCCAGCGCCACGGCCTGGAGGCTATTACCCGCCGCATCCAGACCGCCCGCGCCCGCCTGGACAACCCGGGCAAACCCATTGGGGTGTTTCTGCTGGCAGGGCCCTCTGGCGTGGGGAAGACCGAGACGGCCTTGTCATTGGCAGAAGCCCTGTATGGCGGCGAACAGAACCTCATCACCATCAACATGAGCGAGTTCCAGGAAGCCCACACGGTATCCACTCTGAAAGGTGCGCCACCTGGGTATGTAGGGTATGGAGAAGGCGGGGTGCTTACTGAAGCCGTGCGACGCAGGCCGTACAGCGTGGTGCTGCTCGATGAGATCGAGAAGGCCCACTCGGATGTGCATGAAATGTTCTTTCAGGTGTTCGACAAAGGATGGATGGAAGACGGCGAAGGCCGCTACATCGACTTCAAGAACACCGTGATCATCCTCACCTCCAACGTAGGGTCCGAGCTGATCGCGGGCATGTGCAACGACCCAGAGTTGATCCCCTCGCCCGAGGCACTGGCAAAGGCGGTTCGGCAGCCCCTGCTCGACAAATTTCCAGCGGCGCTGCTGGGCCGCTTGTCCGTGGTGCCCTACTACCCCATCTCCGACGCCATGTTGGAGCAGATCATCAAACTCCAGATGCGTCGCATCCAGGCGCGCATACACGCCAACCACGGCGCGCAGTTCGAGTTTGACGACAGCGCTGTGCAACTCATCCGCGAGCGCTGCAGTGAAGTCGAATCCGGCGCCCGAATGATCGACGGCATCCTGACCCAGAACCTGTTGCCCCGCATGGCCATGGAGTTTCTGCAGGCTTCGGTCGATGCCAAGGCCATTGACAAGATTGAAGTCAGCGCTGCCAACAACGACTTCGTGATCCGCTACGTCTGACCGGCCAAAAAGGCCACGCAGAACGCACTCCACCGTCCAACACTCCCATCGCCATCATGCCCGCACACAGCCCGATCAGCGATCTCCCGCGCGCCCACGCACCCAGCGCAGCATGTTCACCCTCGCGTTCCTTGTTGGTGCGCTCTCAGCGTCCGCCATCGGCCCGCCGCGTGATGTCTGCACTGGTGGGCCTGACGTTGGCGATAGGTGTGGTTCAGGTCCACGCCTGGACCATCGGAGACATCGGCAGGGCAGGCGAAGCGATCAGCCGCGGCGAAGGGGCCCTGTCCACCGGCCAGCAAGTGTTGTCTACAGGACGGCAGGCCGCGGATACCGGCAGGCAGATGTGGAACAACCGCGGCTATGCCCCCACCCAGCCCCCTTCTGGACCGGCGGTGATGGCGCGGGATGAAGGCGGTCCGGCACGGTTGATTGCAATGCTGGAGCGCAACGCTGGCGACTCGATCACCGTCAGCAACACCCTCGTGGGGTTGTTGGACCAGGGGGCGTATTTTGTGCAGCGGCAGCCCGCCCACGTCACGCCGCCGCAAGACCAACTGCTGGCCACACCACGCGCCGACAGCTCTGCGGTGTCCATCGACTTGCCACCAACGCCCCCAGGAACCTTGTTCGACCTCGGCACGGGGCGCACCCGCAGCGCAGGTGCAGGGGTCAAAATTTTTGCACTGACAGTGCACTCCAACCTGCCCCGCCGACCCGGTCGCCGGGGGCTCGATGGAATCGAGCAGCACGCCATGCTGACATCCAGTTCGGTCCAGCTGGAGTGGCCCTTGCAAGCAGACCTCGCGCTGGAGCCCGTAGGTGGCAAGCTGCTTGTCTGGGCCAGCGAAGCAGGCGTGGCGTTCCCTGCGGGCTTTGGCCCCGACGGCCGCCTGTTTACCTCCGATGACTCCATGGTGCGCCTGCCCCGCGGTTACACCGTGGTCACGCTGGACAGTCGCGGTTTCAGCTTTGATCGCAGCCGTGAGGTTGCGCTGGCCCAGTACAGCGTGCAGTCGACCACCGAGATTGATCTGGCCCGATTGGCCCCTGGCGACGCATTCAAGGCATTTACCAGCGTCATGCACGAGCGCTATCCCTTCCGCGGCGCGCAGCCCATGGACTGGAACAGATTGCAGGCGGAATTTGCGGACCGCGTGCGCCAAGCCAGCGACCAGAAGGACCGGCGGGCACTCCTGCAGATCTACACGGAAATTGGCGCGCGCCTGCAAGACGGCTTGTTTCGCGCCGACCTGCGGGGCGCAGGCGCCACGCAGGGCCTCGACATAGGGCTGACCGAACAATGGCAGCCCCGCGGCATCATGCCCTTGCCAGTGCCTGGCGTCTGGTGGCTCTCGGACGGCCGCGCACTGGTCAGCAGCGTGACGCCCAACTCACCCGCCGCCGCGGCAGGCCTGCGCCCGGGCGCAGAAATTGTCGAGATCAATGGTGAAAGCGTCTCGCGCTATGTTGGCCGCGCCGCGCGGTATTCCAACCGCCCCACCGAAGCGGGCCGCAAGCACGACGCGCTGAAACTGGTCGCCTACGACCGGGAAGCGATGACCCTGAAAGTGCGACAAGATGGCAAGGACCAGACCCTGGACCTGCGCCAGCGCATGGCGGAACAGCCACAAGCACCCGCGCGCGCGCCCAACAACGAATCGCTGTCCGCCTTTCAGCTGCGCAGCCATTCGGGCAAGCAATACGGCTATATCGCGTTCAACTCGTTTGCTGACGGCGGAGGCAACCTGGAGATGTGGGAGCGAAGCCTGGCCACCGTCAATCAGTCTCGGCTGCGGGGGCTGATCCTGGACCTGCGGGGCAACAACCACAACACTTACCAACTGGTGCCCCATTTCGCGGCGTCCTTCTTCTCGTACGACCGACCCCTGCGCCTGCAGGCCTATGCGCAGCGCCAGGTGGACGCAACCGCCAAGGTGTGGCGCACCCGTGGCAGTCTGGGTGTTCCGCCCCAATTGCCGCTTTACACCCAGGGAGCCAGCCACTACAGCGCCCCGCTGGTGTTGTTGACCGGCCAGGAATGCACAGGCCCCTGTGAAGTGTTCTCTGCCTGGCTGCAAAAAGCGGGACGTGCCCATGTGGTTGCCACCGAACCCACGTCCGGATCCGTGGGGCTGACCACGCGCGTGCTATTGCCCGGCGAGGTGGTGGTGCACGCCCCCACCGTGGCAGAGCTGGGGGCCAACGGCGAGCACTATGTGCACGGCAAAGGCGTAGAGCCCGACCTGCGTGTGCCCGTGGATGCCGGATTCGTGCAGCGCATCATGGGCGGGGGCGACCCGGTCCTGGACGCAGCCGTGCAGTGGCTGGACAGCAAGATCTGAGCAACTCCTTCCTGCCAACAGACAACCCGTCGCGCAGGCCTACAGCCATCAGCATGGACCGCTATTTCTGCAGGCTCCGACAGGAAGTTCATCGAGCCGATGGAAAATAGCCCCATGCCCCTCATTCCAGACTTCATTGCCCCCACCCGCCACACCGACCCGGCCGACGCGCTGGCCCAGGTGCAGCGCATTTACCAGCAACAGATTGGTCACCTGCGCGAGGCCATGCAGCGCTTTGTGGCCGGCGAGACGCCCAGCGCCAATGTGCGTGCGTTCTACCCGTTTGTGCGCGTGCACACCACCACGGTGGCGCGGGCAGACACCAAACTGGCTTATGGCTTTGTGGAAGGCCCCGGGCGGTATGAAACCACCCTCACCCGGCCCGACCTGTTCGCCCACTACTACGCCGAGCAGTTTCGCCTGCTGCGTGCCAGCCACAACGTAGAGCTGGAGGTGGGCACCAGCGCGCACCCTATTCCCATCCATTTTTCGTTTGCCGAGCACGACCACATCGAAGGCACGCTGACCACCGAGCGCCGGATGCTGATGCGCGACGTGTTTGACCTGCCCGACCTGGCCGCCATGGACGATGGCATTGCCAACGGCACCTGGCAGGCCCGCCCAGGGGAGGCCCAGCCGCTGTCGCTGTTCACGGCGCCGCGCGTGGACTACTCGCTGCACCGCCTGCGCCACTACACGGGCACAGCGCCCGAATGGTTCCAGAACTTCGTGTTGTTCACCAACTACCAGTTCTACATTGACGAATTCATGCGCCTGGGCCACGCAGAAATGGCCAAGCCCGACAGCGAGTACGTGGCCTTTATCGAACCGGGCAATGTCGTCACCCGCCGGGTCGGACTGCCCGAGATGCCGGGGGACGACCTGGGGGTGGCCCCACCCCGCCTGCCACAGATGCCCGCCTACCACCTGGTGCGCAAGGACCGCAGCGGCATCACCATGGTCAACATCGGTGTCGGCCCGGCCAACGCCAAGACCATTACCGACCACATTGCCGTGCTGCGCCCACACGCCTGGATGATGCTGGGCCACTGCGCCGGCCTGCGCAACAGCCAGCAACTGGGCGACTACGTGCTGGCCCATGCCTACGTGCGTGAAGACCACGTGCTGGACGAAGAGTTACCCCTGTGGGTGCCCATCCCGGCACTGGCTGAAATCCAGATGGCGCTGCAGCAAGCAGTGGCCGATGTGACCCAGATCGAGGAAGCCGACCTCAAACGCATCATGCGCACCGGCACCGTGGCCAGCACTGACAACCGCAACTGGGAGCTGCTGCCCGACAACATGCCCCAGCGGCGTTTCAGCCAGAGCCGCGCCGTGGCGCTGGACATGGAAAGCGCCACCATCGCGGCCAACGGTTTCCGCTTTCGCGTGCCCTACGGCACCCTGCTGTGTGTGAGCGACAAGCCCCTGCATGGCGAGATCAAGCTGCCCGGCATGGCCAACCACTTCTACCGCGAGCGGGTGGACCAGCATTTGCGCATCGGCATGCGCGCCATCGAGATCCTGCGCACTGGCGGTGTGGACCGCCTGCACAGCCGCAAGCTGCGCAGCTTTGCCGAGGTGGCCTTCCAATAAGTTGGGATCAGGACGCCTGCGCATGCCAATGGACTTTCTCACGCTGATGGCCGTCATGGCGGCCAACCTGTTCATGATTTCGGCCGTCCTGCCGCTCATCATGGGTCCGGACGTGAGCCGCGCAGCGCGCCGTGTGCAGGCCAGCCTGCTGCTGCAGGCAGTGGCGTGGGCCGCCATCATTGCGTCTTCGTCGCTCTGGGACCAGGCGCTGTCCACCGTGTCGGTTGCGTGCAACGCGGCAGCCCAGTGGATGTTGTACCGGGCGCTCGAAGAATGGCTGGGCCCGCGCCCGCTGCGGCGCCTGCTGCTGGTGCTGGTGGTGGCTGCCCCGCTGGGGTACACGCTGGGGTTTGAGCACTACGCGTGGCGCGTGGGCTGGGCCAACGGGCTGATGGCGGTCATCCTGTGCATCGTGGCCCGGGCCACGCTGGCCCCGTTGATTCTTGCGGACGTGCGTTGGCGCAGCCTGTTGCTGGGCTGCCTGGTCACTTCTGCCTTTTTTACGCTGGCGCGGGGCCTGCTCGGCGCGTTTACCGACCAGTACCCCAGTTTCCGCACCCCCCACCCGGTCAACTTGGCGGCCGCCGTGGCCACCAACGTCAGCCTGGTGCTGGGCACCGTGGCGGTGCTGGTGGCCTGGCGGGCCGAGGCCGAACAAAAGCTGCGCGCACTGGCCATGACGGATGGGCTGACGGGGCTGCTCAACCGCCGCGGCTTCACCAACCAGGGGGACAACCTTCTGTCCCACGCGTGGCGCCACCGGTTGCCGCTCACGGCGCTGATGCTGGACCTGGACCACTTCAAGCAGATCAACGACACCCACGGCCACGAGGCGGGCGACCGCGCGCTGCAACTGTTTGCCCGGCTGTTGACGGAAACCTGCCGCAGTGGCGACCTGATAGCCCGGCTGGGCGGCGAAGAGTTTGGCGTGCTGCTGCTGCACAACGCCGCTCCCGCAGGCCACGCTTTTGACCGCCGCCTGCGGCAAAGGCTGCACGAGGCCAGCGCGTCCGAACTGGGTTTTGTGCTGGACTACAGCGGCGGCATGGCCAGCCTGCTGCCCGGCGAAAGCAAACTTGCAGCGCTGATGGCGCGCGCGGACGGTGCGCTGTATGACGCCAAAACCGCCGGCCGGGGCCAACTCACGGCGGCCCCCTGAGTTTTTGCCGGCCAGGTCATTTTTGCTACATTATTGATAGCTTCAAACATATATTCAATAAGCGCCGATGACCATTTTCACTAAAAATATCTCCCATTTTTGGGCTACGGCGTAATCAGCCCCCCCACGTCGCGCGCCGAGCCAGCGCTTTCCTCGGCCAAGTGCTCCACCACACTGCGCCGGTCGGCCTCGGTGCGTTGCTGCGACAGAAACCGTTTGCCCGCCCACTGTTCCACGTCGATCTCCAGCCCGATGAGGCGCGCAGCCGCTTCATCCACAAATTCTGGAGATGCATCGGCCAGCGACCAGGGCGCAGCGCGGTGGGCTTCCTGCGCAAGGGTGAGTGCGGCGAGGTGGCGGCGCAACCACGCGCCGTCGTCCACCCGGCGCACACGGCCGCGCGCTTCAACGGCCACATAGTTCCAGCTGGGCGCCAGCCGCCCGCTGCGCTGGCCGTTCACGTACCAACGTGGCGATATGTAAGCATTGGGGCTTTGAAACACCACCAGCACCGGCACCCCGGCTGGCCCGACCTGCGACAGCGCATGGCTCCGGGCCACATGCCCTTTCAGCAGCACGCGCCCTCGGTGCTCGCCCGTCTCCGCCAGGTGCACCACCTCCAGCGGCAACAGATTCGCATCCAGCCCGGCAGGTGTCACCGCAACCACAGTGGCCAGGGGATAGGCGCGCATCCAGCGAACCAGCTCGCAAGGGTCTTCGACAGAGAAAAGGGGTTGGCTGTACATGGCGGGGGTTCAGAAAAAACTGCAGTCTGATCGGGTCATACCGGTCTGTCTTGAACGTTTCGGCCACACAGGCCGCTCTGGGGCGACCGCGCGTCAAGGCGCACCAGGGGTGCGGATTGCGGCACGGCGGGCGTGAAGCCGCCGAACCGGCGGAACTCTCGGGTCATGTGGGCCTGGTCGGCATAGCCCGACACCAGCGCTATATCGCCCAGCGAAGCCGCATCAGCGCCAAGCAGCACCATGGCTTGCTGAAACCGCAGAATTCCCGCCAGGGTGCGCAGCGGCAAGCCCGCCACCGTCACCATGTCGCGGCGCAGCGTACGGCTGGCGGGTACGGCGGCGGCGGCGGTTGTTGTTGTTGCTGCGCCGCCCGGTGACGGCCGGTGCGCCACCAGCCGCAGCTTCATGTGGTCGATGGCCTCCAGCGCCCGGCGGTGCGCCGCGGTGACACAAGCCCTCGACGCCAGCGCGCTGGCCACCGCACGCAGGGCCGACTCCACGGCCAGCAGGGTGTCGGCGCAGAGCAGGTGGCTCGCCCAGGGCCCCAGGGCCTGTTCAACATCCATGCCCGTCAAGGTCCGATTGCGCAGCGCCGCCGGATCGATGCCCAGGCATGCACCACCCCAGCCGATGTGGAACCGGACCCCCACAACGACGTTCCCGGGCCTCAGCGCCACCAAGGCAGGCCGGTCCGCCGGGCCTGCAATCACCAGCCATACCGAAGTCACCACACCGCCCGGCTGCATCGCGCAGTGGGCGACAAGGTCCACACGACCGTCCGGCAGCACCAGTTGCTGGTGGGCCTCTGTGGGGTCGTAGCGCCAGACCGCCTCGATCTTTTCCGCATCAAGGGTGCCGAGCGGCAGCTCGGTGTAGCTGGTCGAGGGTGAGGTTGCGTTCAACATTGACTTGACGGCATCCGTTGGGCTCTCAGTGCGGCAGACAACCCGGCCATCGCCGCGGGTGCCGACGCCACAAATGGCGAGTACCAGGGGCCCTTGGGGGCGACCGGCATCGTCCCCAGCATCGCACACAATCCACCCATGACCGCACTCTTTGAAGCTTTGAACCTGCGCAAACGGTATGGCGACACCACGGTGGTGGATGACGTGTCGTTCGCCATTGCCCCCGGCGAATGCCTGGGCGTCATCGGCCCCAACGGCGCAGGCAAGACCACCACCATCCGCATGTGCCTGGGCCTGGCAGCGCCCGATGGCGGGGCCGTGCATTTCACGCCCACCCCCGGCGCCGCCCCGCTGCACATGCCGCGCGATGCGTTGGCCATCAAGGCGCAACTGGGGGTGGTCACGCAGTTCGACACGCTGGACCCGGACTTCACCTGCGCCGAGAACCTGCACGTGTTTGGCCGCTACTTTGGCCTGAAGGGCGCGGTGATGGATGAGCGTGTGCCCCAGTTGCTGGAGTTTGCGGCCCTCACCGCCAAGGCCGACGCCAAACCCGGCGAGCTGTCAGGCGGCATGAAACGGCGGCTGTCCCTGGCGCGGGCCCTCGTCAACAACCCCCGCCTGCTGCTGCTGGACGAGCCCACCACCGGCCTGGACCCGCAAGCGCGCCACCTGATGTGGGAGCGGCTGCAAATGCTGCTGCAGCAAGGCAAGTCGATTTTGCTGACCACCCACTTCATGGACGAAGCCGAGCGCCTGTGCTCGCGCCTGCTGGTGCTGGACCACGGCAAGAAAATCGCCGAAGGCAAGCCGCGCGAGCTGATCGCCCAGCACCTGGAGCCGGATGTGGTGGAAGTGTTTGGTGTGGGCGCCAAGGCCTTGGCAGGAGACGCCGCGCTGCGCGCGCTGGCAGCCCGCGTGGAGATCAGCGGGGAGACCGTGTTCTTCTACACGCAGAACGCCCAACCGCTGCTGCGGGCGCTGGGGCAGCATGGCCACCTGCGCACGCTGCACCGGCCCGCAAATCTGGAGGACTTGTTCCTCAAGCTCACCGGGCGGCAGATCCGGGAGTGAAGGATCGACAGCGTAGGTCGGGTTAGCCCGCCAGGGCGTAACCCGACAACCAGCCGACACCCACAGGGCGCGCAGAGGGGATGTCGGGTTACGCTGCGCTAACCCGACCTACTGGGCCTGCCGGGGGACAGATCCGGGAGTGAGGGGTGGGTGGGTGAGCGCCGCTCATCGCGCCTGCAATCACTCCTGATTTGATAGCTAATAGCGCTTATGGATTAAGCGCCAGAGGCCAATTTCACTTAAATCTTCCCCTCACACCTTGCGTGGCTTGACCTTGCTGGCGGCCAGCTTGGCGTTGGTGCGCGCCGTGTCCACATCGGCCGCACGCGCCAGGGCCACGCCCATGCGGCGCTTGGTGAAGCTTTCGGGCTTACCGAACAGGCGCAGGTCGGTGTCCGGCACACGCAGTGCCTCTTCCACGCCGTCAAAGACAATGCCGACCGCATCCACGCCACCGTAAATCACGGCGCTGGCGCCCGGGTTGCGCAGGCTGGTGTCCACGGGCAGACCCAGGATGGCGCGGGCGTGCAGTTCGAACTCGCTCTGGTTCTGGGTGCACAGGGTGACGAGGCCGGTGTCGTGCGGGCGCGGGCTCACCTCGCTGAACCACACGTCTTGCCCCTTCACAAACAGCTCCACGCCGAACAAGCCCAGCCCGGAGGGCTTTCCGTCAAAGCCCTGGCCCAGGTTGTCGGTCACGGCCTTGGCGATCTGGCGCGACTTTTCGAGCGCGGCGGGGTGCATGGGGTGGGGCTGCCAGCTTTCCACGTAGTCACCGCTGACCTGCACGTGGCCGATGGGGTCGCAGAAGCTGGTGACGATCTGACCGTCCACGCCGACCGAGCGCACGGTGAGCTGGGTGATTTCGTAGTCAAAGTCGATGAAGCCCTCGACGATCACACGACCGTGGCTCACGCGGCCACCGGCCATGGCGTAGTCCCAGGCTTTTTGCACGTCGTCGGGGCCGTCGATCTTGCTCTGGCCCTTGCCGGAGCTGCTCATCACGGGCTTGACGATGCAGGGGTAGCCCACTCCCTTCCCGTTCCCGGCATCGATGGCAGCCTGTAGCTCTTCGAGCGAGTTGCAGAACTTATACGGACTGGTGGGCAGGCCCAGCGTTTCGGCGGCCAGCACGCGGATGCCTTCGCGGTCCATGGTCAGGCGTGCGGCGCGGGCCGTGGGGATCACGCGCACGGTGCCCGCGGCTTCCAGCTCTTCGAGCATGGGGGTGGCAATGGCTTCAATTTCGGGCACCACCAAGTGGGGGCGTTCGGCCTCGATCAGGGCCTTGAGCTGGGCCGGGTCGCTCATGGTGATGGTGCGTGCGTGGTGGGCCACCTGCTGGCCGGGGGCGTTGGCGTAGCGGTCGACCGCGATGGTTTCGACGCCCAGGCGCTGCAGCGCGATCAGCACCTCCTTGCCCAGCTCGCCCGAGCCCAGCAGCATGACTTTGGTGGCATGGGGGGACAGAGGGGTTCCGAGGGTGGTCATGGTGGGGGTGCTTTCGAGAAAGATGAAAAGTCGGTGAAGAGGCAGAACGCAGGGGACTGTAATTCAACCGGGCGCAGAACTTGCAATCGCACTGGCCATGCTCCCATCGCCCCAGCCCAACCCCGCCAGCGCGGCCCGCTCGCACAGCCCCACCGACTGGCACGCCCAGGAGCTGCTGCTGATGCGCGAGGTGATGCGCCTCATCGGCCGCAGCCTGGCGCCCGGTCTGGTGCTGCGCGAGATGCTGCACCTGATGAGCGAGCTGCTGGGCTTGAACCGGGGGCGCATCGTGCTGGTGGACGGCACCCCCGCCGAGGGCGGACCGCCGCGCACGGCCTCCATCCAGCACGCCTACGGCCTCACCCAGGCCGAGGCGCAGCGCGGGCGGTATGCCTGGGGCGAGGGCATCACGGGCCGCGTGCTGACTACGGGGCAGCCCGCCATCGTGCAGGACATTGATGCCGAACCGCTGTTTCTGGCGCGTGCGGTAGAGCGCAGCCAGCTGCCGCCCGAGACGGTGGCCTTCATCGCCCTGCCCATCGAGGTCAACAACGCGCCCATCGGCGTGTTGGCCTGCCACCGCATCCGCAGCCGCCAGCGGCATTTGAACGACGACCTGGCCGTGCTGCGCGTGCTGGCCACGCTGGTGGGGCAGTTGCTCCAGCTCGAAGCCCTGGTGGCCGAGCAGACGCGCCAGCTAGAGGCCCGCAATACCGTGCTGGCCAATGCGCTCAACACCAAAAGCGCGCGCTATGGGCTGATCGGCAGCTCGCCGCCGCTGCTGCAGGCGCTGAGCGAGCTGGAGCGCGTGTCGCAAACCCAGGCCACGGTGCTGCTGCTGGGCCAGTCGGGCACGGGCAAGGAGCTGTTTGCACGCGCGGTGCACCTGGCCAGCGGGCGGCGCGACCGGCCTTTTATCAAGGTCAACTGCTCGGCCATTCCGGATGCGCTGTTTGAATCCGAACTGTTTGGCTACGAAAAAGGCGCCTTCACGGGCGCCAGCACGGCGCGCCCCGGCTGGTTCGAGCAGGCCGACAGCGGCACCATCTTTCTGGACGAGATCGGCGAGCTGCCACTGGCCATGCAGTCCAAGCTGCTGCGGACCTTGCAGGAGGGCACGCTCGTGCGCCTGGGCGGGCAGCGCGAGGTCAAAGTGAATGTGCGCCTGGTAGCCGCCACCAACCGCGACCTAGCACAGGAGGTGGAGGTCGGCCACTTTCGGCAAGACCTGTACTACCGCTTGAACGTGATCCCCATCCGCCTGCCCTCGCTGGCCGAGCGGCGCGAGGACATCCGCGCGCTGGCGCTGCACTTTGTGAGCCGCGCCAACCAGGCGCACCAGCGCAACGTGAACCTGACACCCGACGCGCTGGCCCGGCTAGAAGAACACCCCTGGCCCGGCAACATTCGCGAGCTGGGCAATGTGATCGAGCGCATGGTGCTGCTGGCCAACGACACGCTGGTGGCGCGCGCGGAGCTGGACCGGTTTCTGCCCGCCGCTGCGTCGGTGGTTGTGCCGCCCGCTCCGCCGTCTGCAGCAACGTACGAAGCGGCAGCCAACCCGGCCACCCACGCAGCGCCGCTGGTGCGCGACTACCACCCGGCCCAATCGCACAGCGTGTTGGTGCTGCAGACCGCGCTGGCCGAACACCACGGCAACCAGTCGCGCGCGGCACAAAGCCTGGGGTTGACGCTGCGGCAGTTCAGCTACCGGCTGCGCAAAGCAGGCTTGAAGTGACGCCCAACACTGTGTCGACAATTTGTAGACACAGTGTTCAGCGTCTGTGTGGGTCATTCCAATTCTTGATGAGCGTCGGCACAAAAACACTATCAAATCAATAGCTGCCAGCGCTTTATCAATAAGCGCTAGCGGTCAATTTTATTCAAATTTCTTTGCATTCACACGTCCTGGCACACCTGTTGCGATAAGGAAGGCAGGCATCCCGCCCTCCACCGCATCGAAAGGTTTCCCATGAGCACCATGACCGCCGCCGCCTCCGACGCCGTTCTGATCTCCCCCACCCAGTTGTTGGCCCTGCAAGCCGCAGAGCCCGTGGTGCTGATCGACACCCGCGACGCAGACACCTATGCCCTGGGGCACATCCCTGGCGCCGTCAACTTGCGCGAGACCTTCACCTTCCTGGCCACCTCCACACCCCAGGGACTGCAGGAGCTGAAAGACACCTTTGCCGCACACCTGGGCGCCATCGGCCTGTCGGGCGCAGAGACGGCGGTGTTTTATGAAGACGCGCTGAACAGCGGGTACGGCCAGTCGTGCCGGGGCTACTACCTGCTGACCTGGCTGGGCTACCCCAAGGTCAAGGTCTTGAACGGCGGCTACTCGGCCTGGAAAGCCGCCGAACTGCCCACGTCCACCGAGGCCGTGGTGCCCACACCGGCCATCTTCCCCACCGACCTGGCCACCACCGATGTGATGCTGACCAAGGAGGACGTGATCGAGGCCCTGGGCACCGACACCGTGCTGCTGGACGTGCGCGATGTGGACGAGTGGATTGGCGACAGCTCCAGCCCCTATGGCAAGGACTTTGCGCCTCGCAAGGGCCGCCTGCCGGGCGCCAAGTGGCTGGAGTGGTACCGCTTTATGAAGCCCTCGGCCCAGGGCCCGGTGTTCAAGTCGCCCGATGAAGTGCGCGCCGAATGCGCCACGGCGGGCATCAGCCCGGCAGACACGGTGTACCTGTATTGCTTCAAGGGCGCGCGCGCGTCCAACACCTTCCTCGCGCTCAAGCAGGCGGGCTTTGCCGACGTTCGCATGTACTTCGGCTCGTGGAACGAGTGGTCGCGCGACGACAAACTGCCGATCGAAAGCGGGCTGCCGCTGGTCAAGTTCCCCAAGAAGCCTGCCCTGGCGCTGGCGGCCTGAGCCCCATGCGTCTTTGCAGCGGGCATGGCCCGCTGCGAGCCCCTCATTTCATTTTTCTGCCTCTCCTTTTTTCTCCAAGGAAACCCATGTCCACCGATCTGCTGGAACCCTCTGCCCCCGTCACCACCGTGCACACGCACCTGCGCCCCATCGACCGCGACGGGCTGATGGCGTTTGCCGACAAGGGCCGCAACAACCCCGCCAGCCGCGGCACCAACAAGGTCCACACGGTGATGGAGGGGCAGTACCGCTCGCTGAGCACGGTGGGCAACCACACGCCGGTGGTGGTGGACGAGCCCCTGCACCTGTTCGGCCAGGACACAGCGCCCGCGCCCGGCGAGATCGTGCTGTCCGGCCTGGGCGGCTGCCTGGCTGTGGGCATCACGGCCGTGGCCACCTGGAAGCAGGTCAAGCTCAGCAAGATCGAGATCTTCATGGAAGGCGATATCGGCAACCCCGCCGCCTGGGGTGCCGGTGGCGCGCTGCAAAAGACACCGCCCGAGATGGGCTTTCAGGCGATCCGCGTGAAGGTGCTGGTGGAAGGCGATGCGCCGCGCGAGGTGCTCGATGAGATCGTGCAGCACGCCAATTTTTATTCACCGGTGGCGAACAGCCTGCGCAACCCCATCCCGTTTGAAATCAGCCTGATGGACTAGCTAACCCGCCGCCATCGAGCCCGCCCCGCGCACCCAAGGAGCCCCATGAACCCCGCCGACCTCCCCCCTCAACTCCACCTGGACGGCGCCCTGCGGGGCGATGCGCTGCTGGCCGCCGTGCGCAGCATTGCCCAGGGCCCGCTGGCCGCGCAGGTGGAGGCGATTGACCGCACCGGCTACTACCCCTGCGCTGAGCTGCAGCAGCTGGCAGCCGTGGGCGCGATGAGCGCGCACCTGGACAGCACCGCCGGCCCGGCCGACTACGGCCTGGCCATCCGCGCCATGGCCGAGGCCTCGCGCGTGTGCGGCGCTACCGGCTTCATGATGTGGTGCCAGGCGGTGTGTGGGCTGTACCTGCAGCAGTCGGGCAATCCGGCCTTGATGGGAGATGTGCTGCAGCGCCACGCCAGCGGCGCGGGCCTGGGTGGCACGGCGCTGTCCAACCCCATGAAGAGCTACGCGCAGATCGAAAGCCTGCTGCTCAAGGCCACGCCGGTGGAGGGCGGCTACCTCGTCAACGGCACGCTGCCCTGGGTGAGCAACCTGGGGCCTGACCACTACTGCGGCGCGATTGCAGCCGTGGTGGAGGCGGATGGCGCGGCCAGCCAGCGCGAGGTGATGTTCCTGCTGCGCTGCGATGCCCCTGGCGTGGAGATGCGCGAATGCCCGAGCTTCTCGGCCATGGAGGGCACCGGCACCTACGCGCTGCGGCTCAAGGACCATTTCATCGGCACGCCCGAGATCATGGCCGACCCCACACGCCCCTTCATCGCGCGCATCCGCGCGGCATTTGTGATGCTGCAATGTGGCATGGCCGTGGGCATCACGCAGGGGGCCATCGACTCGATGTGGGCAGTGGAGGCCCAACTGGGCCATGTCAACCAGTTTCTTGAAGACCGGCCCGATGCGCTGCAGGCCGAGCTGGATGCGCTGACTGCGCGGGTGATGCGGCTGGCCGAGACGCCGTTTGACACCCGCACCGACTTCTTCATCGACGTGCTGGACGCCCGTGCCCACGGCGCCGAGCTGTGCCTGCGCGCCGCCCAGTCGGCCCTGATGCACCAGGGTGCGCGCGGCTACCTCATGAGTTCGGACGTGCAGCGGCGCGTGCGCGAGTCGCACTTTGTGGCCATCGTCACGCCCGCCATCAAGCACCTGCGCAAGGAGATCGCCCGGCTCAGCACCGAGGAGATGCCCGCATGACGCCCGCCACCACCACTGCCACCACGCCACTGGCTGCTTCTGAGTTTGCGTTGAGCGCGGCGTCGCAGGCACTGTGCAGTGCGTTCGCCGATACGGCCGATGGGGCCACTGCGGCACCCTGGCAAAGCTACATCTGCAACGCCTGCGGCTACATCTACAACGAGGCCGACGGCGACCCCGATGGCGGCCTGCCCCCCGGCACGCGGCTGGCGGACATTCCCGACGACTGGGCCTGCCCCCTGTGCGGGGTAACCAAGGCCGATTTTTCGCCTTATCAAGTCCCCACGCTGGAAGCCCTCAAGGCGCAAGCCAGCGCATCACCCCCTTCCATCCGCCCGCGTGGCGAGCCGGGCGTGGTCATCGTCGGCGCAGGCCGCGCAGGCTGGCAGCTGGCCGAAACCCTGCGCCAGCACAGCGCCACGCTGCCCATCACCCTGGTCACGGCCTGCGCGGGCGACCGGTACGACAAACCCTTGCTGTCGGTGGCCATGGCGCGCCAGCTGGACCCACAGGCGCTGGTGTCCGAAACCGGCCGCAATGCCGCGCAGCGCCTGGGTGTCACCCTGCTGGCCCATACCCATGCCGTGCGCATCTGCGCCGACACGCGCCAACTGCGCACCACCCGCGGCACGCTGCGCTACGGCCACTTGGTGCTGGCCCATGGTGCGCAGGCGGCCCTGCCACCCGGCCTCTCGCCCCAAATGTGCTGGCGCATCAACCACCTGGACGCCTACCAGCGCCTGCGCCAGCAACTGGGCGACCTGCCCAAGGACGTGCTCATCATCGGCGCGGGCCTGATCGGCAGCGAACTGGCCAACGACCTGGCGCTGGGCGGCCATCGCATCACGCTGCTGGACACGGCTGCTGAACCGCTGGCGCGCTGGCACGAGCAGCAGGCGGGGCCGCAGTTGCTCGACGCGTGGAAAGACCTGTCCATCCGCTTTGAAGGCGGCCTGCAGGTGCAGCAGGTGGAACGCGTGGGCTCGCGCTACCGCGTCAGCACCACCAGCGGACCACGTTTTGCGGCCGACGAAGTGGTGGTGGCCGTGGGCCTGTTGCCCCCCCACCGCCTGGCGCAGAGTGCAGGGCTCGATTGGGCCCATGGCGTTGCGGTAAGTGCAGACACGCTGCAGACCAGCGTGCCCGGCATCCATGCGCTGGGCGACTGCATCAGCATCGATGGGCAGTGCAGCCGGTACATCGAACCGATTGCCCGCCAGGCGCGCACCTTGGCCGCAGCCGTGCTGGGTTTGGGAGCCAGCCCCTATGGAAACCGGGCCCCAGTCGTGCGGGTGAAAACCACCACCCGGCCGCTGACGCTGCACTGAGCGAGTGCCATGCGGAACGGACTCCGCTTGCGCCGATGCCGCCGATTTCCTACGATACGCCCTGGCCCGGCCCGCCGGAACACGACTGCACCGCTCACCCATGGAGCCCCCTTGACCTCTGGCGCCCCCACCCAACACCAAGAACAACTTTTTCTGCAGCGCCTCAATGAGGTCATGCAGCGCATTGCCCACCACGGCGACCTGCATGCGGTAGAGCCCCTGATGGCCATGACCGGCCAGCACCCCGCCGACAGCACACTCGCGCAGTTGGCCGAATCCTTCGCCCACATGGTGGTCAAGCTCGAAGCCCGCGAGTTCGAGCTGGAATGCCGCATCGAAGACCTGGACCAAACCCGCCGCGAGCTGGAGCAGGCCAACCTGGACCCGCTGACCAATCTGCCCAACCGCATGATTGCGCGCGACCGCCTGCGCCAGGCCATCGCGGATGCGCGCACCAGCCATTCGTCGTTTACCGTGTTCTTCATGGACCTGGACCGGTTCAAGAAGGTCAACGACACCTTGGGCCACGCAGCAGGTGATGAGCTGCTGTGCAAGGTGACCGAGCGCCTGACGGTGTGCCTGAACGAAGGCGACACGCTGGCGCGCCTGGGGGGCGACGAATTTTTGTGTGTGTTCCCGCGCTGCGCCGAAGCAACGGATGCCCAGGCCATCGCCAACACCATGTTGAAAACCCTGAATGAGCCTTTTGCCCTGGCGGCCGGGCAGGCAGACATCGGCACCAGCATCGGGCTGGCCCATTTCCCGGAGCATGGGCAAACCGTGGACGAGCTCATTGCCTTTGCCGATGCCGGGCTTTATGAGGCCAAGCACCGCGGGCGCAACGTGTGGGCGTATTCGCCCAAAGCCGCTCCGCTGCACACCGGAGGGTGACCAACCTGACAGTTGGCCGGGCGTTTCAACAAGGAACTAAAGCGCGCAGAAAAATATTTCGCGCTGACTGCATCCAAATGGCGTTTTCGTGGGTAGTACCTACAGCAGCGGATCTTGCTGCTGTTCTTTCAACCCAACCGAAGAAGAGAAACGCCATGAACAAGACGCATCCAACCCTCTCCCGCCTGATCCCCCTGACCGGCGCCATTGCCGCTGCCGTGCTGCTGAGCGCCTGCGGCTCCATGGCGTCATCGCCTGCCAAGCCCATGTTCTCGCAGGACAGCCTGCCAGACACCATCAAGGTGCCAGCGGGCAATCGGGTGACCATGGAAACCGTGGGCGTGGGCGAGATCACCTACGAATGCCGCGACAAGGCCAACATGCCCGGCCAGACCGAGTGGGTGTTTGTGGGCCCCAAGGCCGTGCTGAATGACCGCAGCGGCAAACAAGTGGGCACCTACTACGGCCCACCCGCCACCTGGGAGTCGAGTGATGGTTCCAAGCTGACTGCGACGCAGTTGGCCGTGGCGCCTTCGGGCACCGGCAACCTGCCCTACCAGTTGGTCAAGGCCAACCCTGCCATGGGACTGGGCGCCATGACGGGCGTCACGTACATCCAGCGCGTGGCACTCAAGGGTGGCGTGGCACCGGCATCTGCCTGCGCGCCCACCAACAAGGGCGAGCGCCAGATCGTCAAGTACCAGGCCGACTACATCTTCTGGAAAGCAGCCTAAGCGCCACGGCAATCCCCTGCAACGCGGGGGATTGCGCGCAGGCAGCGTCAGGTTGTGGGCTACGATGCGCCGACGTTTTAGCCGAGCCCATTCCAACCCGTGCCTGACACCCCTGGCGATTTTGACTACGAAGCAACCCTGGTTGCCTGCGCCGCAGGGGACCGGAGCGCCATGCGCCGCCTGTATGAACAAGAGGGCGCGCGCCTACTGGGCGTAGCCCTGCGCATCGTGCGCCAACGCGCGCTGGCCGAGGACATCGTGCACGACGCCTGCGTGAACATCTGGACCCGCGCGGCCAGCTTTGACGCAACCCGGGGCAGCGCCCGTGGCTGGATCTACAGCGTGGTGCGCAACCTGGCCCTGAACGCTGTGCGCGACGCGGGCCGCCACGTTGATGTAGACGAAACCACTCACCAAGCCCTGGAGGCCGACATGTCTGTGCAGGCCTACCACGCGGTGGAAGAAACCTTTGAACTGAACGCCAGCCTGGGCCGCCTGCAGCACTGCCTGGAGGGTCTGGACCCGGCGCGGCGAAGCTGCGTCTTGCACGCCTATGTGGATGGTTGTTCACACGGCGAGATTGCTGAGCGCCTGGGCGCACCGCTGGGCACGGTCAAGGCCTGGATACGGCGCAGCCTGGTCTCGCTGCGGGAGTGCATGGCATGAACCAGCACACACAACAACCTACACCTAGTGCCCCTGAAGACCTGCACGTGCTGGCCGGTGAATACGTGCTGGGAACGTTGCCTGCCGCCGCCCGCAGCGCTGTAGAGCAACGCCTGGCCACCGACGTCACACTGCAGCGGGCTGTGGCCGACTGGGAAGCGCGACTGCTGCCGCTCACGCACCTGGCCGAGCCCGTCACGCCCCCTGCCGCGCTGTGGACACGCATTGACACCTCAATCCAAGCGGCCAGCGCCTCGTCGGCAGCCGCACCCGCGGCACCTCAGGTTCGCCAGCGCACAGTGGTCCCGTCGACGGACCGCTGGTGGAATCATCTGGGCCTGTGGCGTGCCCTGGCCGGATCGGGGTTTGCCATGGCGGCCGTTCTGGCCGCCGTGCTGGTCACCCGCGTAGCCCCCGTGGCCGCGCCGCCGCAGTTCATGGTGGTGCTGGTAGCCCCGCAAGACAAAGCACCGGGCTGGGTGGTGCAAGCCAGCTCGCCGCAGCAGATCAGCCTGATCCCGCTGGGCGTGATGGAAGTGCCCGCCGACAAGGCGCTGGAGTTCTGGACCAAGGCTGACGACTGGAACGGCCCCGTGTCGCTGGGCCTCGTCAAGCCGGGGCAGCCACTGCAGATCCCGCTGGACAAGCTGCCACCTTTGCAGCCCAACCAGCTGTTCGAGCTGACGCTGGAGCCGCCCACCGGCTCGCCGATTGGCAAACCCACAGGACCTATTCAGTTCATCGGCCGCGCCGTCAAGGTGCTCTGACGAACGTGGCCTGCGGCAGATTTCAATACTGCTTGTAGGGCAGAAATTTTCCGGACAGCACCACATTGACGCGGTCGCCTTTAGGGTCGGCCTCGCGCGTGATGTCCATGCTGAAGTCGATGGCGCTCATGATGCCGTCACCAAACTCTTCGTGGATCAACTCCTTGATGGTGGTGCCGTACACACTCACGATTTCATACCAGCGGTAGATCAGCGGGTCGGTGGGCACGGGCGTGGGCAGCGAGCCCTTGTAGGGCACAACCTGCAGCCACTTCTGCTCTTCGGCCGTGAGGCCAAAGATCTTGCCCAGCACCTTGGCCTGCTCGGGCGATGCGGTCATCTGCCCCAGGCACAGGGCGGTGGTCCATTCCTTGGACTGGCCGACCTTCTTGGCAATGGCATCCCATTGCAGGCCTTTGGAGACCTTGGTGCTGATGATCTTTTCGGTGACGTCGTTGCGGTTCATGATGATGGCTCCTTGGGTTGGTATTGGGTTTTGAAACAGGGAACAGGAATCTAAGGGTGCAGCCCTCCCTGTCGCCCACGACGGGCAACAAGAGAAGGTATTCGCCTGGGAAGACTCAGTGGGCTTTGGCTCTCGTCACCAGGAAGTCCACGATATGGTTGCGCAGCGGGTAATAGCCATCCAGATGGTGCAGGCTGGCACGCGTGCGGTCGCGGGGCAGCGGGTTGACCACCACCTCGGCAATACCGCCCGGGCGGTAACCGTCGGGGGTTTCGTTGCCGTTGCTCATGAGCAAGATGCGGTCGGCCAGCAGGATGGCTTCGTCCACGTCGTGCGTGATCATGAACACGGTCTGCTGCGTCTGCCGCACGATGGCCATCAGTTCGTCCTGGATGGTGCCGCGCGTGAGCGCGTCGAGCGCCCCGAAGGGCTCATCGAGCAGCAGCATCTTGGGCTGGATGGAGAAGGCGCGCGCGATGCCCACGCGCTGCTTCATGCCGCCCGACAGCTGCGAGGGCTTCTTGTCGATGGCGGGCGACAGGCCCACCAGGGCGACGAACTTCTCAACATGGGCATCGACCTGCGCCTTCTTCCAGTCGGGCCAGCGCGACTTCACGGCAAACGCGATGTTCTGGCGCACCGTCAGCCAGGGCATGAGTGCGTGGCTTTGGAACACCACACCGCGGTCCAGGCTGGGGCCAGAGATCTCGCGCCCGTCCATGATGACGTTGCCCGAGGTGGCGGTATCCAGCCCCGCCAGCACGTTGAGGATGGTGGTCTTGCCGCAGCCCGAGTGGCCGATGATGCAGACGAACTCGCCCTTGTCGAGCGCGAACGACACATCGGCAAACACCGGTTTGGTGGGGACGTAGGCCTTGCTGAGCCGTTCAATCTGGAGAAAACCGTTCACAGCACAAGCCTTTCGTTGCGGCGCGCCACTTGCGTCGCTTGTATCGGGGGCAGCGGATGCGCGATGGGTCACGTCACTCCACATAGGTCACCGCCTTCTGGAGTTGCCCAAAGGCCAGGTCCAGCAGCATGCCCACCACACCAATCACCAGGATGGCGAAGATCACGTTGGTGAGCGACAGGTTGTTCCACTCGTTCCACACAAAGTAGCCAATGCCCGTGCCGCCCACCAGCATCTCGGCGGCCACGATCACCAGCCAGGCGATGCCCATGCTGATGCGCATGCCCGTGAGGATGGTGGGCGCCGCGGCCGGCAGGATCACCAGGAAGGCCTTGCGCAGGGGGTTGACCTGCAGCGTGGCCGAGACGTTGAGCCACTCGCGCTTGACCGAGGCCACGCCGAAGGCCGTGTTCACCAGCATCGGCCAGACCGAGCAGATGAAGATCACGAAGATGCCCGAGATCGACGAGTCCTTGATGGTGTAGAGCGCCAGCGGCATCCACGCCAGCGGGCTGATGGGCTTGAGCACCTGGATGAAGGGGTCGAACGCACGGCGCAGCAGCGGCGACATGCCGATGATGAAGCCCAGCGGTATCGCCACCAGGCAGGCCAGGCCAAAGCCCAGCGCCACGCGGCCCAGTGAATGCGCCAGCTGGATGGCGATGCCTTTGTCGTTGGGCCCGTTGTCGTAGAACGGGTTGGACAGGTGGCCCCAAGCGGTGGTCCCCATGTCCGCCAACGTGGGGAATCCGTCGCTCTTGGTCGTGCCTGGGTCCTTGCCCATCATCTTGGCGTACTCGATCTGCTCAGGGGTCATGCCAGCGAGGGAGTTCACAGGCACCGAGCTGGCGGTCGCGACATACCAGATGCCCAGCAAAGCCATCAGGATCAGCACTGACAGCACGCCAGCGCGGACGTTGAGGTTGCGCGTGCTGCCCATGTCAGCCCACCTTCCGGATCGGGAAACTTGCGGCGTATTCGGAGGCCTTGGCGGCATCGAACTCCTTGCCCATGATCTTGAACTTGGGGTACGCGCCATCTGGCACCTTTTGATCCAGTGCCTTCATGTGCTTTTTGGCATCGGTGATCAGGAAAACCTTCTCAGCGATCTGCTTGTAGTTCACATCGCCCTTGACGTAACCCCAGCGCTGCATCTGCGTGAGCATCCACACCGCCATGCTCTGCCAAGGCATCGGGTCGAAGTCGGCGCGGTCGGGCACGTTCTGGATCTTGCCCAGGCCGTCCGCGAACTTGCCCGTCAGCACCTGGTTGAGAACCGCTTCGGGTTGGTTCAGGTAGGCCTGGGGCGCAATCACCTTGGCAATCAGTTCGCGGTTGGCCGGGTCGCGCGCCATGGCAGCCGAGGTGAGCACCGCGCGATACAGCGCGGCAAAGGTGTTCGGGTTCTTCTGGATGAACTCGGTGCTGGTGCCGAAGGCGCAGCAGGGATGACCGTTCCACAGGTCCTTGGTGAGCAGGTGGATGAAACCTGCCTCCTCGTACACCGCACGCTGGTTGAAGGGATCGGGGCCGAGGAAGCCGTCGATGTTGCCCGCACGCAGGTTGGCCACCATCTCGGCCGGGGGCACCACACGCAGCTGCACGTCGGTATCCGGGTTCAGGCCCGCTTCCGCAAGGTAGTAGCGCAACAAAAAGTTGTGCATGCTGTACTCGAACGGAATCGCAAACTTGAAGCCTTTCCAGTTTTTCGGATCGCGGTTGTTCTTGTGTTTGAGCGCCAGGGTGATCGCCTGCCCGTTGACGTTTTGAATGGTCGCCACATTCATCGGCATCGCGTTGGAGCCCAGGCCCATCGAGATTGCGAGCGGCATGGGCGACAGGAAGTGCGTGGCGTCGTACTCCTTGTTCATCATCTTGTCGCGAATCAACGCCCAGCCCGCGGTCTTGGTGACTTCGACATTCAGGCCTTGCTTTTGGTAAAAGCCCAAGGGGTGGGCCATGATCAGCGGCGTGGCACAGGTGATCGGGATAAATCCGATCTTGAGGTTGGTCTTCTCCAGCGCACCCTGCTTTTCCTGGGCCATGGCCTGCATGCTAGCCACGGGCAACACGCTGGCAATGGCGGCCATTGCGGTGCTCTTGCCTACGGCCTTGATAAAGCGGCGGCGCACTGCATCTTGCGGAAAGATGGCCTTGACCAGCGTGGCTTCGATGAACTCGTTGCTGTAGGCCTCGAACTGGCTGGTGAGGCTGCGCGCGCGCAGCGTGGCCGCTGCCGCTTGTGCCGACATTTCGGCCTGGTGGTCGGCGGCAGTGTGGTCGCGGCCACAGCTGCACTTGAGCATCAACGGGCGGTCGGCATCAAACGGCGAGAAGAATTCGGACATGGCACACCTCACAGAAGTTGGTGCCAAGCGCTACGCAAAGCGCGGGCCAGTTCGCGCGTGGTTGTGGGGCGGCCTGCTATTTCGTGGGGCTGACATCTACAGCGTGTAGGGCCAGCACTACAAAACAGCCCGCACAAGCGCAAGACTCAGCTTTCTGGCGCCCCGCGCGCCAAAAGGGCGAGTTCGACGTCATTGCGCGCGCCGGTTTTTTCGAGGATGCGAGCGCGGTAGGTGCTCACTGTGTTGGGCGCGAGCTTGAGCTGCGCACCAATTTCGCTCACGCTTTGGCCTGCCGTCAGCAAGCGGAACACCTGATGCTCTCGATACGATAGCGCGTCCACCCCAGCGGGTAACCCTGCGCTGGTGGCCCGCACCACACCGGTGCGTTCTACCGCACCGGCCAGCGCCAGAGCCGTTGCCTCGGTCAGATACCGCCCACCGGACGCGGCCTTACGCACGGCGGCAACCATGTCGTCCGGGTCGGCACTTTTGTGAAGGTAGCCCGCCGCCCCCATCTGAATGCATCGCACCGCGTACTGCCGCTCGGGATAGGTGCTGAGCATGAGAACGGGTAAGGCAGGCCACGCCTTGCGCAGCGCCTGCAGAACCTCCAGGCCGTCCATGCCGGGCATGGCAATGTCGAGCAGCACCAGGTCCAGCCCTTGTGCGCCAGCGAGTGCGGCGACCTGCTCCAGCACCTCGGCGCCCTGTGTGGCCTCTGACACCACCGCAATGTCGGGCAGCCCATTGGCGGGGTCACCCAACACCTGCTTGAGACCCTCGCGCACGATGCGATGGTCGTCCCCGATCAACACACGGACCACAGAACTCATGACCACTCCAACGGAATCAGCAACTGCAGGCACGAGCCTTTTCCAGGCTCGCTGGTGATGCGCAGCTGCCCGCCCAGCTGGCGGGCCCGCTCGCGCATGCCCATCACACCATACGCAGTCGGCGCCTCCAGCGCCTCCCGGGTGGCGCCCACGCCGTTGTCCCGCACCCGCAAGTGCAGCGTGTCATCCTGAAGTTCGATGGAAATGTCGATGGCACTGGCCTGGGCGTGACGGCCCACGTTGCTCAGCATCTCCTGAAAAATGCGAAAAACAGCAATGGCCGCAGGCTCCGGCAGATGCAATGCGTCGGGCACCTGCATTTGCCAGGTCAGGTGCAGCTCTGCCGACTGCACAAACTCCTGTGCCTGCCACTCCAGCGCAGCCCACAGGCCCTGATGGTCCAGGATGCTGGGGCGCAGGTCCGTGATGATGCGGCCCACGTTGTCCACCGCGGTTTCGATGAGGCGGCTCATGTTCTGGCATTTGCAACGCATCTGCAAACGCATGTCGCCCGCGGCCTCGGGGGTGCGCTCGCCCTGCTCGCCCAGGCGCTTGTGCAACCAGTTCACATCCATCTTCAGTGCCACCAGCAGGCTGCCCAGCTCGTCGTGTACCTCACGGGCAATGCGGGTGCGCTCGTCTTCACGCACTTGTTCCGAGTACGCCGACAGCTCACGCAACTGCACCAGCGCTTGCGAAAGCTCCTGGGTGCGTGCAGCCACACGGCGCTCCAGTTCGTCGTTGGCAAGGGCCAGTTCGTCATGGGCCCGCTGCAGTTCATCAGCAGCGCGCTTGCGGCTGGTGATGTCCAGGAAGGCGATGACGGCGCCGTGCACCTGCTCGCCCTCCAGAATGGGATGGCTTGAATATTCGACCGCAAACGATGAGCCATCACGCCGCCAGAAGACCTCGGTATCCACCCGGCACGGCAGGCCATTGCGAAACGCGTTGAAGATGGGGCAATCGCTATCGGCATAAGGGCTGCCGTCTGGATGGGAGTGGTGGGTCAGCGCGTGCATGTTGCGCCCCATCACCTCCTCCGCCGCAAAGCCCAGCATCTGCGCCCCCGCCCGGTTAATGAAAACGCAGTTACCGGCCAGGTCAATACCAAATACGCCTTCTCCCGTGGAATCCAGCAGCAAACCCAGACGGTTCTGCCAAAGCGCACTGGCGCCAGCCGGGAGATTGAGCACGTGGGTGGTCGTCATGTATCCCCCTGCAAGCAATGGCCGTGCCCACCGCACACATGCAGCGCGGCGCTTCAGGCGCGTCAATGGCACCGGCGAACGCAGCACAATAGACCTATGCAAACTGTTCCCAACCCAGCGGCGGATGCAGCCGATGCCACAACGATGCCTCCCAATCCTTCGGTATGGCGTGCGCCCAGTCTCTCGACGCGATGCTGGCCGGTGTTCATGCGCAACCTGCTGGTGTGGCGCAAGCTGGCCATCCCCAGCCTGGTAGGCAACATTGCGGAACCACTGATGTGGCTGGTGGCTTTTGGCTATGGCATGGGAGCTCTGGTGGGCCAGGTGAACGTGACCACAGCAGGTGGCGATACCCAAGTGCCCTACATCCTCTTCCTGGCCAGCGGCTCCATCTGCATGAGCGCGATGAACGCTGCAAGCTTTGAGGCGCTGTACTCGGCCTTCTCGCGCATGCATGTGCAAAAGACCTGGGACGGCATCATGAATGCACCCATCAGCCTGGACGATGTGGTGTTGGCAGAGATGCTGTGGGCGGCCTTCAAAGCGGTGTTCACCGTCACCGCCATCCTCGGCGTCATGCTGGCCCTGGGCATCAGCCACAGCCCCAAGCTGCTGTTGGCCTGGCCGGTGCTGGTGTTCGTGGGCATCATGTTTTCCAGCATTGCGCTGATCTTTAATGCGCTGGCCAAGGGGTACGACTTCTTCACGTATTACTTCACGCTGGTGCTCACGCCGATGATGTTCCTGTCAGGCGTGTTCTTCCCGCGCGAGCAGTTGCCGCCCATCGTGCGCGCCATCTCCGACTGGCTGCCACTGACCAACGCCGTTGAAGTGGTCCGGCCCCTGTTCATGGACCAGTGGCCGGACAACGCGCTGCGCCATGGCCTGGTGCTGGCAGTGACCACCGTGGGGGCGTTCTGGGTGGCGCTGGCGCTGACCCGCAAGCGGTTCAAGGCCTGAAGTAGCCCAGGCCGGTGCTGCAGTTCAGTGCACTAGGCCCGGCACCGCGGGCAGGCCGAGGCTGCGCATGAGTTTGATCCACTCGAACGGCGTGAGGTGTGGCTGCACACTGTCGAGCACCGCCGTGAACACCGGCGCAGGGGCATGCGCGCGCATGTCGGCCAGCATCGCAGTGCGCTCAGGGGGCGACATGAAAGGCACCAGCCAGCGCAGGATGGCCATCATCTCGTGTGGAGGGATAGACGCAACCAGTGCGTTGTGGATGCCCACCAGTTCCTCGTCGCTGTAATGCGCCCACAGCACGCTGTTGTGCGTGGTCTCCTCGGCGTGCATGTGCTCAAAGTTGTGGGCAATAAACAGGGCCAGTTGCCGGTACAGCGCCTGGGACGCCGCGGGCCGCACCGCCGGTGCGCAGCCCAGCAACTGCGTGACTCCGGCGGCCAGGGCTGTGATAGCCGCTTCGTGCTCCCCATGCTCACGCTCCAGCACCTGGGCTGCACCGGGCGCACGGGCTTCGATGGCGGCGTGCACAAAGGTGTTCTCGTGGTGCAGGTGCGACCGGCACAGGTCCAGCAGATCCATCACGCGCTCGCAATGGCTGCAGAACTCTTCGTCGTCGGTCACGTCCATGCGGCCAAGGGCCAGCAGCGTATGCGCCATCAGTGCACGCAGTGCCTTGTGGATGCCGACATACAAGTCAATGCGCGGCGCAACCGGCTGGGCCGACGCATCGGCGTGGGCGTCAATCAGGGCAGAAATTTCACGGGGGTCGATGTTCATCGCAGTCTTCTTTCATGCGGCCAAACTGTTTTGGAGGCCGGTGGCTTCACCGTCTTTGTGCGGTGTCGGCCGGGTGCACCATGCACCCGCAGCCGATGAATGAAGTCTAGGAACAGCGGCGTTTTTTGCGTGTGAAGAACTTCCGCTTTCAGCCCATGGAAGGGAGCCTGCGCGGCGCCTTCACCCCCTCTGCGTGAAATCTGTCACGCCGCGGCGCGCAGCAGGTCCACGGCTTTTTCCGCAATCATCACCGTGGGCGCGTTGGTGTTGCCGCTCACGATGCGTGGCATGACAGACGCATCCACCACGCGCAGACCTTGGACCCCGCGTACCCGAAGTTCGGCGTCCACCACGTCCATCGGCCCAGGGCCCATGCGGCAGGTGCCCACGGGGTGATAAATGGTGTCGGCGTACTGCCGAATGAACTGCTCGATCTGCGCGTCGGTCTGCGCACTGGCCGATGCCGCCAATTCCTTCGCACCAAACTTTGCCAGCGCAGGCTGCGCCAGGATCTCGCGCATGCGCTTGAAGCCGCGCACCATGCGCCGCATGTCATCCGCATCGGCGAGGAATTGCGGATCGACCAGTGGCAAGGCCATGGGGTCACCGTTGGCCAGTGACACCGTGCCGCGGCTGCGCGGCTGCAGCAGGCACACATGGGATGAGTAACCATGGCCGAACACCGTTTTGCGCCCGTGGTCCACGAGCTTGCCGATCACGAAATGCAGTTGCAGGTCGGGCGCGGGTTCCGACGGATCGCTCTTGATGAACCCCCCCGCCTCCGCAAAGTTGGTGGTCAACATGCCGGTGCGGTGCTTGCGCCATTCGAGCATTCCGCGCACCGTCTGCGCCATGCCCGATACCGAAAGTCCAAACAAGTCCTTGAGTGCCGGGGCGTCCATGACTTGCACGACATCCGGGTGGTCATGCAGGTGCGCCCCCACGCCCGGCAGGTCGTGCAGCACGGCAATACCGTGTTTTTGCAGTTGCGCACCCGCGCCCACGCCCGAGAACATCAGCAGCTGCGGTGAGAGCAACGCGCCTGCACTCAGCAGCACCTCGCGGTTCGCCTTGACTTGCTGCAAGCTGCCGCCCTGGCGGTATTCCACACCCACCGCACGCTTGCCGTCGAACAGGATGCGTGTGGCGCGGGCGCCGGTAATCACCTGCAGATTGGGCCGCGCGAGGTGCGGCGTGAGGTAGCCCTTGGCGGCGCTGTGGCGCTCGCCGTTTTTGTGTGTGACCTGGTACAGGCCGACCCCTTCTTGTGTGGCGCCATTGAAGTCGGTGTTGTGCGGGTGTCCCGCCTGCACCCCTGCATCGGTGAAATATTGGCTGAAGCGATTGGGCGCGCCCAGGTCCGTCACATTGAACGGGCCCCCTTGGCCATGCCAGACATCGGCGCCGCGCTCGTTGTTCTCGGCGCGCAAAAAGTAGGGCTTTACATCGTCCCAACCCCAGCCCGGGTTGCCTTGTGCGGCCCAGTGGTCGTAGTCGGCATGCTGGCCGCGCACGTACACCATGGCGTTGATGGAGCTGGAGCCCCCGAGCACCTTGCCGCGCGGCTGGTAGCCGCGCCGGTTATTGAGCGCGGCTTGCGGCATGGTGTTGAAGCCCCAGCCGTTGAGTTCGAACTTGGCCATCACGGCCAGTCCTGCAGGGCAGTGGATGAGCACACTCTTGTCAGCAGGCCCCGCCTCCAGCAGGCAGACGCGCACGGCGGGGTCTTCGGTCAGCCGGCCTGCGAGCACCGAGCCCGCTGAGCCGCCGCCAATCACGATGTAGTCGAACATGGTTGTTTTGTCTCCAGCGCCCGTCTGGGTTTGAGCGGGCTGGCGCCACGATAACCGAACGGGCGTGCTTTTCGTCTTACCATCTGGCCCATCCGTTTCACTTTGAAGAAGGCTCTCTATATGACGATTCAGACCGTTGGCATCATCGGCGCGGGCACCATGGGCAACGGCATTGCGCAGGCTTGCGCGGTGTCGGGCATCCAGGTGGTGATGGTGGATATCTCCGACGCGGCCGTGCAAAAGGGCCTGGCCACCGTGGCTGGCAGCCTGGACCGGCTGATCAAGAAAGAAAAGATCAGCGCCGCGGACAAGGATGCGGCGCTGGCGCGCATCAAGACCTCCACCAGCTACGACGACCTGAAAGCCGCGCAGCTCGTGATCGAGGCCGCCACCGAGAACTACGAGCTCAAGCTCAAGATCCTGAAGCAGGTGGACGCCATCGTGGCGCCCGAGGTGCTGATCGCATCGAACACTTCGTCGATCTCCATCACCAAGCTGGCCGCCGCCACCAGCCGCGCCGACAGGTTCATTGGCATGCACTTCTTCAACCCCGTGCCCATGATGGCGCTGGTGGAGATCATCCGCGGCCTGCAGACCAGCGACGCCACGCACGATGCCGTCAAAGCCCTGGCCGAAGCCCTGGGCAAGAGCCCCATCACCGTGAAGAATGCGCCCGGCTTTGTGGTCAACCGCATCCTGGTGCCCATGATCAACGAGGCATTCTTCGTGCTGGCCGAAGGCCTGGCCACGCCCGAGGACATCGACGCGGGCATGAAGCTGGGTTGCAACCAACCCATCGGCCCGCTGGCGCTGGCCGACATGATCGGCCTGGACGTGTGCCTGGCCGTGATGGACGTGTACCTCACCGAGTTCGGCGACAGCAAGTACCGCCCCTGCCCGTTGCTCAAGGAAATGGTGGCTGCGGGCCGCCTGGGGCGCAAGACCGGCCAAGGTGTTTACACCTACTGACCGTTGAAGGCACTGCGTTGTCCCCCTGGGGACGGCGCAGGCGGCGCGCCGGGTTTTCAATCGTGGAAACGAACAGGAGACCCGGCCATGTCAGAAACCACCGCAAACACCCTATCCAGCAACACGCCCCCACCCGAGGGCTGCATCGACACTCTGGTGCTCGGTCACGTTCTGCTGATCGGCATCAACCGCCCGGCCAAGCGCAATGGCTGGACGCCCCCCATGTTCCGCCAGCTCGCCGAGGCTTACACCCGCCTCGATGACGACCCCGCCCTGCGCGTGGGCGTGTTGCACGCGATGGGCGACCATTTCACGGCCGGGCTGGACCTACCCGCTGTCAGTGCCTACATGCAGCGTGGCGAAAAAGCCATCCCCGAAGGCCTGGTCGAGCCACACGACTACGGCCTGCCCGGCTACCGGCGGCGCACCAAACCCATGGTGGTGGCGGTCAAAGGCATCTGCTTCACCGTGGGCATCGAGCTGATGCTCGGTGCTGACATCGTGGTGGCGGCCGACAACTGCCGCTTCTCGCAGATGGAGGTGCAGCGCGGCATCATGGCCACGGGCGGCGCCACGCTGCGCATGGCCGAGCGGGCAGGCACGGGCAATGCGCTGCTGCATTTGCTGACCGCCGATGAGTTCGGCAGCGCCGAAGCCTTGCGCCTTAACTTTGTGCAAAAGGTGGTGCCCGCAGGCCAAGAGTTGGACGAGGCCCTGGCCATCGCCCAGCGCATCGCCGCCCAGGCGCCGCGCGCCGTGGTGGCCACACGCCTCAACGTGCTTAAAGCCATCGAACAGGGGCAGGCCGCTGCGGTGGCGGAGTTCATCCCGGTGCAGAAGCAATTGGCCAACAGCGAGGATGCGGCCGAGGGCGTGCGTGCCTTTGTGGAGCGGCGGCCCGCGCAGTTCAGCGGGCGGTGATGGCGCAGCAGCGATTGTCAAACAGAGGTTAACTTTTAGACCAATTGGCCTCTAGCGCTTATTCCATAAGCACTAGTAGCTTCACTATTGATAGCATACTGATTTCAGCCATCGAGGTGCCGCTTTTCAGGGCCAACGCACACGTCGCCCGCGAATAGCACCAACGGCGCCATGCCGCCCACACCCGGAGCCAATCCCACCCGTTAACAAAGTTTTTCACAATTCAATTGCACACAATTTAATTTAGCATCACAATTCACCCCATGCCCAGCCACAGCACGCCCCCCCCCCCCAGCCCTGCCGCCCTGCAGCTGGACAACCAGGTCTGCTTTGCGCTGTATTCCGCCTCGCTGGCGATGACCAAGCTTTACAAGCCGCTGCTCGACGCCATCGGCCTCACCTACCCGCAGTACCTCGTGATGCTGGTGTTGTGGGAGCAGGACGGCCTCACAGTGTCTGACCTGGGTGAGCGCCTGTTTCTCGATTCCGGCACGCTCACCCCGCTGCTCAAGCGCCTGGAGGCGCAGGGCCACATTGCCCGGCTGCGTGATGTAGAGGACGAGCGCCGCGTGCGCATCACCCTCACCGCCGCGGGCCGCGTTTTGCGCAACCAGGCCGAGGTCATCCCGCAGTGCGTGCTGCAAAGCAGCCAGTGTTCGCTGCCCGAACTGGCTGCGCTGACGGGCCAGCTCAAAAACCTGCGCGACAAGCTCAACCCGCGTTGAACCACGCCACGCCCCAACGTTTTTTACTCAGTTACCGATTCCCTCCACCGTCCCGCCTTGCGGGCAACATCTCAAAGGAAAACACCATGGCCTCGCTCGAAAAAGTTCTGTACACCGCCAATGCCCACACCACCGGTGGCCGCGACGGCGCATCGCGCACCGATGACGGCCGCCTGGACGTCAAGCTGTCCTCGCCCGGCACCGCCGGCACCGGCACCAACCCCGAGCAGCTGTTTGCCGCTGGCTACTCGGCCTGCTTCATCGGTGCGATGAAGGCTGTGGCTGGCATGCAAAAGATCGCACTGCCAGACGACCTGTCGATCGACGCCAGCGTGGACCTGGGCAAGGTCGGCCAGGGCTACGGCATTGCCGCCCGCCTGAACATCAGCCTGCCCGGCATGGACCGCACCGCCGCCCAGGCGCTGGTGGACGCAGCCCACCAGGTCTGCCCTTACTCCAACGCCACGCGCGGCAACATCGACGTGACCATCACGCTGGTGTGAGAACGTGTTGACGACCTCCCAGTGGCCGCGCAGCGGTCTTGGCGGGATGG
>NZ_JBKBTV010000025.1:0-62758 GCF_046291265.1 Acidovorax sp. | reverse complement strand
CGAATACCAAGGCAAGGAAATCTTGCGCAATTTTGGTGTGCCCGTTCCGCGTGGCATTCCCGCATTCACGGTGCAAGAAGCCGTCGAAGCAGCTCAAAAACTCGGCGGCCCTGTGTGGGTCGTGAAGGCCCAGATCCACGCCGGTGGCCGTGGCAAGGGCGGCGGCGTCAAGGTTGCCAAGACCATTGAAGACGTCAAGCGCATTTCGGGCGAAATCCTGGGCATGCAGCTCAAGACGCACCAGACCGGCCCCGAAGGCCAAAAGGTTCGCCGCCTGTACATCGAAGACGGCGCCGACATCAAGAACGAACTGTATGTATCGCTGGTGACCGACCGCGCTACACAAAAGGTGGCCCTGATCGCTTCGAGCGAAGGCGGCATGGACATCGAGGAAGTGGCCCATTCCACGCCCGAGAAGATCATCACCGAGATGATCGATCCCCTGGTTGGCATCACCGCCGAGCAAAGCAAGAAGGTCGCCGCTGCCATTGGCCTGACCGGTGACTCCATCGACCAAGCGGTAGACATCTTCGCCAAGATCTACAAGTGCTACATGGAAACCGACGCGTCGCTGGTGGAAATCAACCCGCTGAACTGCGACTCCAAGGGCAACCTGATGGCGCTGGACGCCAAGTTCAACTTTGACCCCAACGCGCTGTTCCGCCATCCTGAAATCGTGGCCTTCCGCGATCTGGACGAAGAAGATCCGGCCGAAGTGGAAGCCTCCAAGTTCGACCTGGCCTACATCAGCCTCGATGGCAACATCGGCTGCCTGGTGAACGGCGCCGGCTTGGCCATGGCCACCATGGACACCATCAAGCTGTTTGGCGGCGAGCCTGCCAACTTCCTGGACGTGGGCGGCGGCGCCACGGCCGAGAAGGTGACCGAAGCCTTCAAGATCATGCTGGCGAACCCCAAGGTCGAAGGCATTCTGGTCAACATCTTCGGCGGCATCATGAAGTGCGACACCATCGCCAACGGCGTGATCACTGCCTGCAAGGCGGTGAACCTGTCCGTGCCGCTGGTCGTGCGCATGAAGGGCACGAACGACGAGCTGGGCAAGAAGATGCTGGCCGAGTCGGGCCTGCCCATCATTTCTGCTGACACCATGGCCGAAGCTGCGACGAAGATCGTTGCTGCCGTCAAGTAAGACCGGAGAACACGCATGTCGATCTACATCAACAAAGACACCAAGGTCATCACCCAGGGCATCACGGGCAAGACGGGCCAGTTCCACACCGAAAAGTGCCAGGAATACGCGAACGGCAAAACCGCTTTCGTGGCGGGCGTGAACCCGAAGAAGGCCGGCGAGTCGATCTTCAACATCCCGATCTACGCCTCCGTCAAGGAAGCCGCATCGCAGACCGGCGCCACCGTGTCGGTGATCTACGTGCCGCCCGCAGGCGCTGCTGCAGCCATCTGGGAAGCGGTTGAAGCCGACCTGGACATGGCCATTTGCATCACCGAAGGCATCCCTGTGCGCGACATGCTGGAAGTGCGCAACAAGATGAAGGCCAAGGAAGCCGCCGGTGGCAAGAAGACCCTGCTGCTGGGCCCCAACTGCCCCGGCATCATCACGCCCGACGAAATCAAGATCGGCATCATGCCCGGTCACATCCACCGCAAGGGCCGCATTGGCGTGGTGAGCCGCTCCGGCACGCTGACGTACGAAGCCGTAGCCATGCTGACCGAAGTGGGACTGGGCCAGTCGACTGCAGTGGGCATTGGTGGCGACCCCATCAACGGTCTGAAGCACATCGACGTGATGCGCGCCTTCAACGACGACCCAGACACCGACGCCGTCATCATGATTGGCGAAATCGGCGGACCCGATGAAGCCGAAGCCGCCCTCTGGTGCAAGGCCAACATGAAGAAGCCTATCGTTGGTTTCATCGCTGGCGTGACCGCCCCTCCAGGCAAGCGCATGGGCCATGCCGGCGCGCTGATCTCTGGTGGCGCCGATACGGCCGATGCCAAGCTGGCCGTGATGGAAGAGTCGGGTTTCATCATCACCCGCAATCCTTCGGAACTGGGCAAGCTGCTCAAGGCCCAGCTGAAGTAATCCCATCAAGTCCAGAGCGTTCGTAAGCACAATTACGGACGCGTCGGGCCTATCGGCTCGATAGACTGGCGACTCCCATAAAAAGAGAAGCGCTCGGAACCCTGGTTCCGGGCGCTTCTTGCATTCATAACAGTGGAGTTCAGTATGGAGTTTTTGCAAAGTGCCGATTTCTGGATCGGCCTGATGAAGATCGTCTGGATCAACATCATTCTCTCGGGCGACAACGCCGTGGTCATTGCCCTGGCTGCCCGATCGCTTCCCCCCCACCAACAAAAGAAAGCCGTCTTCTGGGGCTCCGGCGCTGCCGTGGTGCTTCGGATCTTGCTGACTGTCGTGGCCGCGAAACTGCTGGAATTGTCGTTTTTGCAGATCGTCGGCGGGTGCCTGCTTTTGTGGATCGGGTTCCAGTTGCTCAGCGACGACGAGGCGGATGACGGCGAATCCAAGACCTACAGCACGCTGATGGCTGCTGTCCAGACCATCCTGATCGCTGATCTGGTGATGAGCCTGGACAACGTGATCGCCGTCGCCGCGGCAGCACAGGGCAACGTGATCCTGCTGGTGCTCGGTCTGGCCATCAGCATTCCGCTGGTGATTTTTGGCAGCACGCTCATGATCAAGCTGATGGAACGCTTCCCCTTCATCGTGGTGCTGGGCGCCGCGCTGATCGGTTGGGTGGGCGGCGAAACCATTGCCAGCGACGCTCTCCTGCACGACTACGCCGTGGCGCATCCAGCGCTGCACTATGTGGCCGCGGCTCTGGGTGCGACGCTGGTGGTTGGCATCGGAAAATTCTGGCCGTCCAAAGCGCGGCGCGAATCCGCCGCGTGAGGTTGGCAACGGGCCCCGAGTGCACAGGCTGGGCCGATGTGACAAAAATGGCAGCGCGCTGGCGCCAAGAAGGTAATCGCAGCGACAAGAACGACTTCAACAGGGCGCTTTTAGGCTCGGATGAAGCGTTCTAGTCTTCAAAATTCGGCCCCAAAGTTGGGCGCAGATATTGCTTTAATAGCTACTCAATACCTGAGTGGAATAACAGCAAGTGGGACGAAAAACCTCGGCACGGCGGCTTGATATATGGCGTACCGAGGGCTTTTGGAATGCCACGGCGGCGGCTGCCGTCATGGCGCTGTGCGCTCTCACCGGCTTGGCTGAGCGGCTGGATCTGCGCCTGTACGACGCTGCCACCCGCGTTTCTTCGCCTGCCCCCCTTGCAGAAATCGCCATCATCGGCATGGACGACGCCAGCGTGGTGGCGCTGGGTCCTCTGCCTTGGTCGCGTGATGTACATGCGCGGCTGATCGACAAGCTGGCTGCGGCGGGCGCCAAAACCATCGTCTACACCCCCTCGTTCTCCGCGTCCCAGTCCGAACCTGGACTTCTCCAGATCCGTAAGGTCAAGGCAGCGCTGGCCAGTGCGGGTGACGGATCCCCGTTAGCGGCGGAACTCAATAGGGTGACCATGGAGGCCGAAAGTGCCCTGGACACCGACGCCCGGCTGGCAGCCAGCATCCAGAAAGCGGGCAATGTGCTGCTGGCCTCCAGCTACGTCACATCGGGCAAATCTGCTGCGCTCCCTGCCTATGCACGCCGCGGCACGCTGCCAGACCCCGGCGCCTATGCAACATCTGTCCAGTCGGCGCAGCATCCTATTGCAGCGCTGGGTTCTGCGGCTTTGGGCGTAGGCCATCTGCATACCGTGGCCGATAGGGACGGCGCAGTGCGCCAGGTGCCGCTTCTGCTGCGGTACGACGATGCAGGCATTCCGTCTCTTGCCCTGCTCGCGGCGCGGCACAGCCTGCATCTCGGCGCGGACGACCTGCGCATCCAGGCATCTCCACCCGCATTGCGCCTCGGCGGCCTGGAGGTTGCTACCGACAATTCGGCGGTGATGCGAACCCGCATGTATGAGTCCACCGAGGGGACATCGCCTTTTGCGACCACGTCGTTTGTTGCGGTGCTCGATGACAAAGTCAGCACGACCGCGTTCAAGGACAAGATTGTGCTGGTGGGGGATACCAGCAGTGCTGCAATGGGGCCTTCGACACAGTCCGGCGGGCCGTCCGTAGTCCCCGTCGAATTGCTCGCCCATACGCTGTCCAACATTCGGCAAGGCCTCACCGTCAAAGAACCGCCCTGGACGAGCGCAGCGCCGTGGGCCGTTGCACTGAGTGTGTTGCTATTTGCCGCCCTGGTGGTGCCGCGGCTCTCTTTCGTGGTCGGCCTGGGAGCAAGCGCTGCACTGGTTTTGGTGACGGTGGGTGTTGAATGGGGCTTGCTCCGCTACGCAGGAACGTGGTTGCAGGGGGTGTTGGCTGCCATCGGCGTGCTGGCGGGCGCGGCAGCAATGGCAGTGAGCCGCAGCCTGGGCCATTCGTCCAGCTCCAGCCCGTCGGCAGAAACGGCTGAAGCCGATCGCATGATGGGCCTCGCGTTGCATGGCCAAGGCCAGTTGGACATGGCTTTTGACCGGCTGCGCAAAGTCCCGCCCAGCGATGCCTTGATGGACAACCTGTACCACTTGGCGCAGGACTTTGAGCGCCAACGCAACTTCGCCAAGGCCAAGGCAGCTTACGAACACATCCTGCGTCACAACCGGCAATACAAAGACGCTAGGAGCCGCTATAAACGCGCCCGCGCAAAACTTCAACAAAGCGCCGAGGGCCCATCCAGCACCCCGTCAAGCCTGCCGCCAGAAGGCAACCGACCCCGCCTGCCGGGTGATGCGGCTGGGGGTATTCCCATGCTGGGACGCTACCAGATTGACAAGGAGCTGGGCAAAGGCGCCATGGGCGTGGTGTATGGCGGGCGCGATCCCAAAATTGGCCGGGTGGTCGCCATCAAAACCCTTGCTTTAGGGCAGGAGTTTGAGGGTGACGCGCTGATCGATGCCCGTGCGCGCTTTTTTCGCGAGGCTGAGACCGCAGGCCGCCTGCAGCATCCACACATCGTGACCATTTTTGATGCCGGTGAGGAACACGATCTGGCCTATATCGCCATGGAGTTTCTCAAAGGCACCGATCTAACGCAGGTCTGCCAAAAAGAACACTTGCTGCCCATTGCCACAGTGCTCTCCATCACAGCGCGCGTGGCCGATGCCCTCGACTACGCGCATGCGCACAATGTGGTGCACCGTGACATCAAACCCGCCAACATCATGTTCGATGGCGCATCAGACGCCGTCAAAGTCACAGATTTTGGGATTGCACGCATCACGGACTCCAGCAAGACCCGCACAGGCCTGGTGCTAGGAACGCCCAGCTTCATGTCGCCGGAGCAACTTGCCGGGAAGAAGGTGGACGGACGGTCGGACCTGTACTCGCTGGGTGTCACGCTGTTTCAGTTGCTCACCGGGACGCTGCCCTTGCGCGGCGAGTCCATGACAGAGCTGATGCACAAGATTGCCACCGTAGAGGCCCCCGACGTGCGCCAGTTGCGCACAGACCTGTCCCCCGCCGTGGCCAACGTGGTGGCACTGGCGCTGAAGAAGCGCCCCCAAGCCCGCTACCAGACCGGCCGCCAGTTTGCGGCAGACCTGAGGGCAGCCGCGGCAGAGCCCACGGGAGCGCTGGCTGCCGCCGAAGCAGTCGTCTATGATGCGGACCGCGATGCAACAGGGCATAAGATGGCGGATTTTCAGGAAACCGTGATGGAGCCACCCGCTGTGCGGGGTGCGGCATCCCCGCCATCTTCAGGCGCCCGATGACGCTCGCCGCAACATCCATGACCTACGAATTTTTCGCACGGACCGACAAGGGCCGCGTGCGCACGAACAACGAAGACGCGGTAGCTGTCGACCGCGAGGCCCAGGTAGCCATCCTGGCCGATGGCATGGGCGGCTACAACGCAGGCGAAGTGGCCAGTGGCATGGCCACCACCTTCATACGAACAGAGATGGGGCGCTGGTTGGCCCAGGCGGGCAACACGCCCCAATCCACCGACGTGCGACGTGCACTCGAGATTTGCGTTGAAAACGCAAACCACGCCATTTTGGGTGCGTCGCTGTCCAACCCCCAATATGCAGGCATGGGAACCACCCTGGTGGTGGGCGTGTTCCATGGCAGTCGGCTCATCCTGGGACATATCGGCGACTCCCGCTGCTACCGCCTGCGGGATGGCGCCATGCAGCAGATCACCCGCGATCATTCGTGGTTGCAGGAGCAAGTGGATGCTGGCCTCCTCACATCGCAACAAGCAGCGCTTTCGTCCAACCGCAACCTCGTCACCCGTGCGCTTGGCGTAGAGCCCAACGTCATGATGGAAGTCAACGAGTTCCAGGTGGCGCCCAACGATCTGTTTCTGATGTGCTCCGATGGCCTCACGGACATGGTCACGGATGCGGATCTGGCAGAAATGGTGCGTGCGCAGCTCCCGTTGGAGGAAAAAGCCACACTGCTCATTGACACCGCCAATGCGAACGGCGGTCGTGATAACGTCAGTGTGCTGCTGGTGCAGGCCGCCGCTGGAGGCAAGAAGCGCGGCCTTATGTCCCGTTTGCTAGGTGCCGCTTGAGTGGCCCGAACTACAACAATTCATCACATCAGGAGTGGATCATGCCCAGAATGATCGTTTCAATCGACGGGGTCGTCATCAAGGAAGTGCAGTTGACCAAGGAGCGGACCACACTCGGTCGGCGGCCTTACAACGACATCGTGATTGACAACCTCGCCGTGAGCGGCGAACACGCCGTGATCCACATGGCCGGCCACGAGGTGGAGATCGAAGACCTGGGCAGCACCAATGGCACCTATGTCAACGCCAAGGCGGTCAAGCGCCAAGAACTGCGCAACGGTGACACGGTCGAGGTCGGCAAGTACAAAATCCGCTTCTTCCATGAAGCGGAAGGCCAGAATTTCGAAAAGACCATGATTTTCAAGCCGGGCATGGTTCCACCCATCGGGTCCGCATCCCGGCCAGCGTCGTTGGCGCCGACGCCTGCGCCAGCGCCCATTTCGGCGGTGATACGCGTCATGTCGGGCGCCGCCGCCGGGCGCGAGGTGTCACTGCAGAAGGTCGTCACCACCATCGGCAAACCGGGCGTTGCCGTGGCGTCTATCACCAAACGCCACCATGGGTTTGTGCTGGCGCATGTGGAAGGCCCCGACATGCCCATGTTGAACGGTGCGGCCATCGGTGCATCGCCGGTGCCCCTAAAACACGGCGACATGCTGGAACTCGCCGGAACAGAAATGCAGTTCGAACAGAGCTGACCCGCCCGGTCTTAAAGCAGGTCGTTCAGCCAGTCTCGACCGTTAGATTGGCCCCTGGAGTCTGAACCATGCGGCAACAGCTCTCGTACCTGTTTCGACACCGGTGGCGCCGCATTGGCATTACGCTGCTGCCCCTGTTGTTTGCTCTGCTGCATGTGTCCAACGTGCTGCACCTTCAGGTGCTGGAGCGTCTGGACAACATCATCTACGACACCCGGCTGCGCGCCACGATGCCGCGCACGCTCGACGAGCGCATCGTCATCATTGACATTGATGAAAAGAGCCTTGCTCGGGTGGGTCAATGGCCCTGGGGGCGCGACAAGATGGCAGCGCTTTCGCAAGAGTTGTTCGAGCGCCAGCAAGTGGCAGCCGTCGGCTTTGATGTGATCTTTGCCGAAGCGGATGGCAGCTCGGGCCTGAGTAATCTGCAACGTCTGGCCGCAGGGCCTTTTAAAGGTCAGGCGGGGTTCTCGGAACTGCTGGCCAAACTCGCCCCATCCCTGGACTACGACGGACTTTTCGCGCAATCACTCACGGGTCGCGCAGCGGTGCTGGGCTTTTACCTCACCAGTGATCGCGATGGCCGCACCCGCGGCACCTTGCCCACCCCGGCGCTCAACGCTGATCAACTGCGCGGACTCCCGCTGCGCGCGACATCGTGGAACGGGTACGGTGCCAATATTGACGTGTTGGCGCAGGCCGTGCCAGTTGCAGGATTTTTCAATTCGATTACCGACGAGGACGGCGTCGTTCGGTCCTTGCCTATGCTGGCAGAGCACGGGGGACAGTATTACGAATCGCTGGCCCTGGCTGTGTATCGCACGGTCATGGGCATGCCAGAAGTCATCCCAGGCTATGCCAATCGCAATGCACAGGGTGACCACGACACACTGCAAAGCATCATCCTGCGCCAAGATGGCCGGTCACTGCCGCTCCCTGTGGACGACCGCCTCGCCACCCTCATCCCCTTTCGCGGTCCGGGTGACGTATCGGGTGGGTCATTTCGGTACATCTCAGCGTCAGATGCCCTCGAAGGCACCCTCCCTCTGTCCAGCTTGCGAGACAAGGTGGTGCTCGTCGGCTCCACAGCCCCCGGCCTGCTCGATTTGCGGGTCACCCCTGTGGGGCGGACCTACCCAGGCGTTGAAACACACGCCAACGTTCTATCCGCATTGCTCGACGGAAAAAACATCGTGCGCCCCGACTACGCGATTGGGTTTGACGCGTTGCAGCTACTGTGCGCAGGCATCCTGCTCGCCGTCACGCTTCCCTTGCTGGCAGCGGGGCCCGCGGTTGCACTGAGCGGCAGTGTGGTTGTTGTGCTAACGGGCATCAACCTGTGGCTCTACATAGCGCATGGCCTTGCACTGCCGCTGGCGACCGCTGTGCTGATGTCAGTGTTCGCTTTCGCACTCAACATGGTCTACGGCTACTTTGTGGAAAGCAAGTCAAAACGTGAGCTGGCCGCACTCTTCGGAACCTATGTGCCGCCAGAGCTGGTGGACGAAATGGTCAAGGAGCCCGAGAACTACAGCATGGAGGCCACCAGCCGAGAGCTGACGGTCATGTTCTGCGACATGCGAGGGTTCACTGCCATGTCCGAACGCATGGAACCGTTGCAACTACAGGCCCTGCTGAACGACGTGTTCAGCAAACTCACCCACATCATCCGCGGACACCGGGGCACCATCGACAAATACATGGGTGACTGTGTCATGGCGTTTTGGGGCGCCCCGGTCTCCACTCCCGACCATGCCCAACTGGCTGTGGCCGCCGCCATTGACATGGCGAATGCCATCGCAGAGATCAACGAGAGCCACCGCCAACGCGGTCTGCCAGAAATTGGCGTGGGCATCGGCCTCAATACTGGAACCATGTGTGTGGGTGACATGGGTTCGGACATACGTCGCAGTTACACGGTCATCGGCGATGCGGTCAACCTCGGCTCTCGCCTGGAGGGCTTGTCCAAATACTACGGTACGTCGATTGTCGTAAGCGAGAGCACCAAGCTGCTCGCACCGCAGTTTGCCTGGCAGCAACTCGATCTCGTCCGGGTGAAGGGCAAAGCCCAAGCGGTTGCCATTTTTTGGCCTCTGTCAAAGTTGGATGCGGTGAGCACCGCTGAAGCACGCGAACTGGAAGAATGGGGGCAACTCCTCACTGCCTACAGGGCGCAAGACTGGGCACAATGCGATGATTGGCTCTCCCGCCTCAACACTGCTCGCCAGGGCAGCACGCTCTATGACCTGTATGCCTCCCGTGTAGCGCTGTTGCGCCAGCAGGCATTCACCACGGACTGGGACGGCGCCACCAATTTCGATAGCAAGTAATTTGCCTGTCAATACAAGAACAGAAGGTAAAACATGAAGGTTCGCGTGCTCGGATGCTCAGGCGCCATCGCAAAGGACTGTCGCACAACTTCGTTCTTGATTGACGACAACATCCTGATTGATGCGGGCACTGGTGTGGGGGATTTGACGCTAGATGAGATGCGCCAAGTTGACCATGTGTTTTTGACGCATTCGCATTTAGATCACATTGCGGCATTGCCGCTTATGCTGGATGCAGTGTCTTCACTTCGGCAAACGCCGCTGCAGGTTCACGCACTGGCCTCTACCATCACGGCGCTACAAACGCATATTTTCAACAACGTTATTTGGCCTGATTTTAGTGTGATCCCGTCAGTTGCTGCGCCATTTTTGCAGTACCAGCCCTTTTTCATCGGGGAATCGCGAACGATAAAAGGCGTCGAGATCGAAGTCCTCCCTGCGCATCACACCGTACCCGCCGTTGGCTTTGCCGCACGCGGGTGCACTGGCTGGTGGGTATTTACTGGCGACACTGAGTGCAATCCGCACTTTTGGCAGCGCATAAACTCAATGTCCGTGGCCTACCTCGTCATCGAAACAGCTTTCAGCAATCGCGAAAGCGAATTGGCTCGCCGTAGCCTCCATCTTTCACCAAGCACGTTAGCCCACGAGTTGGCGCATATTGCGCCCTCTAGCCAATACCCCATTTACATTACCCACACCAAACCATCAGAAACGGGCTTAATCATGGACGAGATCTGCGAATTTGCTCACCTGACGCCCGGGGGGATTGGCCATTCGCATCGCATCCAATGGCTGTGCGCTGGGCAAGTGATGGAGGTGTGAGCAAGCTCAACAGTGACATTGCTGGGCGACAGAAATGTAAGTTCTACATTTACATTTTTTGAACGGCTCGCACAACAGACCCAGCCACGTCTCATTTGGCATGCCGGTGGGGCACATGAATGACCACACAAGCGCCCCCCGTCTTGGCACACCTTTTGCTCATCTACACTGCATTTGCAATTTTCCTAGGAGTTTTTCATGAAGCGCACTCTGCAAAAGGGTTTTACCCTGATCGAATTGATGATCGTTGTGGCGATCATTGGCATTTTGGCCGCCGTGGCTCTGCCTGCTTACCAGGACTACACCATCCGTGCCAAAGTGTCGGAAGCTATTTTGGCTGGCTCCGCTTGCCGCACCAGCATCACAGAAACCATTCAAACCATTTCCAGCTCGGTACTTCCCGCCGTCAATACTTGGGGCTGCGAACAAAACACGGCCGAAACTGCAGCCAGCGCTCCAACCAAGTACGTGCTGTCTATCGTCACGACCAATGCTGGCGCTGTCACCATCACTACGACTGCTGACGCTAGCCTGAAGGAAGCTGCGAGCACAAAGATCGTCATGACGCCTTATGCCAACGACACCACCCCAATCGCTAACACCGACATCAACAAAGTTGTTTTCAAGTGGAAATGCGGTCCCGCAGCCACTACTGGCATGCCTGCGAAGTACCTGCCAGGTTCTTGCCGCGGCTAATATTTAGCCTCTGCTTAACTGGCAGAAGGCTCTATTAAAACGGTGCGCTTCATGGCGCACCGTTTTTTTTTGAATGTCACTTTTTGAGAATGAGGGATCTGGTGAAAGAAAAATTGCTAATGTGGGTTGCAGCGGTATTGTGTCTAAGTTATCTGATACCCAACCACTATTCACCTTGGCTCAGTTTTCACCAAGAATTGGCGGCAGCATTAGCCTTCGCGCCATTGCTGGCTTGGGCATGTACCCGAGTTGCCCCAATTCCCAGAATGGCGATGGGAGCAGCTGTATTAGCTCTGGTTCCCCTCTTGCAGCTAGCAGGTGGGCAAATCTATTTCGCCACTGATGGATGGATGTCCAGCCTCTATCTGCTGGGGTTTGGACTGACTATTTATTCAGGTGCTTTGTGTTCTCGGCCCCACGCGCTCGACGGTGCTCCAAGTCAATCAGGAAACAGCCATGCAGCGCGCGATCTGAGTGCCAATGAGATGCTGTGGCTTGCACTACTAACAGCAGCGTTGTGCTCGGCAGGGTTGGCTTTTCACCAATGGCTCATCCCGAGCTACCAAGGCATCTACATGGCTGAAATACCGCCACAAAGCCGCCCCTTTGCCAATCTGGCCCAACCGAATCAGTTGGCCACCTTGCTGCTACTCGGTATCTCGGGCCTTTTGTTTTTGTGGGAGTCCCGCCGACTGCGCTCACATTTCGCAATGGCGGCCGCGTTCCTACTTTTGTGGGCCTTGGTGATGACTGGATCGAGGACGGTCCTTATGGCTCTGCTTTGGCTGCTGCCAGCATATGCGTTGATGCGTCGCCGATGCAAACTACGAACAACACCAGCGGCGATAGCGGCGGGTGTTGGGTTTTACTTTTTGATGACATGGCTATGGCCATTGCTGAGCGATTGGCTGCTCCTCAATTCAGCCAACAATACGGCTTTAGAGAGAATGGGCTCCATCGGAATTCGTAAGATATTCTGGCTCTCCATGCTGGATGCCATCGGCCGAGCACCGTGGCTTGGCTACGGTTGGGGGCAAGTCAGCATTGCCCAAGTGGCGGTCACACTCGACCACACAGCCACTTACGCTTTGTTCGAAAGTGCTCACAACCTGTTTATAGACCTTGCGCTTTGGAATGGACTGCCAATAGCGCTATTGGTTTTGGTAGGAATCGGGGCTTGGTTCTGGGACCAAGCGCGTCATTGCAACAATGCGATGAGATGGGCCACGCTTATTGGAGTGGCAATGGTCTTTAACCATGCCATGGTGGAGTACCCCTTGAACTACGCTTACTTTTTATTGCCCGTTGGGTTTTTCATAGGTGCGCTGTCCACTTCAAATAATCCTCCAACGCGACTAACAAAATGCACGGTAAGCCCCAGCGCGACAAGAGTTGGACTATTGGCCATCGGTGGCTTGATGTCTGCGGCGACGGTTTTAGTGGTCGTCGAGTACTTTCCGATCGAAGAAGATTGGAGTCTGTTGCGGTTTCAAGAAGCTCGCATCGGGAATCTTGAAGTCGAGGACAACCAGCCTCCGGCACTAGTTCTTACTGGGCTTCAACAATTTTTACGCTTCTCTCGCAGCCAGGCTCAACCGGGCATGTCAGTCGATGAGCTAGACACTATGCGCCGCGTATCAGAGCGATTTGCGTATGCAGCCCCTATGTTCAAGTATGCGCTGGCTCAAGCTCTCAACCATCAGCCTGAAAATGCCCTGATAACGCTGCAAAAGATGTGTTCGATGCAAACTGAGCACGTGTGCATCAGTGCCAAATCTCATTGGGAGGAGCTTGGAAATAGTGAGCACCCAGAATTAGCAAACCTACCTTTCCCAAGCTACAGCACAAGCCGTTGATTGAGGATTTATATCCCTCTCCCCAGTGAAGTCACCTTTTGTGCAAAGGCAGCGACCGCTTGGGGATCGCTAAAAAGACGAGATCGGCGCGTAATGATTTGTTGTCTCACGCTGTCTCGGCGTGCACTGCTTGAACATAGCCTTTCAACCAGTGCTGCGTAATCATCCATTGAACTGGCAATCCACTCATCAAGTCCCAGTTGCCGCAGGATACCGCTTGCAAATCTGCCACGCATAAACTGCCCATCCCATGCCACGATGGGCGTACACCGCTCGATCGCTTGCATTGCGGTGTTAAATCCGGAAAATCCGACACTATCAAGATAAACATCAGCTCGGTCCAACAAGGCAAAAAAGTTTGCCTGCGGTAGCCAAGGAATAAACCGCACATGCGCATCGAAATCGAGGCCGGCCTCCACAAATTTTTCACGGAGACGCGCTTCGAGTAACGCGCTCAGAGTCTCAGGTGTTGCGCGAAAGAAAACCAGTTTGCAAGGTTGGCAGCATTTTGCAATATCGACCCACAATGCATCATTTTGCGGTGGATATTTAAAAGGCGTGCCGGCGCACAATAAAATCCGATCAGTGTTGCCAATACCCCATTGCGTGAGATCAATGGGGGCAGGTGTCAGTGCGAATGGGTGATAGCAGCATCCAATGCCCGGCAACTCAACAAGTTCCTCTGTGTAGTTTGCGTCAGCACCCTCAGGCTCCAAAGCCTTGGCGCTCACGAATACATCCATAGTCGGCAAACCGGTGGTAATGGGATGCCCCCAGCTGGCAAGCTGTACTGGCGCCAATCGCAAAGAGGCCAACCGCACAGTCGTTGAGTCCATGCCAATCTCTGGATACGCCAAGACATCCAGGCGAGCGTCTGAAATCACCTTGGCCCATGCGACCCAATCTCCTTCAGCATAATAAAAACGGGTCGCCCTTCGCGCCGCCATTTCGGTCTGAGCATCTCGTCCAGTGCCTGTATGAAAAATATGAATCTCAAACTCAGTGGGATCGAGGTGCTCCACCCACCCTCGCACAATGGCACGCCAGACAGAATGCTCATGAATATGCGCCGACACAATACCGATTTTGCATTTGGACCCCATATTTCGGATGGGTGTCGGCACTCCCACCTTACGCGCCCATGTTCCCATAAGAGAAGTGCACAACTCACCATACTGGGACAATACGGCACGATGGTCCTGCGAAATATAAGCCAGATAATAGGGTTGCTGTGCACCAACCGCCTTGTAAGCATCCGAAGGGCGATGAACCCGAAACCAGGTCTTTAACTTGTCCAGCTCTTTCCCAAACGCCCCTGCGGCATTGTTTTGCTCGTCCTCAGACTGCGGAACGGCAGGTAACTGAGCCATGGCATGGCCCCATCGGGCCTGCACGTAGTTGCCATTGATCCGAAGGGCTGCCTGGTAGGCTTTTCGTGCTGTAACTGCGTCGCCAAGCCCCATTGATGCATTGCCCAACCAATACTGCGCATCTGCCTGCTTGGGGTCTGTGGCAAGCGTGTTTTGAAGCCAGTGGCTGGCCTCTCCCCACATCCTCTGGTTCACACGAATCATTGCCAGATTGAACGCGGCCTCGGCGATATCCGGTTTCAGCCGCAGGGCGTGTTCCAGATGCCTGACAGCCTCCTCATTGCGGCCCCGGTCTTTCATGAGGCTACCCAGATTGACCAGAGCATCTACATAGTCAGGACGCAACGAAACAGCGTTGCGATAATGCTTTTCTGCCGGATCCAGATCGCCGCGAACACGCAGCAAGTTGCCTAGGTGAAACTGCGCTTCCGCTAAAGAAGGATCGCGGGTCACCGCCGACTGCAGTAGTTTCATGCCATCGTCCTCTTGCCCACTGGCAAGCGATAGTTTGGCGAGATTCAAATTGGCCATCGCGTGACCTGGAACCACTGCAAGAGCCCGGTGAAAGGCTGCGGCAGATGCCTTGCCACGACCTGCAATGAGCAGCGCCTGCCCGAAAGCGACCTGTATCTCCGCGTTAGAAGGGTGCAAGGATGCCGCTCGCTCCAAAACACGCAAGCTATCAGCCTTGTGCCCCCGGTCCAGGGCGATCAGGCCTTGCACCAAAAGGCCATCGGCATGGTCCGGTTCAATGGCCAGTTGCGCTAATGTCGCTTCCTCAGCAGCGGCGACCTGCCCTGCCAAGTACAAGGCCAAAGGCCCCACCGGCACCGGTACGCGCTCGGAGGCGATTCTCGCCTCAGCTGCGGCTGATGAATCTGCACTATGGGGAGAAGCCCATTTTTTCTTGAGCCACGCGAGCATCATTTTGGGTGCGTCTGCGCCGACGCGAGTGCTACGAGCCTGACAACGTCATATGCAAACGACTTACTGAAGCTTTCGGGGTAACCAGCCTCCAGAAGACCATCCTGCAGTCGACTCCCCAACTTGGCCTTTTGATAAATGTTCAACCGGTGGCTATCGACAAGCTGCCGCGCATGGTTCCGGATCTTGTCATCGATGCGGGTACGAGCCTTCTCTGCTTGCTTGGACTGCGCGTCTAATTGCTGCGCAGGCAGTCCTTTTACCAACTCTCGCACCACGAGAACTGCAAAGGTATGGACGTGAGAGGTATTAAAAAAATCACCAAACATTGAAGCGCATCCCGTGCATAACTACAAACTTTACGAAGCTCGCTACCAGAGAACTTTGACCGTGAATGTCGCGTCTTGGTCTCAAGAAAGGGCAGGTGTAAGTCGCTGCGCTTTTCTACTAGAACGAGTAGCCCTGAATTTTTTAGTAAAAATTAGCTTTGCGGTAGATTCTCCTTAAAGCCCGACAAAGCTCCCTGACTTGCCCCCATGCTTTTCCACCACACGAACGTCGTGGATAACCATCCCCCGATCCACGGCCTTACACATGTCGTAAATGGTGAGGAGAGCGATCTGCACAGCGGTGAGGGCCTCCATCTCGACGCCGGTAGGGGCCACCGTTTCTACGATTGCGGTACAAAATATACCGATAGCGCTTGATTGGCGAGCGCTAGCAGCTTCAAATTCGATAGCAACGCGGGTCAATGCGAGGGGGTGACACAGCGGAATTAGATCACTGGTCTTTTTGGCTGCCTGAATACCAGCTATGCGTGCGATGCCCAATACATCGCCCTTTTTAGCATTTCCTGCTTCAATCAATGCCAGCGTCTGTGCTTGCATCTCGATGCGCCCACAGGCAATGGCGATACGGTGAGTCGAGGGTTTTGCAGCCACATCGACCATGTGGGCCTGGCCTTGGGCATCAAAGTGGGTAAGTGCGGACATGCGGTAAAAACACGGTTGGCGGCAATCGCTCATTGAACATTCATCAGACGAAGGCATCATAAGACCATGCAGAACTGGAAAAGGCGCTTACGCGCCAGTGGCATTCACCTGGGTATCAGCCTTTGCATTGCGGCTCTGGCTGCGGCTCTTGTTTTTGGATTATGGTATCCATACCCCTACCGAGAAATATCGGGTGGACGAACGCTTTTTATGTTGGTGGCGGGTGTGGACGTCATCATGGGACCCCTGATCACGTTGATCATCTTCAACAGGGCCAAACCCCGGCGAGAGCTGGTGATGGACTTTACTGTCGTGGGCTTGCTGCAGGTGGCCGCTCTCAGCTACGGCTTGTGGACCGTATTCGTTGCCCGCCCAGTACATCTGGTTTTTGAGTACAGCCGTATGAGCGTAGTCCACGCCATCGATATTGACGCAGGGCTGCTGACTAAAGCCCCAGCATCGCTGCAAAAGCTCCCTGTTGCTGGTCCCACAATTATTGCGCTAAGGCCTTTTAAGAACCCTGCAGAGCAATTTGACGCAACGATGGCAGCAATTGGTGGCCATTCGCTCTCTGCCCGAAGCGACCTCTGGCAGCCCTATGCCAGCAGTACGGAGGACATCCTCAAGGAATCCAAGCCAGCTTCTGACCTGCATATGCGGTTTGCTAACCAGACCGCATTGATTGATCGCGCGATTGAAGGGACAGGCAAGCCGGTTACCCAGCTACGCTACCTACCTTTGGTAGGGCGTGACAACGCGTGGACCGTGTTGCTGGATGCGACCACGGCAGCACCCTTGGGGTTCCTTCCTATCGACTCTTTTTAGTACAAATTTTCATGCTCTACAGAGGCCTAGCGCCCATATCAAGAGCACTACTAGCTCTCATTTTGGGAGCTAATTTGCTGACCTGCGGTGCATCAGCCAATGCGCAAACCACACTCCCTACCTTGGGAGATGGAAGTGATCTCACCACCAGCGCCGAACGTCGCCTTGGCGACCGCATCATTCGCGAACTCTACCGCGATCCCGACTATATTGATGATCCAGTGCTGTCAGAGTACGTACAGAGCATCTGGCAACCGCTAATGTCTGCAGCGCGGAATCGGGGAGAGTTGTCGCCAGAGCTGGACGAACGGTTTGCGTGGGAGATCCTGCTGGGTCGCGACAGAACCGTCAATGCGTTTGCCCTGCCAGGCGGGTACCTGGGTGTGCACCTGGGTCTTATCGGGGTAGTCACCACAAGGGACGAACTCGCGTCGGTGCTGGCTCATGAGCTGAGCCACGTTACACAGCGCCACATTTCACGCCTCATCACCCAGCAGAGCAAGCAGACTCCTCTCTTGCTGGGCGCCATGATTCTGGGCGCGCTGGCGGCCAGCAAGAACCCGGGAGCGACTCAGGCGCTCGTTGTGGGCGGGCAGGCTTTGGCCATGCAGAACCAGCTCAATTTCTCCCGCGAGATGGAGCGGGAGGCAGACCGCATCGGCTATGGGCTTATGGCGCCTGCGGGGTTTGCGACGCAGGGTTTTGTATCCATGTTCGACAAGCTGCAGCGGGCCAACCGCCTGAACGACAACGGCTCATGGCCGTATCTGCGCAGCCATCCGCTGACGACTGAGCGGATGGCGGACATGCAATCGCGTATTGCTCCCGGCACGCCCGCCGCCACGTCGGCGACCAGCGCCATGCTGGAGCATGCCATGGTCGCGGCACGGGCACGTGTGTTGTCCAACCCAGGGGTCGATGCGCTTCGCCAGTGGGTTGCCGAGCCCCAAAGCACGGGCTTTGCGGGTCAACCGGTTGCCCGTCGCGCGGCGGCGCTGTACGCAGCCGCGTTGGGAAGCAGCCAGTTGCGAGATGCGCCAGGCGCTCGCATCGCAGCCAAGAAACTGGATGAATTGGTGTTGCAGGATGCGGCAGCGCACAGATTGGCGCAGCTGCTGCACGCAGAGATTGAGCTGGCGGCGGGGGATGCGGATGCCGCGCTGAGCGCCTTGCCCGCTGGGAACGCTACGACACGCAGGCCCGAGCTGGGATTGCGGACGCAGGCCTTGCTGCGCACTGGGCGTGTGGCTCAAGGAACCGGCGCACTACAAACCTGGGTGGCCACGCACGCCCGGGATGCTGCCGCCTGGCAATGGCTGGCGACTGCCTGGCAAGCGCAGAACCAGCCGCTGCGAGCGATACGTGCGGAGGCCGAGGCCCACGCGGCCCGGTACGACTATGCCGCGGCAGTAGACCGATTCAAGGCGGGCCAGGACGTGGCGCGCCGCGGAGGCGCGGCGGCAGACCACATTGAGGCGTCCATCATCGACACGCGGCTGCGTGCCGTGGAGCTACTTCTTCGAGAACAGACCGCCGAGCGCTGATTCGATCAGCACACCCAGCACGGTGTAAATCAGCGAGCCCACCAGCGCCGCGATAAAACCGCTGACCTGGAACCCGCTCAGCACTGTGGCCGCAGCCCAGAACATCAGGGCATTGATCACAAACAGGAACAGACCCAGGGTGACGATGGTGACGGGAAGTGTCAGCAACACCAGCACCGGCCGCAGCACCACGTTGAACAGGCCGATGACAAAAGCCGCGATCAACGCCGAAGTGAAACTCTGCACTTCGACGCCGCTGTAGACATAAGCCACAAACAGCAGCGCTGCGGCGCTGAGCAACCATTTGATAAGAATTTTCATGGCGGGAGAATAGCACCGGGCTGAGCCTGGACCATGACGGCCGCGGCTTGCGCGGCAAGTTGCCCCTTTGAGCGATCTTGAACCGCTACCTGCGGACTACTCGATCGCCAACATCCACAACGCGCCACAGCCTGTCAACAAGCTGCCCAGCGTGCCGGGCAACGACGACCACCGAGGCTTGGCCACGGCAGGTTCTTGCAGGACATCCATCTTGGGACGGCGCGCGTCCAGCACCTGCGCGGCGACCGCTTCTTCCGCCTGCAATTGGTCGGTCAACTCAGTCAAGGGGCCTTTCGCCACCAAAGTGGTGACGCGGGAGCCAGACAGGGGCAGCATCGGGACGATCTGGGCAAACAGCTTGTCGGCCCACTTGGCGCGCCAGTTCTCACGGGCGCTGTGGCTCACCCATTTGCTGATGCGGTGCGTCATGCGCGGCGCGCACGCCACCAAAACCCAGCGCGTGTCGGCCGCGGCCTCGCGGGCCAGCAAGGGGGCGAGTATCTGCTGCGCATAGGCTGCGTCGTCCACATACACAATGACTCTGTCCATACCACCTCCAGATGAGGGGCCAGCAACAAAGGGGGCAACATGCCCCCTTTGTATCAGCCCGTTCGTCAGCCAGTTCGCCAGTTGCTGGCGATTTCAGGTGCTCGATCAGCCCTGCGCAGGGGCCGCAGCGGCGCGGCGGGCCAGGATGGCCTTGCCAATCACAAACACCAGCAGCGCACCTGCGGCGCTGGCACCGTAGCGGATCACGTCGGTCTGCGCAATCTTGAACATCCACTGCCACTTGTCGGGGTTAGCGAACACGGGGTCGGTGACCAGCATGCCGCCAGCAATCCAGCCCAGCAGCATGCCGCCCAGGATGATGATGAACGGAAACCGGTCCATCAGCTTGATGACCAGCTGGCTACCCCACACGATGATCGGGATCGAGATCAACAGGCCCAGCACCACCAGCAGCATCTGGTGGTCACCGGCGTTCTGCGCGGCGCCCGCGATGGCGATCACGTTGTCCACGCTCATTACCAGGTCGGCCACGATGATGGTCTTGATGGCAGCAAACAGCTTGTCGCTGGTTTCCATTTCGCCGTGGCCCTCATCGTCCGGTGCCAGCAGCTTCACACCAATCCACACCAGCAGGATGGCGCCGACAAACTTGAGGAACGGCAGTGCCAACAACGTCATCGCAAAGGCGATCAGGATCACGCGCAGGATGATGGCACCCGCGGTGCCCCAAATAATGCCCTTGGCGCGCTGGGCGGGAGGCAATTTGCGGCAGGCCAGTGCAATGACCACCGCGTTGTCGCCACCCAGCAGGATGTCGATGATGATGATCTGGCCGAGTGCAAGCCAGAACGCAGGCGAAGACAAAAAGTCCATAAATTCCTCAGTATCAATGGGCAAAGGGACGGGTTGGCCGCCACTGTAGCGCCGAGTCCGTCCCAGGGATAGGGTTTTGCAGTAAGCAGATCAAGGGCGTGCCGCACAAGGGCTGAGACAAGTGAAGGACGGCCTTGATCAGCCCACAACGGGCCCATCAAAGGTCTTGCTCGGCCCAGCGCCGCTGTGTGCGCTGAACCCGGACCGCCGGAAGCTGTGCTTCGTATTGACGACGGTGCCGATGCCGTGCCGCCCATTTGCCATGGCTTGCATGGAAGAGAAGCACGTCGGGAGCTACTCCCCTTCGAAGCAGCGATTGGAACATTGCCAGCGCGGGCGCGCAAGTGCGGGGCGATTGTGGAAAGTGCGTACGCCACCCTGCAGATTGATCGACGGCAGCCAATCCCTGGGCTGGGACAGGATCAAAGCTGCCATTGCCAACGCACGCCGCGCCGATAACAACACCGCTGGCGTGCCCCCGGCTGGCGGCTATGATCCAGCCCCCTCGCGCAATCCCGTCCCATGGCCGCCATCCACATCACCGACATCGAAGCTGCCATCAACCACTGGCGCAGCCGCGCTCCGTCGCCCGATGGCATCACCCTGGCGCCCGCGTTGCGCGCGCTCGCCGAGGTCTATGCGTTGATGGTCTATTGGCACGAGGATGAGGCGGATGAACGCAGCTTTCCGCCCGAAGCCCTGGCCGCCTGGCGCGTGTGGTACGACTCCACGCCCGATACGCCGTGTATCGCCATCTGCTCCACCAGCCAGGGCGACGATCTGTGCAAGGGGTGTGGCCGCACCTTTGACGAAGTTCAGTTCTGGCCTGGAATGTCTCCGGCAGAAAAGCGCTCCGTGTGGCGCCGCATCACGCTGGAGCATTCCGCCTGGCGCTTCAACCGCTACGCGGAGCGCGCAGCAGAGGGCCCCTCCGCCGGACCGGCTTCGGATACGACCTCACCCTGAGCCTGCAGCCGTCCACACGATGGAACGACAGAGGTTTGCCGTGCCGCAGGGTTGATAGGCCTGTACGCGCCAGCCTCAAACCGCTATGGTGAAGTCCATGCTGCGCCTGACCCAAGCCCCCAACATCGCGATTGCCACGCTGTGGGCGGATCTGTTGTGTGAGGCGGGCATGACGGCCTCGGTGCAGCGCCAGTACCTGGGGGCCGCTGCCGGACACCTGCCACCGGACCAATGCCTGCCCGAGATCTGGCTGGACCATGACGAACACGCCACCCGCGCCCGGGCCTTGCTGCAGGACCTGCAAGACCTGCCACAGCGCCACTGGGTGTGCCAGTGCGGCGAAACCGTAGAAGGTGGTTTTGAGCAGTGTTGGCAATGTGGCACGCTCATGCCACGCGATTGAACCTGAAACTATTGTTTTGATAGCTGGTAGCGATTACCAGTAAAGCGTTAGAGCCTGTTTTTACCAATATTTTCAGTCACTTCCAACGCACGGGCTCCACATGCACGCTGCCCTGGGTGCTGCTCAGCGTGATGGCGCCTTCTTGCACCGTGGCCTGCAGCTGCATGCTGCGTTCTGCCAGTTGCGCCAGCGCTTGGGAGGCCTCGGTCGGAATGCGCCACACCTGCAGCTTCTCCAGCCGCGACAGCTTGGTCTCGATGCCCTTCCACCAGATCTCGGCCGCGTGGTTAAAGCAATAGACCAGCACCGAATCGGCCTTGCTGCAGGCTTTGGTGAGCGGTTTGTCTTCAGGCTGGCCCACTTCGATCCACACGCGTCGGCGACCGGTGAAGTCGGTGAGTGACGCATCCGGATCGTCCGGGTCCGACAGGCCTGCGCCAAACGCCAGCGTGGCGTCGCCATTGCACAGATCGTTGAGCTGGTGCGCGGCAATGGCCAGCGCGGTCAGCCGGATCATCATGCGTTCGTCGGTCTCGCTCGGGTGGCGGGCCAGCGTGAGCGCGTGGTCAGCGTAGTAGCCGTGGTCAATGTCGGCGATCTGGAGGTTCGCTTTGAATATTGTTGATTTGATCGCCATTCTCAGCGGGTTCCTTCGAGTAATACTTCTACATCTGCCGTCTTACTTCGACGTTTTTCAATGACATATCGTGCAGAGAAACTGCCCAGACGTGCTGCGGTTTGCAATGCATCTTCGGCAGCAGGATTTTTCAACACGTAAAGTGCGCGGAATCGCTCGAACCAAATTCGCGGCTCATCTTGGAGCAACATTCGCTCAGCGATATCCAGATCAGAAAGCGCCTCCGCAGGACGACCTGTGCGAGTCAATGTAGTAGCCCGTGCGATGTAATAACTAGAGTTCTTGGGGTTTAATTCAATCGCTTTGCTGATATCTGCCAACGCCCCATCAGCATTGCCTTGCTGGAACCGCTCATTGCCACGGTTAAAAAATATGCGACTTGCTCCAGCAACTTCAGGTTTAGGCAACTTCGCGGCAGCGTCTTCCCAAAGTGCCGCCCGTGAGGAAAAACTCTCAAGACGATCTCGAGACTGTATAAACAGAAAGGGAGTCATCAGAATAAAAATGGCAATAAGCCATTGCCACGAAAAATGCTTCACAAGAGCAGCGAGCAACGCAGCATACCCAATTGCCCAGATATAGCTTCGATACAGCACATAGGGCTCCTGAAAGCGTACAAGACTAAACTCAACCAGAAACAATAAGGCACTGAATACGAGGCTAAATGCAACCAAGCGGTATTTACCCTTCCAAAGTGCCAGTATTGCGGCCACAAGTGGAACAACTGCGAAAAAAGCCAGTTGCAGCCAGGCACGCACATGGGTCCAAGGCTCCAAGAAATCGACTCGCAAATCTGCGGACATGCGGGCAGTTGAGGGCAGGAGCCACTGAAACCAATAGTGAAAATAGAGTTGGGCCTGCGTGTAGGCCGAAAACAGCCACTGCTCACCCGCACCGCTGAATGCAGGAAGGCCATAGATTTCCCCTGCAAGATCACTCAGCCTAGGCTCGTAGGGCTGCCCCACGAACCCCATTCCGACGCTGAATACCAGCGCGATTGCAGGCAAATTAGCACAGAGAAACGTCGCACAGACGGACACCGTCCGTCCGTCGATACGGCCCAAAAGCAAAACAAGCGACAACGCGGCAAAGGGGACCGTCACTGAATGCTCTTTGCACAACATTGCCAAAGATGACATCAACGCAGCGCGCAATGCGCGCACCAAACTACCTTCCTGCAAGGCCATGAGTAAATAGCGCAAGCTGACGAGCGAGCACAGGGTTGCCATCACCGTGGTGCGCTGAATCAGGTAACCAGCCGCATACACAGCCACCGGATGCGCCACAAACAGAACGGCCAGCAGCGCGGCAACAGCAGATGCCTGTTTCTCGGCCATCTCCGCTGGCAGTGACGGATTTGAATCCACCACCAGCATTTGCTTCAGCAACCGGTAGAGCTGCCAAGCAACCAACGCATGGAGCACCAGGCTAATTAGCCGATGCGCCTCCATGTTTCCGAACTGTGTTTGAACCCACCCAAGGGTGAAATACGGCAAGGATCGGGTCACCAACTCCCAAGGCGCTATGGCAGCCGTTGTGAGTCGCGATGAGAAAAAGAGATTGCCGTCATCAAAAACAAACGGATTCTCGAGATAGGGCCAATACAACACTGAAGCAACCGCAGCGATGACAACAGCAACAACTACAGTAAAAGAGGATTCTCTCCACCAGCGCACTTGCAAAATGGGCATTTTCATGAGCACCTTCGCATCGTGACGCCTGTCTCCACGACTGCGGACACCACTAAACCCGGCGCGCCAGTTCTGCGGCCTTGCCGACGTAGCTTCCCGGTGTCATCGCCAGCAGCCGGTCTTTTTCGGCCTGCGGGATTTCCAGCGATCGGATCAGCCCGTGCAGCGCCTCGGCCGTCACGGTCTTGCCGCGGGTGACTTCCTTGAGCTTTTCGTACGCGCCTTGCACACCAAAGCGGCGCATCACCGTCTGGATGGGCTCGGCCAGCACTTCCCAAGATGCGTCCAGGTCTTCGGCCAGCGCTTCTTCGTTCAGCTCCAGCTTGTTCAGGCCCGCCAGCAGCGACGCATAAGACAGCGCGGCATAGCCCAGCGCCACGCCCATGTTGCGCAGCACGGTGCTGTCTGTCAGGTCACGCTGCCAGCGGCTGATGGGCAGCTTTTCGGACAGGTGCTTGAGCAGCGCGTTGGCCAGACCCAGATTGCCTTCGGCGTTTTCAAAGTCGATCGGGTTGACTTTGTGCGGCATGGTGCTGGAGCCAATTTCACCCGCCTTCAGGCGCTGCTTGAAGTACCCCAGGCTCACATAGCCCCAGATGTCGCGCGACAGGTCGATGAGGATGGTGTTGGCGCGCGCCACAGCATCGAACAGCTCGGCCATGTAGTCGTGTGGCTCGATCTGGATGGAATAGGGCTGGAAGGTCAGGCCCAGGCCCAGGGGTTCGGGCGTTTCGATGACCTTTTGGCTGAAGGCTTCCCAATCGAAATCGGGCCAGGCGGACAGGTGGGCGTTGTAGTTGCCCACGGCGCCGTTCATCTTGCCCATGATCTTGACGGCGGCGATGCGTTCGCAGGCCGTCTGCAGGCGCATGACCACGTTGGCCATCTCCTTACCCACGGTGGTGGGGCTGGCCGTCTGGCCGTGGGTGCGGCTGAGCATGGGCACGTCGGCGTAGGCGTGCGCCATTTCGCGCAGTTTGAGCACGATGCGGTCGAGGCCAGGCAGCACCACCTGGTCGCGGCCGGAGCGCAATTGCAGCGCGTGGCTGGTGTTGTTGATGTCTTCGCTGGTGCAGGCAAAGTGCACAAATTCGGAGGCTTTTTCCAGCTCGGGGCGTGCTTCGAACTTGCTCTTGATCCAGTACTCCACGGCTTTCACGTCGTGGTTTGTTGTTTTTTCGATCTCTTTGATGGCCGCCGAGTCGGACTCGGAGAAGTTCTTGATCAGGCCCAGCAGGTAGGCGCGGGCACCGGTGGTCAGAGGCTTGAACTCGGCAAAACCGGCGTCGGACAGCGCGATGAACCACGCCACTTCGACCTGCACACGGCGGTGCATGTAGCCGTGTTCGCTCATGATCGGGCGCAGGGCGGCAAGTTTGCTGGCGTAACGGCCGTCAAGCGGCGACAGGGCGGTAATGGTGGACAGGCTCATGGCGCGCCATTGTAGGCGTGGCGTGTAGGTGCCCCTTCTGCGTCAGCTTCGGTTGGGCGGCTCCCGATAGAATCAAAGTCAATTGTTCAGCTACCCCCGCGCACTGGAAGACAAACCATGAAATTGATCGGAGCCATCACCAGCCCTTACGTCCGCAAGGTGCGGATCGTGATGGCCGAAAAAAAGCTCGACTACCAGTTCGTACAGGAAAACGTCTGGGCAGACGACACCGCCATTGCCACGTCCAACCCGCTGGGCAAGGTGCCGTGCCTGGTGATGGAAGGTGGCGAGGCCGTTTTTGACTCGCGCGTGATCGTGGAGTACCTGGACACGCTGTCGCCAGTTGGCAAGCTGATTCCGAGCCAAGGCCGTGAACGCGCCGAAGTGAAGACGTGGGAAGCGCTGGCCGATGGCGTGATGGACGCTGGAATTTTGGCCCGGCTGGAAGCCACCTGGGCCCACCGCAAAGACAGCGAGCGCAGCCAGGCCTGGATTGACCGCCAGCTGATCAAGGTGAACGACGGCCTCAAGTCCATGAGCCAGGGCCTGGGCGACAAGCCGTTTTGCAGCGGCATCCACCTGAGCCTGTCCGACATCGCTGTGGGCTGCGCGCTGGGCTGGCTGGAGTTTCGTTTTCCCGAAATCGCCTGGCGCAACGAGTACCCCAACCTGGGCAAGCTGCTCGACAAACTGGCGCTGCGCGCAAGTTTCGCAGACACCAAGCCGTACTGACCTGCGCCCCGCGGGTGAGAAGCGGCCGGTGCTGCCGCAAAGTCTGGTGATGATGCCCCCTTGACCTGCCGTATGCTACGGAGCTTATGAACGAAATGGTTCAAAACCCTTCGAAGGCAGCCAGTGTGCGCGCCACACGACAACGCGCAGCCCGGGATGCAGCGGCCACACCCGGTGCCGACCGCGTGCGGGTGAACGACCCCGACCGCACCATGGCGAACATCCTGCAGGTGGCCACGGCTGAGTTTGCAGACAAGGGCCTGGCGGGCGCCCGCATTGACGAGATCGCAGCGCTGACCAGCACCAGCAAGCGCATGATCTACTACTACTTTGGTAGCAAGGAAGGTCTGTATGTGGCGGTGCTGGAGGATGCCTACCGGCGCATCCGGCGCATTGAATCCGAACTGCATCTGGAGGACTTGGCGCCTGAGCAAGCGTTGCGTACGCTGGTGGGTTTTACGGTGGACTACCAACTTGCCAACCCCGACTTCATCCGCTTGGTGATGAATGAAAACATGCACCGGGGCGAGTTCATCAGCCAATCCACCACCATCCAGGAACTCAACATCCCCGTCATTCACGCGGTCCGCAATGTGTACGAGCGCGGTGTGGCCTCTGGCGTGTTTCGCCCGGATGTAGACCCGGTGGATCTGCACATGTCGATCTCGGCACTGTGTTTCTTCAACGTGTCCAACCGCCATACCTTTGGCGCGATCTTCAAGCGCTCGCTCGACAGCCCCGCCGCCACCGCGCAGCGCCGGGAATCGATCATCGAGATGATCGTGCGCTTTCTGCGGCCCTGAACAGGGCCCCGCGACACGGCGTGGACACCCGCTTGGGGGCCACGAACCCGGGCGACTGCTCTGCGTTCCGCTACGGCGATGCAGACGTGCACATTCCCAACCTCCGCGCTTGACCGCCCTTCAGGGTTTGCACCTAGATCAAATACTAACCAGTTCGTACAAAATTATTTCCGGCGCATCAATCACTAGAACGGAGACACCATGTTTGCACTGGCCGACCGCGTGCTGCGGGCATACACCCGCGCGCTGGATGTCTTGGCAGGCCTGTGCCTCGCCATCATGGTGGTGCTGGTCTTTGGCAATGTGGTGCTGCGCTACGCGTTCAATTCCGGCATCACCGTCTCCGAGGAACTCTCTCGCTGGCTGTTTGTATGGCTGACCTTCATGGGCGCCGTGGTCGCCCTGCGCGAACATGGCCATCTGGGGGTGGATGCTCTGGTCTCCCGCCTGCCCACACTGGGCAAAAAGATCTGCCTTGTGATCGCGCAGGTCGCCATGCTGTACGTGTCCTGGCTGCTGCTTTCGGGCAGTTGGTCGCAGGCAGTCATTAACTGGGAAACCGAGGCTCCCGTGACGGGCGCTTCGGTCGGCATCTTCTACGGTAGCGGTGTGCTCATGGGCGCCTCGGCCATCGTGATTTTGCTGCGCGACCTGCTGCGCACGCTGTTTGTCCCGCTGGCCGATCACGAACTGATCATGGTGCAGGAGAGCGAAGAGGCCGCTGCGCTGGAGCAGATCCAGCGGGATGTGAAAGCGGCGTCCGACACCCCCCCCGGCGCGAACAAGCCCTGACGACAACCAGCCCGGAACACTCCATGACCGTCGCGATTTTCCTCGGCTCCCTGCTGGTGGCCATGGCCATTGGCATCCCTATCGCCTATGCGCTGCTGCTCAGCGGCGTGGCGTTGATGTGGCACCTGGATCTGTTTGATGCGCAGATCCTCGCGCAGAACGTGATCAATGGAGCCGACAGTTTTCCGCTGCTGGCGGTGCCGTTCTTCATGCTGGCGGGCGAGATCATGAATGTGGGCGGCTTGTCGCGCCGCATCGTGAAACTCGCCCTCGCCCTGGTGGGCCACATTCCCGGCGGCCTGGGCTACGTGGTCATCATGGCGGCGGTCATTCTGTCGGCCGTGTCGGGTTCGGCGGTGGCCGATGCCGCGGCACTGACGTCGCTGCTGCTGCCCATGATGGTGGTCGCGGGCCACAACAAGGAGCGCTCGGCGGGCCTCATCGCCTCGGCCGGGGTCATTGGGCCCATCATTCCGCCGTCCATCGGCTTTGTGATCTTTGGCGTGGCGGCCAATGTGTCCATCAGCAAGCTGTTCCTCGCGGGCATCTTTCCCGGGATGCTGCTGGCCCTGTCGCTGGCGCTCACCTGGTGGTGGCTCGGCCGCCGCGAAAACGTCACCCCGCCCCCGCGTGCCACGCGCGCCGAGCTGGCCTTTGCCGCACGCGAAGCGGGCTGGGCGCTGGGCCTGCCCATCATCATCCTGGTGGGCCTGCGCATGGGCGTCTTCACACCCACCGAGGCGGCGGTGGTGGCTGCGGTGTACGCGTTGGTCGTCTCGATGGTGGTGTACCGCGAACTCTCGTGGCGCCAACTCGCTGGCATCTTTCAGGTGGCCGCGCGCACCAGCGCCGTGATCATGTTCCTGGTGGCCGCGGCCATGGTGTCGGCCTGGCTCATCACGGTGGCCGACCTGCCCTCCAAGGTCATCAGCCTACTGGAGCCCCTCATGGGCAACCCCACCCTGCTGCTCGTGGCCATCATGGTGCTGGTCATGGTGATCGGCACAGCCATGGACATGACGCCCACCATCCTCATCATGACGCCGGTGCTGATGCCGGTGGTCAAGGCCGCAGGTATCGACCCGGTCTACTTCGGCGTGCTATTCATCATCAACAACTCCATCGGCCTCATCACCCCACCCGTGGGCACCGTGCTCAATGTGGTGGCCGGGGTTGGGCGGATCTCCATGGGGCAGGTGACGCGCGGCGTCCTGCCTTTCATGCTGGCGCAGTTTGTGGTGATGTTCCTGCTGGTGATGTTCCCTTCGCTCGTCACCGTGCCTCTGCGCTGGCTTGGAGGGTGACGCCCTTCAGCCGTATCAGCTGCCCCTTTTTCTGCCCGCCAACAACCATAGGAGACATCCATGAAACTCATGAAAACCCTGCTCGCCACGGCCCTGGTCGCCGCATCGCTGCTGCCTGCCGCCCACGCGCAGGAGCGCACCATCAAGTTCGCGTTCCAGAACCAAAAGGAACACCCCCAAGCCCAGGGCGCGCAGAAGTTCGCCGACCTGGTTGCCGCCAAGACCAATGGTCGCATCGCCGTCAAGCTCTTCCCGGGCGGCACACTGGGGGGTGACCTGCAGACTGTGTCGGCACTGCAAGGCGGCACGGTGGAGATGACCGTGCTCAACGCGGGCATCCTCTCGGCCCAGGCCAAGGAATTCGGCATCTACGACTTCCCCTTCCTGTTCGCATCCCCGCAAGAAGCAGATGCAGTGACCGACGGCCCCTTCGGCAAGAAGCTGCTCGACAAGCTTGCATCCAAAAACCTGGTGGGCCTGGGCTACTGGGAGCTGGGTTTCCGCAACCTCACCAACAGCAAGAAGCCCATCACCAAGGCCGAAGACATTGCGGGCCTGAAGATCCGCGTGATTCAGTCGCCGATCTACATCGACATGTTCAACGCACTGGGCGCCAACGCCGTGCCCATGCCCTTCCCTGAGCTGTACACCGCCATGGAGCAAAAAGCCGTGGACGGTCAGGAGAACCCGTTCTCCACGATCCTGTCGTCCAAATTCGCCGAGGTGCAAAAGCACCTGACCATCACGCGCCACATGTACAACCCCCAGGCCGTCATCCTGAGCAAGAAGTTCTGGGACAGCCTGAACCCCGCCGACCAGAAGGCGGTGACCGAAGCCATGGCCGAGGCCACCACCTTCCAGCGCAGCGTCTCGCGCTCGCAGGCTGACGTGGCGCTGGAAGAACTCAAGAAGGCGGGCATGCAGGTCACCGAATTTTCTCCCGCAGAGGTCGACAAGCTGCGCGCCAAGGTGAAGCCCGTGGTGGAAAAACACAGTGAAAAGGTCGGTGCGGAGACCGTTCAAGAGGTCTATGCCACGTTGGCCAAACTGCGCGGCGGCAAGTAATCTGGACGCAGCAGCCCGTGCGCTGCCTTACGGCAACACCGCCCCGGCAGCGCACTTCCACAGCAGTCCTCTCTTCCCATGAGCACCCCGCTCCCTGATCCTCCGGTCAACCCCACCACCACGCCCGCCATGTCTTCCACAAGCCCCCGCAAGGTGCTGATCGGGCTGATCGGCGCCGGCATCCAGAAGTCGCTGTCGCCCGCTCTGCACGAAGAAGAGGCACGGCACCACGGCATGCGCCTGCACTACCAGCTGATTGACCTGGACCGCTCGGCCTCATCGGCCGAACAGCTGCCGATGTTGCTGTCGGCCGCACGCATCATGGGCTACGCCGGGTGCAACGTCACCTACCCGTGCAAACAGGCGGTGATCCCCTGCCTCGACCGCCTGTCTGAAGAAGCGCAGGCCATGGGCGCCGTCAACACCGTGGTAGTGCAAGACGGCCAGTTGGTGGGGCACAACACCGATGGATCGGGCTGGGCCTGGGGTTTTACCCGTGCGCTGCCCGGGGCCGACCTCCGCCGCGTGGTGCTGCTGGGCGCGGGGGGCGCGGGCGCCGCCATTGCGCATGCCGTGCTGCGATTGGGGGCACAACACCTGAGCATCGTCGATGCCCAACCCGAACGGGCCGCGCAGCTGGCTGCCGATGTGAACGCGCTTTATGGCGCGCGCGCCGAGGCCGCTGAGATCCGCTCGGCCATGGCGCAGGCCACCGGCCTGATCCACGCCACGCCCACGGGCATGGACAAGCTGCCCGGGCTGCCGCTCGATGTGGCGTTGCTGCGGCCTGCCATGTGGGTGTCCGAGGTGGTGTATTTCCCGCTCGACACCGCGCTGGTGCAAGCAGCGCGGGCGCTGGGCTGCAGGGTGTCGGACGGCGGTGGCATGGCCGTGGGCCAGGCCGTAGGCGCCTTCGAGCTGTTCACCGGCGAAGCCCCTGACGCCGCCCGCATGGACGCCCATTTCCGCCGCTTGGTCAGCGCACGCTGACCGATCACCACCGCACGCAATCACACACCCGCCAAGGAGTCGAACCCATGAGCACCCCACTGATGGCCACCCGCGAAGCGCTGGGCGAACTGCCCAATCCTCTGGGCCTGCAGGGCGTCGAGTTCATCGAATACGCCACCAGCCGACCGCAGGCACTGGGCCAAGCGCTGGAGCGGATGGGCTTTCAGCCGGTGGCGCGGCACCGCTCGCGCGAAGTGCTGCTGTACCGACAGGGCGACATGAACATCATCGTCAACGCCCACCAGGACAACGAACGCACCGGCGTACACGCGCCACCAGCGCTGACGGAAGCCCCGGTGCTGACCGCCATTGCGTTTCGCGTGGGCAATGCCGCTGCCGCCTACCGCCGTGTGCTGGAACTGGGCGCCTGGGCGGTGCACACCGAGGTCGAGGTGATGGAGCTGAACATCCCCGCCATCCACGGCGTGGGATCCAGCCGCATCTATTTTGTGGACCGGTTCAAGGAGTTCTCGATCTACGACGTGGACTTTGTGTCGATCCCTACCGTGGCGCCTCCACCCGCAGTGCTGGCCGGGTTGCATCTTTTCGGCGTGGTGCAGTACATCGGCCTGGGCCGCGCGCAGGACTGGATTCATTTCTACGCAGAGTTGTTTGGCTTTGCCGAGCTTTCGCCGGAACAATCGTTTGGCGTACTCACGCATGGCCGCATTCTGGCCAGCCCCTGCGGCACGCTGCACTGGCAGCTGATTGAACCCCTCGTGGATGCCATCGACGCCGACCCCGAGGAGCTGCTGCAGCGCGTGGCCTTTGGCACGCCCGATGTGCTGGCCACCGTGAACGCGCTGCGCGCGCGGGGCGTGGACTTTGTCGAGTCGCCCACCGGGGTGCACACCGGCACGCGCGGGGCCCTCACGCGCGCCGATGCTGGCTCGCCCAGTTTCGAGTTGGTGCTGGACGCACGCTAAGCCTGGAGAGCCCCATGCGCACATCCACCATGCAACGCAACGTCGCCGACTTCGGCATGGACACCATCAGCCTGGCCGGTCCGCTCGAAGCCAAACTCGCCGCCGTCAAGGCCGCTGGCTTTGGCCAGATCATGCTGGCCGCGCGCGACATCGTGGGCCATCCGCAAGGCATCGAAGCGGCCGTGCACGCCGTGCGCAACAGCGGCCTGCGCGTGACGGGGTTCCAGGTGCTGCGCGACTTTGAAGGGCTGTCGGGCCACTTGCACAGCTACAAGGTGGACATTGCCAAGCAGATGATCCTGATGGCGCGCGACCTGGGAGCGCCCGTGCTGCTGGCCTGCAGTTCCACGTCGTCGCACGCTACAGCGGATGCCGAGGCCATTGCCCGCGACCTGCGCAAGCTGGCCCTGCTGGCGCTGCCGCACGGCATCCGCGTGGCGTTTGAAGGGCTCTCGTGGGGGCGGCACATCAACGAGGTCCACCAGGCCTGGGCAGCGGTCGAACAAGCCGATTGCCCCAACCTCGGCCTGGCCGTGGATTCGTACCACCAGTTCGCCACCAGCACACCGCTGGCGGCGCTCACGGATGTGGATCCCGAGAAGATCTATCTGGTGCAGCTCTCGGACTTCATGTGGCAGGAGACCCCCACGGTGCAGGATCGCATCGACACGGCACGGCACTTTCGCGTGTTCCCTGGCGAAGGCGTGCACAGCCAGGCGCTGGCCGAGCTGGTGCGCACGCTCGATGGCATGGGTTACCAGGGCGACTACAGCTTTGAAGTCTTCAACGACGACTACCAACAGCTACCGTTGCCTTATGTGGCGCAGCGTGCGTGGAACAGTGCGCTGTGGCTGGCAGAAGGTGTGCTGCAGCGCGCGGTGCCGCTGCCGGGGCACCCGCGCATCAAAACGCAGGCGTGACCAACACACCCACGGTCAACTGTTGGCGCGCTTCTTGAGCCAGCGCATCAGCGTGCCCACCAGGGGCAGCTTCTCGTACAACTCTTCGGCGGCATCCCAATAGTCGCGGTGCAAGGTCACCAGGCCCTGCGCGTCCAGCACCAGGTGCGAAGCGCCCCGCACCGTCTGCGTCACGCCTTTTTCAAAGCCCTTGAAGGCAAACAGAAAATCCCAGGTCAGAAAACACTGCTGCCCCTGCACCACGCGGCCGGTGACCACAAAACGCGGCTGCTCCAGCGACTCGAACATGTGGGCAAAGATGGCCTGGATGGCGGGCACGCCCAACACCTCATTGAACGGGTCCTTGAACCGCGCCTGCGGCGCATAGAGCTGGCCGATGGTGGCCAGGTCGGCCGGTGAGAGGTTTTCAAAGAACGCGATGACGCGCGTGACGGCCTCTTCGGTAGCAGGAGCGGTGTAGGGCGGCAGCATGGGTAATTCAAAGGCCTGTGAACTTGCGGACCGCCGGAAAGTACCACCGGTACGGCAGCACACGCAGCAGTTTCATCACCCGCGTAAAGCGCTTGGGGAAGTGGATGTCGAAATGCCCCCGGTCCCAACCTTGCACGATGGCCGCCGCCGCAGCCTCGGGCGATATCAGCGCGGGCATTGTGAAATCATTGCCAGCCGTGAGCGGCGTGGCCACAAAGCCGGGGTTGATCACACTCACGCCCATGCCCAGGTCGTGCAGATCCAGATACAGCGCCTCGGCCAGGTTGATGAGCGCCGCCTTGGTGGGCCCGTAAGCCAGGCTCTTGGGCAGGCCCCTGAAGCCTGCCACGCTGCTGATGACGCTCACATGCCCCGGGCGCCCGGCCTGCGCCGCTGCCAGCATGGCGGGCAACACGGCGGCCAGCACATGCAGCACACCGTTGTAGTTGATCTGCTCGTGGCGCAGCACCACGGCCAGGTCAAAGTCGGTGGCGCGCATGTCGCGGTAATAGCCTGCGCAGTAGCACACCATGTCGGGCGCCCCGCCCGCCAGCACCTGCGCTGCGGCGGCTTGCACCTGCTCGGGCTCTGCCGTGTCAAAGGCCAAGGCCATGCTGCCAGGGTACTGGGCCACGAAGGCGTCCAGCGCATCGCCACTGCGCGCCGACACGATGACCTGGGCGCCGCGCGCATGCAGCGCCGCCGCCGTCGCCCGGCCGATGCCGCTGCTGGCCCCGATGAGCCAGGCCCGTCGGCCATGCCAGTCGCGCAGGGGAGGGTTGAGGCTCATGGTGCGCGTTTGGTGAAGGACAGCGTGATTTCGCCCAGCCGAAAGCCGAACTTGCTCATGGTGGCGCGGTTGAGCATCACACGGTCGTCGATGAGGTACATCCAGTCGTCCAGGTCCACGTTGTAGACCTTGCCATCCACCGGCAGGGCTAGCGTGTAGTTCCAGCGGAAGGCGTTGCCGCGCGTTTGCCCGTTGGCCGTGCCCACCACGTCATCGGCGGTGCCGGTGTAGCGGCCATCGGCATGTTTGCTCAGGCGCCAGATGCGGCGCTGCGTGGTGCCGTCCGAATAGGTGAACGCCTCGTCCAGAACACCCTCGTTGCCCTTCCACTCGCAGACCATGACCACGGTGAAACGTTTGACGATCTGGCCGCTGCGGTCCTGGAAGATGCCGTAGGCGTCGATCGTGCCGGTGAAATACTGGGCCAGGTCCAGCACCGGTTTTTCGCTGGCGTAGCCATCGATGTTCTGGCTGGCGCAGCCGGACAGCACCACGGGCGCCGCCACAGCGGCGGAGAGGAGGAGACGTCTTTGCATCATGGTGAGGGCCTTCGGTTCAGAGGTCGTGTTCAGGAAATCGGCGCAGCGGGGGGCGCCGCAGGATGAGGGCATACAGCGCGGCCGCCGCGAGCAGCTTGAGCACGCAGGGCAGCACCGCGTAGGCCAGGCCCAGGGTTTGCAAACCGTCTTCGCTGCGGGTTCCGGGGGTGTAGCCCACCCAGCCCAGCAGGGGCAGCGCCAGGCCTGCGGCCAGCGCCAGATTGAGCTTGGTGGCAAAGTTCCACCAGCCAAAGTACGCACCTTCGTGCTGGCCGCTGTCGCCCTCGGCCGCAATCACGCCCGCCAGCAGCGCGCTGGGCAGGGCCAGGTCGGTGCCCAGTGCCACGCCCGAGAGCGCGCAGACCACCAGGAACGGCACCACATCGCCCGCGCCCAAAAATGCGGTCCAGACAAACACCGCAATCGCCAGCAGCATGCCCACCAGCCAGGTGCGCGCCAGGCCAAACCGCGCTACGGCGCGCAGCCACAGCGGGATCGACAGCGCAGCAAAAACGAAATACGCCGCCAGAAACATCGGCTCCTGCGCGGGCGGCGCCTGCAAGCGGTCCTGAATAAAGAACAGCACCAGCGTGGCCGGGATGGCGCTGGCGATGCCGTTGAGCATGAACACCGCCAGCAGGCGGCGGAAGGCCGGGCGCCCCCAGGGCCGCCACAGGCTGGCGCGCTGCGGTGGGCGGTAGACCCCTGCCACCGCACCCGTGTGGGCGGCAGGGCGTGGCGCCCGCGTCCAGGCCCACCAACCCATCAGCAAGGTGATGGCAAACACACTGAGCATGACCGGCAGCCCCAACAGCGCGGGCAGCACCGAGGCCAGCACCACGCCGACCAGTGCAGCCCCCTCACGCCAGGCCACGACGCGGCCGCGCTGCAGCTCGTCGCCGCCCAGGCGCGCGCCCCACGACTGGTGCGCAATGCTGAGCTGGCTGTAGGCCGTGTAAGTGATGAGCAAAGCCACCAGCGCCCAGGCTATCAGCGCATCGGGCGCGCGTACCGCCGGAAAAAACAGGCTGGTCAGCCCCAGCGCCAGCACCGTGGCCGACACCGCCCCCACCGCCAGCACCGCGCGCACCGATCGGCCAAACAGGTAGTCTGACAGGCGCCCCAGCAGCGGGTCAGAAACGGCGTCGAACAACCGGGCCGCCAGCAGCACAGCGCCCAGCGTGGCCAGCGGCATGCCGAACTCACGCGCGTAGTGGTTGGGCAGCAGCACGTACAGCGGCAGCGCCACAAACGCCAAGGGCAAGCCCAGCAGCCCATAGGCCAGCCCTTCGCTGGCGCGCAGCGGCTGGGCTGGGGTCATGGTTGACCCGCAGTGCGGGGGGCGGCGATCAGCTCGGCACGCAGACCCGGCTCAGAGGTCTGCGGCGACAGCCAGATGCCAAAGAACAGGCGCGCGAACTCGGCGTCGGGCACCTCGCCCACCACACGGCCTCCCATTTGAAACACCGCACCACCGCCCGGCTGGTACACACCCAGCAGCCGGTCTCCCGGTTTCACGTCCGGCAGGGCCTCCTGCAGCAACTGTTGCCACCGTGTGGCTTGCTGGGCGCTGAAACTGCCCACGCGGCGCATCTCTTCAATCGACCGCTTGGCAATGGCCTCGGCCGTGAAGTTGCGTTGGTAGGTCAACTCCAGCGCCAGCGGATGGGCGCCGTAGTTGTCTGCGTCAAACCCCGGCTGCACCCACAAGCGCGCACGGTAGATGTCAAAACCCAGAAACCGCAGCGTGCCCTGGCCCGCCATGCGCGCGCCTGCCAGGGGCGTGGTCGCAGGCCCTGCTGTGGCTGCAGCGGGCGTGTTGGCCTGCGCTACCTGCGCCCCTGCCAAATTTGAATGAAAAACGGCTGTAGCGCTTATCAGTAAAGCGGTAGTAGCTATACTTTTCATAGTAAACACCTTTCCGCCGTCAGTCTTTGACCAGCGTGTACTGCACCAGGTCGATGTTGCTCATCGCAAACGCCGCTTCGCAATACGCCAGGTAGAACTCCCAGATGTGCATGAAGCGCTGGTCAAAGCCCAGCTGCAGAATCTGCGTGCGCTGTGCCAGAAAACGTTCTCTCCAGCGTTTGAGGGTCTCGGCGTAGTCCTGGCCAAAGGCGAATTCATCCACCACGCGCAGGCCCGCGGCCTCGGCCTCGCGGCGGAACTCGCGCGGGCAGGGCAGGCAGCCGCCCGGGAAGATGTACTGCTGGATGAAATCGGTGGAGCTGATGTAGCGGTCAAACAGGCTGTCGTCGATGACGATGCTCTGGATGCAGGCCTTGCCGCCCGGTTTGAGCAGGCGGTGGACCGACTGGAAGTAAGTGGGCCAGTATTCGCGGCCCACGGCTTCCACCATCTCGATGGAGCAGATCGCGTCGTACGGGCCGTCCTGGATGTCGCGGTAGTCCTGCAGCCGCAGATCGGCCTTGCCTTGCACGCCATGGGCGGCCATGCGTTTTTGTGCAAACGCCAATTGCTCGGTGGACAGGGTCACGCCCGTCAGCGATGCGCCGAACTCGGTGGTCGCCATTTCAGCCAACGCGCCCCAGCCGCAGCCGATCTCCAGTACGCGGTCACCGGCCTGCACACCCGCCATGCGCAAGGCGCGGCGCACCTTGGCGTGCTGGGCCGTGCGCATGTCGCCACCCGCGTCGCCTTCGAACCAGGCGGACGAATAGTTCATCGTGTCGTCCAGCCACAGCTCGTAAAACGCGTTGCCCAGGTCGTAGTGGGCGTGGATGTTCTTCTGGCTGTTGCTGCGCGTGTTGCGGTTGAGCAGGTGCTTGATGCGGTACAGCAGCCGCCCCGCCCAAGTGCCATAGATCACACCTTCGACTTGCTGGCGGTTGGCGACAAAGAGCTTGAGCAGGTCGGTGAGGTGGGGCGTGGTCCAGTCGCCCGCGATGTAGCTCTCGGCAAAACCGATGTCGCCCGACCGGAGCGCGGCGCTGCACACGTTCCAGTTTTTGAGCGTGATGGCGGCCGACGGCCCATTGCCATGCCCAAAGTGCTGCAAGGTGCCGTCGGGCAGCTGCACCGTGAGGTGGCCGTGCTGCAACCGTTGTAGGAGCTTCAAGGCCGTGCGCGCTGCGGCAGGCGTGCCCTGGGGCAGCTCGAGCGCTGCGCGTTGTGCGGTGGTCGTGGAGGTGTTCATGGCGGTCTTCTCGTGCATGGGCTCAGCAGGTCACTTCAACGGGTCACGATGGAGGCGGGTGCCTCGGGCTTTCGATGGAAACGCACGCGTTTGAGCCACAGTTGCAGCGCGTGCCAATGGATGCGGGCCACGATGGCCAGCGTCATGGCCGGGTAGCCCCACAGCGCCTGGCGCAAGGTGCGGGCGTTGGCGGGCTGCAGCGTGCCGCTCACGCTGGTCTGGATCAGCGGGCCGCTGGCGTCGTCGTAATCGATGCGCGCCACGGTACGGCCTGCGTCTTGCGTATGCTGCGTGGGCTGTATATGGGCCTCGGTGCGCATGAAGCGGAAACGGTAGCCACCGCTCACTTCACAAAAAGGCGACACATGAAACACCTTGCGTGCCTGTTGTTCCATGCCGTACTGCGGTGCATCCAACAGATAGCAATGGCGCTCGCCAAAGGTGTTGTTCACCTCGACCACGATGGCGCGCAGGCTGCCGTCCGTGCGGTGGCAGTACCAAAAACTCACGGGCTTGAAGGTGTAGCCCAACACCCTGGGATAGCAGTGCAGCCAGACCTCGCCTGTCGCATCGTCAATGCCTTCCGTGCGCAGCAAAGAATCCAGCCACGCCAGAGCCCCGCCCTGAGAGGCGCTACGGCCGTCACCATGGTCCACATCATGAAAGCTGATGGCACCGCGGCGGTTCACCGCCAACTCGGTCTGTACGCCCGCCAAACTGCGCATCGGCAGCATGAGGAAAAACGTGCGGTAAGCAAATGCATGCTTTTTGGGCCGCAACCGCGTGTGGCGCACCTGGCCGAAGCCGATGAGCGGCACCACGGGCGCGGCGGAATGGCTCACGCAGCCTCCGCCAAAGGAGCCGGCATGGCGGCCAGCAATTGCTCTGCCACCGCCAGACCCGATTTGAGGCCGTCTTCATGAAAGCCATAACCTGTCCACGCACCGCAGAACCAGGTGTGCTCACGCCCCTGGATCTTGCCAAGCTGCTGCTGCGCGCGAATCGCGGCCATGTCGAACACCGGGTGGGCGTACTCATAACTGCCAATGACATGTTCGGGCGCGATGTCGCGCACGGGGTTGAGCGACACCACCACGGGCTGGGCAAACGGCACCGGCTGCAGCTGGTTGATGAGGTAGTGCAGGCACACGCGGGCTGATTCGCGGCTGCGTTGCTGGGCACGTTCGTAGTTCCACGCAGCCCACGCAGCGCGGCGCTCGGGCAGCACCGAAGTGTCGGTGTGCAGCACGGCACGGTTGGCCTGGTAACGAATCGACCCAAGCACCGCCCGCTCTTGTGTTGTGGGCTGGGCCAGCAGCGCGAGCGACTGGTCGGAATGTGTGGCCAGCACCACCTGGTCGAAGTGCTCGACCAAGCCATCCGTCACCACGCGCACGCCCGCCGCATCGCGCTCGATGCGTCGCACGGGCGTGGACAAGCGCTTGTCGGCAATGCCCGCGACGATCTTGTCGACGTAGTTCCGCGCGCCACCCGCCACCGTCCACCACTTGGGGCGGTTGCTGACCTGGATCAGGCCGTGGTTGTGGCAGAACCGGATCATGGTGGCCACCGGGAACTTGAGCATCTGGTCGGTGGGGCAGCTCCAGATGCAACCGAGCATGGGCAAAAAGTACCAGTCGCGGAAAGCATCACCAAACCGGTGCTCGCGCAAAAAGTCGCCCAAGGGTTGCATCAACGCCGTATCGGCCTTGGCCTCAGCAATGCGGGTGCACAGCTTGTTGAACCGCAGCAGGTCGCGCAACATGCCCAGAAAGCGGGGATTGAGCAGGTTGGACCGCTGGGCAAATACGGTGCTCAGGCTGGTGCCGCTCCACTCCAGAGCGCGGGAGCCCACAGCGCCTGGCACTTGCACCGAGAACGACATGTCCGATTGGGCCGTCTCTACCCCCAGCTCGGCCAGCAAGCGGATCAGGTTCGGGTAGGTGCGCTCGTTGAACACTAGAAAGCCGGTGTCCACGCCGTGGGTGACGGGGGCGCCGGAGGCATCTGGCAGCGTGACATCGACCGTGTGGGTGTGGCCACCAAAGTAGTCGCCCGCTTCATAGAGCGTCAGATCCGCCTGGCCACGCAACTGGTGCGCGACGGAAAGGCCTGAAATGCCGGAGCCGATGATGGCGATTTTCATGACCGGCTCCCTCTGGCCGGTGCACGGAATAAAAAGGTTGCGAAGCGTCCCGAAACGAATAAGAGAGGGAGGGAGGAGAAGCGCTCCAGGAGGTCAGTCGGAACCCGGGGGCCCGAAAGGCTTCGCAACGTTAAAACTGTACGACGCGCAATCGTGTTGCGCAAGGAATAGAGTGAGGCCTGCGCCGCGAAGTTCCAGAGCTCGCGGTGGTTTTTTTTAAAGAAACGTAAAGAAAACATCACGATCACCGGGGCGCAGCCGCTGCCAGTTGCTGCTCGATCGCTCGCACCAGCCCCTTGTTGTCCGGCCCGGTCAGGCTGGAATAGTTGTCCACCAGCTTGCCGTCGCGGCCCAGCAGGTATTTGTGGAAGTTCCAGCGTGGGGCGGTGCCCGACAACTCGGTGAGCTGGCGAAAGAGCGGCGAGGCATCGGCCCCTTTCACGCTGCTTTTGGCAAACATCGGGAATTTCACGCCAAACGTGTTTTCGCAGAACTCCGCAATCTGCTGGTTACTGCCCGACTCTTGCGAAAAGTCATTGGACGGGAAGCCCAGCACCACCAAACCTTTGTCTTTGTAGCGGGTGTATAGCTCTTCCAGTCCCTTGTACTGGCCGGTAAACCCGCAAAAACTGGCTGTGTTGACCACCAGCACGACTTTGCCGCTGTACTGGCACAGCGACTGCGGCTTTTCGTCCTGCAACCGGGGGACGGTGTGCTGCAGCGTGGCGGGACAGGCGGGCGAGTCGGCAGCCTGCGCAACCGGAGCCGTCAGCAGGGCGGCGGCGCACAGGCTGCTTGCCGAGAGGAGTCGTGAGAGGAGGTTCATAGGACTTTGGGCGCGTGGTGGGTCCAATTTAACCATTTCATCATTTTTTGTCCATATGAGTTTTTATTTGTACTGAACGGTATACGTGTTCGGACACCGTTTGGATTCAGTTTCCTGACGGGGCGTAGGGATGTTTCGCGCGTCTGCAGCGCCGCCACTTGCTGTGGCGCGCAGAAATTCAGGCCACAACGCGTGTTGTGACCTTGAAACGAAGGGGATTCAGGCGCTGCGCCGTCGACGCAGCGAGCCGGTGATGAGCCGCAAGGGACTCACCACCCTTTCAGACCAGGCTGAGCAGCCGGTCCAGCGGGAGCGTGACCCGCACGTCCTTGAAGGCCACCACGCCAGTGACCTTCCATGGCGGCATGCCCGATTCGCGCGGAATCGGCTCGCCGGTGGGCATACCGTCGCGGTTGGTGACCACGGCCACCCGCGGGGTGGTGGCCGTGGCGCCACGGCGGATCACCACACCCACCTCCTGGCTGGCCAGCCGCACAAAAGCGCCGGGGGGGTATACGCCCAAGGTTTTGACCAGCGCCGCCCCCATCTCGTCGACCTTGTGGTCTTCGTCGTAGTAGCTCGCCTGCATGGCCGCCGTGACGGGCATGGGCGAACGGGCTACACGGGGCGCGAGGCGGGCCCCAAAGATGTCGGCGCGCTGCACCAGGCGGGCCATCTGCTGGGCTTCGGATTTCTTGTCCAGCGGGCCGGGGTTGCGGTGGTGGTGGCAGCGCACGGCCTCCAGCCACAACGGGTCAGCCACGCCCAGCTGGCGCAGCAGCGCCTCGGAGCGGGCCGCGTGGTCTTCCACGCCCGCAATCTGGGCGGCAGTCAAGGGTTGGGTTTGCTGGGCAAGCTGGTCTTGCAGCTCGGTCATCGCGATGTTCATGCTCAGCCCGGCATGCCCTACTTGCTGAACGCGCGCCTCGGGCCAACGCAACATCTCGCGCGCAACCACCATGCACACGCAGCTGACCAGCATCGAATGCGTGGCGCTGTACATGCGCGTTTCCTGGGCCGAGAGGTAAATGAGCGCAAGCAGCGTGGCGTCGGGCGTGTGCTCGCAAAGTCGGTTCAGCTCGTCGTGCAGGGCCTGAAACCGTCCGCCAAAGTCGCTGGCCGAAGGCGCCCGCAGGATCTGTGTGGCGCGCAACTGCAGCTCGGGCCAATCGGGCAGCGTCTTGCCGCCCCGGCCCCGCCCACCCGCGCCATCGGCGGCCGTCATCTTCATCGAGGCAATTTCGCCCAGATTGGTGTCGGCGATCAACATGCGCTGAAGCTGTGCCAGGTAGGCCCGGTGGCTGCCACCCGACTCATCGGTGTCCACACACAACTCGCGGCCCCGCGCCACCATGGTGGCCAGTTCCTCCCGTGTGCGGATGACGTAGCCCTTTTGGGCCAACAGCGCGCCGTCGGCACCCCGCAGCACAAACGGCAGCGGGTGGCCGACCTGGATGGATTCGATGTTGAGGCTGACGAGGTTCATAGTGCTCGCGCCATTATCCAACGCACATCACCCTTCCAAAGCCGGGGCAACCCAGGGGATTGCCCCGCTTTTTGGAAGAAGTTGGCGCATGTGCGCCACCTCCACATCGCCATCACCCGCTGCGACCTCACGGCAGGGGCTGTGGCGGCACCGGTTGGGCGGGCGCCGCGGGATGTTCGCCATGGGGGGCACCGCGCAACCGACGCAGCAGCCGACCAAAACCTGCGCCCACATCGTCCACCCCGGTGAACACCGCCGGAATGACCAGCAGGCTCAGCAGCGTGGACGTGATCAGCCCGCCAATCACCGCCACCGCCATCGGGGAGCGGAAGCTCGCATCCGCCGCGCCAAAACCAATCGCAATCGGCAACATCCCCGCACCCATGGCCAGCGTGGTCATGATGATGGGGCGCGCGCGCTTGTGGCACGCGTCGATCAGCGCTTCAAACCGCGTGAGGCCGTGTTCACGGCGCGCCAAGATGGCGTACTCGACCAGCAGGATGGAGTTCTTGGTCGCAATGCCCATCAGCATGATGAGCCCGATGAGCGACGGCATCGAGAAGCTCTTTTGCGCAATCAGCAGGCCCACAAAGGCGCCGCCCAGCGACAGCGGCAATGCCGCCAAGATGGTGACGGGGTGCAGAAAGTCCTTGAACAACAGCACCAGCACGATGTAGATGCACAACACGCCGGTCAGCATGGCCAGGCCGAAGCTGGCAAACAGCTCGCCCATCATTTCGGCATCGCCAATCGTGATCTGGCGCACACCGGGTGGAAGCTTCTGGATGGACGGCAGCGCCTCGACGGCCTTGGTCACATCCCCCAGCGGCTGGCCCGACAGCTCGATCTCGAAGTTGACGTTGCGCGCGCGGTCATACCGGTCCACCACGGCCGGGCCGCCGCTGAACTCCAGCGTGGCCACCTGCCCCAGCATCACCGGGCCCTTGCTGCCCGGCACCGACAGGCGCTCCAGCAGCGACAGGTCTTTGCGCGCATCGTCCTGCAGCTTGACCACAATCGGCACCTGGCGCGAGGCCAGGTTGAGCTTGGGCAGCGACACGTCGTAGTCGCCCACGGTCGCAATGCGCAGCGTTTCGGCGATGGCGCTGCTGGTCACGCCCAGGTCGGCGGCGCGCGCAAAGTCCGGGCGCACCGCGATTTCGGAGCGCACCAGGCTGGCGGTGGATGAGATGCTGCCCAGACCCGGAATGGTCCGCAGGTCCTTTTCGACCGCCAGAGCGGCCGACGTGAGCGCCTGCGGATCGTCACCCGTGAGCACCAGCACGTACTTTTCGCCTGACCCGCCCAGGCCCACCTTGCTGCGCACGCCCGGCAGCGTCTCCAGCGACGCCCGGATCTGGTTCTCGATGCCCTGCTTGCGCGGCCTGTCGCCGCGTTCGGCCAGCAGGATGGTGAGCGTGGCCTTGCGGGTCTCGGCATTGCCCATGCCTGCAAACGGGTCGCCGCCTGCCGTGCCGCCGCCAATGGTGGTGTACACGCTCTGCACGTGGTCTACCTTGGCGATGCGCTGGCGGGCATCTTCTGCTGCGGCACGCGTCTGGCTCAGCGTGGCGCCAGGCGGCAGCTCCAGGTAGACCTGGGTTTGCGAGTTGTCGTCCGGCGGGATAAAACCCGTGGGCAGCAGCGGAATCAGCGCCAGCGAGCCGATGAAAAACGCCGCCGTGGCCACAAACGTGATCCAGCGGTGTTTGATGCACCAGGCCGCCCAGCGCAGGTACACCGTCATCCAGCGCGGGTCCTTGTGCTCGTCGACGATGGGTTTGAGCATGTACGCCGCCATCATGGGTGTCAGCACGCGCGCCACCACCAAGCTGGCAAACACGGCCAGCGACGCTGTCCAGCCGAACTGCTTGAAGAACTTGCCCGCAATGCCGCTCATGAATGCGGTGGGCAAAAACACCGCGATCAGCGTGAACGTGGTGGCCACCACGGCCAGACCAATTTCGTCGGCCGCTTCCATCGCGGCCTGGTACGGCGACTTGCCCATGCGCAAGTGGCGCACGATGTTCTCCACCTCCACGATGGCGTCGTCCACCAGGATGCCCACCACCAGCGACATCGCCAGCAGCGTGATCACGTTGATGGAGAAACCCAGCAGGTGCATGCCGATGAACGCCGGAATGATCGACAACGGCAGCGCCACCGCCGAGACAAAGGTGGCACGCCAGTCGCGCAAAAAGAGCCACACCACCAGCACCGCCAGCAGCGCGCCTTCGTACAACAAGTGCATGGAGCCGTCGTACTCCTCCTGCACCGGCTTCACAAAGTTGAAAGCCTCGGTGACCTCCAGGTCGGGGTGCTGCTCGCGCAGTTCTTTCAGGGCTGCCAACACGGCGCCGCCCACTTCGACCTCGCTGGCGCCCTTGCTGCGCGCCACCTCAAAACCCACCACGGGCTTGCCATTGAGCAAGGCCATCGCACGCGGCTCGGCCACCGTGTCGGTGACCGTCGCTACTTGGTCGAGCCGGATGTGCCGGCCATCCGACAACGCCAGCGTGAGGCCTGCCAATTCTTGGGCCGACTGCACCGTGGCCAGCGTGCGCACCGGTTGCTCGCTGCCACCCAGGTCGGTGCGGCCACCCGCGCTTTCGGTCTGCACCAGGCGCAGCTGGCGCGACACATCGGCCGCCGTGGCCGACAGCGCCTGCAGCTTGACCGGGTCCAGCGCCACATGCACCTGCCGGTCCACGCCGCCCACGCGGGTCACGGCGCCAACGCCGCGCACCGACAACAGCTTTTTGGCCACGGCATCGTCCACAAACCAGGACAGCGCCTCGTCGTCCATGCGGGCCGACGCGATGGTGAACGCCAGCACGGGCTGCGCGGCCAGGTCCATCTTGGTCACGATGGGGTCGCGCACATCGCCGGGCAGGTCGCCGCGCACGCGGGCCACGGCCGAGCGCACATCGTCCAGCGCCTCCTGCGTGGGCTTTTCCAGGCGGAACTCGGCCGTGATGGTGGCGCCGCCGTCCTGCACCTTGGTGTAGATGTGTTTCAGGTCCTGCAGCGTGGCGATGCTGTTTTCGATCTTGCGGGCCACATCGTTTTCAAGCTGCGCGGGCGAGGCGCCAGGCAGCGCCACCGTCACGGAAATGGTGGGCAGGTCAATGTCCGGAAAGTTCTGCACCTTCATGGCGTTGAACGACAGCAGGCCGCCGAACGTCAGCAGCACAAACAGCATCAACGCCGGAATGGGGTTCTTGATCGACCAGGTGGATACATTCATGAAGAACGCTCCTCAATTAATAGCTACTAGCGCTTGATACATAAGCGCTAGAGGCACTTTTTGCTTGAAATCCAGCGAGGAAGACGGGCTGGCGGGCGCTGCCGACGTCACCACCCGCACCAGATCGCCATCGTTCAAAAAGCCCGCGCCGCGTACGGCGATGGAGGCATTGGCGTCCACACCCGACAGCACTTCGACCCGGTCGGCCACGCGGCGACCGGTCTGCACCTTGCGCATCTGCACGCGCTGCTCGGCACCCACCACGAACACGTAGGAGAAGCCGTCGCGCACGACCAGCGCTTCTTGCGGCACTGTGAGCGCATCGCTGGCGCCCAGCGCAAACTCGCCCCGCGCAAACATTCCAGCCCGAAAATCCGCGTTCAGCGGCAAATCCACATACACCAGGGCATTGCGCGTTTGCGGGTCAACCGTGGGGGCGATCATGCGCACCGTGCCCTCGGCCACAGAACCGCTGGCCGCCGTCACGCTGACCTTGGCGCCGGGGGTGATGCGGCGCAGCTCGGTTGAGGTGACTTCGGCGCGCCATTCCAGGCGGCCCTTGCGCACCATGCGAAACAGCTCGGCACCCGCGCCCACCACCGCGCCCACCGTCGCCGTGCGGGCCGAGATCACGCCGCTGTCAGGCGCCACCACCTGGGTGTACTTGAGGCGAAGTTGCTGGGCATTGAGCGTGGCCTGGGCTGCTTGCACACGGGCCTGGGCGGTTTTTTCGGCCGTGGTGAACTGCTGGATCTGCTGCTGGCTGAGCGCACCCGTGGCCTGCAAAGACCGGGCCCGGTCCGCATTGGCCGCTGCTTCGGCCGCGTTGGCCTGCGCTTCGAGCAGGCTGGCACGCACCTGGGCTACATCGGCCTGCACCGTGTCGGCCGAGAAGGTCGCCAACACCTGGCCCGCCTTCACCACGTCGCCCACGTTCGCACGCACGTCGGTCAGGCGCAGGCCATTGCTTTCGGCGCCGATGATGGCCTCCTGCCACGCAGCGACGTTGCCATTGGCCGAGAGGCGCAGCGGCACGGCGGTTCGCTGGGGTTGGGCGGTGGTGACCGTCAACGCGGGGCGGGGCTGGTTGGCCTTGGGCTCATCTGCCGCGCGTGATGCGCCGGAGTACACCAGCGCCCCCGCAGCGGCAAAGATGCAGACGGCGGCCAGCGCGAGCGCGGCGGGCGAGAGCTTGAAACGGGAGAGCAGAGGGGGAGTCACAGGGTGCAGATGGGGCATTTTTCAGGTCCATTCATCTCAACAAACAAGAAACAAAACGGTTTCAGCAAGAAATAGGGAAAGGAGTGGTGCGCGGTCACCCGCGTCAGCGCGCCGTGGCTGCGCCTGCGGTCTGGGCTATTGCATCGCTGCGGGTGCCGTCCCAGCCACCACCGGCTGCGCGGTACAGCGCCACCCAGGCCGCCTGACGTTCGTGCTGCAGCGCAATGAGGGCGTTCTCGGCAGCCAGCGAGGTGCGCCGCGCGTCTTCCAGCTCCACCAGGCTGGCCAGGCCGCCACGCCACCGGGCCTCGGTGGCGTCGAACGACACCCGGTAGCCCTCGGCCGCAGTGCGTGCGCTGGCATTGCGCTCCGCCGTGCTCTGCAGCCGCACCAGCGCCTGCTCCACCTCGCTCACTGCTTGCCGCACCCGCGCGCGGTACAACGCGGCGGCTTCGTCATAGCGCGCCTGTGCGGCATCCACCTGCGCAGCGCGGCGGCCGCCATCAAACAGCGGAACACTGAGCGCCAGCGGCCCGATCGTCCAGGTGCTCAGGTCGGTCGTGACCCCCCCGGTGCGCACCCATCCGGCACCCACCGATCCGCTGAGCGACAGGCGGGGATACCTCTGGGCCTGTGCGTTGCCGACCTCGGCACTTGCCGCGGCGACCTCGCGCTCGGCGTTGTACACATCAGGCCGCTGGGCCAACACCTGCGCGGGCAAGGCGGCAATGGCAAACAGCGCGTCCGGCGCAGGGCGGCCCGGTGCCGCGGCCAAGCGCGCACGCAGGGCGGGTTCCTCCCAGCCCGTCAACGCCACCAGTGTTTTCAGCTCCACATCACACTGCATGCGCTGCTGCGATGCCCGCGCAGCCGCCTCAGCGGCACTGGCACGCGCCAGAGCGGCGGTGGCCAGCGCGGTAAAACCTGCCTGCTCGCTCAAGGCCGAGAGGCGCGAGGTTTCGCCACGCGACTGGGCATCGCGCTGTGCCACATTCAACTGTTCCAGGCAGGTGCGCAGGCTGCTGGTCTGCAACGCCACTTCGGCGGCCACACTGACGCGGGCTTCGTGCCACAGCGCCTGTGCGCCCGCCAGACGCTGATCGGCCGCGGTTTTGGTGGCCGCGTTGGCGCCAAACAGATCGATCTCCCAGCTGGCCTGCAGCCCGGCCTGGGCGGTGGTGGCAATGCCTGCCAGTTGCTCGTTGAACCCCCGGCTGGCACTGGCTTGCCCGTCCAGCGCGGGGCCCAGCGCAGCGCGGCTGGCCACCTGGGTGGCGCGGGCCTGCGCAATGCGCGACCGCGCCTGAGCTACCCCGGGGCTGATGGTCTGCGCGGTATCGATCAGCTCGACAAGGAGCGGATCGTCCAGCTGCGCCCACCACTGCGACAGGCCAGCCACCGAGCCCTGGTGCGGCAGCGGTGCCTGCCACCCCGCGGGAGCGGGCGCCGACACGGTGGCGGGAGGCGATGCTGTAGCGCAGGCCCCGAGCGCCAGGGGCACACAGGCCGCTAAAAGGAGTCGGTGCGACAGCTTCATGGATTGGTTTCCTTGTTCGATGTTCGAGGTATGTGGCGCTTGGCGGGTGCCGGGGACGTCTGGCGGCGCGCCATCTCACCCTGCACCATGCTGAGCGCGTAGCCGGTGAGCCGTTCGGCCCACGCATCGACCGCCCCCGAGCCCGCCAGCTGCGGCGCCACGGCGATCAAGGGGTCGCGCTGCGTCCACATTTGCATGACCAGCCCCGCCAGAGAGAACGCCAGCCGGTGCATGTCGTCGTCCGCCTGCGGCACGCCCATGTGGCGGCACAGCAGCTGCACCAGCGCCTGGTGCGGCGCGCGGCATTCGCGCTCGATCAGTTCAGGCCACACGTGGGTGGGGTCGAGCAGCTCCCGCACATGAAGGCGCAGTGACTGGGTCACCAGCCCTTCGTGTTTAAGCGGCTCCAGAAAACCCGCAAAGTAGCAGCCCAGCGCCTGGGCCAGGCTCAGCGAGGGGTCAGCAAAAACCGGGATGAGGTCGCTGCCACTGCCAAAGGGCTCATAGAACGTGGCGGTGTAAAGCCGCGCCTTGTCGCCAAAGTGGTAGGCGATGGCCGCTACGTTGGTGCCCGCGGCTTCGGCGATGGCACGCACGGACGTCTGCGCAAACCCGCGTTCTGAGAACAACTGCAGCGCCGCCGCCAGCAAGCGGGCACGCGTGTCTTCGCCGTCGCTGCGGGCAGTGCGTTGGGCTGCGGGAATGGGGGAGGGGCCGGAACTCATGGCCCCGGATTAAACCACCCAAATTCAAACGATTGTTTGAAGTAACAAAAATTTCACAAAGATTTTGCGGGCAGAAATACCGCGGTCCACAACGCAAGCACGGCGTCACGCTCGGCCTGCAACGCGGGGGGCGTGACCTGCGTAGGTGCTTCGTCCAGCCGCGCCTGGTGCTGCACGCGCCGCAATTCGCGGTACGCATCGGCAGCGGCGTGGCCTACGCCCGGCGGCAGCAAGCCCACCTGCTCAGCGAGTTTCAGCAACGTGATGTTTCCCCTGTTTTCCCGCAACTCTGGGTGGGTCGCCGAGTGGGACAACACCAGGTACTGCAAGGCAAACTCGACATCCACCATCCCGCCCGGGCTGTGTTTGACGTCGAACTGCCCATCACGCACCGGGTGGGCGCTGCGCACCCGCTCGCGCATCGTGGTGATCTCGTCGCGCAGTGCTGCGGTGTCGCGCTCGGACGTGATGACGGCTTCGCGCACGGCGTCAAAACGCGCGCGCAGGGCATCACTGCCCAGTACAAACCGGGCGCGCGTCATGGCCTGGTGCTCCCAGGTCCAGGCCGTGTTGCTGCCCCGGCGCTCCTGGTAATTGGCATAGGCCTCAAAGCGCGTTACCAGCAAGCCCGAATTGCCGTTGGGCCGCAGCGCGGTGTCGATCTCGTACAGGTCGCCTTCGCCGGTCTTCACGGTGAGCCAGTTGATGAGCTTGCGCACAAACGCGGCGTAGACCTCTGGGGCGCGCTCGTCGTCGTCGTCGAACACAAAAACAATGTCGAGGTCGCTGCCGTAACCCAGTTCTTTGCCGCCCAGCTTGCCGTAGCCAATGATGCCGAACTGCGGGCTTTCGCGGTGACGGGTCTTGAGGCGGCTCCAGCACCACTGCGCGGTGACCCGCAAAACACTGTCTGCCAGCGCCGACAGATCGTCGGCGACCTGTTCCACCGTGAGGCGGCGCTCCACATCCCGCGCCAGGGTGCGGAAGGTTTCGGCGTGCTGGGCACGGCGCAGCAGGTTGAGCAGCGTTTCGTCGTCGTCTTCGCCGGTGGACTGCAGCGATGTCAGGCGTAGAGCGAGTTCGCGTTCGAAGTCTGCCACCACAAACCGCTCGGCGAGCAGCGCGTCGCCCACCAGCTCGTCAATCACGCCCGGGTGTTGCAGCAGGTAGCGGGCAGGCCACTTGGCGGCGCCCAGCAGGTGCAGCAGTTGCTCGTGTACCGAGGGGCGCTCCAGCAGCAGCGCCAGGTAGCTCTCGCGCCGCAGCAGCGGCTCCAGCCAGTTGACCAGGCGCAGTGCGGCCTCTGGGGTGACACGCCCTTCATTGAGCCACTGCGCGGTGCGTTGCACCAGGCGAAAAAGGCGCGCGCGCGCTTCGTCACGCAGTCCTTCTACACGCGGGTGATTGCGCCATTCGGCCACGCGCTCCCGGAACCCGGGGGGCAATTGCTCCAGCAGCCCTTCCAGCTCGGGCGGCGGGGGCGCCGCTGCGCGGGGGCCACCACATCCGCCACCATTGCACTGCTTTTTGCCCGCGCCGCCGAGCAGCGTGTCAAATTCTTGTGCCACCAGCTCGCGGTGGGCGTCCAGCTCGTGCAAAAAGGCGCAGCAGTTGCTGTAGCCCAGCGTATGGGCAATCCAGGCCAGATCGTCGTCGCGCGTGGGCAGCACGTGGGTCTGCTGGTCGTCCAGGTACTGGATGCGGTGCTCCACCCGGCGCAAAAAGACATAGGCGCGTGCCAGGGCGTCGGCGGTTTCCTGCGGCATCAGGCCCGCCTGGGCCAGGCGCTGCAGGGCATCCAGCGTGGGGCGACGGCGCAACTCCGGAAACTGCCCGCCGCGCACCACCTGCAACAACTGCACGGTGAACTCAATCTCACGGATCCCGCCGCGCGACAGCTTGACGTCGTTCGCGCGCTCGGGGTGACCGGCGCTGCGCTTGGCCGCGTGGTCGCGAATCTGGCGGTGCAATATCCGCAGCGCATCAAACACGCTGTAGTCCAGGTAGCGCCTAAACACAAAGGGCAGCACCACGCCCCGCAAAGCCTGTACTTCGGGGCTGGCAATACAGTCGCGCGGGGCGACCACGCGGCTTTTGAGCCAGGCAAAACGCTCCCATTCACGGCCCTGCACCTGCAGATATTCCTCCAGTGCCGACAGCGACACCGACGACGGCCCCGAATTGCCGTTGGGCCGCAAGGCCAGATCCACCCGGAACACAAAACCATGTTCAGTGGTGTCGCCCACCAAGCTGTAGATGGATTTGACAGCGCGCGCAAAGTATTCGTGGTTGGAGATGCGCCCCCGGCCATCGACCGCACCGGCGGTTTCGCCATCGTGTTCGTACACGTAGATCAGGTCGATGTCGCTGGAGACATTGAGCTCGCGGGCACCCAGCTTGCCCATGCCGATGATCCACAACTGGACCGGTTGGCCTTCCGGCCCGGACGGCGCGCCATGGCGCTCGTCCAGCTCTTGCCGTGCCTGGACGCAGGCGCGGTCCAGCGCCAGTTCAGCCAGCTCGGTGACCGCCGTGGTGATGTCGGCCAAAGGCGCCTGGGCTTCGCAATCGAGCTGGATGAGTCGCTCCATGACCAGCTGGCGCAGCACCCGCAAGGCCGTGCCGGTGTCACAGCCCCGCGCTCGCAGCACGCCATAGGCCTGCTCCATCGTGGCACGCGTGGGCGTGCCAGCGGGCAGCAAGGGGAGATCGTTCTCATAACGCCGGTGCAGGCGCTGGTAGAAGCGCGAATGCCCGGCCCCCAGCACAAAGGCAGCCTCGGGGTTGCAATGGGGTTCAGAACCGGGGGTCTGCATGGCGGCCGCAACTCAATGCGTACATATGAACACCGGTTTGTAGTGAACCCGGGCTAAGCCTGCGGGTCATAATTCCTGCCACATTCATTCCCACCATGATCGATCCCATCCCACACCCCACACGCCTGCTGAAAATAGTGGCAGGTCTTGCGCGGTGGTCGTTGGGTTTGCTGCTGGCTTTCTGGCTGCTGCTGACCATCGCGTGGGGGGCCCTTCATGGCTGGATTGTGCCGCGAATCGGTGATTTTCGCCCACAGATCGAAGCGCATGCCGCACGGGCCCTAGGGGTTCCCGTCAAGATCGGCGCGATCTCGGCCCATACCGAAGGCCTGATCCCGTCCATCGAGTTGTCAGACGTGGCGCTCCTGGATGCCTCAGGGCGGTCTGCCCTGCGGCTGCCGCGGGTGGTGGTGGCGCTGTCGCCGCGTTCGCTGCTGAACGCGGGCTTCGAGCAGTTGTACATCGAAGGCCCCGAACTCGACATGCGCCGCGCACCGGACGGCCGTATCTATATAGCAGGTCTCACGTTCGCCGAAACCCAAGGCGACAACAATGCCGCGGCCGACTGGTTGTTTTCGCAAGGCGAGGTGTTTATCAAGGGCGGCACGGTGCGATGGACCGACGAGCAGCGCAACGCGCCCGAGTTGGCCCTGGAGAAGGTGGATCTGCTTTTGCGCAACGGCAATTGGCACCACCACATGCGCCTGGACGCCACGCCCCCGCCAGAATGGGGCGACCGCTTCTCGGTGGTGGGGCTTTTCAGGGCACCGCTGCTGCGCGCGCGGGACGGCAACTGGAAACACTGGAGTGGGCAGGTATTTGCCGACTTTGCACGGGTCGATGTGTCACGCCTGCGCCACCATGCGGACGTGGGCATTGAAGTGGCCCAGGGCCGCGGTGCGCTGCGCGCCTGGGCCGATGTGCAGCGCGGCCAGATTGTGGGCGGCACAGCCGACCTGGCGCTGGCCGATGTGAACACCACGCTCTCGCCCGGGTTGGAAGCCTTGGTCCTGCCCAACGTCCAGGGACGACTAGGAGGGAGGCGCCTCAATGGTGGGTTCGAGTTCTCCACCCAGGCGCTGCAGTTCAAGACGGACGACGGTCTGGTCTGGCCCGGCGGCAATCTGCGGTTGGTGCACACCTCGGCGTCTGGCAAGACCCCCGAGCAGGGCGAGCTGCGCGCCGACCGGCTGGACCTGGCCGCATTGGCACAAATCGCCAGCCGGTTGCCGCTGGGTGCGACCGCACACGACGCAGTGCGGACCTACACGCCCAAGGGGTTGGTGGACGAAATACAGGCCACCTGGAAAGGCCCGCTCGACCGCTTGCAGCAATACCAGGTGCGAGGCCGCATTCAAGGCCTCGCGCTGGCAGGCGACACGGCCCAGGGGGCCGGGGTGGCCCCTACCCACCTGGGCCTGCGGGGCGCCACGGTGGACATCGACATGACGCAGGCGGGCGGCAAGGCCGGATTGACCATGGCTTCGGGCGCACTGGTACTGCCAGGGGTGTTCGAAGACCCCGTCGTGCCACTGGACCGCCTTAGTGCCGATGTGCGCTGGCAATTCGACGGAAACCGCATTGCAGTCCAGGCCAACGACGTGCAGTTTGCCAACGCTGACGCGCAGGGTGAGGCGCGGGCCACCTGGCACACCAGCGATGCGAGCAAGGCACCCCACCGTTCGCGCTTTCCGGGGGTGCTGGACCTCAGTGGCGCACTCAACCGCGCGGATGGCACCCGGGTGCATCGCTATTTGCCGCTGTCCATCCCCGCGGATGCGCGCCACTATGTGCGCGATGCCGTAGTGGCCGGCAGCGCCAGCAGTGTGCAGTTCCGCGTCAAAGGCGACCTGCACGATCTGCCGTTCAATGACCCCAAAACGGGCGAGTTCCGGATTGCGGCGCGGGTCAAAGACGTGACCTACGCCTATGTCCCGCCGCAGCTGCAGCCTGCCAACGTGCTGCCGTGGCCGGCACTGACGGAGCTGGGGGGAGAGTTGATCTTCGAGCGGTCTTCGATGCAGGTGCGTGGTGCCAGCGGCAGCTTTGCGGGACAACAGGGGCTGCGGTTGTCGAAGGTGGAAGCCAAAATCCCCGACCTGTCGCACACGGTGGTGGGGGTGAGCGCCGATGCGCGCGGGCCGCTGGGTGAGCTGTTGACCCTGATGAGCACATCTCCCCTGGGTGGCATGACGGGCAATGCGCTGGCTCAAGCCAGCGGCACCGGCAACGCCGACTTTCAGTTGCGCCTGAGTTTGCCTATCAGCGAGCTCGAAAAATCCAAAGTACAGGGCAGCGTCACGCTGGCGGGCAACGAACTGCGCATCACGCCAGACACCCCTGCGCTGACCCGCGTGCGCGGCGCCGTGCAGTTCAGTGAAACAGGCTTCTCACTGAACAACGTGCAGGCCCAGGCCCTGGGAAGCAACGTGCGCCTGGAAGGCGGCATGCGCGCGCTGGCCGCCAACGCACCGGCCACTGAATCGGCGGTGCAGCTGCGCGCTCAAGGCACCGCTACGGCCGAAGGGCTGCAACAAACCCCGCAACTGGGCATGCTGGCGCAGCTGGCCCGCCGGGCCACCGGCAGCACGCCCTACACCCTGGCCCTGGCGTTTCGCCGTGGTGTGCCAGAACTTCAGGTATCGACCAGCCTGCAAGGCATGGCGCTGGAGCTTCCTGCGCCCCTGGGCAAGACCGCCGACAGCAGCCTGCCCCTGCGTTTTGAAAGCCAGGTGGCGCGTGAGTCACTGGTGGGCCTGGCCAGCAGCGCGGGCAACAACGGGGGGGCTGGAGGCCCGCCGCTGATCGACCAGATCACGCTGGACCTCGGCGCGCTCGGGTCCGCCACGTACCTGCGCGACGTCAGTGGCGCCCAGGCAAGGGTGCTCCGCGGCACCATTGGCGTGGGCCTGGCCCCGGGTGAATCCGCGCCTATGCCCGCGCAGGGTGTGGCCGCCAACATCAACCAATCCAAGATCGACGTGGACGCTTGGGACGACGTACTGTCCCAGGCCGCTGGGCCAGCAGCGGGGCCGCGCACTGCGGCGAACCCGGCGACTCCACCCGGGCAAGGCATCGCGCAGAACTACATGCCCACGACCCTGGCCGTGCGCGCGCGCGAACTCACGCTGCAAGGCCGCACCCTGCACAACGTGGTCGCAGGCGCCCTGCGCGAAGGCACCATCTGGCGGGCCAACCTGGACGCTACCGAGCTGAACGGCTACCTCGAATACCGCCAACCCGGCTCGGTCGACCACGCCAATGGCCGGGTGTTTGCGCGCCTGTCGCGCGTGAACATGCCTCAAAGTGACGTGACACAGGTCGAGGCGCTGCTGGATGAACAACCCGGCACGCTGCCCGCGCTGGACATCGTCGTGGAGGATTTCGAGCTGCGCGGCAAGCGCCTGGGCAGGGTGGAGATAGAGGCACAGAACCGCGGCAGCGAGGGCGCGCAGCGCGAGTGGCGCCTGAGCAAATTCAACATCCTCTCGCCCGAAGCCGGCTTTACCGCCAATGGCAACTGGGCGGTGCTCAACGCCGCCGGGCTGGGCCCACAGGCCCCTGAGCGGCGCACGGTGCTCAACTTCAAGCTCGACATTCGCGATTCGGGCGATTTGCTCGCACGCATGGGCATGGCCGATGTGGTCAAGCGGGGCAAGGGCCGCATGGAGGGCCAGGTGGCATGGATCGGCGCGCCCTTCAGCCCCGACTACCGCAGCATGACCGGGCAGATCAATCTGAACATCGAATCCGGCCAGTTCCTCAAGGCCGACCCCGGGCTGGCCAAGCTGCTGGGGGTGCTGAGCCTGCAGTCGCTGCCACGGCGCCTGGCGCTCGATTTCCGCGACGTGTTCAGCGAGGGTTTTGCGTTTGACTTTGTGCGCGGCGACGTGCGCATCGAGCAGGGTGTGGCCACCACCAACAACCTGCAGATGAAGGGCGTGAACGCAGCGGTGTTGATGGAAGGCAGTGCCAGCATCGACAACGAAACGCAAAACCTGCGCGTGGTGGTGGTGCCGGAGATCAATGCGCTGACCGCCTCGTTGGTCGCGACGGCCATCAATCCGGTGATCGGGCTGGGCAGTTTCCTGGCCCAGGTGTTTCTGCGCGGTCCGCTGATCGAGGCCGCCACCCAAGAGTTTCGCATCGACGGCACCTGGACAGACCCGCGCATCGTGCGCATCGCCCGCCGCGGCCGCGACGCAGCCTCACCCCAGGTCCCGGTTCCCGGCGCGACCACCGAAACCGCACCCCGCAGCACCCCCCCCAAAACTGGAGAACCCTCATGAAAGTCGCCGCGATCCAGATGGTGTCGGGCACGCAACGGGAGGCCAACCTGCATGCCGCCCGCGTGCTGCTGGATCAGGCGGCCAGCCAGGGCGCCGAGCTGGCGGTGCTGCCCGAATACTTCTGCGCCATGGGCCACAAAGACACCGACAAGCTGGCCCTCCGCGAGGCCCACGGTGAGGGCGTGATTCAGCAGTTTCTGGCCACTGCGGCACGCACGCTGCAGATGTGGGTTGTGGGCGGCACCCTGCCGCTGCAGACCACATCGGAGAACCGTGTGCACAACACCACCCTGGTGTTCAATCCGGCGGGCGAGTGTGTGGCGCGCTACGACAAGATCCACCTCTTTCAGTTTGACAACGGCCGCGAGCAGTATTACGAAAGCCGTGTCATCGAAGCGGGCGCCACGCCCGTGCAGTTTGATCTGCACGCACGCGACGGTCACCGCTGGCGCGTCGGGCTTTCGGTGTGCTACGACCTCCGGTTTCCGGAGCTGTATCGCGCACATGCCCGTGCAGGCGCAGACCTGATGCTGGTGCCCAGCGCCTTCACCCACACCACGGGCCAGGCCCACTGGGAGGTGCTGCTGCGTGCCCGCGCTGTCGAAAACCTGGCCTATGTGCTCGCGCCCGCGCAGGGCGGAGTCCACGAAAACGGCCGCCACACCTGGGGCCAGAGCATGCTGGTAGACCCCTGGGGCACTGTGCTGGACCAACAAGCGCAGGGCGAGGCTGTGGTGGTGGGCGTGCTCGACTCCGAGCGCCTGCACGCTGTGCGCCAGCAGCTGCCCGCCCTGACCCACCGCGTGTTGTGACCGCATCCCGGTTCACTGTGTTGCTGCGCTGGCGGCGCGCCTGGCGCCGCTGGTCGCTGTGGACGGCGCTGGTGCTGCTGGTGGTGTCCATGCTGGCCACCATGGTGTGGCTGGCCGGACGCTACGAGGCCAGCCAGGTGCAGACACGGCTGGAGCGCGACACGGCCGATGCGGTGTCAGACATTCGCGTGGCGCTCAACCGCAACCTGCAAAGCCTGCAGGCCCTGCACGCGGGCGACCCGGGCCAGCTGGCCTGGGACATCGAGGCGTCCGAGCTGCTGCGTAAAAACCGCGAACTGGTCCGCATCGAATGGCGTGAACCCAACATGCGCCTGCGCACCCACGCGCAGTCACCCTACCGGCCCGTGGCATGGGATGCGCGCCTGCGCGAAAGCAGCCAGTCGGACTCGGCCATCGCCTGCGCCAATGCCCGCCGGTTGAGCAGCCCGTCTTATTCCAGCAGCTATTTCCAGCCCCATGGCGACGGCCTGGGCTCCGAAATGATGGAGCTGTGCTTGCCACTGACCGCGGGCGGGCGCAACACGGGTTTTCTGGTGGTGACCTATTCACTGCAGGACGTGCTCATCAATCTGGTGGCGCACAACCTCACGCGCAGCCAGGAAGCCTCGTTCACCGAACCCGATGGAACGCGCCTGGCCGTGCTGGGCGCCGCGCGCCGCGGCTCGCGCATGTTCACGGCGCAACATCTTCTCGACCTGCCCGGCAGCACCCTGGTGCTGCGCATGGACACCTGGCATGCAGCGCCCAGCGTGTTCCCCAACGTGCTGACGGCCCTGGTCACGACGATGTCGATTGCGCTGGTCACCGTGATGGGGGTGCTGGTGCGCGACAACCGCCGCCGCTTGCGCGCTGAACGTGACCTGGCCGACGCGCTGGCGTTTCGCAAAGCCATGGAAGACTCGCTGGTCACCGGCCTGCGCGCCCGCGACCTGGAAGGCCGCATCACCTACGTGAACCCTGCGTTCTGCGCCATGGTGGGCTTTGGCGCCCAAGAGTTGCTGGGCCAGAGCGTTTCGGCGCCGTACTGGCCCCCCGAACTGGTGGATGAATACCGCCAGCGGCAAGAGATTCGCCTGGCGGGCCAGCATGTTCCGCCGCGTGAGGGTTTCGAGTCGGTTTTCATGCGCAAGGACGGCACCCGGTTCCCGGTGCTGATCATCGAGGCGCCGCTGATCAACGCCCAGGGCCAGCACACGGGATGGATGAGCGCGTTCCTCGACATCAGCGAGCAACGGCGGGTGGAGGAGCTGTCCCGCGCGTCGCAAGAGCGCCTGCAGGCCACCGCCCGTCTGGCCACCGTGGGCGAAATGGCGTCCCTGCTCAGCCACGAACTCAACCAGCCATTGGCCGCCATCTCCAGCTACGCCACGGGGTCCATCAACCTGCTGGAACCATCGGCACCGGATGCGGCACCCGGTGCCGAACAGCTGCAGGACGTTCGCATGGCCATGCAGCAGATCGCCCGGCAGGCCGAGCGGGCGGGCAAGGTGATCAAGAGCGTGCACGACTTTGTGCGCCGCCGCGACCAGGCCCGCGAAGCCGTGCACGCGCAGCAGTTGCTGGACGCCATCCTGCCGCTGGTGATTCTGCAGGCCCGCAAGCTGGGTGTGCGCGTGCACACCACCGTGGAGCCGGGGTTGCCACCCACGCTGTGCGACCGCACCATGGTCGAACAGGTGCTGCTGAACCTGGCGCGCAACGCCATGCAGGCCATGGACGACCCCAGCATCCCCACCCGCGTGCTGGACATCCGCGTGCGCCGCACCGCCTCCAACCAGCACAGCGGCTGGGTTGAGTTTGCGGTGACCGACATCGGCACCGGCATTGCCCCTGAGGTTGCTGAAAAACTGTTCACGCCCTTTTTCACCACCCGCCCCGAAGGCATGGGCCTGGGCCTCAGCATGTGCCGCACCGTGATCGAGCAGCACGGCGGTTTTCTCGGATTTGCGCCCCACGAGCCGCGTGGTACGGTATTCACCTTCACGTTGCCGCTCATTCAACCTTCTTCGTCCGAACCCTGATGGAACCCATCACCAACGCCACCGTGTACATCGTGGACGACGACGCCAGCGTGCGCGAAGCTTTGGCGTGGCTGCTGCGGTCACGCAGGCTGCCCAGCGAATCGTTTGACAGCGCCGAAGCGTTTGACGCCATGCTCACCAGCCGCCCGGCGCAACGCCAGCCCTGCTGCCTGCTGCTGGACGTGCGCATGCCCGGCATGAGCGGGCTGGCATTGTTTGATTTGTTGGCTGTGCGTGGCGACCTGGCCACGATGCCGGTGATTTTTCTGACCGGCCATGCCGACGTGCCGACGGCGGTCGACACCGTCAAGCGCGGGGCCTTTGACTTTTGCGAAAAGCCGTTTTCTGACAACGCGCTGGTGGACCGCATCGAGCAGGCGCTGGCACAGTCTGCCGAACGCTTGGCCGAAGTGCGCGAGCGCAGCGACTTGCAAGTGCGCCTGCGCGATTTGACCGACCGCGAACGCGATGTGATGGACCTTGTGGTGGCAGGCCTGCCCAACAAGCTGATTGCCGACCAGCTGGACATCAGCGTGCGCACGGTGGAAGTGCACCGCTCCCGCGTGTTCGACAAGATGCAGGTCAAGTCGGCCGTGGAGCTGGCCAACCTGCTTCGCACGGGACATTGACCGGTCAAGTGCGCTGCTGCAGCGTACTCCCCCTTACTGCCGCAGCAATCACACCCCTTGCAGATGCATTAGCCGCGGGGGCGTTCGCCCACAAAAATCTCTACACGGCGATTGCGCGAGCGGCCATCTGCGGTGTCGTTCGTGGCAATGGGATAACGTTCGCCCATGCCGTCGATGGCGATGCGGCGACCATCCACGCCCCGCGATGCCAGGTAGCTGCGCGTGCTTGCGGCGCGGTCCATCGACAACGGGTTGTTGACAGCCTCGCTGCCCGTGGCGTCGGTGTGGCCCACGATGCGCACATCGGTGTTCGGGTTGTTGCGCAGGCCAGCGGCAAACTGGTCCAGCACCGGTCCAAAGTTGGGCTGAATGTCTGATCGGCCCACCGCAAACGAGACGTCGCTGGGGATATTGAGCATGAGCTGGTTGTCGGCCGTCTGCGTCACCGCAATGCCCGTGCCCTGGGTGGCCTGCTCCATCTCGCGCTTTTGGCGCTCCATGTTCTGCGACCAGATGTAGGTGCCGAGGGCGCCCACGCCCGCACCCACCACGGCGCCCGTACCGGCGCTGCCACCCGTAGCGGAGCCAATGACAGCCCCGGCCAAGGCACCTACGCCCGCGCCGGTGGCGGTGCGGCGCTGGGTATCGTCCATGCTGGCGCAGCCCGTGGCCAGGACGATGACGGCAGTGGCGCCGAGAAGAATGTGTTTGCGCATGTGTGTGCTCCTTGAAGGTGAAGAGCCGGGCGTTGAAGGCGTTTGCTTGCCCGGGGAGGGCTGCCTCATCCGCTCAGGCGCGGAGCCCAGCTGTATCGCCATCGTGAGGGCATGGTCACTGGTGCGCCATCGGCGTGCCCACCCACCGCCTGTAGGACTGGGCCGCCGACCGCCCGGGGCGCCTAACAGCGCAGAAAGGCGAAAGAACGGCGAAATCCAGACGATCAGGGAGCCGGTGGCGGCGGCGTTTCGTCGTCCTGGGGCGGCGCCTTCAACTCGCCCCCCTTGCGGCCGGAGAACATGGTCCACCACACAATGGCCACCAGCAGCACCAGCGCCAGCAGCGCTTCAAGCAAAATCAGCCCCATGAAATTGACACTCCTGCGCTTTGTATGGACGGCGCTGATTGTAGGAACGCTGGCCGCCTGCTCTACGCCCCCGGCGCCAAGCCCCTCCCGCCCCACGGCCATCCCCGTGCCTCCCCCCACCGGCCCGGTGATGCTGCCCGGCGACACCGGTCCGCTGCCGCCACCGCTGGCGCAAGCCAAGAGCCGCTGGATCCCGGTGCGCTGGGCCGAGCTGCCCGGTTTTACCCAGGACGCGTTGCACGAAGCCTGGAACGCCTGGATCAAAAGCTGCGAGCGGACCCAGCCGCCTTTCACCGCGCTGTGCAGCGAGGTGCGCCAGCTGAGCATTGCCACGGCCGATGAGCAACGCGCCTGGCTCATGACCCGGCTGCAGCCCTACCGCATCGAGGCCCATGACGGCAATGCCGACGGCCTGCTCACGGCGTACTACGAACCCATGATCGACGCTGCCCGCCAGCCTGGCAACGGCTTCACCGTGCCGGTGTACCGCACCCCCGCCACGCTGGGCAGCCGCAAGCCCTGGTACACGCGCCAGCAGATCGACACCCTGCCCGAAGCCCAGGCCGCCCTGCAGGGCCGCGCCATCGCATGGCTGCGCGACCCGGTGGAATCGATGGTGCTGCACATCCAGGGCTCGGGCCGGTTGCGCATCACCGAGGCCGATGGCTCCATATCAAGCGTGCGTGTGGCGTATGCAGGCACCAACGACCAGCCTTACCAAAGCGTGGGCCGCTGGCTGCTGGACCAGAACCTGACGCGCGACGCCACTTGGCCCGGCATCCGCGCTTGGCTGACTGCCAACCCGCACCGCACCAATGAACTGCTGTGGAGCAACCCGCGCTACGTGTTTTTCCGCGAAGAGCCGTTGAGCGGGCTGGACGCCGAGTTCGGCCCCAAGGGCGCACAGGGCGTGCCGCTCACGCCCGGCCGGTCCATTGCGGTTGACCGGCAGAGCATTCCGTACGGCACCCCGGTGTGGCTGGCCTCCACGGGGCCGCAGGTGCAACTGAGCCGCATGGTGCTGGCGCAAGACACAGGCAGCGCCATTTTGGGCGCCGTGCGCGCGGACTTTTTCACCGGCTGGGGGCAAGAGGCGGGCGACATTGCAGGCCGCCTGAAACAAGGCCTGCGTTTGTGGGCGCTGTGGCCAAAATAAGCATCAAATTGGCCTCTAGCGCTTGATGCATAAGCGCTAACAGCTATCAAAACAGGACTATTCATGCGCGTCACCGTGGCCCAACTGCGCACCGTGCTGCTGGCACAGGCCATCGAGCACGTGGACACTGAGCGCACGTTGGTCAGCCAGACCGAGATCGACGAGGCCACGCGCACGGCCGTGGACGCTGCCCGGCAGCGCGGCGTGCCCCGCGTGGGCGCGGGCGACGTGGTGCTGGCCCGGGCCGAAACCATCGCCCAGCGCGCCAGCGGACGCGACCCCACCGTGGCTGCGCTGCGGCAGCCGAGTGCGCGCCTGCGCTGGCTGGCCATGGGCTTGCCCTGGGTGGCCCTGCTGCTGGGGCTGGCGCTGGACCGCATTGCCAACGCCCACCGCGTGGACTTGTTGTCGCCGCCGCTGCTCGCCGTGTTGGGCTGGAACCTGGTGGTGTACGCACTGCTGGCCTGGCGCGCCGTGCGGCCGCCGCGCGGACCCAACGCCATGTTGCGGACGCTGGAGGCATGGATGCGCCCTGCGCACAGCGGGCGTGCGGGGCGGCGCGGCCTGGCAGCGCGCATCGCAGCGGACTTTCACACCCGCTGGCTGGCCCACACCGCAGCACACATCCAGCACCACGCGGCGCGCGTGCTGCACCTGTGCGCCGCGGCCTGGGCGGCGGGCATTGCGTTGTCGCTGCTGCTGCGCGGGCTGGTGGTGCGCTACCAGTTCGGGTGGGAAAGCACCTTTCTGGACGCCGGGCAGGTG